>CAVUMW010000001.1:0-716083 GCA_963742635.1 uncultured Actinomycetes bacterium
CTGCGTCGTCCGTCCACGATCGAGGTCGCGCGTCGCCTGCACGAGCTCCTCCGATCGTGGGATAGATCCCCGGAGCGAATGCTCAACGTCAGCCATGGCGCTGCGACCGACCGAGAGCTGGTTCTCCGCGTGCTTGACGCGTTGCTCGGCCTGCCAGCGGTCGGCATCCGACTCGCCGCGCTCGATTCGCTCCAGCTCCGCCTGCGCATCCTCGAGCTGCTTCCTGGCCCGCGCGTCGTCGATGTGCTTCGCGTCGACCGCGTCGTCCACCAGGGCGAGCGCGCGATCCTGCTCGACCTTGCAGCGCTCGCCCCGCCGCGATCTTCAGCACCTGGGCTTCTGCGCGTTCAGCATGCACGCGCGTCGAGCCCGCGTTCAGCATCGCGATGAGCGGCGCGTGGCGTGCGAGCACACCGATCTCCCCGTCCGCGCCGGGCACGATGAGCATCTCGACCTCGCCCTCGAAGACCGGCCCGTCGGGGGTGACGAGCGAGACGTCGAACGTCGCCACTTAAGCGGGAACGGGCTCGGACTCGGGCTCTTCGGCAGGTGGCGACGGCTCTTGGGGCTCCTGCTCACCGCGGCCCTTGGCGGCGGCCTGCTCGATCGTGCCGACCATGTAGAACGCCTGCTCGGGAAGGTCGTCGTGCTTGCCGTCGAGGATCTCGTGGAAGCCCTGGATCGTCTCCTCGAGCGGGACATAGTCGCCGGGCGTGCCCGTGAACTGCTCGGCGACGAAGATCGGCTGGGACAGGAAACGCTCGATCTTCCGGGCGCGGTTCACGGTCAGCTTGTCCTCGTCGGTCAGCTCGTCGACGCCGAGGATGGCGATGATGTCCTGGAGGTCCTTGTAGCGCTGGAGGATCTTCTGCACGCGCGGCGACGCCGTAGTGGTCCTCGCCGACGATGTCGGCCGGAGTGCACGCGAGATGGAGGCAAGCGGATCGACGGCGGGGAAGATGCCCTTCTCGGCGATCGAGCGCTCGAGGTAGACGTACGCGTCGAGGTGCGCGAACACGCTGGCCGGGGCCGGGTCGGTGTAGTCGTCGGCGGGGACGTAGATCGCCTGGATCGACGTGACCGAGCCTTTCTGCGTGGACGTGATGCGCTCCTGGAGCTCGCCCATCTCGGTGCCGAGGGTCGGCTGGTAGCCGACGGCGCTAGGCATGCGGCCGAGCAGCGCGGAGACTTCGGAGCCCGCCTGCGATGAAGCGGAAGATGTTGTCGATGAACAGCAGGACGTCCTGGCCCTCGTCGCGGAAGTACTCGGCCATCGTCAGGCCGGAGAGGCCGACGCGCAGGCGCGCCCCCGGCGGCTCGTTCATCTGCCCGTAGACGAGCGCGACCTTGTCGATCACCTTCGACTCCTGCATCTCGAGCCAGAGGTCGTTGCCCTCGCGGGTGCGCTCGCCGACGCCGGCGAAAACGGAGTCGCCGCCGTGCTCGCGGGCGACGTTGTGGATCAGCTCCTGGATCAGCGACCGTCTTGCCGACGCCCGGCGCCGCCGAAGAGGCCGACCTTGCCGCCGCGGACGAACGGGGCGATCAGGTCGATGACCTTGATCCCGGTCTCGAAGATTTCGATCTTCGGCGACAGGTCGCGGAAGCTGGGCGGGTCGCGGTGGATCGGCCAGCGCTCGACGCCGTCGGCCGGCGCCGGCTGCTCGTCGACCGGCTCGCCGAGGACGTTGAAGACCCGTCCGAGCGTCACCTCGCCGACCGGGACCGTGATCGGCCCGCCGAGGTCGACGACCTCGATGCCCCGCGCGAGGCCGTCGGTGGAGTCCATGGCGACCGCGCGGACGCGGTCGTCGCCGAGGTGCTGCTGGACCTCGGCGATCAGGTCGCGGCCGTCCAGCGGTGATGCGGAGGGCGCTGTAGATCTCCGGCAGCTCGTCCGGGAACAGCGCGTCGATGACGACGCCCTTGACCTCGATCAGCGTGCCTGTGTTAGGGACGTTCTCGGTCTTAGCCATTCGGTTCCTCCTGCAGAGGAGTGCCTGACCGGGCGCGCCTTCCACGAAGGCGCCTACCAGCGTCCACGAGTCTACCGAAGGCCCCGCGCTCGCGATCTGCACTCGGATAGCGCTGAGTGGCCTCCATCATCGCCGCCACCCGGGCGGCGTGGTCGAGCTCTCAGACGTACGAGGTGATCAGCGACGGAATCATGCTCCAACCGTACCTGAGCGACCGCGAACGTTACCGCGCGGGCGGTCAACAGACCGTCTCTCCGTGTCCGAGATCGCCTCTAAGGGTGCTGGAATCCCGTGGTGCGCGGGATCTGCGACGTCGCAACGGTCAGCGCACGGCGCCGGACCTTCAGCTCGGCCAGCGCCGCGGCCGCATTCTGCCGCTGGAGCTGGTGGACGTCCTGATCGTCGAGGACGCCAACGCCGGTCCTCGGCGGGCGGAGAACCGAACTCCGCGTGGATCGACGCGAACAGCCCGCCGGATGCGATCGTCAAGGCGACGAGTGCAGCGGCGCCCGGGACTCGGAGCGGCCGGAAGGCGATGCTGCGTCGGCGCGAGACGATGACCGGCCTGCTCATCGTCTCGAGAGAGGCCTCGCGAAGCGTCCGGGCGAAGGCCGCGGCGTCGAGCTTGAACGTCTTGCAGGATCCGCAGCCCCGAGATGGCCGCGCAGGAGGATCGATTCGAAATCGGACAGCTCGCCGTCGAGCTCGGCCGAGATCCACGCGCGCGCACGTTCACAGGTTCGAGAGCGACTCCTCACTTCACTAAGTGTGACGAAGACGGCGGAGATCGGTTAGCTAGTCGTCAGAACACCGAGTGCTTGGTGTCCCAGACAACACCCAGGAGGATGAGGACGAACCCGAGTGGAAGGAAGATCGCGGCGCTCGTTGATCGCCTCCTCCTGCTCCTCTTTCGTCGCCCAGCGGAGTCGACGTGAGGTGACGCGGAACAGGCCGCCCGTGTCCTCGTCCCCGCGCGGGCGGATCGGTCCGCGGTTGCCGAAGAAGAAGGCCCCGAACAGCACGAAGCAGCCCACGAGGTAGAACCCGATGGCGATCGAGCGCATGATCGAGGCGCTGAGCAGGAGTCCGAACAGCACGGACAGCACGATCGTGCCTACGCTGATGACGCGAACAGCTTCAGCATCCGGCGGAGAGCCGGGAGCCACATCGCTACGAGACCAGGCCGGGCTCCCTGGGCGTTTCCACTGCCCGTCCCGGCCTCTTGAACTCTTCGGCATCGAGCGGCCAGCTCTCGAGCGGGTAGTGACAGGCCGCCACGTGCTCTCCGCCGAACGAGTAGAGCGGTGGCTCCTCGACGTCGCAGTGGCCTTCCTGGAAGCGCGGACAGCGCGGATGGAAGTGGCAGGCGCTCGGCGGGTTGAGCGGGCTCGGAACGTCGCCCTCGAGGACGAGAGGCTCGCGGGCGCGACCGCGCTCGGGATCGGCGATCGGAACGGCGGAGAGCAGCGCTCCCGTGTAGGGATGCTTGGGCAGTCTCGTACAGCTCCGTCTTCGGAGCCAGCTCGGCGATCTTCCCGAGGTACATGACCAGAACCCGATCTGAGATGTGCCGGACGACGTTCAGGTCGTGGGCGATGAAGACGTAGGTCAGCCCGAACTCCTGCTGGAGGTCCTCGAGCAGGTTGAGGATCTGCGCCTGCACGGAGACGTCGAGCGCCGAGACCGGCTCGTCGCAGACGATCAGCTTCGGGCTGATCGCGAGCGCGCGCGCGACCCCGATGCGCTGGCGCTGGCCACCCGAGAACTCATGCGGGAACCGGTTGTAGTGCTCCGGGTTGAGACCGACGATCTCGAGCAGCTCCTGGACGCGCCGCTTGACCTCGGCCGGCGTTCCCAGCTTGTGCACCTCGAGTGCCTCGGCGACGATGAAGCCGACTCGCTTGCGCGGATTGAGCGAGGCATAAGGATCCTGGAAGATCATCATCATCTCGCGCCGGACGGGTCGCATGGCCGGGCGCGAGAGGCGCGTGATGTCGCGGCCGTCGAAGATGATCTTGCCGTCGGTCGCGTCGAGCAGGCGCATGATGCAGCGGGCGAGCGTCGACTTGCCGCAGCCGGATTCCCCGACGATCCCGAGCGTCTCGCCCGACTTGACCGAGAAGCTGACGCCGTCCACGGCTTTGACGGCTCCGACTTGCTTCTGGAAGATGATCCCGCGCGTGACGGGGAAGTGCTTCTTCACGTCATCGACGACGAGGAGGTCTTCAGCCATCGGCTCAAGCTCTCGGTTTGGAGTGCCTTCCCCAGTCGTGGCCTCGAGCAGCTTCGCAGCCTCTCGGTCCTTCGTCGCCTCGTCGAGATGGCACGCCTGCAAATGCGTCGGGATCGGTCGAGATGCGGACAAGCTCGGGGTCGACCTGGCGGCACTTCTCCATGACGTACGCGCAACGCGGGTGGAACCGGCAGCCGCTTCGGGGGCCTGAAGGAGCGACGGCGGCTGGCCCGGGATCTGCACCAGGCGCTCGACGTCGGTGTCGAGCCGCGGGAGCGAACCGAGCAGACCCCACGTGTAGGGGTGATGAGGCCGGTTGAAGAGCTTGTCGCACCGGCGCCTGCTCTGCAACCTCCGCCGCATACATGACGAGCACGTCGTCTGCCGTCTCGGCGACCACTCCAAGGTCGTGCGTGATCACGATGATCGCGCTGCCGAACTCCTGCTGCAGGCGCTTCATCAGGTTCACGATCTGCGCCTGCGTCGTCACGTCGAGCGCGGTCGTCGGCTCGTCGGCGATCAGTAGGTCGGGATCGTTGACGAGCGCCATGGCGATCATCGCGCGCTGGCGCATCCCGCCCGAGAACTGGTGAGGGTAGTCGTCGATCCGGCGGTCGGCGCGCGGAATCCCGACCGCCTTCAGCAACTCCGGCGCACGCGCCTTCGCGCACTCTTGGTCGAGACGTCGCGATGGAGCTGAATCGCCTCGACCAACTGGGTCCCGATCGAGTGCACCGGGTTCAGCGACGTCATCGGGTCCTGGAAGATCATCGCGATGTCGTTTCCGCGAATCTCGCGCAATCGGCTCGAGCGGCATGCCGATCAGGTTCTTGCCCTTGAAGATCGCCTCGCCGCTGGTGATCGTGTGCTTCCTCGCGTTGAGCCCCATGATCGTGAGGCAGGTCACGCTCTTGCCGCTGCCGGACTCTCCGACGATGCCCAGCGTCTTGCCCTTCTCGACGCTGAAGCTGACTCCGTCGACGGCCTTGACGATTCCGTCGTCTGTTTCGAAGTACGTTTTTAGGTCTCTTACTTCGAGCAGTGCCATTGAACGCCTCTTTTAGTCCTGGCCGCGAGGCGCACTACGTCAACCTGATCCTCGGGTCGATGAAGGCGTACAGCACGTCGATGACGAGGTTGAAGATGATGATCGCCAATGTAGCGAAGACGACCACCCCCATCACGATCGGCAGATCGTTGCTACCGATCGCCCGGATCGCGGTCTGCCCGAGACCGGGTAAGCCGTAGATCGTCTCCGTGAAGATCGCGCCGCCGAGCCCGAGGCCGATGTCCATTCCGAGCATCGTGACCACTGGCAGGAGCGCATTGCGCAAGACGTGCGCGCGCAGGACGCGCGATTCGGGCGCGCCCTTGGCGCGCGCTGTTCGCACGTAGTCCTCGTTCATCGTCTCCATCACGTTCGCGCGGATCATGCGCACGTACAGCGCGGCGAACAGGATCGCGTACGTGACCCAGGGCAGGAACATGTGGTAGGCCCACTGCACGGGACCGCCGCAGTCAGTCGGCGGGATTGACGACGTCGCAGTAGCCCTGGATCGGGAACCAGTGCAGCTTGTAACCGAACGTGAAGGCGAAGATCAGCCCGATCCAGACCGGATGCGCGGAGATTCCGATCAGGACGAAGATCATCGACACCCTGTCTAAGAGCGATCGCGGGCGGAGCGCCGAGAAGATGCCGATGGGCAGGGCGATCATCATCCACATGATCACCCCTCCGAAGACGAGTGACGCGGTGACGGGAGCGGCGGCGGCGATGATCTCGTTCACCGGGGTCGCCTTGATGTACGACCTCCCGAGATCCCCCTTGGGCCGCACGAGGACGGGCACGCCGCCGACGTGGACCGGGACCGGCTCGGTCAGCCGCCACAGGAACTTCCCGTACTGCTTGTAGACCGGTTGGTCGAGCCCGAGCCCTTTGATCGCGCGCTCGCGCTGCGCCTGGCTCGAGCCCTGGCCCGCGACCTTGGCCGCGAGGTCGTTCGGGATCAGGAAGAAGATGACGAAGGTAACGAGCGTGACGACGAGGAAGAGAACGAGCGCCCACAGAATCCGCCTGATCAGATACCGATCATCGAACCGTCACCGTCCGGCGGGAGTCTATACGCGCGCGAGGCGCCGGCCCTATGTGGGCCGGCGCCTCCGAAGTAGGTCATCGTCCTCGTGATGGCTCTCTCTTACTTGAGGGCCAGCTTACCGAGGTCGATTTCGTAGATGGGCGACTGAACGATCGTCTTCGTGTCGATCCGCGAGGAGAAGAACTCCCTGTCGTTGCGGTTGTCGATCCCAGCGATCGGTGCCCACGTGCTTCATGATCTTGTTGTCGAGGTTGCCGTAGGTCGTGAGTCGCTTCTGCCCCTTCATCCCCGCGGCCTTCCGCATGAGCTTGTTGGCCGTCGGGTTGTTGAAGTAGGCGGTGTTGTTGTTCTGGACGTCCTGGATGGTCTCACCGGACAGGAGCTTGTTCACGTAGTCGTACGGATCCGGGAAGTCGGCAGACCAGCCGACGATCGCGAAGTCGTAGTCGTTGCCCTTGCGGCCCAGTGCCGAGAAGAGCCCGGACTGGAACGGCCGGTGTTCGATGTTGTTGAACCCGATCGCGTTCAGCTGCGCCGAGGCGAGCTGCTGGATCTGGGTACCCGGTCGTCGATGCCGTGTACCAGTAGTTGATCTGGTCACCGGTGTGCCCGGAAGCAAGCGGCCGAGCCTTGCTCAGGTTCGGGTTGTTCTCGGGAACGCGGTGCACTTCTTGTAGCCGGGGATCGCCGGGGTCAGCAGGTTGCACTGCGCGTGACCGGCCCTCGGGCCCCTGACGTTGACGAGCGCGTTCCGGCCGATGCCCCAGGCGACAGCCTTGCGGGCGTTGGGTTCGCTTGAACACGCCCTTGGAGTTGTTCATCGTGACGTAGTCGGAGACCGACGTCGAGAAGACCTGGGCGCGACCCTTCGTCCCGTACTGGGCGAAGAGCGGACCCCAGGCACTCGGCGGAAGGCCGTCGGCTGCCCAGTCAAGCCCGCCGCTCTTCACGAGCAGCAGCGCCTGATCCTGCTGGGTGCCGATGTCGTAGTCGAACCCATCGACCTGGCCGGGCGTAGGCGGCGCACCCGCGGCCTTGTAGTACGGGTTCTTCCGGATCTTGATCGAGCGATCCGGCACGTACTCCTGGACGTAGTAGCGCCCACCGGCGGCCAACGGGCGACCCGAGTTGACCGACGTGATCGGCGAGTACGGCAGGTTCGTCGCGACCGCACCCGTCGGCGGAAGCGCCATCAGGGTCGGAAGCAGCGGGTTCGGCGCGACCAGGCTGATCCTCAGCGTGTTCGGGCCGAGCGTCTTGATTCCGGGGACGTCCTGCGTGTCGCCGTTGTTGTAGGCGAGCGCGCCGACGATGTTCACCGACGCCGGGTCGGTGAGGAACGATGCGAGCGGCGAGCCGACGTTCGGGTTCAGCACTCGCATGAGCGCGTGCTTGTAGTTCGCCGACCGTGATCTTGGCGCCGTTGCTGAGCTTCATCCCGGGCGGATGTGGAACGTGTACGTCTTCCCGTTCCTCGAGACCGTGTAGCTGCTCACGCCGTCGTTGACGAGGCGGTAACCACGGCCACCCGTCGCGTGCGCGAAGTTCAGCATCATTCGCGCCGTCAGCCACTCGTACTGCCACTCGGGCACGTAGTACGAGCGCTGCGGATCGATGTTCTCGATGCCAGCGAAAAGCGAGAACTTGACGATCCCGCCCTTCCTGGCCGTCGAGCCCTGCGTGGACGCACGAAGCTCGACGCCGTCAACATCGCCGCTCCAACCGCCAGCAAGGCGACCGAAAGCAACAATCGCTTGTGCATGTGACTCCCTTCCGTGTTCGATTTCTGTTGGAGAACTCTGACCAACTCCTTTGACGTACCGGTGAAGGTTTGGTTAGTGCGCGGAGACACCCAGCGCATCGCGAGGCACCAGAGACCGGCTCGTAGAGAGCGATTTAGGTCAGCGAGCTCGAGCGCGGGTCGATCGCGTCCCTGATCCCGTCGCCCAGGAGATTGAAGGAGAGGGTCGTCAACAGGATCGCGAGGCCCGGCCAGACCATCAACCACGGCTGGGTCGGTAGTAGGTGGGCGCGGTCGAGAGCAGGTTGCCCCAGCTGGGATTGACGGGGTCGATGCCGAGCCCGAGGAAGGAGAGGCCCGCCTCCAACAGGATGTACGTGGCAACGGTCAGCGTCGAGTAGACGATGATCGGAGCGATGAGGTGCGGGATTACGTGTGAGCGCATGATCCGGCTGTCGCTCGCACCGATCATGCGCGCGGCTTCGACGAACTCCTTCTCCCGCAGCGAAAGGACCTGGGCGCGCAGGATCCTCGCCGGATAGAACCAGCCGAAGATTGCGAAGACGAGCACGAGCGTCACGACCCCTGGAGCGAAGACACCGAACGTGACCCGGTTCAGCCGAGGGCCGACGGTCGCGCTCAGGGCGATGATAAAGAGGAGCGCCGGGAAGACCATCGTCAACTCGATGACTCGGGAAATGGCAGTGTCGGCCAGGCCGCGGTAGTAGCCGGCGGTTGTTCCCAAGATGATTCCGAGGATCATCACCGCAATCGTCGCGAGGACCGCGACCTCGAGCGAGATGCGCGCTCCATAGAGAAGGCGGAGAAACTCGTCGTGTCCCAGGACCCCGTCCGCCCCGAGCACGTAGAGCTGCGTGCTGGCGCCCTTACAGTCAGTGGCGGGCGGATAGAAGTCCTTGCAGGCGACGTGTGACCACGGCCCGACCGGAAGCGCCTCGATGCCGTGCTGCCCGGCCTGCTGGTTGATCGCGGTTGCGCTATGGCCGAGGTAGCGCTCTGCGATCGGGCCGCCGAAAATCGCGACAAAGACCAGGACGATGATGAAGACCCCGCTTGCGATCGCGATCTTGTCGCGCCTGAGCCGCATCCAGACCTGTTCCCAGTAACCCTTGGCCCGGACCTCGACCTCGCCCTGTCCAAGCTCGCCGTGGGTCTCGGCCGATGTGACGGCGGCGAGGCCCGCTTGCGCGCCGACGAGCTTTGAACGGTCGGGTGCAGTGCTCACGTTGGGGGCTGAAGCATACCGAGTCTCTCAAGAACGTTCGACGCAGGAACCAGCCGGAAGTTAGACGGGTCAGGGATTCGGCGCGCGCAGGGCAGCCGCCGAGGAAGTCAGGTCGTGAGCGCTTCGGCGCCGGCCACGACTTCCAGGATCTCCTGGGTGATTTCCGCCTGACGGGCCCGGTTCATCGACAGCGTGAGCGAGTCAATCAGCTCGCCGGCGTTCTTGGTCGCATTGCGCATCGCCGTCATTCGTGCGCCTTGCTCCGAGGCGGCGGACTCGAGAAGAGCACGATAAATCTCAGTTTCGACATACACCGGCAGCAGCCGCTCGAGGATCTGCTCGGGCTCCGGCTCGTAGATGAAGTCCCCGAGCAGCGCCTCTGAGTGCTCGTCGTCGCCGCCCTCGAGGAGCGACTCGGAGATCGGCAGCACCTCCTGCGCGACGACGCGCTGCGTGAGCGCCGACTCGAAGTGGTTGTAGATGACGACGACCTGGTCGACGTCCTGGCGGGAGTAGAGCTCGGACACGTGGTGCGCGATCGCCTGTGCGTCGGCGTAGCGCGGGCTGTCGCTGAAGCCGGTCCATCCCTGGCCTACCTCGTACCGGCGGAAGCGAAGCGTGGACAAACCCTTCTTGCCCGCGACGACCCAGTGGGTCTCCACGTTCTCACCTCGCAGGCGCCGCTCGATCGCGAACGCCTCGCGGAGGATCTGCGCGTTGAACGCGCCGGCCAGTCCGCGGTCGCCGGTCAACGGGAGGATCGCCGCCCTGCGCACGTCGCGCCTCTGGAGCAGCGGGAGCCCCTTGAGGGAGGTGCTCGCGCGCGCGACCCCGACCATCAGCTCCTGCATGCGCTCGGCGTACGGGCGCATCGCCTCGATGCGGGTCTGGGCCCGCCGCAGCTTCGCGGCCGCGACGAGCTCCATCGCGCGCGTGACCTTCCGCGTGTTCTGGACGGAGCGGACCCGGCGCTTGATGTCCTGGACGGACGCCATCGAGTCGGCTAAGGCACCGCTTGCCCTGCCGCCGCTAGGACTCTCGGGCTTTGCCCGTGAGACCGTCTGAAATGACCGGTCGACACGTTGGAAGTCAAGACGCAACCATCCTAGGAAGCAGCTCCGGCCAGCGCGGGCTCGTCGGAGGTGTTGAAGCCCTGCTTGAACTTCTCGATCGCAGCGCTCAGCTTCTCGGCTAGCTCGTCCGGCAGGTCACCGGTCTCGGCGATCTCGTCGTACACCCCGCCCTCGGTGCGCAGCTGCTCGCGCAGCTCGTCCTGGAACCGCGAGACGTCCTGCACCGGGATGTCGTCGAGGAAGCCGTGGATGCCCGCGTAGATCGCGACCACCTGCTCCTCCATCGGCCAGGGCGCGTATTGCGGCTGGTTCAGCGTCGCGACCATGCGCTCGCCGCGCTGCAACGAGTCCTGTGTCGCCTGGTCGAGCTCCGACCCGAACTGGGAGAACGCCTCGAGCTCCCGGTACTGGGAGAGCTCGAGCCGCAGGCGCCCGGCGACCTTCTTCATCGCCTTCGTCTGGGCGCTCGCGCCCACGCGCGAGACCGAGCGGCCGACGTTGACGGCCGGGCGGACGCCCGAGAAGAAGAGGTCGGCCTCGAGGAAGATCTGGCCGTCGGTGATCGAGATCACGTTCGTCGGGATGTACGCGGCGATGTCGCCGGCCTGGGTCTCGATGACCGGCAGCGCCGTCAGCGAGCCGGCGCCGCGCTCGTCGGAGAGCTTGCAGGCGCGCTCGAGCAGCCTCGAGTGGAGGTAGAAAACGTCGCCCGGGAAGGCCTCGCGCCCGGGCGGGCGCCGGAGGAGGAGCGACATCTGGCGGTACGCGTCGGCGTGCTTGGACAGGTCGTCGTACATGCAGACGGCGTGGCGGCCGCCGAACATGAAGTGCTCGCCCATCGCGGCTCCCGCGAACGGCGCCATCCACTTGATCGGCGCGGCCTGTGAAGCGGGCGCCGTGACGATGATCGTGTAGTCCATCGCGCCGGCTTCCTTCAGCCGCTCGTAGACCTGGGCCACGGTCGACGACTTCTGGCCGATCGCGACGTAGATGCAGATCATGTCCTGGCCGCGCTGGTTCAGAATCGTGTCGACGAGGATCGCAGTCTTGCCCGTCGAGCGGTCGCCGATGATCAGCTCGCGCTGGCCGCGGCCGACGTTCGTCATCGTGTCGATGGCCTTGATCCCGGTCTGGAGGGGTTCCTTGACGGGCTGGCGGTCGACGACACCCGGCGCCTTGAACTCGAGCGGGCGGCGCTCGCTCGTCTCGATCGGCGGACCGCCGTCGAGTACGTTGCCGAGCGGGTCGACGATGCGGCCGATCAGCGCGTCACCGACGGGCACGCTCGCCACACGGCCGGTGCGCTTCGCAGAGTCGCCTTCCTTGATCTTCTCCCACTCGCCGAAGAGCGCGGCGCCGACGTTGTCCTCCTCGAGGTTGAACGCGAGCCCGGTGACCCCGTGCTCGAGCTCGAGCATCTCCAGCGCGACGGCGGACTCGAGGCCGTAGATGCGGGCGATCCCGTCGCCGAGCTGGAGGACGCTGCCGACCTCGGCGAGGTCGGTCTCGACGTCGTACTCCTCGATCTGCTTGCGGAGGATCGAGGTGATCTCTTCGGGTCGAATCTTCAAAACGAGCTCCTTCTATTAGGTAGACGCGTGCGCGAGGTCTCTGCGAAGTCGGTCGAGGCGGCCGCGGACGCTCGAGTCGACCTCGAGCGAGCCGGCTTTGAGGACGAGGCCGCCGATCAGGTCCGGGTCGACCGTGCGCGCGGCTTCGACGCGCTGGCCCGACGCTTCCTCGATCTGCTTCACGATCGCCGAGGCCTCGTCGTCCGAGAGCTCGTACGCCGTCGTCAGCTCGACGCTCATGATCTGCTCCTCCGCGGCGACGAACGCCTCGTACTCGCGCGCGATCTCGTCGAGCTGCGCGGCGCGCCCCTTTCTGGTGACGACTCGCACGAAGTTACGGATCAGCTGGTCGGCTCCCTCCAGCACGGCGTCGAGCGCCGCCGCCTTCGTCTGCGGGTCGAGCTCGGGGTTCAGGATCAACGACCTGAGCTCGGGCACCTCGTCGACAGCCTGGACGAACGTCGCCAGCTCGTCGCGCACCGGTTCGATGCGGCCCTCGTCCTTCGCCGCCTCGAACAGCGCCCGGGCATACGTGCGTGCGACGACCGCCATGGCGCTAGTTCGGGCTCCCCTGCTGCAGCGCCGAGAAGTCGAGCTCGCCGATCGCCTCGTCGATCAGCCGCTTGTGATCCGCGGCGTCGAGCACCTTGCCGGTCACCTTCTGGGTCGCGATCACAGTGAGGTCTGCGACCTCGGAGCGGATGGCCTGCAGCGCGCGGGCCGTCTCGGCCTCGATCTGCCGCGAGGTCTCCTCGAGTCGGCGCTGACGGTCTTCCTCGAGCTCGTCGCGCAGGCGCCGCTTCTGCGACTCGGCGACCTTCCGCGCTTCCGCGAGGATCTCTTCGGCCTGACTGCGGGCCTGGGCCATCGTCGCGCGGTGCTCCTCGACGAGCTTGTGCGCCTCGGTGCGGGCCCGGTCGGCCTCGTCGAGCGCCTCTCGAATCCGCTTGCGACGCTCGTCGATCGTGTGCTGGATTCGCCCGAATGCGACCTTCTTCAAGACATAGAACGTGATCAGGAAGCAGACGATCGTCCAGATCATCAGCCCGGGCGTGACCTGGATCAGGGGATTGGAGGCGACTGGGATCATCTAGACGAGGACGAACGCGAGAATCGAGCCGAGCAGGCCGTAGAACACGACCGCCTCGGTGAGCGCGAAGCCGAGCCACTGGATACCGGTGAGCTCGCCGCGAAGCTCGGGCTGCCGCGCCACGGACTGGATCATCGACGCGAAGATGAGACCGATGCCGACGCCGGCGCCTGCGGCTCCGAGGCCGACGCCGAGCGCGAGGCCGATCGCCTTGCCGGCCTTGGTGACGTCTCCTGACGTCGCTGCGAGGATCGTTGCGAGCACGTGCTCCTCCTTAGTGTTGGGGCTCGATCGCCGAGCCGATGTAGATGGCGGACAGGGTGGCGAAGATGAACGCCTGGATACCGACGACGATCACGACCTCGAAGATGTAGAAGGCCGTGGCTACGGTGATCACGAACGGCGCCAGGATGACGGTCTCCAGGATGAACATGAGGCCGATGAACGTGAGGATCAGGATGTGTCCCGCAAGCATGTTCGCGAAGAGACGCACGCTAAGCGAGATCAGGCGCATGATCTGGCCGAGGATCTCGAGCGGCACGATCAGGATCAGCAGCGCTTTCGGGGCATCCGGGATCCAGCTCTTGAAGTAGCGCACCGGGCCATTCCAGCGGATGCCCTCGAAGTGCGTGAAGACGAAGGTCAGCGCGGCGAGCGCCAGCGTCACCGAGATCGAGGAGGTCGCTGCGTAGATGCCCCAGACGGGGAATCCGTGCCAGGTCTCTCCGGTCAGCGGCAGCGGGATGAAGCCGATCAGGTTGACGACGAAGATGAACAGGAACAGGCTCGCCACGTAGGGGAACCAGAGCCCGATCGCCTTTGAAGGCAGCCCCTGCTCCGCGATCTGCGTCTGGGCGACGTCGTAGATCGTCTCGCCGAAGGTCTGCCTCGTATCCGGCTCGACGTTCAGGCGCCAGCGCATGAGCACGATTCCGAGCAACATCGTCAGCACCGAGCCGAGCATCAGGTACACGACGGCCTTCGTGATCGACAGGTCGAGCGGGCCGAGGTGAATCGGCACCCACTCGTGCTGCTCGAACTCCTTGGTCGGATCGAACTCGCCGCGTGCGAGGGCCTGCCCGGGAAGCGCGAGCGCCAGGAGCGAGATCGTGACGAGCGCGCGTCTCACAGCGGCGGGTTCCCGAAGTACGAGACGAGTGAGAGCACCAGCTCGACCGTGTAGGCGAGCGCGTACGTGACCGCTGCGGCCAGGCCGACCCACGGATCGGAGAGCGCGACCACGAAGATGACGCCCATGACGACGATCGCGCGGGTCATCATCCCGACGGCTGCGACCCCGGACGCGGCCAGGTTCCCGCCCGAGCGCATGCGCACGAGCAGGAAGCCGAAAAGCTGGCTCGCGGCCCAGAGCGTCGCGGCGATCACCCAGCCGTGGAGCGGCCAGCCGGCGACGAGGAAGATGGGCAGGGCGAGCACGACGACAGCCGTCCCCGCGATCACGGGCAGCAACACGTGCGGAGCCGGACGTGGGCTGGTGACGGCGGTGGTCAAGCGAGGTACTCCCGGTAGCGGCGATAGACGACGAAGATCCCGGCCGGAATCCCGATCACGGCTCCGACGAGCGCTCCGATCGCGGCCGAACCGGCTCCCCAACCAATGAGTGCACCGGCGCCGACCGAGCCGGCGGTCGTGCCGATGAGAAGGGCCCCCGCCCCCGCGGGCTGGAACTTCGGGGGAGGCGAAGGCTCCATCCGGCGCGAGCATAACAAACTTTGTGACAGCCTAAAACCGCATGGCTCGGGGAAAACCGGCGAACCTTGTACACACCGGGTGACCGTCACTGTGACTGTCCGCGGGGCTCGTTTGGACCGCGCTTTCCTCAGCCCGTTTCAACCGCTACCTGATGTGGTTCAGCGGGCTCGTGCTCGCTGCCGGAGTCGCGTTCCTCGCGATCAAGCTCGTCCCGGGCGATGAAGCAGGGCTACACGTTCCAGTCGTGGTCGCATGCGAAGGCGCTCACGGTCGTTCCGTATCCGATCGAGAACGTCGACTCGACGCAGTACTACCTCGACTACGCGTCGACCAAGGAGATTCTCCTCGAGGTCGCGTCTCGGCCCCGGCTGCGAAGAAGATGCGGCCGACCGCGTTCCGGCTAGGGCTCGTCCGCCGCGCAAGGGCGCCCAGCAGCACTGGCTCGTGAATTACTGAATGCCTCGCTGGACGCCGCCGATCCCGACCGACCAGTAGCGGACTCTTACGAGGTCAGTCTGTGGCGCCGTGCTCGACGAGGAGCGCGCGCAGTCGTTCGTCCTCCTGCTGGTCGGCCGCCATCAGCGGTGTGAACTCGTCCCGCTGGCGCGCGTTGGGGTCGGCGCCGTGCTCGAGCAGCAGCTTCGCGAGCTCGTAGCGGACTTCTGAGTCCCCGGTCGCGGCGGCGCTGTGCAGCGGCATCACCACGAAGTCGTTCCGCGACGCCGAGTTGACCTCCGCCCCGCGCTCCACCAGAAGCCTCGCCGCTTCGACATGCCCGAAGAAGCTCGCGAGCCCGAGCGGCTGGAACCCGTCTTCGGCCCACGCATTCGCGAGCGACGGATCCTCGTCGAGCAGGTCGCGCAGGCGCTCCGTCCGCCCGACCGCCGCAGCCTCGAAGACGTCCAGCTCGGGATCGCCGGCCAGAAGCTCGTCCGCCTGCGCCTGGTCTCCTCGGTAGATGGCTTGCAGCAGCTCCGACATCGGTGTGCTGGCTGACCTCGTCGATCGCGCCTTGCAGCCCTAGGCGGTCTTCCGCTCGGCCTCGGCCTGCTGCTCGCGGCGGCGGATTCTCGGATTCGCGAGCTTGACGATCTCGAGCAGGTAGACGATGTAGACCGACGTCGCGAGGGCGACGAGCCCGATGCCGGCGACGGCGAGCGTCGGCCAGAAGTGCCACATCCCGTGGGCTCGGAACGGAATGAACCGGGTCGCGAGAGCGGCGCCGGCGAGGATCGCGCACCACGCGTACATGTACACGGCGGCGCGCCGTTGCGAGAAGCCGATGTTGACGAACCGGTGATGGAGGTGCGTGCGGTCGGCCTCGTACAGCGGCTGCCCGTACTTGAGCCGTTTCGCGAACACGAACGAGGTGTCGACAATCGGGATCGCGAGCACGAGCAGCGGGAAGAACAGGGCGACGGTCGCGGCCGTCTTCAACAGGCCCTGGATCGAGACCGTGGCGAGCACGAACCCGAGCAGCATCGCCCCGGAGTCGCCCATGAAGATGCGGGCCGGATAGAAGTTGTGCCGCAGGAAGCCGAAGCAGGCGCCCGCGACGATCGCCGAGAGGATCGCAGCGTCGGGCTTCCCGAGCGAGAGGGCGATGATCGCGAACGTCGAGCCCGCGATCGCGCAGATCCCGGCCGCGAGCCCGTCCATCCCGTCGAGGAAGTTGACCATGTTCATGATCGCGACGATCCAGAGGATCGAGGCGGGGATGCTCACCCAGTGCGGCAGCGACTGGATGCCGACCAGCGGGAACGTGAAGCGCTCGACGTGGACGCCGAAGCCGACCGCGATCGCCGCCGCCGAGACCTGCCCGCCGAGCTTGCCCCACCACGGCAGCCCGCGGAAGTCGTCGACCACGCCGACGCAGGTCGCGACTGCGGCGCCGAGCAGGATCCCGCGGTAGACGCCGTCGAGGGTGAGGAATGCGAGCGCCGGCACGAAGATCCCGAGCAGGAGCGCGATCCCGCCGAGGCGCGGAACGGGGCGCACATGAATGCGCCGCCTCTCCCCGGGCTCGTCGACGACCCCGAGGATGCGGGCAAAGCGCCCGACCGCCGGCGTCAGGACGAGCACGACGACGAGCGCGAGCAGGAAGCCCCACAGGACCTCCGGGTTGTCACGCAGCGTTTGCCACATAGGTCGGCCGGGAGGTTACTTCGTTCCGTAGAGGCGGTCGCCTGCGTCGCCCAATCCCGGGACGATGTAGCCGCGGTCGTTCAGCTCGCGGTCGATAGCGGCCGTGTAGACGACGACGTCCGGATGCTCCGAGTGCACGCGCTCGATGCCCTGCGGGGCGGAGACGAGACAGATCACGTTGACCGAACGCGCGCCGGCCTTCTTGATCGCGGTGATCGCCGCCGCCAGGGAGTTGCCGGTGGCGAGCATCGGGTCGAGCACGATCGCGTCGCGCACACCGAGGTCGCTCGGCAGCTTGACGTAGTACTCGACCGGCTCGAGCGTCTCCTCGTCGCGGAAGAGCCCGACGAAGCCGACCCGGGCTCCCGAGACCAGCTCGAGGAAGCCGTCGAGCATCCCGACGCCCGCGCGCAGGACGGGGCACACCGCGAGCTTCTTGCCCGAGACGCGTTGCACCTCGGTCCACTCGAGCGGCGTCTCGACCCGCACCGTCTCGGTCGGCAGGTCCTTCGTCGCCTCGTACGTCAGGAGCGAAGTCAGCTCCTTGACGAGCCTCCGGAAATCGCCGGTGGAGGTGCGCTTGTCCCGGAGGTAGGAAAGCTTGTGCCGGACGAGCGGGTGATCGACGTGGACGACCTGGCTCACGCTTGATACGTCGTATAGCCGCGGAAGCCCGGGTAGAGCGGGTGCTTGGCGCAGAGCGCCTCGCTGCGAGCTGCGAGGACGCCCAGATCCGGTGATTCGCCGAGAGCCTCGGCGATGACCTCGCCGACCTCGCGGAAGTCGTCCTCGTCGAACCCGCGCATGGTGGCGGCCGGTGTGCCGATGCGGACGCCCGACGCGATCGTCGGCGGCTGCTCGTCGAAGGGGACGGTGTTGCGGTTCACGGTCAGCTTGACCTCGTCGAGTCGCTCCTCGGCGGCCTTCCCGGTCCACTCGGTTCCGCGGAGATCGAGCTGCAGCAGATGCGTGTCGGTGCCGCCCGTGAGGACGTCGAGGCCCTTCTCCTGGAGCGTCGCGGCGAGCGTGTCGGCGTTCGCGCGCACCTGGCGCTGATAGTCCCGGAACGCCTCGGTCGCGGCGATCTTGAAACACGCCGCCTTCGCCGCGATCGTGTGCATCAGCGGGCCGCCCTGCATACCGGGGAAGACGGCGCGATCGACGGCCTGCGCGTGCTCCTCGCGGCAGAGGATGAAGCCCGCGCGAGGGCCGGCCAGCGTCTTGTGCGTCGTCGAGGTCACGAAGTCGCAGTGCTCGACCGGGTTCGGGTGGAGCCCGGCGGCGACGAGCCCGGCGAAATGCGCCATGTCGCAGAGGAGCAGCGCGTCGACCTCGTCCGCGATCGCCCGGAACTTGTCCGTCTCGACCGTGCGCGGATAGGCCGAGCCGCCGCAGACGATCAGCTTCGGCTTGTGCTCCCTCGCGAGCTCGAGCACGTCGTCGTAGTCGACCATGTTCGTCTCGCGGCTCACGCCGTAGTGGGCGATCGTGTACAGGCGCCCGGAGAAGTTGACCTTGAGCCCGTGCGTCAGGTGGCCGCCGTGCGAGAGCTCGAGCGAGAGGATCGTGTCGCCCGGCTGGAGCACGGCCATGTAGACGGCCATGTTCGTCTGGGCGCCCGCGTGCGGCTGGACGTTCGCGTGCTCGGCTCCGAAGAGGGCTTTCGCGCGGTCGATCGCGGTCTGCTCGATCTCGTCGACGACGTCGCAGCCCCCGTAGTAGCGCTTGCCCGGATAGCCCTCGGCGTACTTGTTCGTCGGCACGCTGCCGACGGCCTCGAACACGCTCGGCCATGTGAAGTTCTCGGAGGCGATGAGCTCGATCTGGCCGCGCTGGCGCTCGAGCTCCTTGCCGAGGAGCTCCGCGATCTCGGGGTCGATCTCCGCGATGCCGGCTGTTCGCAGCTGCTCGAGCGTCTCGTGCGCGACGGCCATGGGGGGATCGTACTCCGCGCCCCTGACCACAGCGTGAGCGCTACGTGAGTGACGAGGCCGAGACTACACGGGCGATGGGCGCCAGACTCGATTTGGAGAAAGTGCTGCCTGGTACTAGGATCGCGCCTCCTGAGAGGAGTGCGTAGTGGTTTCTTCGGCAGGGAGAACGGCGGTCATCCGGTGGCTCTTTTCTTGCACCGTCGTCGTCTCGATCACGTTGACCGGAGCAAGTGTCGCGTCGGCGACACCAGCACGTCCTCTACAGGTCGGGAACGAGGCGGACAAGCGCGCGAGGGCGAACGCGATCGACATTTATCGCGTGGCCCAGCGCGTGCGCGATCGCGCGGCGTCCCGCAACCCCACTGACAAGGTGACCATGGGCGATCAGCTCGCGCCGGCGGTCGCCTTCGACGGCACGAACTACCTCGTGGCTTGGGAGGACTCGCGCGCTGGCAGCAACGACATCTACGCGGCGCGGGTGAGCCCTTCGGGCGCGATACTCGACCCTGAGGGGATCCCGATCGCTACCGCGCCTGGCGCGCAGCAGACACCCGCCATCTCGTTCGACGGCACGAACTACCTCGTCGCCTGGGGAGACAACCGCTCGAGTGTCACACACATCTACGCGGCACGCGTGAGCTCGGCCGGAGGCGTGCTCGACCCCGATGGAATCCTAATCTCGACAGGGATCGTCAACCAGGTCAACCCGTCGGTTGCCTTCGACGGGACGAACTACCTCGTCGTCTGGTGGGATGGCACTACCGGCCAATACGACGCCCACGGCGCGCGCGTGAGTCCCGCCGGTGCCGTGCTCGACCCCTCTGGGATCAGAATCTCGACGACAGGCGCTTTCGTTCCGCAAGTGGCCTTCGACGGAACGAACTACCTGGTCGTGTGGAACAACGACGTGTCGATCGCTGGCGCACGAGTGAGTCCCGCCGGAACCGTCCTCGATCCAAGCGGCATCCCGATCTCGACCGCGACAGGCACTCAGCTAGCGCCCGCGCTCGCGTTCGACGGGACGAACTACCTGGTCACCTGGGAAGACAACCGTGCGGGTAGCTCGGACATCTATGGCGCCCGCGTGAGCCCGGCAGGCACCGTCATCGACCCCTCAGGGATCGCGATCTCGTCAGCGACGAACGACCAGCGAGCCGCGGCCGTCGCTTTCGATGGCACGAACTACCTCGTTGCCTGGGAGGACTCGCGGTCGGGCAGCTACGACATCTACGGGGCGCGCGTGTCACCCGCAGGCGCGGTCCTCGACCCGAGCGGGATCGCCGTCTCAACCGCGAGCAGCCATCAGCAGGCGCCGAGCGTCGCGTTCGACGGGGGGAACTACCTCGCTGCGTGGGAGGACGTCCGCTCCGGCAGCAACTTCGACATCTATGGCTCGCGGGTCGCACAGTCCGGAGCAGTGCTCGATCCAGCGGGAATCCTGATCTCGGACGGGCCGCCACCGCCCCCGCCACCGCCGCCGCCTCCGCCACCACCGCCGCCGCCGCCTCCACCGCCACCTCCGCCCCCGCCGCCGCCGGGCGATACGCAGCCTCCCCATGTGCGGGCGCTCAAGAGCCGGGGCCACCGCGGGCGCGTGATGCGGCTGAAGTACACGGTGTGGGACAACAGCGGCATCACGAACGACGTGATCGCCGTCTTCTCCGGCCGGCGGACGATCGCGGCCGGCGCGACCGGATTCGGCCGGACGCGACGAGGGGTGGTCTACTCGGCCCGCTGGCGGGTGCCGAAAAGGCGCCTGCGCAACCTCCGCTTCTGCGTACTCTCGGGGGACCGCGCCGGTAACAAGAGCAACGTCAGCTGCGCGAAGATCGCCATCAGCTGAGCGACCACTCAGCTCCGGAGCGCATCAAGGACGTCCGCCGCTGAGACCGCGCCGACGCGGAGGATGCGCGGCTCCTCGGCCGTGAGGTCGACCACCGTCGATGCGATTCCGGGGAGCTCGCCGCCGTCAACGAGGACGGCCTGCTCGCGGATCGCCTCCGGGACCTCGTCGAGCCGTCGCGGATCGGGCCCGCCGTGCAGGTTCGCGCTCGTGGCGGCGACCGCGCCGACGCGCGTGACGATCCGCCGCGCTGCGACCGCGGAGCTGCGGCACGCGCACGCCGATCGTGTCCAGCGGCGACAGCAGTGGGAAGCGCTTCTCCGGGTTCGGGAAGATCAGCGTCAGGCGTCCCGGGAGGAGGCTGCGCACCGGCGCCTCGGGCAACTCGGGCACGAGCTCGAGCAGGATGTCGACCTCGGAGGCGAGGAGGGCGATCGGCTGATCCGCTCCGCGCTCCTTCAGCCGCGAGAGCGATTCGGGCGCAAGGGGGGTCGTGCAGAGGCCGTAGACCGTGTCGGTCGGCGAGGACGACCGGGCGTCCCTCGCCGATCGCCGCCACGGCCTCCTCAACGAGGCGCTCTTCCGTCGACCATTCGCTCACGTCCGGCGAGATCTTC
Organism: uncultured Actinomycetes bacterium; assembly: GCA_963742635.1. Taxonomy (GTDB): domain Bacteria; phylum Actinomycetota; class Thermoleophilia; order Gaiellales; family Gaiellaceae; genus VAXT01. The sequence goes on from CAVUMW010000001.1 coordinate 21,279, forward strand.
CTCGATCGTGACCTGCTCGTAGCCGAACGCTCGCAGCAGATCCGCGACCGCGTTCGCCTTGCCGTCGGCGACCTCGAACGCCAGCGAGCCACCTGGAACGAGACGGCTGCGCGCCGCTCCGGCGATCGCCTCGGTCGCGCCGGACTCGATCAACGCCGCGCGCGGCTCGTGCTCGCCGACCTCGGGCGGGAGCGCGGCGACGTCACCGGGGTCGACGTACGGCGGGTTCGAGACGACGAGGTCGAAGGGGCCTTCCAGGCCGGCGAACAGCTCGCCCTCGACAAGCTCGACGTCCAAGCCGGTCAGCGCGACGTTCTCCGACGCGACGGCCAGCGCATCTGCCGAGCTGTCCGTCCCGGTCACCTGCGCTCCCGGATGCTCGTCGGCGATCGCCAGCGCGATCGCGCCGGACCCGGTTCCGATGTCGAGCACCCGCGGCTCGGCCAGAGGCGCGATCAGCTCGAGGCAGCGCTCCACGAGCGCCTCGGTCTCCGGGCGCGGAACGAGGACGCGGGAATCGACGGACAGCGTCAGCCGCCGGAACCCCCACTCGCCGAGCACGTAGGCGAGCGGCTCCCGCGCCGCACGACGAGCGACGAGCTCGCGGAAAACGTGGGCGCGATCGGCCGGAGCCGTCGTCCCCGTCCGCATAGAGCTCGGTCCGCGACACGCCGAGCGCGTGCGCGAGCAGCCACTCCGCATCGACGCGCGGCGACGGCACCCCTGCACGGCTGAGCTCCTCGGTCCCGGCGACCAGCAGGTCGCGGACGGTCACGCGGGTTCCTGGGCTGGCCAGGGACGCGCGGTCACTCCTCGAGCGCGCGCCGCTGGTCCTCAGAGGTCAGCGCCTCGGTGAATTCGTCGAGATCGCCCTCGAGGATCTGGTCGAGCCGGTGCTGCGTGAGCTTGATCCGGTGGTCGGTGACCCGGTTCTCCGGAAAGTTGTACGTCCGGATCTTCTCGGCCCGCTCGCCGGAGCCGATCTGCGAGCGGCGCGTCGCATCCTGCTCCGCGCGCTGCTTCTTCCGCTCCTCCTCGTAGAGCCTGGCGCGGAGGACGCGCATCGCCTTCGCCTTGTTCTGAAGCTGCGACTTCTCGTCCTGCATCGCGACGACGAGGCCGGTCGGAACGTGGGTGATGCGGACAGCCGAGTCGGTCGTGTTTACGCTCTGCCCTCCGGGGCCAGTCGAGCGGTAGACGTCGATCTTGAGGTCGTTGGGATCGATCTCGACCTCGACCTCCTCGACCTCGGGCATGACCGCGACCGTCGCCGTCGACGTGTGGATCCGGCCTTGAGACTCCGTCTGCGGCACGCGCTGCACGCGGTGCGTCCCGCCCTCCCACTTGAAGACCGAGTAGGCGCCGTCGCCCTTGATCGCGAACGTCACCTCCTTGAAGCCGCCGCCGTCGTTCGGGCTCGAGGACAGCACCTCCGACTTGTAGCCGCGTCTCTCCGCGTACCGGGCCAGCATCCGGTAAACGTCGCCGGCCCAGAGCGCCGCCTCGTCACCTCCCGCAGCCTGGCGAACCTCGACGAGGACGTCCTTCGCGTCGGCCGGGTCCGACTCTACGAGGGCAAGCCTCAGCTCCTCCTCGAGCGCGGTCATTCGCTCCTCGAGCTCGGGGACGAGCTCGCGCAGGTCACCGTCGCCGCGGGCCGCTTCGAGGTCGTCGCTGACCTCGCGCCACTCCTGGGCCAGCTTGTGGGCGGCTTCGAGCTCCTTCAGGCGCCGCCCGACCTCCGCCGCCTCGCGGTGGTCGTTGTAGACGGCAGGGTCGGACATGCGCTCCTGGGTTTCCCCGTAGGAGCGCTCGACCTCGTCGACGAGCTCTTGCATGGCCATGGAGTCAATTTAGCGCCGAGCGGCAGGCCTCCTCTTGACATCCATAGCGTCTTTGCTATAGATAGCAGGTATGAGATACGCGAGACGAAGGAGCACACGGTCATGACTGATCTCTCGCACCGGCTGGACGACTTCAACCGGCGACTCGCGATCATGGAACAGGAGCTCGACGAGCTGCGGCGAGTCGGTCCGCGCCGAGCGGAAGCCGGACACGCCGCGGGTTGTCTGGAAGCCCGCGACGCCTCCAGCCTCGGCTCCGCCGCGGACGGTGAGCCCCGCCCCGAAGCCGGCGCGCGTGCGCAAGGAGATCGACTGGTCCGCCCTGTTCGGAGCGAAGGCGCTCGCCTGGGCGGGCGGCGCGGTGACGCTGCTCGGGATCGTGTTCTTCTTCGTGCTCGCGGTGAACCGCGGCTGGGTCGGCCCGGTCGCGCGGGTCACGCTCGGCGCGCTGGCGTCAGTGCTCCTCTTCTCGACGGGCCTCTACGTCAAGCGGCGCTTCGCGGACATGTACCACTCGGCGCTCGCGGCGGTCGGCGCCGGGATCGCCGGGGGCTACATGACCCTGCTCGCCGCGACGGTGCTCTACGGCCTCGTGCCGGATTGGGGCGCGCTCGTCATCGCCGCGGGGATCGCCGCGGCCGGCGTCGTCACCGCGCTCGCGTGGGGCTCGGAGCTGGTCGCCGGCCTCGGGCTCGTCGGTGCAACCCTCGCGCCTGGGGCGGTCGGCTTGCAGGCCGGTGAGCTGAGCGCCGCCGGGACCGGGTTCGCCGCGCTCGTCTTCGCTGGGACCGCGATCGTCGCCGTCCGCCGGCGCTGGTCGAAGCTCCTCGTCGTCGGCGTCGCCGCGACGCTCCCGCAGGTTGCGGTGCTGCTCGCCCAGGCGGGGCCGACCGAATGGGACGTCGTCGCCGCAGCGGCGCTCGCCTGGCTCCTCTACCTCGGCGCCGCGACCACCTGGCAGGACCGCCTGCAGACCTCCGCGCTCAGCTCGCTCTCGGCCTCCCTCCTGATCATGAGCGGCGTCCTCTCGGGCGCGATCGCCCTGACGCAGTTCGACGGCCGCGCCGAGGGTTGGACGATGCTGGCGGCAGCCGCCGTGTACGGCGGGCTCGCGGCCTTCCTCTTCCCCACCCGGCGCCATCGCGACCTGAGCGCGCTCAACGCGGCCGTGTCGCTCGCGCTGATCGCGGTCGCGCTGGCCGATCTGCTGTCGGGCCCGACGCTCGCGATCGCCTGGGCGGCAGAGGCGGCCGTGCTGGCCTGGCTCGCCCGGTCGGTCGGCGACGTCCGCTACCAGCTGGCGTCGATTGCGTACCTCGGGGCGGCGCTCGTCCACGCGCTGTTCTTCGACGCACCGCTCGACCAGCTCTACTCGGCAAGCGCCCGGCCGACTTCGGGCGCCGTCGCGTTCGTCGGCACCGCGGTCGCAGCGGGCATCGTCGCGTGGCTCTGCCGGCCGTGGCCCGAAACGGCCCCGACCGGCGGCGCGTTCGCCCCGCTCGAGCCGCTGTTCGCCGCCTTCCGCCGAGGCCAGGAAGGCTCGCGCGTGGCGATCGGCTGGGTGGGCTCGCTGTCCGCCCTGTACGCGGCCTCGCTCGGCCTGCTCGGACTGGCCCAGTGGATCTCTTCCGGAACCGTCGAGAGCGCCTTCCAGTGGGGCCACGTCGCAGTGACCGGTCTCTGGGGGCTCGCGGGGATCGCGGTTCTAGCCGCCGGGCACCGGCTCGGGCGATCCGAGCTCCGGACGAGCGGGCTCGTCTGGCTCGCGGCCGTCCTCGTCGAGACGCTCTACTTCGCGACGAACGAGCTGGACGGCGATCCGCGCGGCTACGCGTACATCGTCTGCGCGGCAGCCCTGCTCATCGGCGCGGTGATCGACCGACTGAGCGTCAAGGACGACGTGAGCCTGCTCTTCTCGGGCGGGTTCGCGGTCGCGAGCATCGGCTTCGGCGTCGCCGGGCTCCATCAGCTCGTCGGCGGCCACACGGCGGAGTACCTCGCGCTGCTGCCCCTGGCCGCGCTGTACGGCGCCATCGGAGCGCTCGTGCTCGGACGCGATCGCGATCTCAGCACGTTCCTCTGGGCGCCGGCTCTCGTCGTCGCGGGCGTGGCTTCGTGGCAGCTCCTGGACGGAACCTGGCTCGTCCTCGCCTGGTCGACGGCTGCCGCCGGGCTCGTCGTGCTCGGACGCTGGACCGGCGAGAAGCGGCTCTACGTGGCGTCATTCTCCTTCCTGACCCTCGCGGTGGGACGCGCGTTCTTCTACGACGCTCCGCTCGGCGACCTGTTCGAGGCGAACAGACACCCGGAAGCGGGCGTGCCTGCCATCCTGTGCGCGATCGGAGCGACGGCGATCTTCGCCCGGCTGATCGGCGACGGGCCGGCTGCGGACCCGTCCGGGAAGGGCACGTACGACGAGCTCGCCCAGGCCCTCGATTCCCGTCGAGGGCTCGCGCGCCGGACGGCCGAGGTCGTCGTCGCCGCGCTCTGCGCGTACGCGATCTCGCTGACGATCCTCGGCATCGCGGAGGCGATCGGCGGAGCGAGCATCACCACCAACTTCCAGCGCGGACACTCGGCGGTCAGCGCCTTCTGGGGCCTGCTCGGCCTCGCGGTTCTCTATGTCGGCCTCAAGCGCCGGCTGAACTGGCTCCGCGTCGTCGGCTTCGGCCTCTTCGGGCTCGCCCTCGCGAAGCTGTTCCTCTACGACCTCGCGTTCCTGAGCTCGATCACACGAGCGCTGTCGTTCCTGGCCGTCGGCGCGGTACTCCTAATCGCCGGCTTCTTCGTCCAGAAGCTCTCCGAGCAAAAGGAACCGTCAACCAACTAGAGCAACAAACAAGCGCCGCCGGAGCCGGGCTCAGCCCGGCGGGAGGCTCACAAGCCAAGAGGGGAACGGCCGAATTTCCGAACCCTCGGGCGGCTCCTGAAACATCCTGAAGCGAGCCGACCGCCCGCAAGGAGGGGCCCACGGGGGAACCAGGGGTTCCCCCGTGCTACTAGGCCATTACCTCGACCTTGCGCTCCTCGGGCGTGATCCGGCCCTCGACGTGGAGGACCTCCTTGAGCGCGCGGATCGAGACTTCGAGCTGGTCGAGCGTCGGTTGCCGGGTCGTGAGGCGCTGGAGCCACAGGCCTGGCGCGAGGAGAGTCATGAGCACGCGGTTCTCGGTGTGCCTGCCCGCGAAGCGGATCAGCTCGTAGGCGAGCCCCGCGATCAGCGGCAGCAACAGGATCCGGCTCGCGATCAGCCACGGCAGCGACGGCCGCCCGAGGAACGCGAACACGAAGATCGCGATCACCATCACCCAGAGCAGGAACGCGGTGCCGCAGCGCGGATGGATGAGGCTGAAGCGCTGCACGCGCTCCGGGACGAGCTCCTCGCCGGCCTCGTACGCGTTGATCACCTTGTGCTCGGCGGCGTGGTACTCGAACACGCGCCTGAGGTCGGGCAGCAGCGAGATGACGACCAGGTAGAGGATGAAGATCGCCACTCGGATCACGCCCTCGACGATCACGAACCAGCCAGTCGTGTCGATGGGAAGCCAGTTCGTGATCAGCAGCGGCGTGACCTTGAAGAGCATGATCGCGAAGCCGATCGCGATCGCGAACGCGAAGATGATCGCGCCGCGCGAGAGCTCCGTCTCGACCTCTTGGCCCTCCTCCTGGGCCGCGTAGTTCGCCGAGATCGCGAGCGCCCGAAACCCGATTGCGAGCGACTCGCCGAGCGCGATGATGCCGCGGACGATGGGCAGGCGGAAGAACCAGTGCCGCGCCATCACGGAGTGAATGGGACGGTTGACCTCGGCGATCTCGCCGTCCGGCTTGCGCACCGCGAGCGCCCACGTCGACGGCCCTCGCATCATCACGCCTTCGAGGACGGCCTGGCCGCCTATGGGCGCGTTACTCACCGAGAGCGCTAGCCCTTGCGGGCGCCGCCGGCCTTCTCCAGCCGGCGCTGGAACCGCTCGACGCGGCCGCCCGTGTCGACGAGCTTCTGCTTCCCCGTGTAGAACGGGTGGCACTCGGAGCAGATCTCGACGTGCAGCTCGGACTTCGTCGAACGCGTCTGGAACTCGTTGCCGCAGGAGCAGCGAACGGTCGCGAGGTCGTACTCAGGATGGATCCCGGCCTTCATTTGAAGCCAGGATAGCAGAGGCCATTTCGGCTGAGACGTTGCCTCCAGAGACAACCACGGCCACGGTGTCGTGCGGTTCGACGGCGACTTTTCCGGCCAGGAGAGCGGCGACTCCGACCGCTGCGGCAGGCTCGCAGGCGAGCTTGGCGCGCCCGTAGAGGAAGCGCATCCCGGCGGCGATCTCGTCCTCCGTGACGAGAACGGTCTCGACGTCGTGCTCGCGGCAGATCCGGATCGGGTGCTCGCCCGCGAAAGGCGCGCTCAGGCCGTCGGCCATCGAGCTCGGCTCGATGCGCACCGACTCGCCGGCCTCGAGGCCCTTGTGGAGCGCGTCCGAGAGCTCGGGCTCGACCGCGACGATGCGGCGTCCCTCGGCGCCGACGGCGACGCCCGACACGAGCCCGCCGCCGCCGACCGGGACGAGGACGACGGTCGTCTCGGGGACGTCCTCGACGATCTCGAGCCCGACCGTGCCCTGGCCCGCGATCGTCAACGGGTCGTCGAACGGGTGCACGAGCGGCCGCCCCGTTTCCTCGATCAGCTCGTGCAGGCGGTCGAAGGCCTGGCCCGGGCCGTCCGCCTCGAGGTCGACCGCCGCGCCGTACGCGCGCGTCGCCTCGATCTTCTGCGTGCTCGCCCCCTCCCACATGACGAGCAGCGCGTCGATCCCGTCGAGCGCGGCGCAGTAGGCGAGCGCCTGTGCGTGGTTGCCCGCGGAGATCCCGATCACGCCGCGTCGCTTCTCCTGGTCGGAGAGCGAGGCGAGCTTCGTCAGGACGCCGCGCGGCTTGAACGAGCCGGTCCGCTGGAAGAGCTCGGCCTTGAGGTGGACCGGGACGCCGACGCGCTTCGAGAGCGTGGCCGACGAAAACGTCGGCGTTCGGTGCAGGCGTCCTGCGATCGCGGCCCGGGCCGCGACGACGTCGTCGAGCGCGAGCTCAGCCGCCATGGAACGCCTCAGCCGGGTCGCCCGGGAACCGGGCCAGTACGTCCTCCGGCTCCTCCGGCAGGTCGAGCCGGCGCAGATGGCGGACGCTCGGCACGCAGAGGACGGCCAGCGTCGAGAGCACGGCCCACGCCACGGAGATCCAGAGGGTCGTCGAGACGCCGATCAGATCGGCCACCGGGCCGGCTGCGATCAGGCCGAGCGGCAGGAGCAGGAACGAGCCCATCCAGTCCCAGGCGCTGACGCGCGACAGCGCCTCCTCGGGGACGTGCTGCTGCAGCGTCGTCTGCCAGACCGCCATGAAGAGCCCCATGCCGGCACCGCCGATCGCCTGGGCGGTCGCGATCATCGGCGCGGGCGCGCGCAGGGCGAGCAGGGCGACGGCTGGAGCCATCAGGAGGGCGAGCAAGGTGCCCGTCAGCATCGGGCGGACGGGCTTCCAGCGCAGGGCGATCAGTCCGCCCGTGACGGTGCCTACGCCCCAACCTGCCGCGATCAGCCCCCATGCCGCGGGGCCGCCGAGCGACTGCTTCGCGACGACCGGGCCAAGCGTCATCCACGGCGCGACGACGATCCCGAGGAACGTGGCCGCCCAGGCGATGATCACCCACAGCCACGTGTGCGAGATCAGCTCGTGCCAGCCTCCCTTGAGATCGGCGAAGAAGCTGCGCCGCTCACCTTCGCGGCGACTGCGCGACAGGCGGAGGAACGCGAGCGAAGTCGCGCTGACGGCGAAGGTCGCCGAGTCGACAATGAAGACGCTGCCCGGGTTCGTCGTCGCGGCGACGACGCCGGCCACGGCAGGCCCGACGACGAAGGCGAGGCTTTTCGAGAGACCGAGCAGCGCGTTCGCCTGCTGGAGCCGCTGCGGGCTGATCGTCGCCGGGACGAGCCCGGTCGCGGCCGGCTGGAAGAACGCCTGGGCGGTTCCGTAGATCGCGACGAGGACGACGAGCTCCCACAGCTGGGCGCGGCCCGAGAGCAGCAGGACCGCCATCGTCGCCTGGACGACGCAGCGAATGAGGTCGGAGGCGAGCATGACCATCTGCCGCGGCAGGCGGTCCGCCCACACGCCTCCGACCAGGACGAAGACGACGAGCGGCAGCGTCTGGGCCGCGAGGACGATCCCGAGGTCGGTCGGGGAGCCGTTGAGCGTCTGGATGACCGCGAACGCGAGCGCGACCGGGACGAGCCCGTCGCCGAGCGTCGACGTCGCCTGCCCGAGCCAGAGGAGCCGGAATCGCCGCTCGCGTAGAGCTCCGAACAGCTCACCACCATCCATGCCTTGACTCTACGCGCTGCGTCTCGTGTGACCTCTAGGGCGAGCGCCGAGCGTCTTCACGGGTCGACCCCGTAACGCTCACGGGGTCAGACCCCGGTCCAAATCGTGCCGAGTGTGTGACAAAGGGGCGAAGATGTATCCCCGGGTCGCGTAGCCGCCTCGCCGGCGCGCGTCTCTCGGGGTCTGACCCCGTGAAGGTTACGGGGTCAGACCCCGTTAGGTGACGGTGTACTCGGGGCCGGCGCCGCCCTCGGGCGGCGTTAGGCGGCCGCCCTTCGCGGTGATCGCGCCGCACTGGACGCAGTTCGATGCCGTGATCTCGACATGGCCGTCCCGCGCTTCGTACACCTGCGCCGGGCACATCTGTTCCCACATGACCGCTATCTCGTCGGGAACCGCGGTGCGCACGCGGATGTGATTCGGCGCGTCGTCTCGCGTGCGGTTGCCCGAGAGATAGACGCTCGAGAGCTTGTCGAAGGTGAGCTTGCCGTCCGGGGCCGGGTAGCGCCGGCGCCGGTCCGTGCGGACCGCCGGAGCGAGGGCGTCGGGCTCGGTGGGACGGTCTCCCGGAGGGAACTTGCCCTTGCTGGCGGTCATCGCTCCGGCGAGGGCGCCGCCCATGTAGAAGCCTCGGCCGAACGCCTGGCGCATGTTGCGGACTTCCTTGAGGTCGCTCCAGATGAAGCTCTCGCGAACCGCGTCGTCGTAGACGCCGAGCGCGCCGGGCGTCCACGGTGTCCGGCCAGGTCCCAGCGCGGCGGCCGCCGCCTCGGCCGCCAGGTGGCCCGACTCGACGGCGTAGTGGATCCCCTTCAGCGCCGGCACGTTGACCATCCCCGCGCCGTCGCCGCACATGAGGAGCCCGGGCGCGTGCAGGCGCTTCGGCAGGGCGACGAAGCCACCTTCCGGGATCGTCTTCGCACCCCAGCCGATGCGCTCACCGCCCACGAGCATCTTGCGCACGAACGGGTTCGTCTTCAGCTGCTGGAGCAGGTCGTGGACGGACAGGTCCGCGTCGCGGTAGTCGAGCCCGACGACCATCCCGATCGTGAGCATGTCTTCGCCCATCGGGTAGATGAACGAGCCGCCGAACTCGTGGTACTTCGCCTGAGGCCGCAGCGGCCAGCCCATCGTGTGCACCACCCGGCGCAACGGCTTCGCGACCTTCCAGACCTCCTTCACGCCGAGCGCCCAGACCTGCGGGCTCTCGCCCTCGAGCCCGAACGTGTCGATCGCGACTCCCGTCAGGTGGCCCTGCGTGCCCTCGCAGAGGATCGTGACCCGCGCGAGGATGTCCGAGCCCGGCTCGAAGTTCGCGAGCTGCTCGCCGAAGCGGCCGCGTCCCTTGTCGCCGGTTCGCACTCCGACGACGCGACCGTCCTTGACGAGCAGCTTCTCGGCGACGGTCTCCGGAAGGATCGTCGCGCCCGCCTCCTCGGCCTGCTCCGCGAGCCAGCGGGTCAGCTGCGACAGCGAGGCGACGTAGTTCCCGTGGTTCTTCATCGTCGGCGGCGTCGGGATCCGCAGCGAGCTGTTGTGGCGCAGGAAGTAGACGCCCTCGGCCTCGACCTCGCCGTAGAACGGCATGTCCGCGGCCCGCTTCTCACCGCGGAACAGGCGCCGCAGGCTGCGGGGGTTGACCACCGCGCCGGAGAGCGAGTGCGAGCCCGGCTGCTTGCCCTTCTCGAGCACGGCCACCGGAACCTCGCCCAGCCGCTCCGCAAGCTCCGGCGACTCCTCGATCAGCTGGCCGATCCGGATCGCGCACGCGAGCCCGGCGGGGCCCGCGCCGACGATCAGGATCCCGACCTCGATCCGCTCGTCGGGCGGATCCGTCGGCTCGTCGACGAACTCGCGCGCGTCGAACTGCGGCGGATATTCGGCGGGCCGCGGCCGCGCCATCAGGTCGTGCGCTGCTTCACGAGCTCGGTCAGCTTCGGGACGATCTCGTGCACGTCGCCGACGACGCCGAGGTCGCAGAACTCGAAGATCGGCGCGTTCGGGTCCTTGTTGATCGCGACGACGGTGCCCGAGCCCTGCATGCCGACTTTGTGCTGGATCGCGCCCGAGATCCCGCAGGCGACATAGAGCTTCGGCGAGACCGTCTTCCCGGTCTGGCCGACCTGGGTCGAGTACGGGTACCAGCCGGCGTCGACCACGGCGCGGGTCGCGGCGACGGCGCCGCCGAGCGCCTTCGCGAGCTCCTCGACGAGCGCGAAGCTCTCCGGGCCGCCCAGGCCGCGGCCGCCGGCCACGATCACGTCCGCGTCCTCGATCGACGGGCCTTCCGACTCCTCGTGCGCCTGCTCGATCATCGTCGCCTGGGTCGAGAAGTCCTCGAACGACGGCGTGAACGCCTCGACCTCGGCCTCGCCGCCGCTCTCCACGGGGTCGAAGGCGCCCGGACGGAAGAGGGCGAGCTTCACGTCGCTCGTCCAGCCCACGTCCGCGTACACGCTGTCCTCGAGCGCGGGCCGCGTGCCGACGAGCGAGCCGTCCTGCGACGCGAGGTCGACGAGATCCCAGTTCAGGCCCGCGTCGAGCCGCGCAGCAAGACCCGCGGCCGTGTCCGAGGCCAGCACCGAGGCGGCGAAGAGCACGGTGTCGATGCCCTGCTCGCGGACGAGCTGCGCGAGCGCGTCGACGCGCGGCTGCGGAAGCGGCGCCTCGAGCTCGGGTGCGTCGGCGACGTAGACCTTCTTCGCTCCGAACCGACCCGCGCCCGCCGCGAGCTCCTGCACACCGGAACCGAGCACGACGCCGACGACGTCATCACCCAGGGAGGCCGCCTTTCCCAGCACGCCCAGAGACCCCTTCTGGAGCTCGCCATCGTGGTGCTCGAGAAAGACCGCGACGCTCACAGGAGCTTCCTCTCCGCCAGGAAGTCGGCGATCTGCGCCGGCCGCGCTGCCGTCGTCCTCGATCTTGCGCGCGTCACCGCGGGGAGGCGGATCGCCGAGCGCGAGGACGCTCGTGCCCGAGCCCTGCTCGCCGAGCGCGCCCTCGTCGAGGCCCAGATCGGAGCCGGACAGGGTCTCCTGCGGCTTCTTCTTCGCGCTCATGATCCCCTTCAGCGACGGGTAGCGCGGCTCGTTGATCGCGTCCGAGACGGCGATGATCGCCGGGAGCGGCGCCTCGATCACGTCGTAGCCGAACTCGGTCTGGCGCTTGCCGCGCACCTTGCCGTCGGCCACGGTCAGCTCGGCGACCTGAGAGATGACCGGGCGCCGCAGCCGGTCGGCGACCGCGGACCACAGGACGGCGCCGTCGGAATCGCTCGACTGCTGCCCGAACAGCACGAGGTCCGCTCCCTCGCGCTCGAGCGCGGCCGCGAGCGCGCGCGACGTGGCGACGAGGTCCGAGCCCGCCGCGGCGTCGTCCGAGACGAGCACCGCCCGGTCGGCGCCCATCGCGAGCGCCTTGCGCAGCGAGTCGAGCGCTCCTGCGGGGCCCATCGAGACGAGGACGACCTCGCCTTCCCCGCCGGCTTCCTTCAGCTTCAGCGCCTCCTCGACCGCCTGCGTGTCGAAATGGTTCAGCGCCCCTTCTCCGGACCGGTCAAGTCTCTTCGTCCCCGGGTCGATGCGCTTGGTGACAGCCGCATCGGGGACCTCTTTGACACAAACGGCGATCTTCATTTCGAGCAGGGACTCTAACCACGGGCGAGAAGGCTGTAGCCCGCGGGGACACCTGCTAGGCTCCGGCGCTTCGAGCGCGACCGGCCCCTCATGGTGAACATCCGGACGACAGCCCGACTACTCCTCGTCTTGGCCCTCTTTGGCGTCGCCGCAGGGTCGGCTGCCGCGATCCCGGTCGACCCCGGGGTGCGCCCGCCGATTCCGAAGCCCCCGAAGCCGAAGCACAAGCGTCAGATTGTGTTCCCCGTCCTGGGCACGGTCGAGTTCAGCGACGACTACGGCGCCCCGCGCCCGCAGGGGCCGCACGAGGGGATCGACATCCTCGCGCCCAGGCACGCGCTCGCGCTGGCCGCCGAGGCCGGACGCGTCCGCTTCTACACGGGCTCGTCAAGGGCCGGCTGCATGCTCTACCTCGACGGCAAGAGCGGGACGACCTACTACTACATCCACCTGAACAACGACCTCACGAGCGGGAACGACAACCGCGGCGGGTGCAAGGTCGGCGTCACGTTCCCGAAGGGCCTGAAAAGCGGTGCGCGCGTCAACGCCGGACAGCCGATCGGCTACGTCGGCGACTCTGGCGACGCGAACGGGATCCATCCGCACCTCCACTTCGAGGTCCACCCGCACGGCGGCCGGTCGACCGACCCGTACCAGCGCCTGCTGGCCGCGCGGCGGATGCTCTTCTACGCGCCGCCGGGCGCGACGTTCACACTGGCGCTGACTGCGACCGTGATCTCGACCAGCGACGAGTCGCTGCGCTTGCGCGTGAACACGCTCCGCTCCTCGCCCGGCAACATGGTGCTCCGCCGGCTCGACCGCCCGCTGGTCCTGACCGTTCCCGCCTACGCGAGCATCGAGCGCGGCGAGGGAGGCGACGTCGTCCAGCTCGCGGACGCGAAACGGGGCGAGCGCATCGCCGTGTGGACCGAAGCGGCGATGGTGACTGCGGCCGCTTCCGAAGGCAAGGCCGGCGCCATCAGCGCCGAGCGGATCGTGCTGCCTGCGGTTTAGCCGCCTCCGTCCCCCACGACACCAGCTCAACGACCCGTGAAGTGCGGCTCGCGCTTCTCGACGAATGCGGTCATCCCCTCACGGGCGTCCTTGCTCGAGAAGAGCTGGCCGAACCCCTCGGCCTCGGCCTCGAGGCTCTCGACGTAGTCGCCCTGGAGCGAATGGTTGATCGCGGCCTTCGCCTCCGCGAGCGCAAGCGGGCCCTTCGACGCGATCAGCTGCGCGATCTTGAGCGTCGTCTTCATCAGCTCGCCGGGCTCGAAGACGTCGTTGACCAGGCCGATCCGCCGCGCTTCCTTCGCGTCGACGACCCGCCCCGTGAGGATGAGGTCCTTGGCGACGCCGAGGCCGCAGACGCGCGCCAGCCGCTGCGTCCCGCCCCAGCCGGGGAAGATCCCGAGGTTGACTTCCGGCTGGCCGAGCTTCGCGGTCGTCGCCGCGTAGCGTAGGTCGCACGCGAGCGCGAGCTCGCAGCCGCCGCCGAGCGCGAACCCGTTGATCGCGGCGAGCGAGACCTTCGGCGCAATCTCGAGCAGCTGACCGACCTGGTGGCCGAGCGCTCCCCACTCCTTCGCCTGCTCGACCGTGAGGCCGCTCATGTACTTGATGTCCGCGCCGGCCGCGAAGGCCTTGTCGCCTGCACCTGTGAGGACGATCACGCGCACCGCATCGTCTTTCCGCAACCCGGTCAGACGGTCGCGCAGGAGGCCGAGTGTCTCGACGTCGAGCGCGTTCATCGCCTCCGGCCGGTCGATGGTGACGACGGCGACCGCCTCCTCGCGCTGAACCTGGACCCCTATGAGACGAGAACCTTCGCTTTCAGGAAATCGACGATCTCGGAAGTCGGCGCACCAGGTGTGAAGATCTCCGCAACGCCCTGCCCCTTCAGCTCGGTTGCGTCCTCGTCGGGGATCGTGCCGCCGACGACGACGAGCACATCCTCGGCCCCGTTCTCCTTGAGCCCGTCGAGGATCTTCGGGACGAGCGTCATGTGCGCGCCGGACAGGATCGAGATCCCGACCGCGTCGGCGTCCTCCTGGATCGCGGTCTCAACGATCTGCTCCGGCGTCTGGTGCAGGCCGGTGTAGATCACTTCCATCCCGGCGTCACGAAGCGCCCTGGCGATAATCTTCGCGCCTCGGTCGTGGCCGTCGAGACCCGGTTTGGCGATGACAACACGTATTTTTCCGGCCACATTGGGGAGTGTAGTAGGGAAGATCTCGCCCGCTCAGAACGTCTCGTACATGGAGAACCCGTCGTGTCAATGAAGTTAACCGTCGTCGGCTGCTCGCCAGCATGGCCGAATCCTGGTGGCGCCCAGTCCGGATATCTGCTGGAAGGGCCGGGCCGTCTGCTGCTCGATTGCGGCCCCGGAGTGCTCGCTCGTCTGCGCAACAACGGGGCGAACGGCTGGCCCGAGGTCGATGCAATCGTCATCTCGCACTTCCACCTGGATCACTGGGGCGATCTCGTCCCGTGGGTCTGGGGGACGATGTGGGGGCTCGGGCAGGAGCTCGACAAGCCCGAGCTTTGGCTCCCACCCGGCGGTCGAGAGGAACTGGCCGGGTTCGGCACGCGGTTCGGGACTCCCGACATGTTCGTCCGCGTGTTCGAGCCGAAGGAGTACGCAGAAGGCGAGGAGTTCGAGGCGGCGGGATTGAGGCTCGTCGCGACCAGGCTCCCGCACTACACGGTGCAGACGTTCGGGTTCCGCGTCTCGAACAGCACGCGGACGCTTGCCTACTCGGGCGACTCGGGACCGAGCGAGCGGCTGGCTCGGCTCGCGGAAGGGGTCGATCTGTTTCTCTGCGAGGCGACGCTGGAGCGGGGCGAGCTGGACGGTGAGCCGCGCGGCCACCTTTCCGCCGAGGAGGCCGTCGCCGCGTTCGAGGCGTCGGGTGCGAAGCGGCTCCTGCTGACGCACCGCCCGAAGGAGCTCAGCCTCGACGGCGGCCTAGAGCAGGCACACGACGGCATGCAGCTCGACGTCTGACTCGAGCGCCTTCAGCGCCGCATGAGCGCCCGGGCCCGATATCCGCGGTACGAGCTCACGCCCACGAGCACGATGGGGATCAGCACGATCAAGCTGAGCAGGGCGAAAGGCAGGAGTAGCCAAATCCGGCTCTCCTTTGCCTTCGGCGTTGCGGCGACCGGCCCGCCCCCGGACGGCGTCGCCGACAGGGCCGTTGCGCCGGTCGGAGAGGCCTGCCAGTAGTCGACGACCCAGCGTCTGTGCGTGCCGAATCCGAGCGGGTGGAGACCGATCTGGAAGTCCTGCGGAGACCGTTGGGAGCGCTTCGGCGGGTAGAGCGTGACCGTCCAGCCCGCCCCCTGGCTGTCTGCATAGTCGAACTTCCAGCTCTTCCTTCCGACCGAGAATGGCGAGACGGGCAGGCGCCCCTGGTCCCATTCGTGCCGCGTCAAGCCGGAGCGGAGCTCCTGGGCGGCGAGACTCCACGAGCGATCGACGTTCTTGCGAGCAACTGCCGACGAGATGAACTGCGATGCCACCCGAAGAGCCGCGGCCTCGTCACGCGACGTCAGCCGAACCGGCTTGGGCGACTTCTCGACATGAACGCGAACGTTCGAGGGGCCCTGCGCTTTCGGAGTTCGTTCGGGAGCCTTGAGCGCGACCGCTGCCAAGCCGGCGATCAGGATCAGCACCGCGCCAATCCACACGAAGCGTCGCCGCCAGCGATACGACCTGAGAATGCGCCTAAGACCCCGGACCGTGTCTCCCTGGAGCTCGTGGGGCTAGGAACGTAGTAGCGCCCGGTCCGCTCGGTAGCCGCGGTACCAGTTCACGCCACCGATCAGGAGCGGGATGAGGATGATCAGGCTCAGCAATCCGAGGGGCAGAAGCAGCCAGGCTGCGCTCTCGGCTCTCTTACCGGAACCATTGACGTTCGCCGAAGTCTGCTCGAGGATGCTTCCCCCTCCCGGCCCACCGCTGACCATTTGGAGCCCCTGGCTCGGTGCGGCCTGCCAGTTGTCGATCACCCAGTGCTGTCGCTTCACCTTGCCGATCGTGTGGAGACCGACGAGAAAGACCTGCGCCCGCTGGTGGGACTCCTTGGTCGGGAAAAGGGCGACCGAGAAGCCCACGCCGCGCTCGTCTGAGTACTCGAGCCGCCAGCGCGCTTTCTGCACGGGGAACGGTACGACCGGAATGTCCTGCGTGGCCCACTGCTTGCGAGTAAACCCGGCACGGAACTCCGGCGCGACGAGGTTCCACGATCGATCGACGTGCTTTCGGGCGACGGCTGTGTAAAGGAAGTGCGTGATGACGACGAGCGCGTCCTTCTTGTCGGGCGCCTTCAACCGCACCGGCCTGGGCTCCTTCTCGACCTTGGCCCGGACGTTCGATGGCGGCTGTTGCTCTTCGGGCGCGGTGTTCGGCCAAAGAACGACAACGCCTACGACCGCCGCTACCGCGAGCGCAATTCCCGTCAACCACGCGAGACGCCGCCGCCACCGGTAGGAAGCGAGAAGGTTCTTCACGCTGGACTGAAGGTAGCTCCTACCGTGGTGCCGTCCGACGAGCGGCTCGGCGCCATCGGCCTATTTGGGTGTCGGAACTGGAATGCCGGCGAGCGGCTGGAAGTAGTTGACCAGCCAGTGCGCGCTCGCGCCGTGCCCGACCTTCGTCAGCCCGACCTGGGCATTCCACGCCCTGCCGCTGTTCGGGATGATGATGACGTTGATCTGCGCATCGCGCGGGTGCGCGTAGTTCGTGTTCTTCCAATTCGTCTTCAGGATCTGCCCGACCGTCGAGTACACGACCGGAAGGTTTCCGTTCCGCCACTCCTTGGTCGTGATCCCGGACCTCAGGGACGGGTCCGTAAGGGCGTAGGCCTCTTGGAGATTCTTGCGAGTGACAGCCGTGAGGATGAATTTTGTGGTCACACGCCACGCGGCATTCGGAAACGGGATGTTCTTCGGGGGCACAGAGGCCTTGACCGCAGGGCCGGAGGCCTGCTTGGGCTCCGGCGTGGCGGTGTTCGAGAAATACACCACGAGGAACACGACGAGGCCGGCGACGGCAACCGCTCCCGAGATCCACGGGAACCACTTGTTGAACCCGCGCGACGATAGTGAGGACTGGACGTTCACTGCCATGTAGATCGTAGACGACGAGAATTTCGTTTCGTTAGTCCGACTGGGTCAACTTGCCCGAGGCGATCTAGAAGACCGGGGTCTCGCGCCAGACGCCCCAGACCTCGCGGAGCGCGTCGCACATCTCGCCCATCGTCACGTACTCGCGGGACGCGTCGACGATCAGCGGCATCAGGTTCACATCCGGCTTGGCCGCGCCCTCCTTCAGCGCCGTCAGCGCCGCCTCGACCTTCGCGCTGTCCCGCTTCGCGCGCGTGGACCGAACGCGGTCGATCTGCTTCTGCTCGAGGGCCGGGTCGACCCGGAGGAGCTCGATCGGCGCTTCCTCCTGCGCCTCGTACCGGTTGACGCCGACGATCACGCGCTGCTTCGCCTCGACCTCGGACTGATACCGGAACGACGCGTCGGCGATCTCGCGCTGGAAGAAGTTCTCCTCGATCGCCGGAATCACGCCGCCGAGCTTGCGGATCCGGTCGAAGTAGTCGTACGCCTCGGCCTCGAGCCGGTTCGTCAGGTCCTCGACGTACCAGGAGCCGCCCAGGGGGTCGATCGTGTTCACGACGCCGGTCTCGTGCGCGATCACCTGCTGCGTCCTGAGCGCGATCCGAACCGCGTTCTCGGTCGGCAGCGCGAGCGCCTCGTCGAAGGAGTTCGTGTGCAACGACTGCGTCCCGCCGAGCACCGCGGCCAGCGCCTCGAGCGCCGTCCGCACGATGTTCACCTCGGGCTGCTGCGCCGTCAGCGACACGCCGGCCGTCTGCGTGTGGAAGCGCATCAGCCACGAGCGCGGGTTCTTCGCGCCGTAGGTGTCCCGCAGCTCGCGCGCCCAAATCCTGCGGGCGGCGCGGTACTTCGCGATCTCCTCGAAGAAGTCGAGGTGCGCGTTGAAGAAGAACGAGAGCCGCGGCGCGAAGTCGTCCACGTCGAGCCCGCGCTCGACCGCCGCCTCGACGTACGCGAACCCGTCCGCAAGCGTGAACGCGAGCTCCTGCACCGCGTTCGAGCCCGCCTCGCGGATGTGGTACCCGGAGATCGAGATCGGATGCCAGCGCGGCATCTCCTGGGCGCAGAACTCCATCATGTCCACGACGAGCCGCATCGAGGGCTCAGGCGGGAAGATCCACTCCTTCTGCGCGATGTACTCCTTGAGGATGTCCGTCTGGATCGTCCCGCGGAGCTCGGAACGCGGGACGCCCTGCTGCTCGCCGACGCAGACGTAGAACGCGAGGAGCATCGCCGCGGGCGAGTTGATCGTCATCGAGGTCGAGACCTCGCCGAGCGGGATCCCGCCGAAGAGCGTCTCCATGTCGGCGAGCGAGTCGATCGCCACGCCCTCGCGGCCGACCTCGCCGAGCGAGCGCGCGTGGTCGGAGTCGTAGCCCATCAGCGTGGGCATGTCGAAAGCGGTCGAGAGGCCGGTCTGCCCGTGCTCGAGCAGGTAGCGGAAGCGCTCGTTCGTCTCCTCGGCCGTGCCGAAGCCGGCGAACTGGCGCATCGTCCAGAGCTTCCCGCGGTACATCGACGGGTAGACGCCGCGCGTGAACGGATAGACGCCCGGGTAGCCGAGCGACGCGTCGTAGTCGATGTCGACGTTCTCGGGCGAGTAGAGCGGCTCGTTCTCGAGGCCGGAGATGGTCGAGGAGAGCTCGTCGCCACGCTCAGGCGTCGCGTCGTAGAGCTCGCGCTTCCACTCGCTGCGCGCCGCCGTCGAGCCCGCGCTTGTCCTCGGTGGTCGCCATCGCGACGAATTCTAGGTGCCCGCGACCCGTTCCCCGTCCGCCGCCGCCGGAGTACGCTCGGAGGCGTGTCCGCGCGCCAGCTCCCGACCGGCACCGTCACCTTCCTCTTCACGGACATCGAAGGCTCGACGAGGCTGCTCCAGGAGCTCGGCGACACCGCGTACAGGGACTCCGTCGAAAACCATCGGCGCATCTTGCGCGACGCCTTCAGCGCGAGTGAAGGCGTCGAGGTCGACACGGCCGGGGACGGGTCCTTCGTCGCCTTCCCGGACGCACCGGGAGCCGTCGAGGCTGCTGCTGCGGCCCAGGCGTCACTAGCCAATGGACCGGTCCGCGTGCGCATCGGAATTCACTCGGGCACGCCTCTCGTGGCCGATGACGGCTACTTCGGCGTGGACGTCCATCGAGCAGCCCGGATCGCCGCGGTCGGTCATGGGGGCCAGGTGGTGCTCTCCGCCGCAACCGCGGGGCTCATCAAGCCGGCACGGGTCCGAGATCTCGGGCTGCATCGGCTGAAGGATCTGTCGGCGCCAGAGCGGCTCTACCAGCTCGGCGACGGCGACTTCCCTCCTCTGAACAGCCTCAACCAGACGAACTTCCCGATCCCCCTGACGCCGTTCGTCGGCCGCGAGCGCGAGCTCGAGGAAGCGCAGGAGCTCCTGTCGCAAGCGGCGATCCGCCTGCTCACACTGACGGGAGCCGGCGGCACAGGCAAGACGCGCCTGGGCCTGCAGGTCGCCGCTGAGCTCTCGGAGACCTACAGCGACGGCATCTGGTGGGTGCCGCTCTCCTCGTTGCACGACTCCCGGCTCGTCCTGGCCTCCGCGGCCCAGGTCGTCGGAGCGACGAACGGCCTGGCGGAGCATGTCGGCGATCGCTCGATGCTGATCCTGCTCGACAACTTCGAGCACGTCGTCGACGCGGCGCCCGCGCTGGCGGAGCTCCTGGCGTCGTGCCCGAATCTCGACGCTCCTAGTCACGAGCCGCGAGCCCTTGCACGTGGCCGGCGAGCAGGAGTACGCGGTGCCCCCACTCTCCCGCACCGACGGGATCGACCTGTTCGTGGCCAGGGCCAGAGCGATTCAGGCCCGAGCTAGAGGGCGACGCTGCCGTCTCAGAGATCTGCGGACGCCTGGACGACCTGCCGCTCGCGCTCGAGCTGGCAGCGGCACGTGTCAAGGCGCTTTCGCCGGGTCAGATCCTCGAGCGCCTGGATCAGCGCCTCCCTCTTCTGACCGGCGGGGCCCGAGACTTGCCGGAGCGTCAGCGCACGCTCCGTGCGACGATCGAGTGGAGCTATGAGCTGCTCACTGCCGACGAGCAGGCGCTGTTCGCCCGGCTCTCGGTCTTTCGCGGCGGGTGCACGCTCGAAGCCGCTGAGCAGGTTGTCGAAGCCGACCTCGACACGATCCAGTCGCTCGTCGACAAGAGCCTGCTCCGCCACTCCGAGGAGCGCTACTGGATGCTCGAGACGATTCGCGAATACGCAGAGGAGCGGCTCGACGAGTCCCAGCGTGCCGGTGACCTCCGAGCCCGACACGCCGCGCGCATGCTCGCCCTCGCCGAGGAAACCGAGCCGCAACAGCACGTCGCATCGCTGGACTGGCTCGACCTCCTCGAACGCGAGCAGGACAACATCCGGGCGGCCCTCGACTACTTCGAGGCCGCCGATGAGAGCGAGTGCGCCGCGCGCTTGGCGGGCGCTGTCTGGCGCTTCTGGTGCCAGAGCAACCGTCACCCGGAGGGGGAGCGTCGGCTCGAGCGGGCGGTCGCGAACTATCGGGATCCGACTGCGGCACGGGCCCGGGCACTCGTCGGTGCCGCGGACATGGCGGGCAACGCAGGCGACTACGAACGATTGCGAGCCCGAGCCGGCGAGGCCCGGGAGATCTACCAGGAGGTCGGCGACAGCCGAGGCATAGCCACGGCGAATCTGTTCCTCGGTGGAGGAGCAGACCGCGATCGACCACAGCTCGAGGAGTCGCTCGACCTCTTTCGGGAGAGTGTGCAGCTCTTCCACGAAGTCGGCGACGAGCGAGCCGAGCTCGAGGCGAGAAGCGTGCTCGGAAGGGTGCTGATCGACCTCGGCGACCTCGACGAAGCGCACGCGCTCATCTCCGAAACCCTCGAACGAGCACGAGCCTTGGGCGATCCGGCGCTCCTGTACCCGCCTTTGATGGGTAGCGCCGGGGTTGCAATCGAGCAGGGACGACCCGAGGACGCATTCGCGTCGATGAAGGAATGCGTGCTGATCGCGGGCGACTCGGGTCAGCTCCTTCGCGTTCGCATGGCGCTCGGAGGAATCGCTCGGGTGCTTTCGCTGATGGGTGATCCCGAGCCAGCCGCGCGCCTCCTGGCCTGCACAGAGGCACTCGGCCGAGAGATCACGGGCAATTTCGCCTGGGTTTCGCCGAGAAGAAAGGACGAGACCCTCGCCTCGCTTCGCGAACAGCTCGGTGAGGAGGCTCTGGCCAAGGCCTGGGAGCAGGGCTCTGAGATGACCCTCGACGAGGGCGTCGAGCTCGCGCTGTCGGTCGGCTAGCTCGAGCCGCCGGGCTTCCAGAGCGGTTCCGCGCCGCCGGCGTTGGCCGTGCGGGCGAGGATGAAGAGCAGATCCGAGAGCCGGTTCAGGTACACGAGCGCGAGCTGGTTGATCTCCATCTGCTCGGCCGCCTCGAGCGCCTCCCGTTCGGCCCGCCGGCACACGGCGCGCGCCACGTGCAGCCTCGCCGCGACC
This sequence comes from uncultured Actinomycetes bacterium, assembly GCA_963742635.1. Classification (GTDB taxonomy): domain Bacteria; phylum Actinomycetota; class Thermoleophilia; order Gaiellales; family Gaiellaceae; genus VAXT01. The sequence goes on from CAVUMW010000001.1 coordinate 42,733, forward strand.
TCGGAGCCGCCCGGGAGCACGAAGCTCGTCAGGTCGGGAAGCTCCGCGTTGAAGCGGTCGCAGTCGTGCTCGAGCGAGGAGATCTGGGCGTCGCTGATCCGCAGCCGGTCCGTGACCCCGAATGGCACGGAGAGGTCCGCGCCGAGATCGAAGAGCTCGTTTTGCACACGGGTCAGGACGACTCGGAGCTCGTCCGGCACGTCTGCGGCCAGGACGAGGCCGATGTGGGAGTTCAGCTCGTCGACGGCCCCGAAGGCGGCGATCCGGCAGTCGAGCTTCGGCACACGGGTCCCGTCCCCCAGGCTCGTCTCGCCGCGGTCCCCCCCGCCCGTGTAGATCCGGGTCAGGCGGACGGGCTCATCCCGTTCCCGCGGCACGGTCATAGATTACGACGCATGGAGATCCGACCGGCACGTGAGGACGAGATCGAGCCGCTGACGCAGCTGTTCATCCGCGCGCGGAACGAGATGGACTACCTCCCCGCGGTGCCCGCCGAGGCGGCGGAGCCGATCGCGGCCCACATCCGCGAGCACGAGGAAGTCTGGGTCGCCGAGGAGGACGACCGTCTGCTCGGGTTCCTCGCGATCGAGCACTCGACGAATCTCGGTGCGCCGGTCCTCGAGAAGCTCTATGTCGAGCCCGCGGAGCAGAACCGCGGCGTCGGCTCCGCCCTCCTGGACAAGTCAAAGGAGCTCCGCCCGCACGAGCTGTACCTCTGGGTCTTCCAGAAGAACCCGGCGAGCCGCCTGTACGAGCGCCACGGTTTCGAGCTCGTGAAGCTCACGGACGGCTCGGACAACATGGAACGGGAGCCGGACGCGCTCTACCGCTGGAACGGGAGCGCGTGAATCGGCCGCCAGACGTCCGCCTCGTACTCCTCCATGAGCACCGCCTCGTCGACCTCGAAGTGAGCCGGCAGCAGCCCCGACAGGCGCTCCTCGACGCGAGCGAGCAGGGTGTCGGGATCGTCGCCCCCGTCGAGGGTCAACGACGCATGAGGAGGCGGGTCCTGCGCCGCGCCGCGATACGGCGGGAACTCCGGGAAGAGCTCCCAGAGCGCCCGCATCGTCGCCCGCAACTGACCGTCGGGCTCGGGGACGCCGTACACCGCACCGCCTCCGTCCCATTGCGCGACACGGGCGATGTCGAACCTCAACGGGTGCCGCGAGGCGAAGAAATCGCGAGCCATGCCCAGGTAGTCCTCGTCGAGCTCCTCGCTCGGCGCGAACGGATAGAGGAGCGTCAGCGAAAGCGGGATGTGCTCGGGCAGACGCTCCGGGTAGAGCTCGTCGTGGGCCCGTGCGAGCTCGGGAGCCTGCTCGGCGAGAAAGAGGGTGATCGCGGTGTCCATTACCCGGAGGCGAGCGCGCGCTGCTGGAGGCCGAGGATCGAACGCGCGATCACGAGACGCTGGATCTCGCTCGTGCCCTCGTAGATCTCGGTGATCTTCGCGTCGCGGTAGTAGCGCTCGACGGGAAACTCCTTCGTGTAGCCGTAGCCGCCGAGGACCTGGATCGCCTCACCGGTCGTCCGCCGCGCCGTCTCGGAGGCGAAGAGCTTCGCCTTGGCGCCCTCCTCGGTGTGCGAGAGCCCCTGCTGCTTGCGCCACGCGGCGCGGTAGACGAGCAGGCGCGCCGCGTCGATCTCGGTCGCCATGTCCGCGAGCTTCCACTGGATGGCCTGGAACTCGGCGATCGCCTTGCCGAACTGCTTCCGCTCGAGCGCGTAGTTGCGCGCGACGTCGAACGCGGCCTGGGCGATGCCGAGCGCCTGGGCGCCGATGCCGATCCGCCCGCCGTCGAGCGTCGCCATCGCGACCGTGAAGCCCTTGCCTTCCTCGTGGAGCAGCCGGTCGGACCCGACCTCCGCGCCGTCGATCGCGAGCGAGTTCGTGACCGACGAGTTGAGGCCGAGCTTCTCCTCGTGGCCGGTGACGCGGATGTGGTCGGCGTCGAGTATGAAAGCGCTGACCCCTCGCGCGCCGGGCGTGTCCGGATCGGTGCGCGCGAAGAGCAGGAACGTGCCGGCGTATTCGGCCGTGGAGATGAACTGCTTCGTCCCGGAGATCCGCCAGCCGTCGCCGTTCGCCTCGGCCGCGGTGCGGAGCGAGCCCGCGTCGGAGCCGGATTCCGTCTCGGTCAGCGCGAACGCGCCGATCACCTCGCCGCGCGCCAGCGGCGGAACGAAGCGCGAGCGCTGCTCGTCGGTGCCGAAGGTGAGAATCGGGAGCGTGGCGGCGCTCGTGTGCACGCCGACGGTCACGCCGACCCCCGCGTCCGCACGCGAGAGCTCCTCGAGGACGAGGATGTACGAGAGGAAGTCCGCGCCCGCGCCGCCGTACTCGTCCGGCACGCAGACGCCCATCAGCCCGAGCTCGGCGAGCTTCGAGAAGACCTCGTTCGGGAAGCGGTGCTCGCGGTCCCACTCGGCCGCGTGCGGCTCGATCTCCGCGGCGGCGAACTCCCGCGCGAGCGACTGGATCTCCTTCTGCTCGGGGCTGAGCTCGAAGTCCACTACGAGTAATCGTAGAAGCCCTGGCCCGACTTTCGGCCCAGGCGGCCCGCGGCGACGTGCTCGCGGAGGAGCGGGCACGGCTCGTAGCGATCACTGTCGAAGCCGTCGCGGAGCACCTCCATGATCGCGACGCAGGTGTCGAGGCCGATCAGGTCGGCGAGCGCGAGCGGGCCCATCGGGTGCGCGAACCCGAGCTTCGCGATCGTGTCGATCGCCTCGGGCTCGGCGACGCCTTCGTGGAGCGCCCACACGGCCTCGTTGATGAACGGCATCAGGATCCTGTTCGAGACGAAGCCGGGGAAGTCGTTCGCGACGGCCGGTGTCTTGCCGAGCTCACGCGCCAGCTCGGTGATCGCGGCGGCGGTCTCGTCGGAGGTCTCCTTGCCGCGGACGACCTCGACGAGCGACATCATCGGGACCGGGTTGAAGAAGTGCATGCCGATCACGCGGTCGGGGCGGCTGGTGGCGGCGGCGAGCGTGGAGATCGGGATCGACGACGTGTTCGACGCGAGCACGGCCTCGGGCGGGAGCGTCTCGTCCGCTCGGCGGAAGACGTCGTCCTTGACGGCAGCGTCCTCGATCACGGCCTCGATCATCAGGTCGGCGGGGACGAGGTCGTCGACCGCCTGGACCCGGGCGAGCACGTCGTCGGGGCTCGGTCCACCCTTCTCCGCGAGCTTGCCGAGGCTGCGGCGCATCGTCTCGAGGCCGCGCTCGACGGCGCCAGGCGCCGCGTCGTAGAGGGAGACGCGCCGGCCCGAGCCCGCCACGACCTGGGCGATGCCGCCGCCCATCTGGCCCGCGCCGACGACGAGGACGTGCTCGAAGTCCACGCGCGGAGGCTACTCGGGCGGCAGCTCTTCGCGCCGGCCGAATGCCACCGGGATGAGCAGGACGGCGCAGACGGCTCCGATGAAGAACACGAACGACATCGTGTCTGCTTCGCCGTGCTTGCGCCAGACCGGGGCCCTGGGGCGGTCGCAGGCTTTCTGAGCGGCAACGCGAGGCGCGTGGGTCGAGCTCGGCGCACAGAAATAGGCTCGGGCAGGGCCGGCGCTCCCGGCGAACAGGCCGACGAGCACGCAGAGCAGGACCGCCAGCCGCCCGGCAAACGCCGGCCGGCGCGGCGGCGTACGCCAGAAGCCGCAGAACATCTCAGTCAGTTAGACCGCTCGTTCGCCTCCGAGATAGCCCCACGAACGCAAGTTCCCTCGACCGAGGGACGCCCGTTCGAGCCATGTCCGGTGCCAGGCACCGGACGTGTTCGTATCGGCCATGTCGGGTGTCAGACACCCGACAAGTTCGGTTGGGACAGGTCCCTTAGACCTCGAGCAGGAGGGCGTCGCCCTGGCCGCCGCCGGAGCAGATCGCCGCGAGGCCGAGGCCGCCGCCGTTCCGGCGCAGCTCGTGCACCATCGTCCCCACGATCCGCGCGCCCGAGGCGCCGATCGGATGCCCGAGCGCGACCGCGCCGCCGTTCACGTTCACCTTCTCCTCGTCCGCGCCGAGCATCTTCGCCGAGTTGAGCACGACCGACGAGAACGCCTCGTTCAGCTCGACGCGCTCCACGTCGTCGATCGTCTTGCCCGCCTTCCCGAGCGCGATCGCCCCCGCCTTGGCCGGCGTCCGCGCGAGGTAGGCGAAGTCGTCGGCGACGTAGCCCTGCGAGACGATCGTCGCGAGCACCTCGAGCCCGCGCCGCTTCGCGAACTCCTCGCTCGTGACGATGACCGCGCCCGCCCCGTCGTTCACCCCGGGCGCGTTGCCGGCGGTCGTCGTGCCCTCCGGGTCGAAGACTGGCTTGAGCGCAGAGAGCTTCTCGAGCGAGGTGTCGCGCCTGGGACCTTCGTCGACGGCCAGGTCGCCGACCGGGACGATCTCATCCGCGAAGCGCCCCTCGTCGATCGCCTGGACGGCGCGCTCGTGCGATCGGACCGCCCAGCGATCCTGCTCCTCCCGCGAGATCCCGAGCTCACGGCTCACGAACGAGGCCTGCTCGACCATGTGCCGGTTGTCGAAGGTCGACGTGAGCCCATCGTGAACCATCGAGTCGATCAGCGTCCCGTCGCCGAGCCGGTAGCCGAAACGCGCCTTCTCGAGCAGGTACGGCGCGTTCGACATCGACTCCATGCCGCCCGTGACGATCAGCTCGTGGTCGCCGGCGCGGATCATCGCGTCCGCGATCTCGACGGCCCGGATCGAGGAGGCGCAGACCTTGTTGACGGTGTCCGACCCGACCTCCTTCGGAATGCCCGCCGCGATCGCGGCCTGCCTCGCCGGGGCCTGGCCCACGCCCGCCTGGAGCACCTCGCCCATGATCACGTACTCGACCTCGTTCGGCTCGAGCCCGGCCCGCTCGAGAGCAGCCCTGATCGCGATCGCGCCCAGCTCCGGCGCCTTGTATCCGGCCAGGCCGCCGCCGAGCTTTCCGAACGGCGTTCTGGCGGTGGCGACGATGACTGACCGGCTCATCCTGGTGAGCGTAACAACGCGCCTCGAGGCCGCAGCGGCGCGCAAGGCTCGGCCAGCGAGCGGCGTATCCTTTGTCGACTATGGGCAAGAACGGTGACGCCGAGCGGCTGCGGCGGATCCAACTCGTCACGGATGCGGCGCTGTCGCACCTGGACCTGGACGAGCTCCTGGGCGAGCTGCTCACGCGAATCCGGGATGTGCTCGACGCCGACACGGCCGCAGTTCTTCTCCGGGACGACCTCAGAAACGAGCTGGTCGCGCGGGCGGCGGTCGGGCTCGAGGAAGAGGTCGAGCAGGGCGTGCGGATCCCGATCGGCGGCGGCTTCGCGGGCCGGATCGCCGCCGAGCGGCGACCGATCGTGCTCGACGACGTCGACCACGCCGACGTGCTGAACCCGATCCTGCGCGAGAAGGGCATCAAGAGCATGGCCGGTGTGCCGCTCGTCTTCTCGAACGACGTGCTCGGAGTGCTCCACATCGGTTCGCTGACACCGCGGACCTTCACGAAGGACGACGTCGAGCTGCTCGAGCTCGTCGCCGACCGCGTGGGGCTCGCGATCGAGCACGGACGACTGTTCGAGGCCGAGCGCCGTGGCCGAACGCGGCTCGAGCAGGTGCAGACGGTGCTGGAGGCGACGCTCGTCAGTCTCGGGTTCGACGAGCTGATGGGTGAGCTGCTGGTGCGGCTCAGGGACGTGCTCGAGGTCGACACCGCGGCCGTGCTCATGCTCGACAAGGAGACGAACGAGCTCGTCGCCCGCGCTGCCGTCGGGCTCGAGGAGGAGGTCGAGCAGAGCGTGCGCATTCCGGTCGGCGGCGGCTTCGCCGGACGCGTCGCCGCCGAGGCGCGCCCGATCGTGCTCGACGACGTCGACCATGCGAATGTGCTCAACCCGATCCTGCGCCAGAAAGGCATCAAGAGCATGCTCGGCGTGCCGCTGATCGAGTCCGGCAGCGTGATCGGCGTGCTCCACGTCGGCACGCTCGAGCCGCGCTTCTTCAACCTGGACGACCAGGAGCTGCTCCAGCTCGTCGCCTCGCGCGCGGCAATCGCGATCGAGAAGGCGAAGGTTCACGACGAGCTCGTCAGGCTCGACCAGCTCAAGCTGAACTTCGTCGCGATCGCATCGCACGAGCTGCGCACGCCCGCCACATCGGTCTACGGGATCGCCTCGACGCTCCGACACCATCGCGACACTCTCGCTCCTGAGACCCGCGAGGAGCTCGAAGATGCGTTGTGGGAGCAGGCGGTCCGCTTCCGCAGCCTGATCGAACAGCTGCTCGACCTCTCACGGCTGGACGCCAAGGCGATACCCATCGAGCGGCAGCCGGTTCACCTACGGGAGCTGCTCGCGGAGATCGCAAACGCGTCCGCGCCGGATGCGGATATCCGGATCGAGGTCCCCGCCGAGCTCGAGGTGAGTGCCGACCGGGCGGCGCTCGAGCGCATCTTCGGGAACCTCGTCCGGAACGCCGTCATTTACGGGGAGCCGCCCGTCGTCGTCAGCGTGCAATCGCAGGACACCTACCTCCGGGTCAGCGTCGAGGACCGCGGTGAGGGCGTCCCGCCGGAGATCGTCCCGCGGCTCTTCCAGCGCTTCGAGCGGGGCTCCGTCGGCCAAGGCAGCGGCCTTGGACTGTCGATCGCGCAGGCCTACGCACGGGCCCACGGGGGCGATCTCGTCTACGACCCCGCGTCTGGCGGCGGCGCTCGGTTCGACCTCATCCTGCCGCGGCCCTAGAACACTCTGTAACTCCTGCTACGTTGGAGTTAGAGATGGACCACCTGGCTGCAGTCGGCGATCCGGAGCTCCGCGAGGCGCTGCTCTTCGCGAGGAGCCACGCGCGCCCGGTGACCGCCGACGAGCTCGCCCGGGCCAAGGGGCTGCACAGGAACGTCGCCCGCTCGCGGCTGGAGCGGCTGGTCGAGGCGGGGCTGCTCGCAATCGGCTACGAACGCCGCACGTGGACGCTCCGGGCCCGGAGCCGGCCGGCCCGCAAAGACCTACTCGGTCGTCCCCCAGCTCGAGTCGATCGAGTTCCCCGATCAGAGCGAGTCCCTCGCGGGGCTGCTCGTCGACGCGCTGGTCGCCCGCGGCGGCGAAGAGACGCTCCGCGGGGTCGGCGTCGAGTTCGGGCGCGAGCTCGGTCGGTCCGCCCGACTCCGACCCGCGAAGAGCATCGAGGCCGGCTTCGAGCGCGTGTGCGCCGCGGTCCGGCGTCTCGGCTACCAGGCCTCGCTCGAGCACGCGGACGACACGGGAGCCGTGATTGCGACACCGACCTGCCCGCTCCGTCCGCTCGTGCGCGCGCGCCCGGAAGCCGTCGAGATCGACCGCGGGATGTGGGCCGGGCTCGCGAGCTGCGCGCTCGACGGCGTCGAGGTCGGGCAGGTCCGCTGCGAGACGCGGGACTGCTTCGACGACCACGCGTCGTGCAAGGTCGTGCTCGAGCTCACCAGACGCTGAGTTTCTAAATACTGTTCTTTGGTATAAAGAAACCGACATGGACACGACCACAGCCACGTTCGGCGGGCTCGAGCTCGTCACGAGCCCCTACGTCATGACCCCTAGAGAAACGAGCACGGGCCTCGTCGTCTGCGCGACCGACCATCTCGAAGGCCGTGCGGGCGTGGTCGTCGACGTGGGGACCGGCTCCGGCGCGATCGCGCTCGCGATCGCCGAGGCCGCGCCGAAGACGGCCGTCTGGGCGACGGACGTCAGCTCTGCTGCGGTGGAGCTGGCCAGGCTGAACGCGCGCCGCGCCGGCCTCCGCGGCCGGGTCACCGTCCGTCGCGGGAACCTGCTCGATCCGTTCCCGGGGACGGCCGACGTGATCGTCGCCAACCTGCCCTACCTCCCGCTCGGCGAGCGCAGAGCCATCCGGAGCTGCGCCGCGGAGCCGGTGAGCGCCGTCTTCGCCGAGGGTGACGGGCTCGGGCTCGTGCGTCGCCTGGTCGCGGCCGCACGCCGGCGCCTCACGCCGGACGGGCTGCTCGCGCTTCAGATTCGCGGCCGGATCCACGCCGCGCCGCGGCGCGAGCTGCACGCGCTCGAGCACCTCCTCGGCGCACCCGCAACGCTCGCCGCATAGACCCCGGCTGAGGCTGCGGGTACGATCAAACGGCGTGCCTCCGGCGCGTAGTTCTCTGTGCAGCGACACCCATGATCAAGCTCCCATTCACCGACCCCGGCCAGCCGGACACCCGGTCGCCGCTGCGTTTCCTGCTCTGGGTCGCGCGGCTCCAGTGGAAGACCCTGCTCGGAGGGGTCTTCTTCGGCGTGGTCTGGATGGTCTCGCAGGCGCTCATGCCGGCAGCGATCGGCCAGGCAATCCAGAAGGGCATCGTCGACAGCGACAACCAGGCCCTCGTGCAGTGGTCGCTGATCCTGCTCGGGCTCGGCGCGACGACGGCCGCCGCGGGGGTGATGCGGCACCGGTTCGCGGTCGCCAACTGGCTGCAGGCCTCGTTCCGGATGGCGCAGATCGTCGCGCACCACGCCGCGCGCACAGGCCCGGCGATCAAGAAGGGTCATTCGACGGGCGAGGTCGTCGCCACCGTCTCGAACGACGCGATGCGCGCCGGAGGTGCCTTCGACATCACCGCGCGGCTCGCCGGCGCGTTCGTCTCGTACATCGTCGTCGCGATCATCCTGCTCTCGTCGTCCGTGGTGCTCGGGCTCGTCGTCCTGCTCGGAGTGCCGGTGCTCGTCCTGTTGATGGGCTTCGTGATCAAGCCGCTCCAGGCGCGTCAGGCCGTGCAGCGCGAGGAGGTCGGCAAGCTGACCGCGCTCGGCGCCGACACGGCCGCCGGGCTGCGCGTGCTGCGGGGAATCGGCGGGGAGCAGGCGTTCTTCACGCGCTACCGCACACGCTCGCAGGAGGTGCGCCAGGCAGGTGTGCGCGTCGCGCTTCCCCAGTCGACGCTCGACGCCGCCCAGGTGTTCATCCCCGGGCTCTTCGTCGTCCTGGTCACGTGGCTCGGCGCCCGCTTCGCACTGGAGGGAAGATCGACACGGGCGAGCTCGTGGCCTTCTACGGGTACGCGGCCTTCCTCGTGCTCCCGTTGCGGACCGCGGCCGAGGCCGTCGACAAGCTGACGCGTTCGCACGTCGGCGCGACCCGCATGCTCCGGATCCTCGAGGTCGAGTCCGAGATCGCCGAGCCGGCCCGTCCCGTGCCCGAGCCCGCGGCTCTGGTCCCGCTCCATGACCACGGCTCGGGGCTCCGCGTCGAGCCGGGGCGCCTGATCGGGCTCGTGTCCGCTCAGCCCGACGAGGCTGCCGCGATCGCCGACCGGCTCGGCCGCTTCGGCGATCACGACGGCGTCCACCTCGGCGACGTGCCGCTCGCCGAGCTCTCGATCGACGCGGTTCGCCGGCGAATCGTCGTCAGCGAAGCCGACCCGGTCATCTTCTCGGGCCCGCTGCGCCGCGAGCTCGACCCCTGGGAGCGCGCGGACGGAGACGACGAGCGGATCCACACGGCAATCGCGGTCGCGAACGCCGAAGACGTCGTCGAAGCGCTGCCGGAAGGCCTGGACGCGTACGTCGACGAGCGGGGCCGCTCCTTCTCGGGCGGCCAGCGCCAGCGGCTCGTGCTCGCGAGAGCGCTCCTCTCCGACGCCGAGGTGCTCGTGCTCGTCGAGCCGACGAGCGCGGTCGACGCGCACACCGAGGCCCGCATCGCGCAGCGCCTGCGCGAGGCGAGGGAGGGCAAGACGACGGTCGTGATCACCGCCAGTCCGCTGATGCTCGACCAGACCGACCGCGTCTTCTTCGTCGAGGACGGGCGCGTGGTCGCCGACGGGACGCACCGCGAGCTCCTTTCCGCGCACGACGGCTACCGCTGGACCGTGACCCGGGGTGAGGACCTGTGAACGAGCTGCTCCCGATCGCGGCCGGCGACGAGCTGCGCGCGCAGGCGCGCCGGCTGGGGCGCCGCAACCGGCGGGGGCTGCTCGGCGTGGTCGGCCTGCACGCGGCCGCCGCAACCGCGGGCCTCGCAGGACCGCCGCTCCTGGGCGCGCTCGTCCAGTCCGTGCAGGACGGCACGACGACGAAGCACGTGGACGAGATCATCGGCCTGCTCGCGATCTTCCTCATCGTCGAGACGATCGTGACCTGGTTCGCGCGCCGGGCCTCGTTCGTGCTCTCGGAGAAGATCTTCGCCGAGCTGCGCGAGGACTTCATGCGCCGCGTGCTCGCGCTGCCGCTCTCGACCGTCGAGCGCGCCGGGACCGGGGACCTCGTCTCGCGCACGACCGCCGACGTCGACTCGCTCGCACGCACCGTCCGCTTCGCCGTCCCGGAGACGCTGATCGCCGGGATCACGACGGTGCTCACCGTCGCCGCCGCGCTCTGGGTCAACCCGCTCGCCGCGCTGCCCGCAATCGTCGGAGTGCCGCTCCTCTTCTTCAGCACGCGCTGGTACCTGAAGCGGGCGCCCGCCGGGTATCTCTGGGAACGGGCGTCGTACGCGACCCTCGCCGGCACCGTCAGCGAGACCGTCGAAGGGGGGCGAACCGTCGACGCCCTGAACCTTCGTGAAAAGCGCGTCCGCCAGATCGACGACGACCTCGACAACGCCTATCGCGCGGAGATGCGGACGCTCTTCCTACGGACGGTCTGGTTCCCGACCGCCGAGTTCGCGTACGTGCTCCCGGTCGCGACCGCTCTCGCCTGGGGTGGGTACCTCGTCTCGCAGGGCCAGGCCTCGATCGGCGAGGTGACCGCGGTCTCTCTGTACATGGTCAAGCTCGCCGACCCGGTCGACCGGCTCATCTCCTGGCTCGACGAGATCCAGATCGGTGCCACGTCGTTCGCGCGCCTGGTCGGGATCGTCCGCGTCCCGCCGGACCGCGAGGCGAAGGACGACGAGCCCGAGAACGAGCGCATGCGCGCCGAGGACGTGCGCTACGCGTACTACGCGGATCGAGACGTCCTGCACGGAATCGACCTCGACCTCGAGCCGGGCGAGCGCGTGGCGGTCGTCGGGCCTTCCGGCGCGGGCAAGTCGACGCTCGGACGCCTGCTCGCCGGGATTCACCCGCCGCGCGTGGGCCTGGTCGAGGTGGGCGGCGTCCGGCTCGTCGACCTGCCGCTCGACACGCTGCGCAAGGAGGTCGCCCTCGTCACGCAGGAGCAGCACGTCTTCGTCGGCACGCTGGCCGAGAACCTGCGGCTCGCGCGCCCGGAGGCGACCGACGAGCAGCTCGTCGATGCTCTCGCCGCGGTGGACGCGCTCGACTGGGTGCAGGTGCTGCCGGAGATGCTGAACACCGTCGTCGGCGCCGGCGGCCATCCGCTGACGCCCGCCCAGGCGCAGCAGGTCGCGCTGGCCCGGCTCGTGCTCGCGGACCCGCACACGCTCGTCCTCGACGAGGCCACGTCGCTGCTCGACCCGCGCGCGGCGCGGCACCTCGAGCGTTCACTCGCGTCGGTGCTCGAGGGACGCACGGTGGTCGCGATCGCGCACCGGCTGCATACGGCCCACGACGCGGACCGGGTCGCGGTCGTCGAGGAAGGGCTGCTGCACGAGGTCGGGACGCACGCGGAGCTCGTCGAGCAGGGCGGGTCGTACGCCGCGCTCTGGGACTCCTGGCACGGCGACCGCTAACGACTTCGTAACACTGTGTTACAAGGCGGCGGCGAGCAGGCGCTCTAGTCGGTTTCCAGTGCAGGCGCTGTCGCAGGAGCTTGCTCGTGGCCGGGCAGCGGCTGGTTCCGGAGCAGCAGCCCGCCGATGACCGCGGCGCCGCCGGCGAAGAGCGCGCCGATCAGGAACGCCGCGTGGTAGCCGCCGGTGAGCGCATCGATGTGAGCTGAGCCGGCAGCGGCCAGGCTCGACGTCCGCGAGGCCGCGACGCTCGCCAGCACCGCCAGGCCGAGCGCGCCGCCCATCATGAACGACGTGTTGATCACGCCCGACGCGAGACCGGACTGCTCCGGCTCGACGTCGCTCATGGCCGCGAGCAGCACCGGGTTGAACGCCATCCCCGCGCCGACGCCGATCAGGATCATGCTCGGGAGCACGTTCACGAGGTAGGTCGCATCCGTCGGCGCGAACGCGAGGAGCAGGATCCCCGCGCCAGCCAGACCGAGCCCGGTGGCCAGAGGCGCCCGGAACCCGTAGCGCATGACGAGCTTCGCCGAGAGGCCGATCGAGAACACAGCCATGATCAGGTTCGAGGGCAGGAACGAGAGGCCGACCCGGAGCGGGCTGTAGCCGAGCACGAACTGGAGGTACTGCGCCGAGAGGAAGAACGCCGCGAACATCGATGCCGCCCAGAGCACGCCGACGACGTCCGCCGTCGCGAGGTTGCGCAGCTTGAACAGCCCGAGCGGCACGAGCGGCGACTCGACGGTGCGCTCGATGAGCAGGAACGCGACGAAGACCGCCAGCGAGAGGCCGAGCAGGCCCAGCGTCGTCGGCAGACGTCCAGCCGTTCTTGTCGCCGTTGACGATCGCGTAGACGGCGATCATCAGCGCGCCGGTGATCGTCACCGCGCCGCCGATGTCGAGCCGCTGGTCGGCCATCCGGACATGCTCCGTCGGCAGCAGCCGCAGCGAGAGCAGGACGACGAGCACGCCGATCGGGAAGTTGACGAGGAAGATCCAGTGCCAGCTGATCGTGTCCGTCAGGATCCCGCCGAGCACGACGCCGAGGCTCCCGCCGCCGGCCGCGACGAAGCCGAAGATGCCCATCGCCTTCGCGCGCTCGCCGGGCTCGGTGAACAGGTTGACCATCAGCGAGAGCGAGACCGCCGAAGCGATCGCGCCGCCGACGCCCTGCACGCCGCGCGCGGCGATCAGGAAGGCCTGAGAGGTCGCGAGGCCGCACGCAAGCGACGCCAGCGTGAAGGCGCTGATCCCGATCAGGAACAGCTTCCGGTGACCGAAGAGGTCGCCGAGACGCCCGCCGAGGAGCAGGAAGCCGCCGTACGTGAGGACGTACGCGTTCACGACCCACGCGAGCGACGTCTCCGAGAAGCCGAGGTCGTCGCGGATCGAGGGCAGCGCGACGTTCACGATCGTGACGTCGAGGACGATCATCAGGCTCGCCAGGCACAGGACGTAGAGGGCGAGCCAGCGGCTTCGGGCGTCGAGGTTGCTCATTCGCGAAGCGTCTCCTTGTCGTCGAATTTCAAGCCTTAAGACGTGACAACGAACTGGAACTCATCGGTCGTCCCGCCGATGAATTTGGCGCTGTGGAGCCGTCTTAAGAGGAACCGATATGGCTGCTTACGTGTGCGACCTCAGCGGCGCGCGACCGACGGCCGCCACGGTCGACTCTCTCGCGCGGCTCGCCCTCCTGCTCCGGCGCGAGGGCTCACGCCTCGTGCTCCGGGAGGTCACGCCCGAGCTCGTCGAGCTGATCGCGTTCATGGGGCTGACCGAGGCGCTAGGCGTCGAGGCGGGGCGGTAGCCCGAAGAGCGGAAAGAGCGTCTCGGTGTCGAGGAAGAACGTGAACTCGACGATCTTGCCGTTCTCGATCTCGAGCACCTGGAGCGCCCACGGGTCGTAGCCGCTGCCGCTGTCGCTCGGCTTGTACTGGCCGAACGCCGGCGCACCGTTGGCCGAGACCGTCGGGATCACGCGCGAGCCCTTGCAGCCGATGCCCGGGCCGTACCACCACTCGAAGATGTCGTCGCGGCCCCTGAGCCACATGTCGAACGGCGGCATGGACTGGATCGCGTCCTCCTGGATCAGCGACGTGAGCGCGTCCATGTCGTACGCCTCGAACGCCTCGACGTAGCGCGCGAGCAGGTCGGCGTCGGCCCGGTCGACCGAGCGCGACGCGTCGCCCAGCTCGAGGTCGCTCGCCTCGAGCGTGGCCCGCGCGCGCTGGAGCGCGCTGTTCACGGACGCGACGCTCGTGTCGAGCAGCTCCGCGACCTCGCTCGCCTTCCAGCGCAGGACCTCGCAGAGGATGAGGACCGCCCGCTGACGGGGCGGAAGGTGCTGGAGCGCGGCGACGAGCGCGAGTCGCGTCGTCTCGTTCGACTCCGCAACCACGGCCGGATCGGGGGTCGGCTGCACCCAGGTCGCCTCGGGCAGCGAGTTCAGGTTCTCCTCGACCGGCTCCCGCGACGGGCCGAGATCCATCGGGCGCGCACGCCGCTCGCGGCCGCCGAGCATGTCGAGACAGACGTTCGTGGCGATCTTGTAGAGCCACGAGCGAAGCTGCGAACGGCCCTCGAAGCGGTCGATCGCGCGCCAGGCGCGGATGAACGTCTCCTGCACCGCGTCCTCCGCCTCGAACGGCGACGCGAGCATGCGGTAGCAGTGGGCCGTCAGCTCGCCTCGGTACTGCTCGAACTGGGCTTCGAGCTCCTGTGCGGCCGGCGTGGTCTGCACGTCTTCCAGCCTAGCCAACGAGCTCCATCACGAGCAGCTCGATCTCGCCGAACGTCTCGTCCTGCTCGGTCGTGCTCCCGACGACCGTGAAATCGCATTTCTCCAGCACTCGGATCGAGCCGATGTTCGTCGTCGCCACCTCGGCGTAGAGCGGTCGCACGGCCACCACTTCCTCGACGAGCTCGGCGAGCGCCTGGGTGGCGAGGCCGCGGCCCCAGTACTCCCGGCCGAGCCAGTACCCGACGAGTTGCTTGCCGGCGCGCTCGAAGCTGAGGACGTTTCCGGCCACCTCGCCGTCGGAGACGATCGTCTTCACGATGCAGGCGTCATCGGCCATGATCCGGTGCCAGTGCTCGAAGAACGGCTCGCGTTCCCGGGCCGGGAACGCAGCCATCTCGACGGCCTCGGGATCGCACTGCTGCTCGAAGAAGACCGGCAGGTCGTCCTCGATCACGTCGCGCAGCACGGCCATCGGTCATCCGAGGGACAGTCCCCGGTCAGGGACCGCCCCTCGCTGAGACTCGCCTAGGTCGTTCCCACCGCAGCGGACTCCTGCTCCGGCTGCGGCACGACTCGGATGTACGGCTTCGGCGCATCCCACTCGCCGAAGATCTCCTTCGCCTCGTCGTCCGAGACGGAGCCGGCGATGATCACGTCCTCGCCCTGGCGCCAGTTGACCGGAGTCGCCACCCTGTGGCTCGCCGTGAGCTGGAGCGAGTCGATGACGCGCAGCACCTCGTCGAAGTTGCGGCCGGTCGTCATCGGGTAGATGAGGATCAGCTTCACCTTCTTGTCCGGGCCGACGACGAAGACGTTGCGCACCGTCTGGTTGTCCATCGGAGTCCGGTCGCCCGGGTCCCCGGACGTCTCGGACGGAAGCATGTCGTACAGCTTCGAGACCTCGAAGTCCGCGTCGCCGATGATCGGGTAGTTCGGCGCCTCGCCCTGGGTCTCTTCGATGTCCTTCGCCCAGCCCTCGTGGTCGCTCGTCGTGTCGACGGAGAGGCCGATGATCTTCACGTTCCGCCGGTCGAACTCGGGCTTGATCCGCGCCATGTAGCCGAGCTCGGTCGTGCAGACGGGGGTGAAGTCCTTCGGGTGCGAGAACAGCACCGCCCACGAGTCTCCGACCCAGTCGTGGAAGCGGATCCGCCCCTCGGTCGAGTCCGCCTCGAAGTCCGGTGCCGTGTCGCCGATCTTCAGTGTCATGGAGTCCTCCTTCCGCAGAAAGCGTGTATCCCATCACAACGGTGCGCACCGCGGCGCTATTCGGCTGTGGCATGCTCACCGCATGAACGACGAACAGATCCACGATCGCATCGAGCAGCTCGTCTCCGAGGAGCACGAGCTCTACGACCGCGTCGGCGAAGGCGGGCTGAACGCGGACGAGCACAACCGGCTCGAGTCGCTCAAGGTCAGCCTCGACCAGTGCTGGGACCTGCTGCGCCAGCGGCGGGCGCTCCGCGAGTCCGGCCAGGACCCGGAAGCTGCCCATGTTCGCGACCCCGAGGTCGTCGAGCGCTACGAGCAGTGAACTAGCGGCAAACTGACCGTTCGGCTAGTAGGCACCGGCTTTTGAAGCTCCTACTTTGCAGGGACGATGTGTTTCCGATCGCAGGCGAGGGCGATCGGCCGCCGGTGGTTCCCCGGGCCTGACGCGGCTGTTCGAGCCCTGCGCGAGCAGGCATGTACCAGGTAGCGGACTCGCAGGCCCTCGCTCGGGGCGGCCGCGCGCTGGTCCGGCGCAGGACGGGCATCAAGGTCAGCACGACCGTCGTCCTGCTCGGCCTGACGAGCATGTTCACGGACATCTCGTCGGAGATGGTGACGGCGATCCTGCCGCTGTACCTCATCTTCACGCTCGGGCTGTCTCCTCTCCAGTTCGGCGTGATCGACGGGATCCAGCAGGGCGCGTCCGCGCTCGTGCGGGTCGCATCTGGCTACACCGCCGACCGCTTCGGCCGCTACAAGGAGGTCGCGGTCTTCGGCTACGGCCTCTCGGCGATCACCCGCATCGGCTTCATCGTGGTCGGACGCTCGTGGGCGCTGATCGGCGCTCTCGTCTTCGCCGACCGCACCGGGAAGGGCATCAGGACGGCTCCCCGCGACGCGCTGATCTCACTGAGCACACCCGAGGAGGATCTCGGCACCGCGTTCGGCGTGCATCGCGCGCTCGACACCGCGGGCGCCGTGATCGGGCCGCTGATCGCGTTCTCGCTCCTGGTGCTGATCCCGCACGATTTCGACCCGATCTTCTTCGTCAGCTTCTGCTTCGCGTTGATCGGGCTGGCGATCCTCGTGCTGTTCGTCCAGAACACCACGGGTCGGGTCGAAGCCGAGCCACTGCCGCCGGTCACGATGCGCTCTGTCGCGCAACTCCTCGCCGTTCCGCGGTTCGGAGCGCTCCTCGTGGCCGGCGGCGCGCTCGCGCTGATGACGATGAGCGACGGGTTCGTCTACCTCGGCCTGCAGCAGAACCTCGACTTCGCCGGGCGGAACCTCCCGCTGCTCTACGTCGCGACCTCGCTCGTCTACATGCTGCTGGCGATCCCGGCGGGCCGGCTCGCCGACCGGATCGGGCGCGCCAAGGTCTTCGTCGGCGGCTACCTGCTGCTGCTCGTCGTCTACGCCGCGATCATGGTGCCCGGGATCGGGCCGGCGGCCTCGCTGGTCGTCATCGTCGCGTTCGGCACCTACTACGCGGCCACCGACGGCGTGCTCAACGCGCTGGCGAGCTCGATCCTCCCCGCCGAGGCGCGGGCGACGGGCCTGTCGGTGCTCGTCACGGTGACGAGCCTCGCGCGGCTCGTGGCGTCGATCGCGTTCGGAGCGACGTGGGTGCTGATCGGCATCACGGACGCGGTCGCGGTGTTCTCGGTCGGCCTCGTTCTGGCGGCGATCGTCGCCGCGACGGTTCTCCATCGGTACGGACGGAAGGAGACGGCCGTTGTCTAGGCGCCGTCGCCTGATCATCCTCCTCGGCGTCCTGGTCGTGTGCATCGCCTCGGCCGGGGCCTACGTCGGGCTCTCCGTCGCGCGCTCGCACCGGTCGGCGCCTCCGCCCGGGATCCACGTCGTCAACGGCGCGACGCTCGAGACGACGTCGGCCACCTCCGTCGACTCGGAAGGCGGCGCGAAGATCCTGTTCGTGAGCATGATCCCCGATCGCACCGCGGGCTCGCTCGCCGTCGCCCCGCTCTCGAACCCGCGCAGCCAGCGGGCGATCGCGGGCCTCAGGTGCGAGCGCGCCTACTACGCGGGCGGGCACGGTCTCTGCCTCACGCGCGGCGGGCTCCTGAACACGGGCTACGTCGCGAAGGTCTTCGACTCGAGCTTCCACGTCGAGCGCCAGATCTCGCTGCCGGGCATCCCGAGCCGGGCACGCGTCTCGCCCGACGGGCGCTACGGCGCGACGACGATGTTCGTCAAGGGCGACAACTACGCGGCCGGGAACTTCTCGACGCGGACGAGCATCTTCGACCTCGGGACGGGCAAGGAGGTCGTGAACCTCGAGCAGCTGCCGGTCACGCGGGACGGCAAGCCGTTCTCGAACCGGAACTTCAACTTCTGGGGCGTGACGTTCGCGCGGGACGACGATCGCTTCTACGCGAGCCTCGGCTCCGGCTCCAAGACGTACCTGCTCCAGGGGAGCCTCCGCGACCGGACGCTGCGCGTGATCGACGAGAGCGTCGAGTGCCCCTCGCTGTCCCCCGACGGCACGAAGATCGCGTTCAAGCGAGTCGTGGGCGAGAAGGGAGACTGGCGGCTGTTCGTCCTCGACCTGCGCACGATGCAGGCGATCCGGCTGGCCGGCGACGACCCGATCGACGACCAGGCGGAGTGGCTGGACGACGACCACGTCGTGTACGGGAACGACAACGTCCTCTGGGAGGTCTCTGCGGACGGGACCGGCCACCCGCGGAAGCTGCTCTCGTACGCCTACTCGCCGGCCGTGTCCAGCGCTTCCTGAGCCCTCCGCGGGAGAGAATGGCGCGGTGAGCGACGACGCGCTGCACGAGGATCCGGCCGAGCTTCGGCGCGAACGCGAACGGGCCGAGGAGCGCGAGGCTGCGGTTCGCGACGTGATCCAGACGATCGCGCGGACGACGTTCGACCTCGACGCCGTCCTGCAAACGGTCATCGACCGTGCGGTTCGGCTCTGTAGTGCAGACAACGGCAACATCGCCCGCCGCGTCGGCGAGAAGGACGAGTACCGGGTCGCGGCCTTCACGAGCATGGTGCCGGAGTACGAGCGTCTCGTCCGAGAGCGCATCTACAGGCCCGAACGAGGGTCGATTCTCGGCCGTGCCATCCTGGAGCAGCGGGTCGTCCACATCGTCGACGTGCTCGAAGATCCCGACTACATCCTCCTCGAACTGCAGAAGATCGGCGGCTACCGGTCCGCGCTGAGCGCTCCGATGATGCGCGAAGGGGTGCCGATCGGAGCGATCGCCGTGGCACGCAACGAGGTTCGGCCGTTCAGCGCCGCCGAGATCCGCCTGATCGAGACCTTTGCCGACTTCGTCGTGATCGCGATCGAGAACGTCCGTCTGTTCCAGACCGTCGAGCGCCAGCGAACCGAGCTGGCCCGTTTCGCGCCCCAGGTCGCCGACCTGCTCTCGAGCGGCGAAGGCGAGCAGCTTCTCGCAGGTCACCGGCGCGAGATCACAGCGCTCTTCTTCGACCTGCGCGGCTTCACGGCATTCGCCGAGACGGCCGAGCCTGAAGAGGTGTTCCGCATCCTGCGCGAGTACCACACGGCCGCGGGTGAGGAGGTCGTGGCGCACGGCGGCACGATCGAGCACTTCGCCGGCGACGGGCTGATGGCGTTCTTCAACGACCCCGCCGTGCTCCCCGACCACGAGCTGGCGGCCGTGCGCACCGCCGACGCCCTGTGCAAGCGTTTCGAAGGCCTGTCGGCCGACTGGCGGAAGCGCGGCTACGAGCTCGACCTGGGCATCGGCATCGCGACCGGCTACGCGACGCTCGGCCGCATCGGCTTCGAGAGCCGCTACGACTACGGCGCCGTCGGCAACGTCGTCATCCTCGCCTCACGGCTCAGCGACGCGGCCGGCCCGGGCCAGATCCTGATCAGCCAGCGGACGCATGCCCAGGTCGACCCGCACGTCGTCAGCGAGCCGGTCCCGGACCTGGAGCTGAAGGGGTTCTCGCGGCCGGTCGTCGCGATGCGCGTGCTCGAGCTCTCCGACTGAACCGCAAGCACACGCACGCACGCCAGTACCATCGCTCTCGATGATCCGCGTTGCGCTCAAGGGCCTGCTCGGACGGAAGCTGCGGACCTCGCTGACCGCGATCGCGATCGTGCTGGGCGTCGCGATGGTCGCCGGCACGTTCATGCTGACGGACTCGATCGACAAGGCCTTCGGCTCGATCTTCACCGATGTCCGCAAAGGGTCGAGCGCGGTGATCAGCGGCAAGACGGCGTTCGACATCTCGAGCGACGCCGGCTCGACGGCGCCGACACTCGACGCCTCGCTCCTCACCAAGGTGCGCGGTCTGCCCGAGGTCGAGGCGGCCGAAGGGAGCGTCAACGGTCAGGCGCAGTTGATCGGCAAGAACGGCAAGGCGATCGTGTACGGCGGGGCGCCGAACCTCGGCTTCAGCATCGCGAACGGAGCGTCGCGCTTCAACCCGCTCACGCTCGTCAAGGGATCGTGGCCGAAGCAGAGCGACGTCGTGATCGACGAGTCGACTGCGAAGAAGGAGCACTTCACGGTCGGGCAGACGGTTGGCGTCCAGGCTGAAGGCGCGGCGCGGAGGCTGCGTATCTCGGGCTTCGTGCGGTTCGGGTCGGTCTCGACGATCGGCGGCGCGACTCTCGCAGGCTTCGACCTGCCGACAGCCCAGGCGCTGTTCGAGAAGCACGGCCGCCTGGACGAGATCGCGGTCGCCGCGAAGCCGGGCGTGTCGGACGAGCAGCTGGCCCGCGAGCTCCAGGCGAGCATTCCGCCCACCGCGCAGGTGAAGACAGCCGCCCAGCAGGCGCACGACGATGCGGCCGAGACGAACAGCTTCATCTCGTTCCTGCGCGGCTTCCTGCTCGCGTTCGGCGGGATCGCGCTCTTCGTCGGCAGCTTCGTGATCGCCAACTCGCTCTCGATCACGATCGCCCAGCGAACGCGCGAGTTCGCGACCATCCGAACGGTCGGTGCGTCGCGCCGGCAGATCCTGACCTCGATCCTGATCGAGGCGCTCGTCGTCGGCATCCTCGCGTCGCTCGTCGGGCTCCTCGCCGGGTTCGGGCTGGCGAAGGGGCTGTTCGCGCTGTTCGACGCCGTCGGCTTCACGCTGCCGAACAGCGGCCTGATCCTGACGCCGAGCGCCGTCGTGATCGCGCTCGTGGCGGGGATCCTGGTCACGGTCGTCGCGAGCCTGCGGCCCGCCTTCCGCGCGACGCGCGTGCCTCCGCTCGCCGCCGTCCACGAAGGGGCCACGCTGCCGCCGTCCCGCTTCGCGTTCCTGCGCGTTCCGGGATCGATCCTCCTGACGGTGCTCGGCTTCGCCGCCCTTTCCTGGGCGCTCTTCGGGCCGGGCCACAGCACGACCGGGCTGCTCGTCTGGATGGGCGTCGGCGCGCTGATGATCTTCCTCGGCGTCGCACTGCTCTCCGAGCGCCTCGTTCGACCTCTCGCCACGTGGCTCGGCTGGCCGTCGACGAAGATCGGCGGCACCGCGGGCGCGCTCGCGCGCAGCAACTCGCAGCGAAACCCGCAGCGAACGGCCTCGACCGCCTCGGCGCTGATGATCGGCCTCGCGCTCGTCACGCTCGTCGCGGTCCTCGCGGCCGGGATCGTCTCGACCTTCCGGAGCGCGGTCGACGACCTCTGGAAGAACGCGGACTACGCGCTCACTGCCCAGAACAACTTCTCGCCGATCCCGGTCAGCGTCGCCGCAGCCGCGGCCAAGGCGCCGGGCGTGGACGCGGTCGGCAGCGTCCGGGCGGGCCAGGCGAAAGCCTTCGGGTCGGTTTACAACGCCACCGCCGTCAACCCGGCGGCCAGCCGGATCTTCGCCCTCGACTGGAAAGACGGCTCCGACGCGGTGCTCGCCCGCCTCGGGGAGGACGGTGCGTTCGTCGACGAGAACTTTGCGAACGACCACGACCTGAAAGTCGGCTCGACGCTTCGACAGACCTTTGCCGACGGCCAATCGGCGACGTTCCGCGTACTGGGCATCTTCAAGCCTCCGACCGGCGGATCGCCCTTCGGCCCGGTCACGATCTCGGCCGAGACGTGGGACCGCTTCAACGCCCAGCCGCAGGACCTCTACTCGTTCGTGATCATGAAGGGCGGCGAAACCGACGCGAACAGAGCGGCGCTCGACAGTGCGTTGCAGACGTTCCCGAACGCCAAGGTGCAGACCCGCCAGGAGTTCGTCGACAACCAGATCTCAGGGCTGAACTCCGTGCTCAACATCCTCTACATCCTGCTCGCGCTCTCGGTTCTCGTCAGCTTCTTCGGGATCGTGAACACGCTCGTGCTCACGGTCTTCGAGCGGACCCGGGAGATCGGCATGCTGCGCGCCGTCGGCATGACCCGTCGTCAGGTTCGGCGCATGATCCGACACGAGGCCATCATCACGTCCGCCATCGGCGGGGTGCTCGGGATCCTGCTCGGGATCGCGCTCGGGGCCTTGCTGGTCGCGCGAATCGATTTCATCGACTTCACCCTGCCCGTCGTGCAGCTCGTCGTCTTCGCCGTCGCGGCGATCGTCGTCGGAATCGTCGCCGCCATCTTCCCGGCGCGGCGGGCAGCGCGGCTGAACGTGCTCCAGGCGCTCCAGTACGAGTGACGCCCGGCTAGCGGTAGCGCTCGATGAACGCGAGGGTGCGGTTCCACGCGTCCTCCGAGGCGTCCGCGAACTGCTCCTGCTTGCGGTCGAAGAAGCTGTGCGGCGCGCCCGGGTACGTGACGACCTCGTGCTCGATGCCCGCTTCGGTCAGCGCCTCGTCGAACTCCGCGTTGTGCTCGGCCGTGATGTTCTGGTCGGCGCCGCCCTGGAGCGCGAGGATCGGCGCCTTCATCTCCGAGGCGCGTGTGGTGGGGCCGGGCGCGTCCCGGTCGACCGGTGACCCGTAGAAGCCGACGGCGCCTTTCAGGTCGTGCCCGCTCGCCGCGGCCAGCCACGAGTTGCGCCCGCCGAAGCAGAAGCCGACCGTGAAGACCGACGTGACGCCCTGTTCGCGCAGCCACGCGATCGCGGCGCGGAGGTCCGTCTGCACGTGCTCGGGCTTGCCGAGCTGAACGTGCTCCATGTAGTCGAAGTCCTCGCCCCTCTTCCCCACGCCGGCCGTGCGCCCGAAGTAGTCGAACGCGATCGCTGCGATTCCGCGCTCGGCGAAGCGCAGCGCCAGCTCCTCGTAGAAGCGGTAGAGCCCGCGGACGTCCGGCAGGATCGCGACGCCGACGTCGCTCGGCTCCTCGGGCAGCGCGGCGAACGCGGCGAAGCGGTTGCCGTCCTCGCTCTCGAGCTCGAGATCGCGGTGGTCGACGGCCCCGCCCTCGATCGGCTGAATCGGCGGAACCGAGTCGAGCTCGAAGCACATGCGGCGACCCTACCCTGAGCAAGGCCGGGACTAGACTCGAACAGGACGATGGCGAGAGCGTTCACGGCGGAGGACTTCGAGGCGCGGATGGAGCGCGCCGGCAAGTCCGCTCAGGAGGCGGGCCTCTCGGGTGTCCTCGTCACGCCCGGCCCCGACCTGCTCTACCTGACCGGGTACGCCCCGCTCGCGGTCACCGAGCGGCTGACGATGCTCGTCCTGGCCGCCGACCACGAGCCGGCGCTGATCGTCCCGGTGCTGGAGCGCCCGGACGCGGAGTCGGCGCCGGGCAGCTCGAAGCTCGAGCTCTCCGACTGGTCGGACGGCAGCGACCCGTACGAGGCCGCGGCGCCGCTCCTCGATCCCAGGGGCCGCTACGCGATCTCGGATGCGGCCTGGGCGATGCACGTGCTCGGGCTCCAGGGCCGCCTGCCCGACTCCGGCTACGTCTCGATGACCGAGGCGCTGCCGATGCTGCGCGCGATCAAGGACGCCGACGAGCTCGCGCGCCTGACCGCAGCCGGCGAAGCGGCCGACGCGGCGTTCTACGACATCCTCGAGGTGCGGTTCGCGGGCCGGACGGAGACGGAGATCGGAGCCGACCTCGCCGACGCGCTCGAGGCTCACGGCCACTCGCAGGTCGAGTTCACCGTGGTCGGCTCGGGGCCGAACGGCGCGAACCCGCATCACGAGCTGGGCGAGCGCGTGATCGAGGAGGGCGACATGGTCGTGCTGGACTTCGGCGGCCTCAAGGACGGCTACAGCTCGGACACGACGCGCACCGTTCACGTGGGCGAGCCGACGGACGAGGAGCGGACCGTGCACGAGATCGTCGAGCGGGCTCAGCAGGCGGCGATACGACGCGGTCCGGCCGGGAGCCGCGTGCCAGGAGGTCGACCGCGCCGCGCGCGCGGTGATCGCCGACGCCGGCTACGGCGACCACTTCATCCACCGGACCGGGCACGGGATCGGTCTGACGGCCCACGAGCCGCCCTACATGGTCGAGGGCGAGAAGCACCCGCTCGAGCCCGGGATGTGCTTCTCGATCGAGCCCGGGATCTACCTGCGCCGGCAGGTTCGGCGTGCGGATCGAGGACATCGTCACCGTCACCGAGGACGGCGCGCGGCGTCTGAACAACACGCCCCGCGAGCTCACGATCGTCGCGTAGCCCGAGTCAGGCGGAGCTCGCTTCCGGCGATCGCTGGTCGATGGCGCGCATCGCAAGCCACGCCGCGGAGGCCGCGAGGACCGCCGCCGGAACGGTGTCGACGCCCTGCAGGCCGACGAGGAGCGCGGCGAAGAGCATCGGCGTCAGCAGGAGCCGCGTCATCGCGGCCATGCCCGCGGCGGCGCCGATCGCGACCGCGACCGTCGGCGAGATGTCGAACCAGACCACGGGCAGCGCCATCACCGCGATGCCGAGGTAGATGGCCGGGAAGATCGGCCCGCCGCGGAATCCGCAGCCGAGGCTGACGGCGTAGGCCGCGCCCTTGAAGATGAGCAGGAGGAGGACGATCTTCGTCGAGCTCTCCGTGACGAGCCCGGGCACCGAGGTCTGGCCGGAGAAGAGCACGTCCTGGGAGTTCGCGCCGAGCAGGTCCGCGACCTCGGCGAGCACGCCCACGGCGAGGCCGCCGCCGAGGAGGAGGACGGGCAGCTCGGGTCGCGGCAGGTCGGCGACGCGGTGCGCGAGCCGGCGGACGACGGTGACCAGGATCGCCGTGACGACGCCCACCGCGATCGCGAGGATCAGGTCGTAGATGTGCGTCCCCTGGTACGGCGGGCAGACCCGGCTCGACGAGCCCGGGCGTCCCGAGCCCGCCCCAGTTCCCGAAGCCGATGAAGACGACGTAGCCGGTGGCCGCCGCGACGAAGCCCGGGAGCAGCGCGGGCGCGAGCGAGGCTCCGAGCCCGGCCGCGCCCGACTCGACCATCATCACCCCGCCGACGATCGGGCCGCCGAAGAGCGCGGAGATCGCCGAGAACGCGCCCGCGCCCGCGAGTAAGTCGCTCTCCTGTTTCCCGAGGCGAAGGATCGGCGTGACGGCGAGGCCGACGACCATGCCGAGCGCGATCAACGGCATCTCGGGCCCGAGCACGGCGCCGAACGACAAGCGTGCCCACGGCGGCAAGGGCGATTCCGGGCGCGTGCGAGAGCGGTGACGGCTTCTCCCCCTGGAGCCCGACGAGCGGGGAGACTCCGCCGTCGCCCGGCAGGAAGCGGCGCGCGACGAGCACCACGAACGCCCCCGCGAGCGGCAGGCCGACGACGAGGTACCAGGGCGGTGACGCGTGGCCGAGGCGGTCCGGCAAATCGGTCCAGAGCCAGTGCTCGAGGTCGTGCACGAGCGCGAGGAAGAGCGCGGCGAGGAGAGCGGCCGGCACGCCGATCACGGCCCCGAGCCCGACGAGCCGGAGATACGTCGTGCCGCCGAGGTCCTCTCGCGCTTCGGCCACGCCGCGGCGAGTCTACGGCCGGAACCGGGCGGCCTGCGACTCGCCGAGCCACTCCGCCAGCCGGTCCAGGATCGCGGTGCCCGACTCGAACGCACCATCGGTCGGGACCGCAGCCAGCGCAACCGCGAGCACGCCGCCGACGATGCCCATCTGGCGGACGAGGTGCCGGCCGTCGGGATCGGGGCCCCACCCGCCCTTCAGCTCCACGTCGGCGCCGAGTGCTCCGAGTCCCCAGCGCTGCTCCGGAACCACGCGGCGCATGCGGGCGCGAATCGCCTCCGCGTGCGGCAGGTCGGGCAAGGCGGCCATCAGCCGCACCTGGGCCGCCAGCGACCACTCGGTCTGGCCAAAGGGAGTGAAGCCAGCGCGGACAACCTGCTTCTCGACCCTCGTCGCGGTGTCCCCGGCCGAGGCGAGAACGTCCTCCACCGCGGCGGCTGCTGCCTCTGGCGGCCCGAGGCGCTCCCACAGCGCGAGCGCGGCGTCGTTGTCGGAGACCATCAGCGCGGCGTCGATCAGCTCCTCGTCGCGCTCGCCGGGATCACGCGCCGCGACGGCGAGCGCAAGCGGGACCTTGATCGTCGACCAGGCGACACCGCCCCGGATCGTCCCGAGCTCCTCGACCGGCTGTCCCGGTCCGATCGGAGCAACGGCGAGGCCCACCCCGCCCTCGATGGTCGACTGGAGAGCCTCGAAGCCCGCGCGGTCGTCGGCTGTGACGAGCAAGCTGGGCACCGTACCCGGACAGGTCGGCGGGGGCCTCGAAAGGCCCCCGCTTCGCTGCCGCATTCGCCGCGCTCTAGGGAACGGGCACGCCGTCCACGAAGAGCGGGATCGTGCCGGGAGCCAGCTGGCTCGCATCCACCGAGTCCTGGCCCTGGCCCGTATTGAGGTCGAGCCGGTCGTTCGCGAACTCGGGGTGGAGGATCTCGACGAACGGGGCGAGGCCTTTCACGTTCACGCCCTGTGCGTCGCCGAAGACCCTGATCGCGTCGTCGCCGTTGGTGCCGTTGACGACGACGCGGTCGGGCTCACCGTCGCCTCCGCCGGGAGCCGCGCCGTCGAGGTCGAGCTGCAGGGTTCGGAGGTCGGTTCCAGTCAGGTCGTTGACCGTGACCAGGTCCGCCCCGGCGAGCGCCTCGAAGTCGATCTGCTCGACGCCGGCGGTGTCCATCGTCACGTTGCCGATGTCGCGGGAGAACCGCACGCGGTCTCCGTTCGCCGAGACATCGATCTTCTCGGCGATGTTGGCTCCGATGAAGCTCATCGTGTCGGAGCCGTCCTCGCCTTCGACGGTGTCGCTGCCGTCACCGGGATCCCACTCGAACGTGTCGTCGCCGGCGCCCATCTGGGCAAGGTCGTTGCCCTTGCTGCCGTCGAGCGTGTCGTTGCCGTCTCCGCCGACCAGCCTGTCGTCGCCCTGGCCGCCGAAGAGCTCGTCGTCTCCAGAGCCTCCGTCGAGGGTCAGGCCGATCGCCTGAGCCGGGAGGCCGGCCGCCGCGATGTCGTCGTTGCCCCCGACACCGTCGACGGCGAGCGCGTCCGCCGGCTCCTGGTGCCGAATCGCCACGACGGCCCTTAGTCCGGCTACGACGACGCCGGAGGCGTCACTGTTGACGCGGATCCGGTCCCCGTCGTTCGTACCCTCGACGAGGACGTGGTCGGCCTGGCCGTTGCCCTGGCCCCCGCCGAGTGTCGACGCCAGATCGAGGTTCACCGTACCGACGTCGGTGCCCGTCAGGTCGCTTACCGCGATGCTGTCGGGCCCGCCGAGGGCGTTGAAGTCGACCCGCTCGACGCCCGCCGTATCCATCGTCACGTTGCCGGGGGCACGGAAGAACTTCAGCCGGTTCCCGTCGGCCACCAGGGAAACGCGCTCGGCGATGTTGGCTCCGTTGAACCGCATCGTGTCCGCGCCGGCCTCGCCCTCGACGCTGTCACTGCCGTCGCCCGGATCCCAGACGAACGTGTCGTCGCCCGCGCCCATGAAGGCCCGGTCGTTGCCGCCGTTGCCGTCGAGCGTGTCGTTGCCGTCGTCGCCGAGCAGCGTGTCGACGCCCTGGCTGCCGGCGATCGTGTCGTCACCCGCGCCGCCTTCGAGGGTCAGCGCGATCGACTGAGCCGGGAGCGTGGCGGCGGAGATCATGTCACTGCCGCCACGGCCGTTGACAGCGAGCTCGTCGCCGGGCTCCTGGTGCAGAAGCGCGACCGACGTCCGCAGTCCGGAGACGGCGACGTCGGCGGCATTCCCGTTGACGTTGATCGCATCGTTCCCGTCGGTGCCGTTGACGGTCACGTGGTCGGACTGGCCGTCGCCGTTCGATCCGCCGAGGGCCGCGGCGAGATCGACGTTCACGTTGCCGACGTCGGTTCCGTTCAGGTCGCCGACGTTGACCACGTCCGCACCGCCCAGAGTGTTGAAGTCGACGCGCTCGACGCCCGCCGTGTCCATCGTGATGTTCGCGGGATTGCGGAAGAAGCGCAGCCGGTTCCCGTTCGCCGACAGATCGACCTGCTCCGCGGCGTTGGCGCCGTTGAAGCGCATCGTGTCCGCGCCCGCCTCGCCTTCGACCACGTCACTGCCGTCGCCCGGATCCCAGACGAACGTGTCGTCGCCCGCGCCCATGAAGGCCCGGTCGTTGCCGCCGTTGCCGTCCAGCGTGTCGTTGCCGTTGCCTCCGAGTAGGCTCTCCGCCCCGAGGCCTCCGAGCAGCGTGTCGTTGCCGTCGCCGCCCGCGAGAGTGGTCGGGATGGCCGGAGTGAACGCGCCGTTCGCGTCGTCGATGCGGACGAGATCGTCGCCGCCCTGGGCATCGACGGCGATTCGCGCGATCCGCTTCCGCTCGAAGCTGAAATCAGCGGAGCCGTTGTCGCCGACGTCGACCTGGAGGATGCCGGGAGAGCCGGCCTTCAGGCGCAGTGCGATCTTCTCGCCCGCCGCGGTGCCCTCGACCGTGAGGACGCCGTGCTGGAGCTTCGGACGCTGGAAGCGACTCGAAGGCTTGCGCACCGCGTTCCCAGCCGACGAGACCGGGTCGAACCGAGCGCCGAGGACGACCAGCCCTGCGCCTGCCGTCTGACCCGGCTTCCTGTCGTTGGCGAAGCGGTAGAGCGGGTGGCCGTGGTACGTGACCTGCCGCCTGCCGTCCTTGCGCAGGGTCGTGCCGAGCAGCGCGCGTCGAGCGCCCATGAGCGCCTTCGGCTTGCCGTGCGTGATGAGCGGTGGCCAGGCCATTGCGCACTTGCCGTTGCAGGTGCTCCTGCCCCGCGGGTCGTGCGCCCACATGTACAGCGTCCTGCCGTGGGAGTCGACCAGGATCCGGCCGAAGCCGCTCTGGCCGAGCCGGACGCTCGCGCCCTGGTTGCCGGCGGCCAGGGCTCCGGCGGTCAGGACAGCTGCCGTCAGGACGAGCACGGCAACGGTGAGCAGTCGTGTGAAACGCATTCGATCGATCGTCTTCATGGCTTCCTTTCGAAGAGGTTTGACCTTGTGGGCCCAAGGACACCGGCGGGCGGCCCGTATTCCCGACGCGACTCGATCCGTGTCGCGACCGCGGGAATGGATGCGCTCGGGCGGTGTCTTGAAGACCAGAGATCAGCCCACACCGAAGGAGGACGACATGAAGGTGGAACAGCTCAAGCGGAACATCACCGACGACAGCGCGGCGGGGGCGAGCGAGCCGAAGGTGCTCATGGTCGTGCTCGACGACCTGGTTCCGGCGAAGGTGCCGGACGGCGAAGTCCTCGTCGTCGCGCCCGCCCTGAACTCCCGGCTACGGCATTGGGTGTCCGACGACGACACCGCCCTTCGCCGTGCGCGGGCGCGCCTGACGGCGTTCGTCGAGCGACTCGAGCGAAGGGGCTCTCACGCGGAGGGACGCGTGGGAGACAGCGATCCGCTGCTCGCGATCAACGACGCCCTGGTCACGTTTCGGGCCGATGAGATCGTGATCGCGGCGGGCAGCCGGTACTCGAACCGAGACGCCGAACGGCTGGCAGCGCGCGCAATGAAGCGCTTCTCCCTCCCGACCTCGCACATCGCGGAGCCGCTCCCACATGCGGCCTAGCGTCCCCCTCGACCACGACGTCGACCCGTAGCCGCCGGCGAGGCCGGACCTCGCTGGCGGCCCCTCTTGCACGGCTCTATGCTCGCCCGGACGAAACGGCCCGTCAGCGGGCCCAATCCGATGGAGCGCACGCTCGACCCCGCCCGGCTCGGCGACCACCTCGACCGGCTCTACCGGGCCGCGTGGGCGCTCTGCGGCAACCGGGAGGACGCCGAGGACCTCGTTCAGGAGACCTACGCGCGCGTGCTCGCCAAGCCGCGCCTGCTCCGGAACGAGGACGATCTCGGCTATCTCCTGCGCGCGCTGCGGAACACGTTCCTGAACCGGTTGAAGACCGAGGGGCGCCGACTCCGGCCCGGCCCGCTGCCCGACCAGCTCGATCTCGTCGCCGACCCGCATGCGCGAGAGCCCGAGGCCGCGGTCGAGGCCGCCGAGCTCTACGCCGCGGTCGCCGCGCTGCCCGACGACTTCCGCGACGTGCTCGTCGCCGTCGACATCACCGGGCTCTCGTACAAGGAAGCAGCCCGGGCGCTGCGGATCCGCGAGGGGACCGTCATGAGCCGCCTGTACCGCGCCCGCCGGCAGGTCGTCGACCGGATCGAGGGCCCCTCGGCGGGCTAGCGGCCGGTGTAGACCGTCCCCACGAGCACCTTCTGCCCGGACGAGGACTGATCGCCGTCGGCCTGCTCCCGGGTGACGGTCAGCGTCTTGAAGCTCTTCGGCGACACGCCCGCCCACAGCGTGACCTTCCGGCCGTCGTTGAACGTCCCGATCGGGACGAGCACGCCGCTGCCGTTTCGCAGCCACGCCTCGTAGAAGTTCCGGCCGTCGCGGCGGGGAAGGCCGGTCGCTCTGAGCGCGATCCGCCACCCCGACGACGTCTTGGTCAGCGTCGCTTTGCCGCTCGCCGCAGGTGCGAGGTCCGTCGGGCCGAGAGCCGCCTGGAAGCGTTGGGGCGAGCTGCCCGAGCCGAGAACCGCGATCCCGACCGCGACCACGAGCACGGCGGCCGCCGCCGCACCGGCGAGGACGAATCGCCGTGGCCTGCGCATGCTCCGCGAGCGCTGCTGGGCCTCGATGCGCGCCCGCAGCGCCGCCGGGGCCTCGACCTCGGCCGCGGCGCTCGTCGCCCACGAAACCGCGCGCTCCTGCTCGGCCAGCCGGTCGGCCAGCTCCGGGGAGGCCGCGACTCGTTCCTCGAGCGCAGCGCGCCGCTCCGGCGCGAGCGACCCGTCGGCGAGCGCCGCCAACTCCGCGTCGGGAGCCCGGCGTTCGTCCCCTTGTCGGCGTCGCGTCGTCATCGCAGCACGAAAGGTAGGCGTTCTGCGGGTGGGTCGGTGGGAATTGCGCTGGGCGCTCTCATACCTGTACAGACTCCTTTCGGGCGAAGCTATTCCCGGGGAATAGATGCCCGCGCACCGTGTCTTTGGCGGAGAAGGCTCAATCACTCCGAAAGGGACACGATGACCAGGATCCAGTACCTCCGAGACGCGATCGAGATCCTCGTTGCCGAGCGCCAGTCGTTGCGCGTGGTCGGCGCGGGCTGCGGCGAGCTCGAGGAGAACCGGCGCGAGCTCGGGCAGCGGCAGCGTCAGCTGTCCGACGCGCTGATCGACCGGTATCTTCGCCCCGCGGCCTGAGCCGCGGCACCGTGTGACGGTCAGTCGCCGGGTGCCGGCGAGAAGACGGCAGCGAGTCGCTCGAGACTGTCGGCCGGCCACAGGGTCTTCGAGTCGTAGTAGACGTCGAACGCGGGCGCATCGGCCGGGAGGGCGACCCAGCCGACCTTCGACTTCGTGAAGATGTGAACGTCGGGGGTGATCGCCCTGGGCTCGTCGAGCGTCCCGGCGCGCACGAAGCGGACTTCGGGGCGCCCGTACTCGCTGAACACCGCGACCTGGCACGTCGGGCAGCGGTAGATCCGCTGAGCGCTGCCGTCGTCGCGTGGGACGTCGACGGGCTGTGGCTCGCCGCTCAGCAGCTGCACGCGGTCGGCCTCGATCAGCAGGTTGATCACGAACGCGCCACCGGTCTGCCGCTGGCAGTTCAGGCAATGGCAGCAGTGAACGAACATCGGCTCGGACGTCGAGCCGGTAGCGGACGGCCCCGCAGGAGCAACCACCCTCGCGTGGCGCGCTCATGCTCGGACAGTAGCGGCGCTCAGCTGGAGCGTCCTGTCGGAGCTACGCTGACCGCGTGGCCGAGCAGAGCGACACCCTCGTCTTCGTCCCGGCCTGGAACGAGGAGGAGAACCTGCCCGCCGTGCTCGAGGAGCTGCACAAGGAGCTCCCGGGCGCCGACGTGCTCGTCGTCGACGACGGCTCGACGGACGGGACTGCGGGCGTCGCCGCGGAGCACGGCGCCGAGGTGCTCTCGTTCGGCGCCAACCGCGGGCTGCCCGCGGCGATCTCGGGCGGCTACGGCTACGCGGTCGAGCACGGATACGAGTACTGCGGACGCGTCGACGCGGACGGGCAGCATCCGGCCGACGAGCTCCGGCGGCT
Organism: uncultured Actinomycetes bacterium; assembly: GCA_963742635.1. Taxonomy (GTDB): domain Bacteria; phylum Actinomycetota; class Thermoleophilia; order Gaiellales; family Gaiellaceae; genus VAXT01. The sequence goes on from CAVUMW010000001.1 coordinate 74,672, forward strand.
GCTCGAGCGCGTCCGCGCCGACACGTGCGACGTCGCCGTGGGATCGAGGTACGCGAGCGGCGACGGCTTCGAGAGTCGGCGGTACGAGGCGACCCGGGCGAGGCGCCTCGGCACAGCGGTCCTGCGCCGCTCGATGAAAGTCGCTCTACGGCGGCCGTTCCTCGACGCGACCAGCGGCCTCTACGCGGCAAATGCAAAGGCGCTGCCCGTGCTCGCCCGGCCCTACGACAGCACTGCGCCCGAGGTGCAGGCGCTCCTGCGCCTGGCCGAGGCCGGGCTCCGGGTCGACGAGGTTCCGGTGCACATGCGCGAGCGGGCGAGCGGCGAGTCGAAGCTCCGCGGCAAGAAGGCGATCATGGTCGTGCTGACGGTCGCGGGCACGCTGCATCACCTTCGAGGGGTTGAGGCGGGCGCGTGGCCGGCGCTGAGCCGAAGCGGCTCGTCGCGGTCTTCGGCTACTCGGCGCGCGGTGCGGACGGCCTCCACCCGCTCTGCCTGCTCCGGCTCCGGCACGCGGAGGAGCTCGCCGACGGGGCCGACGCGGTCGTCCTCTCGGGCTGGTCGAGGCACGGGACGGGGTTCGCGGAGGCCGAGCTGATGCGCGACGCATGGCACGGGCCCGACGTGCGGCTGGTCTGCGACACGACCGCCCGGAACACGATGCAGAACGCCGTCGGCGTCGCGGAGCTCGCGCGGGAGCTCGGCGTCGACGAGGTGATCGTCGTCACGTCTCAGTGGCACGCGCCGCGAGCCCGTGCGCTCGTGCGCGCCGCACTCGGCGATGCCGACGTCTCGGTCCGCGCCTCCTCCCCTCGCGGGCGGATGCACCCGCGCCTCCTCGCGCGTGAGCTCGTCTGCCTCGCCGCTCTGCCCTACCAGCGGCGCCGCGTTCGTCAGCCTCGCCTCGCTCACTCACAGCCTTCCACGCAGGACGGCTGATCCCGGGCCGGTACGCTCCCGCGCAATGCGTGGGCTCCTTCTCGCGGGTGACCCGGAGCGTTCCGCCGCGCTGCGGCACGAGATTCCGATCGCGATCGGCGATCCGCTGCTCTTCGCCGAGGTCGACGCGCGCCGGTACGTTCTGACCACGCGCCTCGAGCGGGACCGCGTCCAGCGCGAGCTGCCCGACGCCCAGCTGCTCGACTACTTCGAGCTCGGCTACAAGGAGCTCGTCGAGAGCGGCCTGTCCATGCACGAGGCGGGGCGGGAGGTCGAGCTGCGCGCGGTTCGGGAGACCGGGATCAGCGAGGCGATCGTCCCCGCCGACTTTCCACTGGGGCTCGGCGACCGCCTCCGCGAGGAGGGAATCGTCCTGACCGTCGACGACGCTGCGGTCGAGCTGCGGCGGCGCGCGAAGTCACCCGTCGAGCTCGAGGGCATTCGGGTCGCCCAGCGTGCGGCCGAGGCGGGCATGGCCGCGGCATCTCAGCTGCTGGCGCGTGCCGAGCGCGGAACCGACGGCCGGCTCGAGGTGGACGGGAAGCCCCTTCTCGCCGAGGACGTCCGCACGGCGCATCCGCGAGGCGTGCGCCGAGCACGGAGCTCCATGCCCGCCCGACGTGATCGTCGCCTCGGTCTGGCAGGGCGGCGGCCACGAGCCGGGCAGCGGCCCGCTCCCGGCGGGACTGCCGATCCATGTCGACATCTGGCCCCGCCACGAAGCGAGCGGATGCTGGGCGGACATGGCGCGGACCTTCGTCGCCGGCGACCCCGAGCCGGAGCACGCCGATCTGATCGCCGAGCAGGCCCGGCTCGTGCGGGATGCGCTCTCCCAGGCGCTGGCCGCCGTTCGTCCGGGCATCACGGGCCGGGAGCTCTTCGATGCGACCTGCGAGCTCTTCGAGTCGGCCGGCTTCGCGACGCAGCGCACCGCAGGCCCCGGCGAGGAGAACGGCTTCCAGCACTCGCTCGGGCACGGCGTCGGCCTCGAGGTGCACGAAGCCCCGGGTCTCGGCCTCTCGGGACGCGATCCGCTCGTCGCCGGGGACGTGATCGCGATCGAACCGGGCCTGTGGGACGAGCGCGCCGGCGGCGTGTGCTTCGAGGATCTCGTGCTCGTGACCGAGACGGGCGGCGAGGTGCTGACGCGGTTCCCGTACGACCTTGCGCCGCCGTCTTGAGCCCCGGGCTAGTACCGTCAGTGACCTAACGCGCACTGGTGCTCAGAAAGGAGCCGAGATGCCGAAAGTCGTTTTGACCCACGCAGTGCAGGACCTCGACCAGTGGCTGCAAGGCAAGGCGGAGCGCGCCGCGGCCATCGAGTCAGGGGGCGGCAGCAACGTGACCGACTTCGTCGCGCACGACGGGAGCAACAACGTCGCCATCACGACCGACGTCGACGACCTCGCGGCGCTGCAGGGGATGGTGGCGTCACCGCCACCCGAAGTCCGGGACGCGATGGAGGCGCACGGCGTCGTCCAGCCGATCACCGTCTACGTCGCGTCGTAGTCAGAAGAAAGGCCCTGGATCCAGGGCCTTTCTCAATACGGAGGCGCGAGCTCCCTAGCGCACCCAGAACCACCCGTACATGCTCGGCTCGTGCACCGAGCAGTAGTACTTCCAGTGCCCCTTCACGAGCTTGACGGTGATCGTCTTCGTACCGGTGAAGCCGGTGCCGGAGATGTGCTTCTCGATGTTCGGCTTCGTCTCCTTCTCGAGCGTGAAGTTGTGAATCGGCGACTTGTCGGCGACCGTGATCTTGTAGGTGCCGGGCTTGAGCGTCTTGACCTTCTTGCCGGCCTTCGTCAGCGAGATCGAGTACCCGGGCCCGACGGTTCCCTTGAGACTCGTCGTCGTGGCGCCCCGGCCCTGACCGAGCGCCGCGGCCGCGACCGTGGCCGCAATTGCGACCGTCGCGCCGATGATGAGGATGCGATGCATCTCAGCTCCTTGCCGTTCGGGGGTTGACTCTCGGTCTACGGCAGCGGTCCGCAGCCGGTTTCGGGTAACCGTCGACCGGCCCTGACCACGTCCGGACAATCCGCAACGCCCAGAACGCCAAAGGCCGCTTCCAGGGCCTTTGTCCCCCCAGAGCGCCTGCAGCGCCGTCACGTCCTTCCGTAGCTTCCGTTAGGCCGGCGCATCTCGTGCGCGAAGTCTCGCGCTGCGGCGTCGAGCTCGCCGAGCGTCGGCAAGGATCGCACGAGCTGCGTTCCTCCCGGGGCCGCCGGTGACTCCGCCACCGGGATGTGCGCCCGCCCCGCACAGGTAGAGGCCGCGGATCCCGGCTAGCCGGTAGCGCGCGTGGCCGAGGAGAGGCCGCCAGGCGAAGAACTGGTCGAGGGCATGCTCGCCGTGCATGGGGTGCCCGCCGCTGAGACCGTATTCAAGCTCGAGGTCCGCAGGCGTCACGATGTGGCGAGCAGTGATTCGCTTCGCGAGACCGGGCGCGTAGGTCTCGAGCGTCGCCACGGTCGCGTCCGCGACACGCTCGCGCGCTGCCTCATCCCAGTCCCCGTCACGAAGATCGCGCGGCGCGTATTGGAAAAGCGCACTCAGCACATGTGTGCCTTCCGGAGCGAGCGACGGGTCGGAGAGGGTCGGGATCGTGGCCTCGAGATACGGGCTCTCCGAGATCCGGCCGTACTTCGAGTCGTTGAACGCAAGCTCGAGGGCTTCGAGGCTGGGCGCTACGACGATTCGCCCCCTGAGGCGCTCCTCGTCGGCCGCGATCGCCGGGAGGCCGTCCAGGACCAGCGTCACCTTCGCCACGACGCCGGGCGCCCGGATGTGCTCTGCGCGCCAGCCGAGGGTCGGGCCGACCTCGGCCGGGTCGAGGAGCCGCAGGAGGGTTTGCTTCGGGTCGGCGGTCGAGGCGACGATCCTGGCTTCGATCTCCTCGCCGTTCGCCAGGACGACTCCGACGGCGGAGCCTCGCCGTGTGCGAATGGCCGCGACCTCGGCGTCGCACCGAACTGTCGCACCGTGGCTCTGTGCCGCGGACAGGAGCGCATCGGCCAGCGCACGCGGGCCGCCGCGCGCAAAGACCGTGCGACCCGCGGCACCTCCTCCCGAGGCCGAGTCCCAGAGCAAGTTCAGCGCGGTCCCCGCTGACCTGGGACCCATGGCCGAGTAGCGAACACCCCTCGCGCCGAGGACTCCTTGAAGCGCCTCGTCCTCCACGGCCTCACTCACGAAGTCAGCGACGGACATCGGCAGGGCCCGCAACGTCTCGCGGATCTCCTCCCGACCGAGTTGCCGGAGCGAGTTCAGCAGCGTGAGGCCGGTGCCCGCGTCCGAGAACGAAGGGGATTGCAGATCGGGTGGCTCAGCTTCCTGGATTCGAGCCACGAACTCGGCCAGCAAGCGGATCTTGCCGTCGAAGGCGAGGAACGCTTCGGCCTGACGCGGATTGGGCCGCTCTCGAAGCTCCGTCGCCGTGCGAACAGGGTCTCGCCACATCGTCAGTCCGGGCCCGTCCACAGACGGGGCGAAGGCCACGACGTCGGGCTCGATCGCCTGGAAACCATGCGACCCCAGCCCCAGCTCCGCGACGACGTCACGACGCAGGTTTCCCACGAGATCGGCGATGAGCTGCTCGGATGCCAGCGGGCCGCCGACACGGTCGCGACGCTCGAGGACGAGCGTCTCCAGCCCGGCCTTCGCGAGGTATGCAGCCGTGACGAGTCCGTTGTGGCCGCCTCCCACGATGACCGCGTCGTAGGCCATCAGAGCGAGCGCACGACCTGAAGGGCGGCGAGGCGGCCGGACGCCCCCATGATCCCTCCACCCGGATGCGTCGCCGAGCCGCACATCCAGAGGTTCCGCAGCGGCGTTCGGTAGCGCGCCCAGCCCGGTACGGGCCGGTTGAAGAAGAGCTGCTCGAGGGAGAGCTCCCCTTGGAAGATGTTGCCCTCTGAGAGGCCGAACTTGTCCTCGATGTCCTTGGGCGTGAGCACCTGCGCATGAAGGATGAGGTCGCGGATGTTCGGCGCCCGCTCCGCGATCGTGTCGACCACTGTCTCGCCGAACGCCTCGCGCCGGGCAGCGTCCCAGTCGTCCCCGTCGGCCAGCTCGTAGGGCGCGTACTGGACGAAGCAGCTCATCACGTGCTTGCCGGGCGGCGCCATCGACCGATCGACGAGGGTCGGGATGATCGTGTCGATGTACGGACGCCGGCTGAAGCGCCCCGACTTTGCGTCGTCGTAGGCAAGCTCCATGTAGTCGACACCGGGGCTGAAGCTGATCGCGCCACGCAGGTGCTCGCCCTCGCCGGGCAGGCATGTGAACTCGGGAAGCCCGTCCAGGGCGAGATTCACCTTCCCGCTGGAGCCGCGGTACCGGTAGCGCTCTACGTCCTCGAGAAACGACGCATCGAGCAGCCCGGGCGGGAGGAGCCGGACGAACGTCTGCTGTGGGTCCAGGCTCGACAACGTCACCCGCCCGGTCACTTCTTCGCCCGAGCTCGTGACGGCGCCGGTTACTTCGTCCCCTCGTGTCAGGATCTGCTCGACGGCGGCCTCGGTGCGGATTTCGACGCCGAGCGACCGAGCCGCACCCGCGATCGCCTCGCTGACCGCGCCGGTTCCTCCACGCGGAATTCCCCAGGCCCGCAAGACGCCGTCGATCTCGCCCATGTAGTGGTGGAGAAGGACGTAGGCGGTCCCCGGGGAGCGGATCCCCTGAAACGTCCCGATGATCCCAGAGGCGCTCATCGTGGCTATGAGCGGGTCGGTCTCGAACCACTGGCCGAGAAAGTCCGCGGCGCTCATCGTCATCAGCTGGACGAAGATCGCCTGCTGCTCGCGGGGAAGGTCGTTGAACGCGCGGGCGAGACGCGCGACCGGCAGCCATTCGCGGGGACGGAACCTGCCGGGGTCCGGCGGCGCCAGGGACAGGATCGGCTTGATGAACTGCGCCATCTCGAGCATCAGCCGGCTGTACTCCTCGTACGCTTCCGCGTCGCTCGCCGACCAACGCCGAAGCTCGCGGACCGTGCGGCCGTGGTCGTTCACCCGCCACAAGTAGTCCTCCTCGAGGGGGGTGAACGTCCCGTCGAGCGGCAGGATCTCGAGACCGTGCTTCGGGAGCTCGAGCTCGCGGACGATCTCGGGGCGGAGGAGCGAGACGACGTACGAGGCGACGCTGAACCGAAAGCCCGGGAAGACCTCCTCGGTCACCGCCGCACCGCCGAGGACGTGTCGCCGCTCGAGCACCACGACCTTGAGTCCTGCGCGTGCGAGGTACGCGGCGGCCACCAACCCGTTGTGGCCACCGCCGATGACCACGGCGTCGTACGTGTTGGCGTTCGCCATCAGCGGCGACACTAACGGGGGAGACGCCAAAAGCGGCCGGTCTATAGTTGGCGCCCGATGAACGACGTCTCGACGATGGCCAAGCCGTTCGAAATGTCCTTGGTGCAGCCCATGCCCTTCGTCGACCCCCTGCAGCAGATCCCCAAGTCGTAGTGCCGCGGTGTCGGTAGGAACCGCGTTCTATCCTCGCGCGGCGCCGCTCAACCGCAAGCAGCAGTGGCGGGAATGGTCGGGCTACCTCGCCGCCAGCGCGTATGACGACTCCCACGAGATCGAGTACAACGCCATCCGCGAGGCGGCGGCGTTCATCGATGTCTCGCCTCTCTACAAGTATCTCGTCACCGGCCCGGACGCGACGCGGCTCGTCGACCGCGTGATCACGCGCGACGCGAACAAGCTCGCCGTCGGCCGCGTCTACTACACGTCCTGGTGCAACGAAGACGGCCTTGTCGTGGACGATGGGACGGTCGCCCGGCTGGACGAGCAGAGCTACCGCTGGACGGCCGCCGATCCGTCGCTGCGCTGGTTCCGGATGAACGCCCGCGGCCTAGACGTCGCGATCGAGGACGTGAGCGAACGCGTGGCCGCGCTGGCGGTCCAGGGCCCGCTGAGCCGCGACGTCCTGGAGACGGCCACCGACACGGCGTGGGAGGACCTCAAGTACTTCGGACGGCGGTCCGCGCAGGTCGCGGGGATCCCCGTCGACGTCTCCCGGACCGGATACACCGGCGACCTCGGCTACGAGGTGTGGGTGGAGAGCGCGAGCGCGGTGGAGGTCTGGGACGCCTTCGTGCGTGCCGGGCGTTCGTACGGCGCCAGACCTGCCGGGATGCTCGCTCTGGACGTCGTGCGGATCGAGGCAGGGCTGATCCTCATCGAAGTGGACTTCGACTCGGTGCGGCGAGCGCTCATCCCCGAGCAGTCGTTCTCCCCCTTCGAGCTCGGCGTCCTCGGCCGCTTCGTCGACTTCGGCAAGGAGACGGAATTCGTCGGTCGTCGTGCGCTCGAGCGAGAAACGGGAGCGGGGTGGGCCGCCGCGGAGACTCGTCGGTTTGGAGCTTGAATGGGGCCCACTGGAGGAGCTCTATCGGGCGAAAGGACTGACGCCGGCGTTGGATCCGGCTCCCTCGCGTGAGCCGGTCCCTCTCTACACCCGGGGTCGCCAGATCGGCAAGGCAACCAGCACGACGTGGAGTCCCACCCTGAAGAAGGTGGTGGCGCTGGCGTCGGTCGACGCAGGCCAGAGCGAGCTCGGCACGAGGATGGACGTCGAGTGGACGGTGGAAGCGCAGCGCAGCCGGGTGCCTGCGACGGTGGTCGAGCTCCCCTTCTTCAACCCGGATCGCAAGACCGCGACGGTGGCTCGTTCACCAGCCCCGTAGCTTCAGGGCGGAGATCCACTAGACGCACAACTTCCGCAGAAGCTTCCGCGGTTCGAGCCGAGGGAGACCAACAGTGGGGCAATACCTGCCTGGGAAGCGAAAGGCGCCCTGTCGAGCGCCTTTCCAAGTAGCGGGGGCAGGATTTGAACCTGCGACCTCCGGGTTATGAGCCGCCTCGATTGTGGTACACGCGTTCCACCGTGTTCCGCCGAAACGGAGGTTCTGAGCCAGATTCACCCGCGGACGGTGCAATTAGGCGGAACACGGTGACATCGCCGCGGAAGCCTGATGCTTGCAGAACGCTTGCAGCTCCAGTCGGCTGGAGTCACGCCCACATGAACGGCCTAAGCACTGGCCACGGCGTCTAAACCCCGTCGGCGTGTCGCGCTCCACCGTTGCAACGCCTGCTGTCTATTGGGAGGCTAGGCGGGGACTGGAGCGCCGCCGGCGAGTGCGGCCGGAAGCTCGTCTCTCGAATCGACCTGTAGCTTGCGGAAGCTGCTCGTGAGGTGACCCTCGACCGTGCGGGCGGTGATGAAGAGGGCCTGCGCGATCTCGCGGTTGGTGAGGCCCTGGCTGGCGAGCTCGGCGATCCGACGTTCGCTGGCTGTGAGCGAGTCGACCCCCGTGAGCACGACCCGGCGTGGGCGCGCGCCGGTGGCGCGGAGCTCGGCCTCGGCAAGTTCCGCGAGGGGCCTGGCGCCGGCGCGGTGGGCGGCGTCGAGTGCCTCGCGAAGGAGCTGTCGCGCCTCGGTTCGCCGATTGCGCCGCCGCAGCAGGGCACCGAGATCAGCGAGGGCACGCGCTCTCTCGAGGCGCGCATCGCCACGCTCGAATACCTCGATCGCCTCACGGAGCAGAAGCGCTCCACGGTCGCCGCCGGCCACGACGCCGGCGGCACGCTTCGCGACACCGAGCGCACGCTGGGCGCCGAATGCCCGCGCGAGCTCGAGCTCCTCCTCAGCGAGGCGCCCTGCCGATTCGCGCTCGCCGAGCGCGAGCTGTGCGAGCGCCGCCTCCGAGCGCCAGGGGAGGTAACTCGGGCAGGTGACGATCGCTCGCGTCAGGTCTGCGCCAAGGCCCAAGAAGTCCTCCAGCCCTTCGGCGACTCGTCCTTGTGCGACCCGCAGGCGTCCGCGGGCGAAGCGATGACCCCAGGCCGAGGCGAATCCGCGCCCCGCCTCGGGATCGAGCGCCGCGAGCACCTGCTCCGCGTCTTCAAGCTTGCCCTGCTCGACGAGCACCTTGATGAGCAGAGTGCCGTTCATGACGCGGTACATGGGTGGTGCGGGGAGCGCAGTCGCGGCAAGCGCCGTTCGGGCATCTCCTTCGGCGGCGCGCAGATCGCCGCGTCGGAGCGCAAGCCAGCCTCGATCGCGCAGGCCAACGGCGAGCCGGCCGCCGTCTCCGGTCTCCCGCGCCTGGGCGATCGAGGCCTCGAGCAGTGGCTGCAATTGCGCATACCGTTCGGCCAGGAGAAGCGAGAACGTGATCTGCGAAAACCACGCTGCGAACGAGAACCACGGCCTGCTGTCCGAGTCTGGTCCTGCGCTGCCTTCGGCCAAAAGCGCTCGAGTTGCGAGGTCGGCGACGGTCTCGGCGGGCTCGTTCGTAAGGACGGAGACGAACGCGGCCGCAGCCAGTACCTCGGGTGGCGCCGCGGGATCCCCGGCGGCACGTTCGCGCAACGTCTCGCGGCGGAGCGGCACCGAGCGTGCGGTCAAGGGGTCGTTCAGCGCGGGCAGGACAGCCGCAGCCTCGAGCTGGAGCGCGAGCTCGACATGAGAATCGATGCGCCGATGATGTGCGATCGAGAACTTCAACCGCCTCCGTGTAGCGCTGCGCGCGGCTGAGCGCGTGCGCCAGCACCATCGCTGCCTCGGCGGCTGCTGCGGCGTTCGGCGCAGCGCCAACGGCCTCGTGCAAGTGCTCGGGCCAGCCGGGGAGCCCGGCGCTCGCCTCGGCCATTCCGAGGTCGAGCACCAGTCCCGGCCGCTCGCCCGACGGCGGCGGTTCAGCGAGTGCTCGGCCCAGGAAGACTGCCTCCGACTCGCGCGCGCCCTGCTGCCGCGCTGCCCGCGCAGCCTCGACGAGCCGCTCGACCACCCAGCGGTCAGCCGCCGGCTCGCTCGCGAGGAGGTGCTGGGCGACTCGCTCACGCGTATCCGGTAGGTCAGCGAGTAGCTGGGCGGCACGACGATGGCCCTGCACTCGCTCAGCGCTGGAGAGCTCCGAGTAGATCCCGTCGCGCACGAGCGGATGCACGAAGGTCAGCGGCCGACCCACGTCGATGATCCCCGCGGTCGCCAGCAGGTCGGCTGCATCGGCAGCCTCGAGCTCTTCGAGGCCCGCGAGGCGCGCCGCTTGCAGCAGGTCGCTTCGCTCGAGCACCGCCAGCGCTCGCGCGAGCCGCGCCGCATGCTCGGGTAGCCGAAGGAGGCGGAGGCGAACCGAGCGAGCGACCGTTTCTACATCGCTTCTGGCGCCTCCCTCGCGTAGTGCCTCCGCGAGCTCGCGGACGAGGAACGGCATCCCCCGCGTCACGCGCAGGGAGGTATCGACGACGGTCTGATGTGGAGCCCCACCGAGCGCCGCCTCGAGCAGCTGGGCAACGGCGGCTCTTGTCAGAGGAGCGAGGCGGATCACATCAGCGGACGGATCGGTCGTCATGGTCGTAAGCAGCTCGCCATCGGTGCCTGGCTCGCGAGGCCGGTTCGCCACGACGAGGGCCACATCCAGTTCTTCGAGCCGCGTGAGGAGGAAGGCCAGGTAACGCAGAGAGGCAGCGTCTGCCCAGTGCGCGTCGTCGACGACCAGGCAGAGCGGCCTGACGGCAGCGAGGTTCGCGCAGAGCCAATAGAGGCCGTGGAGGATCGCGAAGGAGGGATCGACGCCCGGAGAAAACGGATCCACTGTTGGCGCGCCGGGGAGGCCGAGCATGCCGGCCGCCACGCCGGCAGCGCCTTGCAGCAGATCGGCGCGTTCGAGCTCGGATGTCTCGACCAGCACCGGCTCGAACAGCTGACGCACCACTCCGAAGGCGAAATCGCGCTCGAGCTCGGTCCCTCGCGAGCGAAGCACGCGCATTCCGTCCTCCGCCGCCGTTGTGCGCGCCGCAGCGAGCAGCGCCGTCTTGCCGATCCCGGCCGGACCTTCGACCACCACGAACCTGCCGCGCCCCGTGCGCGCGTCGGCCAGCGCCGATTCGATCCGCGCCAGCTCATCGGTCCGCTCGAGCAGCGGTTCGGCGGCCGCGGCCGTTTTCATGCGCGTCCAGCCTACTCCCGCGCGCCGTGCGGGAAAGTCCGGGGGGTCTCCACGGCGCGAATCACCGTCCTCGCCTTCGAGGATCGGGGGGATTCGATTCCAGAGCTCGCTCTCGAGCTCATGACCCAAGGAGACGATATGAGAACGATTATTCGCACGGGCTACTGGCTGGCCGGCGCGCTCGTCGCCGCGCTTGTGGCCGTCGCCCTCGCGACGCCGACCTCCGCCGGGGCCGCCGTCACCTTCAGCGTGAACGGCGACACCCTGACGGTCACGAGCGATCAAGAGGCGGACACGATCACCCTCGCTGCCGCGGGCGGGGTCATCACCGTCAACCGGCAGGCGACGACCCTCGCCGCGAACGACAATGCCAAGATCGTCATCGACGCCGGCGATGGCGCGGACACCGTGGATGCGAGCGCGCTCGCGACTACCGACTACTTGGCGCTCACCGTCAACGGCGGCAACGGAGACGACCTCCTCACGGGCGGGTCGGACAACGATCACCTGCTCGGCGACGGCGGCAACGACCGCGTCGTCGGCTTCAGGGGTAACGACGACCTCGAGGGCGGCGACGGCAACGACGTGCTCGTCTGGAACAACGGTGACAACACCGACATCGTCAACGGCAACGCCGGGGCGGACGAGGTCGAGATCAACGGCGCTCCGACCGCGGGCGACGTCTTCACGGCCGTACCGAACGCCGGCCGCGTGCTCTTCACCCGCACCAATCTGGTGCCCTTCACGGTCGACTTCAGCGCCGAGCGGCTGACGGTCAACGGCCTCGGCGGCGACGACACGTTCAACGGTGACGCAGGACTCGCGCCGCTCACCCTCCTCACGTTGAACGGCGGACCCGGCGTCGACTCGCTCTCTGGTGGCGACGGCCCGGACCTGATCACAGGCGGCGACGGCGACGACAAGCTGGACGGCGCCGGCGGCGACGACCGCGTCGTCGGTGACCGCGGCACCGACAGGCTCAGTGGCGGTGACGGCAACGACGCGCTCGTCTGGAACAACGGCGACGGCAGCGACCTCGCCGACGGCGACACCGGCTTCGACGACGTCGAGATCAACGGCTCGCCGACGGCCGGCGATGCATTCAGCGTTCGAGCGAACGGCGCGCGCGCAGCAATCGACCGCACCAATCTCGTGCCGTTCACCGTCGACTTTGCCGCAGAGACGCTGACGGTCAACGGTGGCGGCGGGGACGACCAGCTCACGGTCTCGCCCGGCCTGCCAGGCCTGCCCGTCACGGCGAACGGTGGCTCGGGCAACGACTCGCTGATCGGGGCCGAGGAGGCTGACAGTCTCGTCGGCGGGACAGGTAACGACACGTTGACCGGGGGCGCGGGTAGCGACGTGCTCGACGGACAGGATGGCGACGACCACCTGCTCGCCCGCGACGGCCACGGCGACCTCGTCCGCGGCGGCGCCGGCAACGACAGTGCCCAGACTGACGCGTTGACGGTCGACGCGGTCGACGGAGTCGAGACGATCGATGCCACTCCCCCGCCGCCCGCCCCCGACACGACGGCGCTCCTGCCGACTCTCGGACACATCAAGGTCGTCCGGAGCCACGGGCACCTCATCGCCCGGGTCCCTCTGTCGTGCCCCGCGGCAGAGACCGGCGGCTGTCAGACGACGGTGACGCTCACGACTGGCAGGACGATTCGACTCGGTCGAGTGCGTGCAACGCTCGTCCTCGGGTCGAAGAGCGTGAGTCTCCGTGGCGGGCTGAGCCGCACGCTGTCGATCCCCCTCGCCGCGGGCGTCGCCACGCTCGCCCGGCACGGCACGGTCTCGACCCGCGTGCAGATCGAAACCCGCGACGCAGTCGGAAACGCGGCGGTCCGCCGGGTCGCAGTCAGCCTGCGAATCCCGAGGTAGCCGGCCCACTCATTGACAAGACCCGCCACTCGGCGGGTCTTGTCTCTTCGCAGTCAGACGCTAGGCCGGGACTGGAGCGCCCTCGGCGAGTGCCGCGGGAAGCTCGTCTCGCGACTGAACCCGCAGCTTGCGGAAGACGCTCGTCAGGTGACCCTCGACCGTCCGTGCGGTCACGAAGAGCATCTGGGCGATCTCGCGGTTGCTGAGGCCCTCACTGGCGAGCTCGGCGATCCGACGTTCGCTGGCGGTCAGCGAGTCGAGCCCGGTGAGCACGACCCGGCGCGGGCGCGCGCCTGTGGCGCGGAGCTCGGTCTCGGCATAGTCGGCGAGCGGTCGAGCGCCGGCACGGTCGGCCGCGTCGAGCGCCTCGCGCAGAAGCTCCCGCGCCTCGCTGCGGCGATTGCGGCGCCTGAGCATCGCGCCGAGATCGGCGTGCGCACGCGCCCGTTCCAGCCTGGCGTCGCCGTGCTCGAATGCTTCGATCGCCTCGCGAAGCAGAGACACCCCGCGGTCACCGCCCGCCACGACCCCGGCGGCGCGCAGGGCGACGCCGAGTGCGCGCGGAGCACCGAACGCCCGAGCGAGCAGAAGCTCCTCTTCTGCCAGATCCTCCGCCGACCCCTGGTCGCCGAGCGCGAGCTGGGCAAGTGCGGCCTCCGATCGCCAGGGAACGTAGCCCGGACAGATGATCGTCGCGCCGGTCAGGACTGTGCCGACGGCCAGGAAGTCTTCGAGCCCTTCGGTAATTCGTCCCTGTGCAATCCGCAGGCGGCCGCGGGCGAAGCGAACTTCTGCGGCGATCACCGAACCGCTTTCGGCATTGGAGTCGAGCGGTGCAAGCGCCTCCTCGGCCGCGTCGAGCTCGCCCCGCTCGACGAGTGTCTTGACCAGCAAACCTCCGTTCATGACGCGATACATGGGTGGTGCGGGGAGCTTGGTTGCGGCGAGTGCCGTCTGCGCGTCTGCCTCGGCAGCATCCAGGTCGCCGCGAAGGAGCGCGAGCCACCCCCGGGTTGCCAGGCCGACCGCAAGCCGGCTGCTGTCGCCTGTTGCGCGGGCTTGGGCGATCGAGGCATCGAGCAGCGGCCGGAGCTGGGTGTACTGCTCTCCCCACAGGAGCGAGAACGTCGTCAAGGAGAACCACGTGGCGAACGAAAACCATGGCCTGCCGCGCGACCCGCCGAGTGTGCTGCCTCCGGCCACAAGCGCCCGGGTCGCGAGCTCCGCGCCGACTTCGGCCGGCTCGTTGATGAGGACAGAAGTGAACGCGGAAACGGCCAGAGGCAGCTCACGGGGTGCCGGATGTGCGCCGACCTGCGCGCGCAAGGTCTTACTACGGAGGACAACCGACGGAGCGGTCGCAGCGTCGTTCATCGCGGGCGCGATTGCCGCAGCCTCGAGCAGGAGTGTGAGCTCGGAGTCCCGAGGGTCGAGCGACAACGACGCACGGTCGAGAACTTCGACCGCCTCTCCGAAGCGCTGGACGCGGCTGAGGCCCGTGGCGAGCACCATCGTCGCGCTCACGGCAGCCTCGGGGTCCTGCGCAGCGTCCACGGCCCCTCGCAAGTGCTCTTGCCAGTCGGCATGCCCGATGCTGGCCTCGGCCATCCCCAGGTCGAGGAGCAGTGCCGCGCGGTCGCCTGCCGGCGCGGGTTCGGCGAGCGCACGGCGGAGGAAGACCACCTCCGATTCGGGAGCACCCTGCCTTCCCGCCTCGCGCGCGGCCGCAACCAATCGGTCGACGACCCAGCCATCGTCGGCGGGCTCGCTGACGAGCAGGTGCTCGGCGACGCGCGCTTCAGCGCCCGGTTGTTCGGCGAGCAACTGGGCGGCGCGGCGATGGCCTTGCACTCGCTGAGCACTGGAGAGCTCCGAGTAGATGCCGTCGCGAACGATCGGATGCACGAACGTGAGCGGCCGGCCGGGCTCGAGGATTCCCATGGCCGCAAGCAGGTCAACCGCCTCCGCAGCCTCGAGCTCTTCGAGGCCCGCAAGTCGCGCCGCCAGCAGCAGGTCGCTCTGCTCGAGGACGGCCAGCGCTCGCGCGAGCCGCGCGGCAGGCTCGGGCAGGCGGAAAAGACGGAGATGAACCGAGCGACCGAGCGCCTCTACATCGCGTCCGCTACTTCCCTCGCGTAGTGCCTCCGCGAGCTCACGCACGAGGAACGGCATCCCCCGCGTCACGCGCAGGGAGGTGTCGACGACGTCTGGATCCGGAGCCCGACCGAGCCCTGCCCCGAGCAGTTCGGCAACTGCAGGTCTCGACAGAGGGGCGAGGCGGACGACCTCGGCGGAGGAATCGGTCGTCACCGCCGTGAGCAGCTCGGCATCTGTGCGCGCTTCGGGAGGACGGGTCGCGACAACCAGCGCGATGTCGAGCTCTTCGAGCCGCGTGAGGAGGAAGGCCAGGTAACGGAGGGAGGCGGCGTCGGCCCAGTGCGCGTCGTCCACGACCAGGCAGAGCGGCCCTGCGCCGGCGAGGTTCGCGCACAGCCAGTAGAGGCCGTGGAGGATCGCGAACGAGGGATCGACACCGGCAGAGGGTGGAGCGTCCGCAGCGGGTGCGCCCGGGAGGCCAATCATCCCGGCGGCCACGCCGGCAGCGCCTTGCAGCAGATCGGCGCGCTCGAGCTCCGATGCCTCGACCAGCGGCCGCTCGAACAGCTGCCGCACTACTCCGAAGGCGAAGTTGGTCTCCATCTCGGTCGCCCGCGAGCGCAGCACGCGCATTCCGTCCTCTGCCGCCGCAGTCCGCGCCGCCGCGAGCAACGCCGTCTTGCCGATTCCGGCCGGCCCTTCGACCACGACGAACCTGCCGCGCCCCGTGCGAGCGTCGGCCAACGCCGACTCGATCCGCGCCAGCTCTTCACTCCGTTCGAGCAGCGGTTCGGGGGCCGCAACCACGTTCATGCGGCCTCCAGCCTACTCCCATGCGCGGAAAGTCACATGTACCGCCCACCGCCCAGAAGACAGGGGGGTGCCCACGGTGCGAAGGCGAGTCCGCCGCGCCCACCATCGCACGACAGGCCAATCCCGAGCCGCCCGCAGCGGCTCCCTCGAAAGGAGACGTACACAGATGAAGAACCTCGTTCGACTCAAGGGCCGGCACGCCGTGCGGTCGGCGGCGTCGGCGGTGGCCGTAGCCGCACTCATCGCCGGCGTAGCCGGCATCGTGGCGGGGCAGGGGAACGCCGCCTCGAGCAAGAGGCGCAACTTCGGACACGCGAACGTCCAGCACGGCCTGCTCAAGGTCAGGGGGACGAGAGCAAGTGACGCGATTGCGCTTCGCCTGAAGTCCGGCGACCCCGGCACGATCCAGGTCGATTTCGGTGACGACGGCTCGGCCGACTTCAGCTTCGCGCGCAACAGGATCGCGACGATCGCCGTCGATGCCCGGGCCGGCGACGACCGCGTGCGGATCGACGACAGCAACGGCGCCTTCACCGACGTCATCCCAACCACGATCGTCGGTGGAGACGGAAACGACACGGTCGCCGGCGGCAGGGGCAATGAGCTCCTGGTCGGCGGCACCGGCGACGATTCGTTCGACGGCAACGGAGGCAACGACCTGGCGCTGCTCGGCGCCGGGAACGACACCTTCGTCTGGGACCCGGGCGACGGCAGCGACACGATCGAGGGCCAGGACGGCACCGACACGATGCGCTTCAACGGCGCCAACGTCGCCGAGCAGGTCGACCTGTCCGCGAACGGACGACGCCTCCGCTTCTTCCGCGTCCAGGCCAACGTCACGATGGACACCAACGGCGTCGAGCAGGTCGACTTCAACGCCCTCGGCGGCCCCGACCTCGTCACCGTCAACGACCTGACCGGAACCGACGTCAGCGACGTCAACATCGACCTCGCCGGCACCCTCGGCGGCGGCAACGGCGACGGCCAGCCCGACCAAGTCGTCGTCAACGCCACCAACGGCGACGACACGATCGACGTCAGCGGAGACTCAGCCGCCGTGAAGGTGAGCGGACTCGCCGCCAACGGTCAGGATCCTCCACCCGGAGGCGGCTGACGAGCTCGACGTTCATGCCCTCGCCGGCAACGACGAGATCGATGCCTCGGCCCTTGCCGCAGGCGCGATCCTGTTCGAGCCCGACGGCGGCTCCGGCAACGACACGCTCGCGGGCAGCCAGGGCATCGACAAGCTGCTCGGCGGCACCGGCGACGATTCGTTCGACGGCAACGGAGGCAACGACCTGGCGCTGCTCGGCGCCGGGAACGACACCTTCGTCTGGGACCCGGGCGACGGCAGCGACACGATCGAGGGCCAGGACGGCACCGACACGATGCGCTTCAACGGCGCCAACGTCGCCGAGCAGGTCGACCTGTCCGCGAACGGACGACGCCTCCGCTTCTTCCGCGTCCAGGCCAACGTCACGATGGACACCAACGGCGTCGAGCAGGTCGACTTCAACGCCCTCGGCGGCCCCGACCTCGTCACCGTCAACGACCTGACCGGAACCGACGTCAGCGACGTCAACATCGACCTCGCCGGCACCCTCGGCGGCGGCAACGGCGACGGCCAGCCCGACCAAGTCGTCGCCAACGCCACCAACGGCGACGACACGATCGACGTCAGCGGAGACTCAGCCGCCGTGAAGGTGAGCGGACTCGCGCCAACGGTCCGGATCCTCCACCCGGAGGCGAGGGACGAGCTCGACGTCAACACCCTCGCCGGCACGGACACGGTCGACTCCGACGGCCTCGCCGCCGGTGCAATCCAGCTCTTCGTGGACGGAGTGCCCGTCCCGTAGAGAAATTCGAACGGAATCGCGGGGCCTCCGTAGCGGAGGCCCCCGATCCGCCTTCGACACCACCATTCCGACTGAAAGGAACCCCATGAAAATCACCGTCTTCATCGGCATCGCTACGTCCGTGGCGGCGGTAGTGATCGCCGCCGGCTGCGGGAGCTCGGCAAACGGCTCGGCGTATTCGTCAGGCTCCTACAGCGCGGCTGCAGTGGCGAGCGCCCACCGTGCCACCGGCGCGACCAGGGTCGGCGTCGCGAGCTCGCAGCTGGGCCGCATCGTCGTCGACAGCAAGGGCCACACGCTCTACCTGTTCGAGAAGGACAAGAACCGGCGCAGCGCCTGCTACGGACCGTGCGCGACGTACTGGCCGCCGCTCCTCACCCACGGAAAGCCCGTCGCTCGTGCCGGCGCGAAGCAGTCGCTTCTCGGCACGACCCGACGCTCGAACGGCAGCCAGCAGGTCACCTACAGCGGCCATCCGCTATACCGGTTCGCGCTCGACCGGAAGCCGGGCCAGACCAGCGGCGAGGGCCTGCAGGACTTCGGCGGAGGCTGGGATGCCGTCTCACCAGCCGGCAAGAAGGTCGAGTCCGATGGCTGACCGAGCCTCCTGCGTGGCGACCGGCGAACGCCTGAGCGCGCAGACTCGCGAACTGGCTCAGCGGCGGAGCGGCACGAACGAGGTGCTCCTCCTCTGGTACCCCGAAAGCGACCGGGTGGAGCTTGCCATCCGCAACCTGGCAACCGGGGCCGACTGTCAGGTCGACGTCGCGCCGAGCGATGCGATCGACGCCTTCTACCACCCATTCGCCTACGCAATCGAATGCGACCAGTCTGACCGAGTGAGCGGAGAAGAGACGACGATCGTAGATGGCTAACGTCGAGCGACAGGAAGTAGCCCTCATGCTCGTGGTGGCGCATCAGGCGTTGCATCCGCCGAACACGAGCCGCGGCGAGCTCGAGTCGAACAGGCTCGAGCTCGCCAGCAACACCGGCAGCTGTCGACGCACTGCTTGTGGAGTGAGCGGTCGCAAACAGTGGTGGCGCCCCTCTCGTGACCGCACCAGAGAAAAGGCCCTGATTCCAGGGCCCTTCTCAGTAGCGGGGGCAGGATTTGAACCTGCGACCTCCGGGTTATGAGCCGCCTCGACTGTGTACACGCGTTCCGCCGTATTCCGCCGAAATGCAGGCTCCGAGCCAACTTGGCCGGCGGCACGATGCATTTAGGCGGAACACAGTGACATCGCGGCGGAAGCGCGATGCTTGCAAAACGCTTGCAGCCACATCGCGATTCCAACCCTCGCCCCTAGGACAGTCTCCTGGTGACGGAGGGGTCTGCGGTTCGAGTCCGGAAGAGGGCTTCACTCTCTGGAAGCACGCGCCTCGCGCTCAGCGCCGAGGTTTCATAGGCGATTTTCGCACTACGTGCCCGCGAGTCCTGCGTGAGCGGCTCGTGTCTGCTCCGCACCCAGCGTGACGCCCTTCTGTTCGTAAAGCGTCAACGCCTGTCGAAGTGCTTCCCGGGCGTCTGTCACGTTCCCCGCCCTGCGCAGCACCTCCGCGATCCTCACCAACACCATCGCCTCCGTGTGAGTAGCTTGCGACAGGTCGACGGAGTCGAGCGCCGCACGAGCCAGCCGCCCTGCCTCCTTGTGGTCCTCGGCCGCCGCGATCGCCTGGAGTGCGAGCACCATGGTTGTCCCCTGGCCAGCCGGGTCGAGCGCAAGGCTCTCCGCCAGCGCGTGTCTGGCCTGCCCGCCGTCGCTCTGCTGCCTATAGAGCGCGAATGCGAGGAGAAGGAGAACGAACGAGCGGTACCCCTTGACACCGATCTGCGCGAGCTCATCGGCGCCGGCCTCGAGGACGGCGACGGCACCCGCTGCATCGTCGGCAAGCAGCTTGAGCTGCCCGACTGCGATCGAAGTGCCGCCGTGCCGTATTGCATTCCGAGTTCGGCGTAGACGGCGCGAGCTTCCTCCATGCTGCCATCGATCTCGTCGAATGCGCCGCCGAGCGCTCGACATGCTCCAAGCCAGAAGCGGCCATCGGACCGCTGTAGCGGCGTCGCGGCCGACTCGGCGAGCTCGGTGCACACGAGTACCGCCGCCGGTAGCGGTCGCGGTCCGAAATGCGCGGTCAAGCCGAGCCAAAACATCGCCTCGGTTTCGAGCCGCGTGTCACCGAGCCGGTGGGCGTGGGCGCGCATCTGGCGCATCGCTTGTTCGAGCGCGATGTGGTCGCCCAAGTGATTCGCAGCCCCCGAGGCCAGCCTCCAGGCCAAGGCGAGTCCCCTGTCGTCGCCGAGCCTCGTCAGTGCAGGCACAGCCTCGTCGACGAGCGCCGTAGCCAGCACGGCGTCGATCTCGAAGGTCTGCAGCTGCACCCAAGCGCGACCGACGCGCGCACGCCACTCCACCCGCTCGTCGCCAGCGGCGGCTGCCCGAGTTTCGATCTCCTCGAATACCCGCCTGGCTACCGCGATGTCGCCCGATTCGAAGAGTGCGTCACCGAGCCCTACGCCTAGCTCGTTACGACCTGCATCCTCATCCGGCAGGACGTGGATGGCACGCTCGAGCAGATTCGTCGCCGCCGGCAGATCAACGCGGGCGAGAGCGCGTTCGCCGGCACTTCCAAGAAGAAGGCCGGCGCGGCGGCCAAGCTCCTGCGCTCGGTCGTCGAGGGAGCCGAGCTCCGAGCGGTAACGGTAGGCCTGTTCGAGGTGGTAGCCGAGGATCTCCTCGTACTCTCGCGCGTGCTCGCCGACCTTCTGTTGGAGCCAGTCGGCGAACCGCTCGTGTAGCTCCGCCCGCAGCTCCTTCGGCATCCCGCTGTACGCGGCGTCCCGGATCAGGATGTGCCCGAACCGAAATGCGTCGTCACCGCGGAACTCCGCCTGATCAGGTCGGATGAACTCCTTGCGAACGAGCGCGAGCAGGTGCGCGCTCACCGCTCCGCGGACGTGCGGCGGCGCCAGCTCGGCGACCGCCGAACGGTGGAAAAGCCGGCCCTCGACCGAGGCGCGCTCGATCACGGCGCGCTCGTCCGGCTCGAGGCTGTCGATTCGTGCGGCGAGGAGCGCCTGGATCGTCGGTGGCACCGTGTCTCCGTCCCCGTCCTCCGATCGCAGGGCGAGCAGTTGCTCGACGAAGAGCGGATTGCCCTCGGCAGCCGCGAGAATCCGAGCACGCGGCGCTTCCCGCAGGTCGGCGCCGGCGAGTAACTGCTCGATGAGCGACTCTGACTCCTCTGGCGAGAGCGGCTCGAGCAGGATCGACGTCGAGTTCGGCCTCGGTGCGCTCCAGGAGGGCCGGTGCTCTAGCAGGTCCGGCCGCGCCATTGCTGGCCAGGAGGATCGGCGCATCGGTCGCGAACCCGAGCACGTACTCGACCAGGTCGAGGAAGGTCGGCTCGGCCCTTTCGAGGTCATCGAGCCCAACGACCAAGGGGCGCTCGTGCGCGAGCGCCTCGAGCAGTTTCCGGACCGCCCAGAAGGTCTCCTCGGGCGCCGCTGCGGCTTCACTCTGGCCGACGGCGGCGGCAATGCATTCGGCCACAAGTTCGCCCTCCTCGTCGAGGAGAGACGCAACGGAGCGGGCGTCCTCGCCTGCGACCTGTTTCACGATCTCGACGAGCGGCCAGTACGTGATGCCCTCGCCGTAGGGCAGGCAACGGCCCAAGACGAACCGTGCATCGTCTTTCGCCGCGACGAGTTCCCGCACGAGCCGCGACTTGCCGATGCCCGGTGGCCCAAGAACCGTTACGAGCCGGCAGGTGCGCTCAGCGATGCAGCGTTGAAGCTCGTCCCGCAGCGTCTCCAGCGACCGTTCGCGGCCCACGAAGGACGCGTCCAGCCGGCGCGTGAAAGCAGGAGCATCGCGAAGCACTTCCAGAAGGCGGTAGGCGGAAACGCGCTCGGCCTTCCCCTTCAGCTCAAGCGGTTCGACCGACTCGACCCGAACGGAGTCGCGGACGAGTAGATGCGTGTTGGTACCGAGCAGGATCTCGCTGGCCGCCGCCGCCTGCTCCAGCCGGGCCGCGACGTTGACCGCATCGCCGGTCACGAGGCGCTGGCCGCCGGTCGGGTCGCCCGCGACGACCTCACCGGTGTTGATGCCCGTACGGTTCAGGATCACAAGGCCGTAGTCGCGCTCGAGCTCGTCGTTCAGGCGCGCGAGCTCCTCCCTCATGTCGGCCGCTGCGTGCACAGCACGCAGCGCGTCGTCCTCCTTTACTTGCGGAAGGCCGAACACGGCCATGATCGCATCGCCGATGAACTTCTCGACCATGCCGCCGTACCGATCGACGACGGCGCTCATCGCGTCGAAGTAGCGCGACATCACCCGCCGGAGCGACTCCGGGTCGAGCTCTTCGCCGAGTGCGGTCGAGCCTACGACGTCGGAGAACAGAACCGTGACGGTCTTGCGCACCTCTGTCAGGTCCTCTCCGGGTGCGAGGACAGCGCCGCAAGCCGCGCAGAAGCGGGCGCCGGCCGCGTTCTCTTCTCCGCAGCTCGAGCACCTCAACATACAGTGAGTCTAGGGCGCGACTTCCAATCTGCTCACCGGTCGCGCGGAGAAGCGAAAGGCCCCGTTTCCGGGGCCTTTCCAGTAGCGGGGGCAGGATTTGAACCTGCGACCTCCGGGTTATGAGCCCGGCGAGCTACCTGACTGCTCCACCCCGCGGCGTGGCTCAAGTATAGCGCCAGTGCTCTCGGCCTCAGTTGCGGCACGGAGCATGGCCGAGAGGCCCCTCAGCAGCTACCGTCGGGGCGATTCACGATGCGTGTGGCAGCAATCGATCTCGGTACGAACACGACGCGGCTCCTGGTCGGGGACGTCGTCGACGGGCGGGTCGACCCCCTCGTGCGGCGCAGCCGGATCACGCGTCTCGGCGAGGGCGTCGACGCGCGCCGTCGCCTCTTGCCCTTCCCAATCGCGCGCGTCCGAAATTGTCTCTCCGACTACCGGCGCGAGCTCGAGTCGCTGGGCGCGGAGCGGGCGCTGCTCGTGGCGACCAGCGCAGTTCGGGACGCGGAGAACGGCGAGGCGTTCCTCGGCGAGATCGAGTGGAGCTACGGGTTCACGACGCGTCTGCTGAGCGGCGAGGACGAGGCGGACCTGACGCGGCGCGGCGTCGGGGAACTCGCTCCCGGGACGGTCGTCATCGACGTCGGCGGCGGTTCGACGGAGCTCGTCTCCTCGAGCGAGCGCGTCAGCACGAACCTCGGCTCGGTTCGCTTGACCGAGCGCTTCCTCGGCTCCGACCCGCCGAGCGCCTGGGAGCTCGCGGAGGTGGGCGACGCGATCCGCGCCGTGCTCGCCGAGTACGAGCTGTCGGCGACGGACGGCGTCGGCGTCGCGGGAACCGTGACGTCGCTCGCCGCGCTGGATCTCGGCCTCGTCGAGTACGACTCCGACCGTGTGCACGGGCACCGGCTGAGCGACGCGGCCGTCGAGGCGCAGCTCGAGCGCCTGGCCGCGCTGCCGCTCGCCGAGCGCCGCGAGGTGCCCGGCCTCGAGCCCGAGCGCGCGCCGGTGATCGTCGCCGGTGCGGCGATCCTGCTCGAAGCGATGCGCTTCCTCGGGCTGCGGGAGATCGAGGTCAGCGAGCGGGACCTCCTCGACGGCGCCGCGCTCGAGGCGGCGAAGCTGCCCGAGCCGGTCGAGGGCGACGCGCCTCCGGGCGCCTACACCTGCTGCTAGCGCGCGGACCAAAGTCGGCGCAAAACCGGCACAGACACGTGCGCTTTTCCCCGATACGATCGCATCGGGGAGGAGGTTGGGGGTACCGGACCAGCGGCGCCGCCGGAAGCTAGGCGGGCGCGTCTGCGAGCGGTTCCGGCGGCTCGTCCTCGGCCAGGCGGCGCTGCACCAGCTCACGCGCGAGCACCCCGACCAGCCGTCCGTCCTCGACCACCGGCACGCGCTCCGCGTCCTGCTCCTCCAGGAAGCGGAACGCCTCCTCGAGCTCCATGTCCGAGTCGATCGTGTAGTGCGCCGGCTCCGCGATCTCGCCGACCGTGGTCGCCTTCGGGTCGAGCCCGGGCGCCACGATCTCGCGCACGAGCGTCTTGCGGGTCAAGACACCGAGGAACTGGCCGTCCCGCGAGACGAAGACCGCGTGCACCTCCGGCCGAGCGAGCAGCTCTCCGGCCTCGGTCGCCGGCGCCTCGGCATCGAGCGTCCGCGGCTCCGGGACCATCGCCTCCCGCACCTTGCTCACGGATAGATCCCGCGGGAGCCGAGCGCGGACGCGACCTCGCGAATCGCTCCCACCAGCGCCGCGCTCCGCATCGACAGATTCTGCTCCTCCGACAGGTTCCAGACGCGGTCGAACGCATCGCTGAGCTTGTCCGCGAGCCGGGCCCTGATCTCCTCTCGATCCCAGAACAACCGTCCGAGATCCTGCACCCACTCGAAGTACGAGACCGTGACCCCGCCCGCGTTCGTCAGCACGTCCGGGAGCACGGGAATCCCGCGCTCGGCCAGGATCTCGTCCGCTTCGATCGTCGTCGGCCCGTTGGCGCCCTCGGCCACGAGCCGGCACTGGATGCGCGGCGCGTTCTCAACCGTCAGCTGCTCTTCGAGCGCTGCGAGCACGAGGATGTCGCACGGAAGCTCGAGCAGCTCCGAGTTCGACACGTGCTCGACGTCCGGGTAGTCGGCCAGCGTGCCGTTGTCGTCGACCCACGTCCGCAGATGGTCGTAGTCGAGCCCGCCGGGCGAGTAGATGCCGCCCGAGATGTCCGAGACCGCGAGCAGCTTCGCGCCCATGCCCGGCCAGCTCTCGGGCCGCGATCCCCCCGACGTTCCCGAACCCCTGCACGACGCAGCCCTGCTCGGCCAGGTTCCAGCCGAGCCGGTGGCACGCCCGGTCGATGACCATCACGACGCCCGCACCCGTCGCCTCGCTCCGGAAGACCGAGCCGCCGATCGAGATCGGCTTGCCCGTCACGACCTCGGGCACGGCGTATCCGATCTGCATCGAGTACGTGTCCATCATCCAGGCCATCGTCTGCTCGTTCGTGGCCATGTCCGGTGCGGGAATGTCCCGTTCCGGCCCGATCACCGGCAGGAGCTCGATCGTGTAGCGCCGCGTCAGCCGCTGGACCTCGTCCGCCGACAGCTCGCGCGGGTTGCAGCGCACGCCGCCCTTGGCGCCTCCGTACGGCAACCGCAGGAGGGCGCACTTCCACGTCATCCACATCGCGAGCGCGGCACACTCGCCGAGCGACACGTGCGGGTCGTACCGGATGCCGCCCTTCGTCGGCCCGAGCACGCTCGAGTGCAGCACGCGGTAGCCCGGGAAGACCGCCCACTCGCCGTTGTCCATCCGCACCGGCACGCTGACCATGACCGCGGTCTCCGGGTAGCGCATGCGCTCCGCCGCGCCCGGGTCGACGTCTGCGTGCGTGAGCGCCTCCTCGTACTGCGCGACAGCGGTTCGGAAGAGCGGCGTATCCCATTCGAGGGGCTGCTCCTCGAGCGAAATCTCGTCGATCGGGGCCACGAAAGTGAGTCTATTTGGGGCGCACTTCGAGCGTTAGCCCGGAGACCGCGAGCACGACGACGCCCTCGCCCTCGTCGACGCCTTCGCGGCAGAGGGCGCGCCACGACTCGCCGCGCACGCGCACGCGACCCGAAGGACGGCAGTCGCTCAGCGCGACGCCCTCCGCATCGACGAGCGCCTCGGCCCCCACCCGCGGCCGCATCCGCCGCGAGATCCGGATCCAGAACGCCGCCTCGCCGAGCTCGATCGTGATCCCGACGAGGATCGCGAGGATCCCCAGCCCTCGCGGCAGGACGAACACCGCCAGGAAGAGGGCGATTACGAGTGCGATCGCGCTAGTTGACGATCAGGACCGGCGTCCCGAGTTGCACGTGGTCGAACAGCCAGGTCGCGTCGGGGATGTACATGCGGATGCAGCCGTGCGAGGCGGAGTAGCCGATCGATGCCGCGTCAGGCGTCCCGTGGATGCCGACGCCCGGAGCCGACAGCCCCATCCAGCGCGTGCCGAGCGGGTTCCCGGGGCCGGGCGGAATCGGCTTCAGCCCCTTCGCCCAGGCCGAGTCGGGTGGGCGCCACCAGGGGTTCATCTGCATGTCGACGATCCGGAACGTGCCGGTCGGAGTCGGGTACTGCGCCCGTCCGGTCGCCACGCGGAAGCTCCGCACCGGCGACTCGCCGTTGAACAGCTCCAGGCTGTTGGCTCCGCGGTTGATGACGACGACCGGCCCGAACCCGCTCTTCGACAGCGACGGCTTCAGCGTCTTCATCACGACCGGCAGCTCCGGCCTGATCCGCGTGCGCAGCGTGCGCACGATCCCGCGCACCATCGTCTGGCGGCGGACTGTGCGGCCCCACTGCGAGTCGGCGATCTTCGGATGGCCGTCGACGAGTCCGACCACGACCGCGTTCTCGGCCGGGATCCCGAAACGCTGGTCGAGCCCGGCGACGTACTCGCGAACCTTGTCCCGGTCGACGTCGACGCTGACGCCGATGTCGTCGCCGCTGCCTGCCTGCTCGGCCCGCGACACTGCGTCCCCGATCTCGGCGTTCATCCCGAGCATCTCCGGCGAGACCGCCCAGTGCTCGCGCGCGAACTTGAAGCGGAGCGGCGTGGCGAATCGTGCGCCGATCTGCTGCTTCGCCTGACCGGCGTCGAGCCCGGCGACGTTGACGCCCGCGATCCGGACCCCGTTCGGGATCCGCTTCGACGGGCCGGCCGAGGGCGCGAGCGCGATCGCCGCGCACAGGACGAGCAGCGTCGAGAGCACTACGCGCTTCCAGAGCGACATGCGGACGAATGAGGCTGCGACCCGCTTCACGAGCCAGATGTTACGACCAACGGCCGGAAGTCTGCGAGAAAAGGCCGGCGCGCGCCTACGTCGCCGCCGGCGCCGGGGCGTGGTAGACCCGGCCCGAGCGACGGTTGAGCCACTTGCCCAACTCGGTCATGGCCAGGTAGACGAGCGGCCCCATCAGGCAAATTCCCCACTGGGCGGCGGTCAGCGGCTCGGTGTCGAAGATCCGCTGCAGCGGCGACAGCGTCGTGACGAGGAGCGACAGCACGAGCGCCGCGCCGACGAGCTGCACGAAGCGCCGGTTCTCGATCGTGTAGCGCTTGAAGATCGTCTCCCCCGGCTCGCGCGCCTCGAGGGCGGCGACGATGTGCATCAGGCCGAGCGTCGTCATCCCCATCGTCGTCGCGACCTCGAGCGCGTAGCGGTGCTCGCCCCAGGCGACGACGATCAGCGCGAGCACGGCCATGAGCAAGGCCGCGAGCCCGAGCCGGATCCCGAGCTCCCGGTCGATGACGGGCGCGTTCGCGTCCCTCGGCCGTCGCCGCATCAGGCCGGGCGCAGCCGCGTCGAAGCCGAGGCCGATCGCGAGCAAGACGTCGATCGCGAAGTTGACCCAGAGGATCTGCAGCGGCGTCAGCGGGATGCCGCTCGCAACGTCGAAGATGCCCGCGCCGAGGAACAGGAGGATGAACCCGCCGAGCGTGATCATCTGGAAGCGGACGTACTTCATCAGGTTGTCGTAGATCGCCCGGCCGCCCTCGACCGCGGCGACGACCGTGGCGAAGTTGTCGTCGGTGAGGATCATGTCCCCGGCTTCCTTCGTCACCTCGGTGCCGGTGATGCCCATCGCGACCCCGATGTCTGCGCGCTTGAGCGCGGGAGCGTCGTTGACACCGTCGCCGGTCATCGCAACGACGTGGCCCTTCTCCTTGAGCGCCTCGACGAGGCGCACCTTGTCCTCGGGCGCGACGCGGGCGACGACGCCGATCCCCTCGACCTGCTCGTCGAGCTCGGCGTCGCTCAGCGCCGCGAAGTCGGTGCCCGAGAGCGCAGTGCCTTCGATGCCGAGCTGGTCCGCGATCGCGCCCGCGGTCGTAACGTGGTCGCCGGTGATCATGCGCGCGCGGATCCCGGCCTGTTTGCACTCCGCGATCGCGTCCTTCGCTTCCTTGCGCGGCGGGTCGACGATCGCCACCAGTGCGAGCAACGTGAGCTCTTGCACCTCGTCGACCAGCGGAGCCCCGGCGTCGAACGAGGACGGGTCGAAGTCACGCGAGGCGACGGCCAGCACGCGGAGCCCCTCGCCCGCGAGCCGGTCGTTCTCTTCCATCACACGACCGCGGTAGTCGTCGATCGCGATCACGGTCCCGTCCACATCCCGTGCATCCGATGAGCGCGCGAGCAGCACGTCCGGCGCGCCCTTGACGAAGCAGCGGACGACCTTGCGCCCGTCGTCCTCGAGCTCGTGGAACGTGGCCATGAACTTGTACTCGGAGTCGAACGGCACCTCGGCCACGCGCGGGTACACACGTCGCGTCTCGTCGACGTCCAGACCGCCCTTCTCCGCCAGCACCACGAGCGCCGCCTCGGTCGGGTCGCCGACGATCTCGCCGCCGTGGACCGAGGCGTCGTTGGCGAGCGCCATCGGCATCAGGAACGGGTCGAGCGGGATGTCCGTCTCCCCGGCGACCCGAAGGATATTGCCCTCGGTCGAGTAGCCCTGGCCGTCGACCGAATAGCGCCGTCCGGCGACGATCAACTGGCGGGCGGTCATCTGGTTCAGCGTCAGCGTCCCGGTCTTGTCGGAGCAGATCGCCGAGGTCGAGCCGAGTGTTTCGACCGAGCGCAGCCGCTTCACGATCGCGCCCTTGGCCGCCAGAGCCTGCGTGCCGAGCGAGAGCATCGTCGTCACGACCGCGGGCAGGCCGGTCGGGATCGCGGCGATGGCGAGGCTGATCCCGACGAGGAAGAGATCGTCGAACGATTCGCCGCGAATGAGCCCGATCAGAACGACGAGCGCCAGAGCCGCCGCGGCCATGATCGTGATCCAGACCGTCAGCTGGTCGAGCTGACGCGTTAGCGGGGTCTTCTCCTCCTGGACCTGGCTCAGCATCCCGGAGATCTGTCCGACCTCGGTCGCCATCCCGGTCGCGGTCACGACCATTTCGCCGCGACCGCGCGTAACGGTGGAGTTCATGTACGCCATGTCGATGCGGTCGCCGAGCGGCACGTTGTCGCCAGGCACCGGCTCGACCGACTTAAGGACCGGCGTGCTCTCGCCCGTGAGAGCCGCCTCCTCGATCTCGAGCGTCGCGGCCACGAGCAGCCGCCCGTCCGCCGGGATCTTGTCGCCCGCCTCGAACGAGACGACGTCGCCCGGCACGAGCTCCTCGGCGGGAATGTCCGCGACCGCTCCCGTCACGACGGACGTGCGCCCTGATCAGGAGCATCTTCTGGAGCGCGGCGACGCTCTCGGCGGCCTTGCCCTCCTGGTTCAGGCCGAGCACGGCGTTCAGCACGGTCAGGCCGAGGATCGCGAGCCCCGTCGA
Source organism: uncultured Actinomycetes bacterium (assembly GCA_963742635.1). Taxonomy (GTDB): domain Bacteria; phylum Actinomycetota; class Thermoleophilia; order Gaiellales; family Gaiellaceae; genus VAXT01. The sequence goes on from CAVUMW010000001.1 coordinate 103,581, forward strand.
AAACTCCTGCAGCGCGACGATGCTCACGATCGCCGCGCCCAGGAGGACGTACTGCATCAGGTCGCGGTACTGGCGCAGGAACGCGTGCCAGCCGGGCTCCTTCTCGGCCTCCGCGAGCTTGTTCGGCCCGTACTGCGCGCGGCGCTTCTCGACCTCAGCGGCGTCGAGGCCGGTACCGGGGTCGACTCCGAGCTGTGCACAGACCTCTTCGGCGGACAGGCCGTGCCAGTTCGCAGCCCGTGCGTCGTCCGCTGTCGCAGTCGTGGTCACTCCGTCGATCCTCCTACAGTGGCTGCCCGAGTTCTAGCGGAGCGGTGCTTACGCTCGTGTTCCGCGACGGTGGCGGCTCGCTCGTCGCTCTCCTGGAGCACGAGAGCGAGCGTCGGGCACATCGTCGCGGCGCGGCGTGCGTGGTGCTCGAGTGAGCGCGGGATCGGCGTCTCGTCGACGATCGGGTAGCCCCAGTCGTCGAGGACGATGCGCTCGGGAAAGAGCTCGGCGCACAGACCGCGTCCCTCGCAGGCAATCGGGTTGACGCGAATCGACTTCATGCGCCTGCCGGGACGTGGCTGAGCGGCAGGACGCGACGCCGGTCCCAACGGCAGCGGCCGTGGCGGATGTGGGCCTCGAACTCGTCTGCGAAGACGGACAGCGCGCTCGCAACGAACCGAGCGGCGCCGTCCGGATGTCGGCAGGCGCCTCGGCCGTTCACATCGGCGAGCCAACGCGGCAGTCGCGAGCGGCGCGCGTCGTTTCGGCCGGCGGAGACCTGCTCGAGCACGTCGGCGATCGCCGAGACACCGTGGACACACGGTCCGCACTGACCGGCGCTCTCGGCTGCCAGGTAGCGAGCGGCCCGCGCGGTCTCGCAGACGCCGCACGCGCTGACGGGGAGGGCGACGACAGCGCGGGCGCCCAGGCTCGCACCGACGCGGCGCAGGTCTGCGTTGAGGAGCCGGAGCCGATCGACGTCGTCCGCTCCGATCCAGGTTCCGAAGTACCCGCCGACGAGTAGCGCACGGAGCGGTTCGTCGGTTCCCCCGGCCTGGTCGAGCAAGGTCCGGAGGGGCGTGCCCAGCTCCATCTCGTAGACCCCGGGCTCGCAGACTGCGCCCGAGATCGTCACGAGCGCCGAGCCGGGCTCGTCCGGCGTCCCGAGCTCGCGAAACCACGCCGGGCCGTAGCGCGCGATCAGCGCGAGGTGGGCGAGGGTCTCGGCGTTCTGCACGAGGGTCGGCGCGCCGCCGACGCCGCGCTCGAACGGACGCGGCGGCGTGAAGGTCGGCTTGGCGGGGCCGCCGTTGAGCGCGTTCACGACCGCGGTCTCCTCACCCGAGACGAAGCCGTCCGCGATGCGCGTCAGCCGGATCGGGATCCGCTCGTCGAGACCGGCGCGTGCACGCTCGCGCATCGCGTGCTCGAGGGTCGCTGCTTCGGTCCGTGCGCTCTCCGCGACCGCGACGATCACCTCGCGCGCACCGAGGGCCGATGCCGCGAGAGCAGCTCCGTCGAGCATCAGGTGAGGCGCCTGGCGGGCCAGCACCTTGTCCTTGGCGCTGACGCTCTCCCCTTCGGTCGCGTTGACGACCACGACCGGGCGGCGGCCCGACCGGGCGACCGCGCGGAGCTTGACCCCTGTCGGGAAAGCCGCGCCTCCACGTCCCTGGAGCCCGCTTGCCTCGACGACGGAGAGCAGATCCTGGTGCCGCGGTACCGGACCGTGCTGCACGAGGTACTCCTCCAGGGTGGCGGCACGGCCCTCGCGCGGGAGCCGGGCGAAGATCCGCGGCAGGCCGGACGGCGCAGCGACGGGCGTCATCGTGTCCTCCCAGGCGCTCGCCGCCATCACGCGGTCCCCCCGCGGACGGAGCCGGTCACGGTCGAGGTTGCGGAGTCGATGCGGAGCTCGAGCGACAGTCGTAGCGAGGCGCCGGACGGATCGGAGAGGTCGGCGACGACCTGATTCCCGTCGAGCCCGACGACCGTTCCGGCGTACGGCTTCGCGCCGACGGGCGAGAACGTGACGCGGCTCGTGCTCATCGCGACGCCCTCGCCCGTGGCGGTTCCCCAGAGCGTCAGGTGGAGGATTCCCAGGACGTGCGAGCCGCGGACGTTGCCGGCGATCGCGATCCCGACGTTGCCGCTCGCGTCCCTCGACTGGGCGAGCCGCGCGTCGAGGGAGGCGGCGAACGGCGTGCTGAACGTCGTCCGCGCGGGCGCCGCCGGCACCGTCGTCTGACGCGCCGCCTGTCGGTGAAGGATCGACGACGGCGTCCCGGACCGTGCCGCCCAGCCCTGCTGTGCCGGGCCGCCGCGGTACCAGAAGAAGACGGTCAGCGCGACAGCGACGGTTGCGGCACCCGCAACCACGCGGACTCCGGCGGGACGGTCGCTGCTGAGCACTCGAACGGCCACCGCGAGACCGACGGCCGCCACGCAGCCGAAGCCGAGCAGCGCGAACCAGCCCATCCGGCCGTCGCTCCCCGTGCCGAAAGCATGCACGAGCGCAACGGGCCACGCGGCGTAGGCGAGAAAGTGGATGACCCGCCAGGAGCCGTAGCCGATCCGCGCGCGCACGAGGCTCGTGACGAGGAGCGCGAGCAGGAGATCGAACGCCACGGCTCCGAGTCCCAGCCAGATCGGCCGGTACGGCGACGCGAAGGGCACGACCGCATCCAGCAGCCGGATCGGCGCGAAGCCGTCCGCGACCGTCGTCACGACGTGGGCGGCGACGAAGACGATCGAGAGCAGCGTCAGATGCTTGTGGAGGTCGGCCACCAGGAATCTCGGCCAGCCGGGTCTCTGCCAGCGAACGGTGGCGGCGATTCCGAGCACGAGGACCGCCGTCAGGAGCAGCAGGGCGACGACCCCGGTCCCTCGGGTCAGGTACCAGAGCGTCTTCGCATTGCTCGCCGCGAGCAGTGTCACGCGACCTCAGGGCTCCAGCCGCCGGTGCGGACGGTCGAGCCGTACGTGGAGACGATGCGCGCAGGTAGTCCGCGCGCTTCCAACCACTCCACCGCCTCTTCCCCGAGCACGAGCGCCGTCGTGCTCGCGATGTTCGCGTCGACGCACGTCGCCGCCGCAACAGTGACCGTCCGCCAGCGGCGTGCGAGCCGTCCGGCCGGTGCGGGGGTCGACGATGTGGTGCAGTTCGCCGCTCGCCGTGCGCCAGCGTCGGGCGGCGGTGCTCGAGGTGGCGAGGCCACCGCTCTTGATCGCGATCGCAGGACCGGGCCCGTCGGGGGTCGAGGCGTGATGGTCGGCGAGGCGGATTGCCCAGCCCCCGGGCGGGACGGCGCCTGCCACCGAAATGTCGCCGCCGAGGCTGACGAGGGCGCCGCAGCCCGTGGCGCGGGCAATCGTGGCGGCGGCTCGATCGGCCGCCAGCGCCTTGGCCGTTGCGCCGAGGTCGAGCTCCACGCCCGGCGGGATCCTCGCGGTCTGCCGCTCCTCGTCGAGCTCGAGCAGGCGCCAGTCGACGACGGCGGCGAATTGCGGGGTGAACCTGCGGCCGTCGCGGCCCGCGACGCGGGCGAAGGTCGTGTCGTACCCGGCCAGGCGCAGCGTCCGTCCGACCATCGGGCTCACGATCCCGTCCGTCAGTTCCGCCGCGCGCACCGCGACGGAGAGCGCCTCGAGCAGAAGCGGGCTCACCCGGCGCGCCTCGCCTCGGGCCTGGTTCAGGAGGACGAGCTCGGAATCGGGGCGGAAGCGGCTCGCGGCTCGGTCGAGCTCGTCGAGCTCGCGGACGAGGAGGGCGCGTGCCGCCGGCAGCGCAACCGGGTCGGTGACGACGACCCGCGCCGTCGTCCCGATTGCCTCGAACGCCGAAGCGCGGAGCGCGGTCACGAGCCGCCCGAGGTCGCGACCGGCGGTGCGATCGCCGCCCCGGGAGGTTCCGCGGGCGCGACCGGAGCCGCTTGGACGCCACCCGGCGGTATCGCCGAAGGCGCCGTCGCGTGCGGCGCAGGCAGGCTGACCGCCGTCGCGCGAGTGGCCGGCTCGACGCGGGCCGCCTTCTTCGTGTGCGTCGAGCCCGCCGCGAGGGCGCCGAAGGCGCCGGCCAGCGCGGCAGACAGCCCGATCGCGACGAGGATCAACCTTCGCCCTCTGTCCGACGCCCGTGCGCGCACCTCGACGGCACGTCGCCGTGCCGCCTGACGATCGCTGCTGTCCACGCGGAAAGAGGAGCAGAGCGAGATGAAATCTCGATGAAGCGGCGCTAAGAGCGCCTTAAGTTGCGCCGAGCTTGGCCGCGGGATTGACCGCCTTCGGCTCGGTCGCCAAGGTCGGTAGCCAGATGGAGACGACGGCTCCGCCGCCCTCGCGGTTTCGCACCTCGGCCCGTCCTCCGTGCGCTCGCGTGATCAGGTCGACGATTGCCAGTCCCAGGCCGCTGCCGCCGTGACTCCTGGCCTCGTCGGCACGGCTGAAGCGGTCGAACGCCTGCTCGGCGAAGTCGGGCGGGAAGCCGGCGCCCTCGTCCGACACGCTCAGCTCGACGCCGTCACCCTCGACGCGTGCGGCGAGCACCACCGCGCCCGCGCCGTGCATGAGCGCGTTCTCGACCAGGTTGCCGAGGGCTTGCTCGATCCGAACGCCGTCCGCCTCGAGCATCGTGCCGGGCTCGGCCTCCACGGAGACCGAGCTGTCGTGTTCGAGCGCCCGCAGCGCGAAGCGCTTGGCGACCGTGCTCATCAGCTCCTCCGCCGACACTCGCTCGCGGCGAATCGGCAGCTCGCCGTTGTCCGAACGCGCGATCAGCAGGAGGTCCTCCGCAAGCTGCGACAGCCGCTCCGTCTCCTCGGCGACCGACCGAAGGGCCTGCTCGAGCTCCGCCCGCGACCGGGGCTGGCGCAGCGCGATCTCGACCTCGGTTCTCAGGAGCGCCAACGGCGTCCGCAGTTCGTGACTCGCGTCGTCGACGAAGCGCCGCTCGTGCTCGAGCGCCGCTGCGAGCCGGGCGAGCATGTCGTTCAGCGTCCGCGCGAGCCTCGACAGGTCGTCCTTCGCCGGGGGCACCGGCAGCCGGCTGCCCGGGGTCCGCGCGGTGATCGCCGCGGCGCGACGCCTCATCGCCTCCACCGGGCGCAACGCGCCGACGGCGAGGGCGTACCCTGCCCCGACGGCGAGCAGAAGCGCCGCGAGGCCACCGATGACGAATTCGTGCACGAGCCGGTCCAGCGTCCGGTCGCGCTGGTCGAGCGATGCCGCAAGCACGAGTGTCGCCGGGCCGTTCCGGAGCGTCACGGGTCTCGTCAGGATGCGCCACTTGCCGGCCACGCCCTCGATCGAGCCGCTCCGAAGCTCCGGACTGCCGCGGCGCGCCGAGGCCAGATCACGCCCGCGCAGGAGCGGCCCGACCCCCCGCGAGGTCGACGCCAGGACCGCACCGCTCGGGCTCAGGAGCTGGCGAATCGCCGGCGTCGGCGACGGCTCCGGATCGAGCACGCTCTCGCCGTCGGCGACCCGCGCCGCAGACTCGGCGGCCTGTGCCCGCAGATTCTGGTCGACGTCCCTGAGCAGCGTGTCCGCGACGCGGACGTAGACGAAGAGCCCCATCGCCGCCAGCACGATCGCCATCACGACGGCGTACGGCAGGGTGAGCCGAAGGCGGATCGGCAGCCTGCTCAACCGCCGCCGTCCTCACGCAACCGGTAGCCGACTCCGCGCACCGTCTCGATCGACGCGAGCCCGAACGGCCGGTCGATCTTCTCGCGCAGATAGCGCACGTGGACGTCGACGACGTTCGAGCGACTCTCGTAGCCCATGTCCCAGGCCGCCTCGAGCAGCTGGACGCGCGTGATGACGGCACCCGGGCGGCGCATGAAGAGGTCGAGCAGCGCGAACTCCTTCACGGACAGCTCGAGCTCCGTCTCGCCCCGCCACGCTCGTCGCGCCGCGGGATCGAGCCGCAGGGATCCCACCTCGAGGATCGTCGAACGCTCCGCTGGAGTGCGGCGCGTGGTCGCGCGGAGCCGGGCCAGCAGCTCGGAGAACGAGAATGGCTTGACCAGGTAGTCGTCAGCGCCGGCGTCCAGGCCGCGCACGCGGTCGTCGACGGCATCGCGGGCGGTCAGGAAGATCACGGGCGTCCAGACCCCGGATTCGCGCAACTGCTTGCAGACGGCGACCCCGTCGAGCCCCGGAAGCATCACGTCGAGGACGATCGCGTCGTAGCTGGCAGCCTTCGCCATCCAGAGCGCGTCCTCGCCGTGCCTGACGACGTCCGTGGCGTGCCCTTCTTCCCGCAGGCCACGCTCCAACAGCCTCGCCATCTTCGGCTCGTCCTCGACTACGAGCAGCTTCACGATCGTTCATTGTGCGCAAACTCCGGGATCGCCCCGAATGCCGACCCTGCGGCTCAGAGCAAGGGCGACAGAACGCTGAAGAGGGCGGCCCGGGCTCGCTCCTTCGCGCCCGTGAGCGGCAGACCGGGCGTGGACACCGATTCGGCGGGCGCGCTGAACCGCTCCTCGAACTGTGCCGCAAGTGCTCGCGATCGAAGCTGGAGGTCGATCTCGAAGAAGCGCTTCAGGCTCCAGGCTTCGAGGTTGCACGTTCCCACCAGGAGCTCCTCCCCGTCGCGCACGAACGCCTTCGCGTGCAGCATCGTCGGGTACTCGAGGATGCGGACGCCCGCGTCGAGCAACTTCGCGTGGTGGAAGTGCTGCGCCGCGGCGCAGGCCCAGTTGTTCGCGTTCGCGGGGACGAAGAGACGGACTCGGACGCCCCGCCTCGCGGCCAGCTCGATCCGACGGATCATCCCGCGATCGGTGACGTACGGATTGACGACGTCGAGCGTCTCTCCGCGCCGTCGAGCAGCCGCCGGATCGCATCGGTAATCGGGCGGTACGCACCAGGCGCGTTGTGCAGCACGATCGCGGGCACGGGATCGTCGCCGCCCTCGAGCTGCGGGAAGAGGGCGTCGATCTCGGATCCCCCGACGTCGCCCCCGAGCCAAAGGAAGGTGGCGACGAACACCAGCTGCAGCTGGGCGACGACCGGGCCGGTGACGCGTACGAACAGGTCGTGGAAGCGCCCGTCCTGGAAGTGATCCTCGATCCCGGCGCCGCCCACCCAGCCGACGCGGCCGTCGATGACCGCCACCTTGCGATGGTCGATGTGCCCGAGCTGTCGAAGGTTCCAGCGCGGGTCTCCCGTGCGGCCGAGCGGACCGGCCGGCGCGCGCGCCTGCATCGCGCGCACGACGCAGATCTCGATCCCGGCGCCCAGGAGACGGTCGTAGAGCGCTCGCGCTCCGCCTTCGGGGTCGGAGCCGCGCCGGTCGACGACGAGCCTGACCCGCACACCCTCGGCGGCCTTCGCGATCAACGCGTCGGCAAACCGGTCTCCCACGACTCCGGGGCGGAAGCCGAACTGGTTGATGTGCACCGAGGACGACGCGGAGGCGATGTCCTCGAGCAGCCGCGGGTAGAAGTTGTCGCCCTCGACGAGGACCTCGGCGGAAGAGGCCGTGCTCTCGACGAACGCGAGCGCGAGATCGGGGAGCCGGACCTGCCGGCTGATCAACCGGGCTGCGTGCTCGCGCAGCTGCTCGTTCGGGATCGGGCCCGGCAGGTTGGTTCTCGACACTGGACGCCGAGTTCTACCGGGCCGCGGCGATAGCTGTCAGGGGCGGACTCGAACCTATCTGCGGCCGAGCACCAGATTCACCCTGCTGCCGCGCGCAAGCCGCCTGCCCGGCCTCGGGCTCTGAGCGATCACCCGGCCGACTCGCCTTGAACGAACGCGGCGGACACGACCAACCGAGCAGTTAGCCCTGCGGATCCGCGTGCGGGCCGCGCGGAGCGTCAAGCCGACCACCTTGGGTACCCGGCAGCGCACCGGTGGTGGGGGGTGGTGGTGGCGGCGGCGGAACCGGTGGAGGCGGTGGAGGTGGTGGAGGTGGAGGTGGAGGTGGAGGTGGTGGAGGAGGAGGTGGTGGTGGAGGAGGAGGAGGAGGAGGAGGAGGAGGAGGCGGAGGAGGAGGCGGCGGAGGAGGAGGCGGCGGAGGAGGAGGCAGGCGGCGGCGGAGGCGGCAGGCGGCCCCTCGTCGAAGAAACGCAGGTAGGTGCGAGTCACACCGAAGCTCCCGCGAAGATAGGTCATTGCCACTCGGCCCGGGGGACCGCGGCTCAGCAATGGGGGCCACACACTGCCGGTCGTGACTGCGATCCCGTTCGGATCGATAACTGTTCCCGAGGGGCTGACGCGCGCGCCGTCGATCGCGAAGGCGCCGTCCCGGAAATCCTCCCAAGCGACGAAGTAGTTCACGCCGTCGAACGCAGCGCCCGGCGCGACCCTGTACATACCGCCGGTCGAGATCGGGATCCCAGCGGGGTCGATCACGACACCGGCCTGGCTCACGCGCGCGCCGTAGATCTCCCAGCCTCCGGAGCGGCCGTCCTGCCAGGCAACTAAGGACGCCGTTCCGTCTGAGGCGACGCTCGGGACATCTCCGCCCGTCGAGATCGGAATCCCGGCTGGGTCGAGGAGCGCACCGGCCTGGCTCACGCGCGCGCCGTAGACGTCCGTTCCCCCGGACGGGGGCCGGTCATCCCAGACGATGAGGTAATTCGCGCCGTCGAAGGTGACGCTCGGAGCGGCCTGGTTGCCCGCCGCCGCCGAGATCACGATCCCGTTCGGGTCGAGCAGCGTCCCGCCCTGACTCATGCGTGCGCCGTAGATGTCCCGCGATGCACCACGACCGTCGTCCCACGCGATCAGGTAGTTCGTCCCGTCGAAGGCGACGCTCGGGGCGGACTGGTCGTTGGCCGCGGTCGACATCGCGATCCCGTTGGGGTCGAGCAGCGTCCCCTCCTGGCTCACGCGTGCGCCGTAGATGTCCGAGGAGTTGCCGTCACGACCGTCGTCCCACGCGATTAGGTAGTTCGTCCCGTCGAAGGCGATGCTCGGACCTGACTGGCTGTTCGCGGCCGTGGAGATCGCGATCCCACTGGGATCGAGGAGCGTCCCGTCCTGGCTCACCCGCGCGCCGTAAATGTCGTGATCGGCCGTGCCGGCGCGATCGTCCTCCCAGGCCACGAGATAGTTGGTGCCGTCGAAACCGACCGAAGGCGCCACCTCGACGTTCGGGGTCGTCGAAATGAGGAGTCCCGCCGGATCGAGAACGGCTCCGGCCTGGCTTACTCGTGCTCCGTAAATGTCGAAGTTGCTCTCGGCAGACCGACCGTCCTGCCAGCCGACGAGGTAATTCGTACCGTCGAACGTGACGCTCGGGGCAAGCTGTTCACCGTCCGCGGTCGCAACCGCGATGCCGTTCGGATCGAGCACCGTTCCGCCCGGGCTCACCCGCGCGCCGTAGATATCGCTGCCGGACCGTGTGTCCTGCCACGCGACGAGGTAGTTCGTGCCACCAAAAGCGACGCTCGGAGCCGACTCGTCGCTCGCTGCAGCAGAAATCGGGATCCCGGTTGGATCGAGCACGGCCCCGGCCTGGCTCACGCGCGCGCCGTAAACGTCCAGCGAGGTACCGGAACGCCCGTCCTGCCAGGCGACGAGGTAGTTCGACCCGTCGAAGGCGACGCTGGTAGCGGATTGATCATTTGCCTCCGACGAGATCGGGATCCCCGTTGGATCGAGCACCGCCCCGGCCTGGCTCACGCGTGCGCCGTAAACGTCCTGTGAGGTGCCGGAGCGCCCGTCCTGCCAGGCCACGAGGTAGTTGCTGCCGCCCCAGGCGACACTTGGGGCGGCTTGGCTGCCGACTCCTGTCGAGATCGGTATTCCGGCCGGGTCGAGCACGGTCCCGCTCGGGCTCACACGAGCGCCGTAGACGTTGTCTTCGCCCGACCAACTGTCCTGCCAGGCGACGAAGTAGTTCCCACCGCCGAAGCTGACCTGCGGGGCTTGCTGCTCATGGACCGAAGTCGAGATCGGGATCCCGTTCGGATCGAGAACGGCACCGGCCTGGCTTACGCGCGCGCCGTAGATGTCGTACGTACTGGTCGAGCGAAGATCCTCCCAGGCGACGAGAAAGTTCGAGCCGTCGAAGGCAACGGTCGGCCTGGATTCCGGGTACCAGTGGGCCGAAATCGGGATTCCGTTCGGATCGAGGACGACTCCTGCCTGGCTTACGCGCGCGCCGTAGATGTCGTAGTTGCTGGTCGTGGGACGGCCGTCCTGCCAGACGACGAAGTAGGTCGAGCCTCCGAACGCGACTCTCGGAACGATTTGCGGATAGGTAGGTGGCGGCCCGGGAGCGGGATTGGAGACCGGATACTCGGGACTGATCACCGGGTCGATCACGACCGGGTAGACCGCTCCGTCGAGGACGGAGGCTGGAACCGTCAGGGACACGTCGTTCGAGGACGTACCCGGCAGCGCACGGTAGAGCCTGCGACCTGCGGCGTCTCTGACGACGAGCGCGCCGATGCGAACGAAGCGGCCATGTCCGACGGGCCAGCGCCAGGCTCGGCGGCTCCGATCCGGCGCAGCACTCGCCTCGACACGGGCGTCGATCCGGAGGTCGCCCGTCCCGGGTGGAGGCCGCGCGAGCAGGAGGTCCCACTCCAACCTCCCGTCGACCGCTGTTACCCGCTCCTTCAGACCCGGGAGCAAGCTGCGCTCGGCGTGATTGAGCTGCCCCGTCCAGACGCTCGGTGCGACTGCAAGAGATCGACCGCCACGTCGGACGGTCGTCGTGTCGAGGCCGAATCGGGACCCTCGAAGCGAAAGAGTGACACCACGACGACTGAACGCCGCGCGGTAGAGGCGGTCGCTCGCAACGAGCACCGAGCGGTCGCGCACCGACGGCGCGACATGGTGCTGGACGGTCTCGACGACTGAAGCGATGTCGATGCCTGCCGCCCGCGAGTGCTCCAGAGCGGCTGGACCGGCAAGCGACGTTGGCGCGTTGGCCCCGGCGTGCCCGGTAGACCCCGCCAGGACGAGCGTGGACGTAGCGAGAGCGAAGACCCGAAGGCCCTGGGCTGCCGTGACCCCGCGCTTCGACTCCGGCACTAGCCCCGACCAACGACCAGGTTGACTTGGAAGCCCTGGCGCCTGACCGTGCCCGATCGTGGCGACTGCCTGATCACACGGCCGCGCAGCGAGTGGCTCGAGCGAGTGCGGCGCACTCTGCCAACCGAGCAGTGCCGCTGCCGGATCTTCCGCTTCGCGGCTCCGAGGCGCTGCCCGATGACTCTCGGGACACGACAGCGAACGGGAGGCGGAGGCGGTGGAGGTGGTGGTGGCGGCGGTGGTGGTGGAGGCGGCGGTGGTGGTGGCGGTGGTGGTGGCGGTGGAGGTGGCGGTGGAGGTGGCGGTGGAGGTGGCGGTGGAGGTCGGAGGTGGAGGTGGAGGTGGAGGTGGAGGTGGAGGTGGAGGTGGAGGTGGCGGCGGGGGTGGCGGGCCGCCGAGGTCGAGCTTCGTCACGAAAGCATCGTCGCCGCCGTTGTAGGTCGGATCGAAGGCGCCGGTACTGGTCGGGAAGTCCATCGAGTGTGTAGCCCCGGTCACATAGGCGTTTCCAACGCCGTCGACCGCGATGCCGGAGCCATAGTCGAGGCTGTTTCCGCCCAAGTAGGTGGAGTAGCCGAGGGCGGCGCCGCTCGCGTCGAGCCTCGTGATGAAGGCGTCGCTGGGCCCGCCGAGAGTCGTGTCGAAAGCGTCTGGGGTCGTCGGAAAGTCTGTCGAGATCGTGAACCCGGTTATGTAGGCGTCTCCGGCGGCGCCGACCGCGATATCGCCGTTGTAGAAACCCTCGGCGTCGCTTCCGCCCAGATAGGTGGAGTAGCCGAGCGCGCCGCCGCTCGCGTCGAACTTCGTCACGAAGACGTCGACATCCCCGCCGAGAGTCCTGTCGAAGGCACCCGCGGTGGTCGGGAAATCCGCCGCGTCGGTCTGGCCCGTCACGTAGGCACTGTCGGCGCCATCGACCGCGATACCGTCGCCGTGGTCGTTGCCGTCTCCACCCAGGTAAGTGGAGTAACCGAGGGCGGCGCCACTCGCATCCACCTTGGTCACGAAGGCGTCGGCCGGGAGGCCGAAGGTCGTGTCGAAGGCGCCCGCGGTCGTCGGGAAGTCCGATGAGCCCGTCTCCCCGGTCACGAAGGCGTTGCCGGCGCCGTCGAGCATGATGGCGGAGCCGTATTCGCCGCGGTTGACGGCGCTTCCGCCAAGGTAGGTGGAGTAGCCGAGCGTGGCGCCGCTCGCATCGAGTTTCGTCACGAAGACGTCGACATCCCCGCCGAGAGTCCTGTCGAAGGCACCGGGCGTTGTCGGGAAGTCCAGCGAGGTCGTGCCCCCGGTCAGGTAGGCGCTGCCGGAGCCGTCGACCGCGATGCTTTGACTGCCTTCGCCCAGGCTTCCGCCCAGGTAGGTGGAGTATGCGACGGCCGATCCGCTCGGGCTGAGCTTCGTCACGAAGGCGTCACCGGCATCGTTGTAGGTCGTGTCGAACGCGCCGGCGGTCGTCGGGAAGTCGGGCGAATACGTGGACCCCGCCACGTAGGCGTTGCCTGCGGTGTCGACCGCGATCCCGTTGGCCTCGTCGAAGCTGATTCCGCCCAGAAAGGTCGAGTAGGCAAGCGTGGCACCGCTCGCGTCGAGCTTCGTCACGAACGCATCGCTGGGCCCGCCGAGGGTCGTGTCGAAGGCGCCCACTGTCGTCGGGAAGTCCGCCGAGGCCGTATATCCCGTTACGTAGGCGTTGCCGGCGCCGTCGACCGCTACGCGGTTGGTGTGATCGTTGTCGCCTCCGCCGAGGAAGGTGGAGTAGCTGAGACCTGGGTCGATCACAAGCGAGGAGCGGCGGTCATAGGCTCCGCCGAGGGCGAAGCCGTAGGTGCCCCGCCGATCGAGCGCGAACTTGCTCGCGACGCGCACCCTCCTGCCGGCAATGAGCTGGTAGCTGAGCGGGCGCTCGTCGGTGAGGAGGCCGGCCGGTGTCCGGACGAGCAGGTTCCCGGTGCGGTCGAGCGAGAGTCGCTTCGCTCCCCCGTAGGCGAGCCTGATGTCGCCGACACGGGCTCCGGGGCGGACGAGGAACTCGTACTTCAACTCCCCGTTCTGGCCCGCGAAGACCATGTCCACACCCGGCCAGAGGTTGCGGTAGACGACGCGCTCGTATGTCCGCAGGCCGGTGCGCCACTTGGCGGGATCGTTTCCGAGCAGGTAGTTGACCCTGCCCGGCCCCGGGCGTTCGCCGCCGATGGCGACGTTCGGGTTCGAGCCAAGGAAGCGGAGCGCGAGAGCGACGCCCTTCGCTCTGCGCTGCTTATCCGGATGCCCGAGAGCGAGCAGCGCCTCCCTACGCGTGAGGAAGACGGAGTAGCCGGCGCCCTGGGTGGAGTAGCGGACGCGCGGGTCGGTCTGACCGGCGTTCGCGACGAACGCGAGTGGCAGCTTCCCGTAGGCGGCGAGCGCGTGCTCCTTCGTCGGCGGCGACGGTTGCCGCTTCGTCTCCCGGAACGCGGCCGCGGCGAGCCGATCCCCTCCGGTCGTGAGAGCGGCGACCAGAATGGTCGCCAGGGCGGTCAGGAGCAGGAGCCGACGGCGCACGGGTCCCTCCTTACGTGGGACAGATCGAATGATCGCACTGGCGGCCCGAAAGGCCAAGAGGCTCCGTTCGATGCTGTGCGCCACGAGTTTGGCCGGTCTGACCATGATCGGTCCTCCTGTCCTTGACGCCTTGGTTTTCGTTGTTGAGTGTGTGCCTCGAGGCGCCGCCGATCCATGGACGGGAGATGGGCGGTTGATGGGGTTGTCTCTCGCGCGATGTTTCTCGCGCAAGCAAGCGAAGTCGAGAATCGGGTGGCCCGATCTCGGTCGGAGCCACCACCCGGTCTGGCCACGCTTGAAGCCGCAGAAGGCGACGTCAGAAGAGGCTCTTGCAGCGGCTTCTTGATGCCGGGGGCGGGACTCGAACCCGCACGCCCCCTAGGGGGACACCTGATTTTAAGTCGCCCTTGCGACTCTCGGTCTATCTCGGTCGGTCTGAGCTTTTCCTCCTCAACGGCCTATCCGTCCTTCTCATCGACGACGGCATCTCGGCCTGTCTCGGTGGGTCTCGCTGCCATGCCCGATGCCACCCTGGGCATGGCTACCGACAACCGGGCATCCCCAGGCGATCCAGCGAGACCGTCCGAGCGAAAGCCGGATTCTGCGAGAAAGGCCGGAGCGAAATTTCAGCGTGCCTCGGCCTGTGCCGTTGCGTCCTTCGCCCCAGGGACCGGCGGCGACTTGTCGATCGTGGGCACCTTGAACCCGAGAAAGCCGTACACCACGTCGAGGATCGGGCTCAGAAGGTTGAAGTAGCAATACGGAAGGTAGGAAGCGGTCGGCACCCCGAGCACGCCCGAGATGTACGCACCGCACGTGTTCCACGGCACGAGGACGGAGGTCACCGTTCCCGAGTCCTCGACGGCGCGTGAGAGCGCCTGCGGCGCGAGGCCGCGCCGCTCGAACTCGTTGCGAAACATGCGGCTCGGGAGGACGACAGCGACGTACTGGTCTCCTGCCACCGCGTTCAGGCCGACTCCGCTCGCGTTGACGGCCCCGATCAACTGGCCTCGCGACCTCGCCTTGTTCACGACCGGCCGCAGCAGCCGCTCGAGGAATCCGGCGTGCTCGAGGATCGCCGCGAATGACAGGGCTGCCAGGATGAGCCAGACCGTCGTCAGCAGGCTCGCCATCCCGCCCCGGGAGAAGAGCTGGTCGATTCCCGGAAAACCCGTCTTGCTGACGTAGCCGGTCGCCATCGACGCGTAGATCCCCTTGATCCCCGTCGCGACCAGGCCCAGTCCCGGCTCGTCGACGAACGCCTTGACCTGTGTCCACTGCGTGAAACAGGCGAGGACTCCCGCGAACAGGGCCGAGCCGAGGATGGCGAGGAACGGCGGCACCCTCTTGACCGTGAAGACGACGAGGAGAACGAGGGGCAGCAGGTTGAGCGGCGTGATGTTGAACGCGTTCCCCAGGACCTCGCGGACCTGGTCCGTGCTGACCTCGCCGTGGGGCTCGGCGTTGAGCCCGATGAAGAGGAAGATGACCAGGCTGACCGCGAGCGCAGGCCCGGCGGTCCAGAACATGTTCCTGATGTGCCGGCCGACGGTGAGGCCGCCACCGACGAGGCTAGGGACGAGGATCGTGGTCTCGGAGAGTGGGGTCATCTTGTCGCCGAAGTAGGCACCGCAGATGACGGCGCCGGCGGCAGCTTCATCCGAGAGCCCCATCACCTTCGCCATCGCGACGAACGCGACGCCGAGCGTTCCGGCCGTCGTCCACGAGCTGCCCGTGACCAGGCCGACCAGCGCGCAGATCGCTGCCGTGGCCAGGAAGAAGATGTTCGGGTTGAGCACGCGGATCCCGTAGTCGACGACGGTCGGAATCGTGCCGGCCATGTTCCAGGTTCCGATCAAGGCGCCGACCGCGAGCAGGATGAAGATCGCGCCCATCGCAGTCGAGACGCCGCCGACGGCCGCGTCCGCAATCGCCGCCGCCGTGTACCCGTTCTTGAACGCGATCAGGCTGGCGAACGCCGCGCTCAGCAGCAGTGCGACCTGCAGGGGTCCATCGGTCGCGCTGACCCCGAAGAGCCAGATCGTGATCGCGATCAGCGCGATCAGGACGACGACCGGCAGCACCGCGTCGAGCAGGCTCGGCGGTCTCGGCTGCCGACCCCGATCAGGCGTGGAGGCGTCCGCCCCGGCCACCGGCTCCTACGCTTGAACCGCCGTGGCTACCTGCACGCTTTCGACCGTCCGCCGGTCGAACCACTTGCCCACCTCCATGACCACCAGATAGACGATCGGGCCGAGCAGGCAGATCCCCCACTGGGCGGCCGTCAGCGCCTCGGTGTCGAAGATTCGCTGCAGCGGCGAGAGGGTCGTGACGAGGAGGGAAAGCACGAGCGCGGCGCCGAGCAGCTGTACGAAGCGCCGGTTCGCGATCGTGTAGCGCTTGAAGATCGTTTCCTCCGGCTCGCGCGCCTCGAGGGCCGCGACGATGTGCATCAGCCCGAGCGTCGTCATCCCCATCGTCGTCGCGACCTCGAGCGCATATCGGTGCTCGCCCCAGGCGACGACCCCGAGCGCGAGAACCGCCATGACCAGAGCCGCGAGACCGAGCCGGATCCCCAGCGGCCTGTCGATGACGGGCGCGTTTGCATTCCTGGGCCGACGCCGCATCAGGCCGGGCGCCGCCGCGTCGAAGCCGAGCCCGATCGCCAAGAGGACGTCGATCGCGAAGTTGACCCAGAGGATCTGCAGCGGGGTCAGCGGGATGCCGTTCGCCACGTCGAAGATGCCGGCCCCCAGGAAGAGGAGGATGAACCCGCCCAGCGTGATCATCTGGAAGCGGACGTACTTCATCAGGTTGTCGTAGATCGCCCGGCCGCCCTCGACCGCGGCGACGACCGTGGCGAAGTTGTCGTCGGTGAGGATCATGTCCCCGGCTTCCTTCGTCACCTCGGTGCCGGTGATGCCCATCGCGACCCCGATGTCGGCGCGCTTGAGAGCGGGAGCGTCGTTGACGCCGTCGCCGGTCATCGCAACGACGTGGCCCTTCTCCTTCAGCTTCTCGACGAGCCGCACCTTGTCCTCGGGCGCCACGCGGGCGACGACGCCGATGTCCTCGACCTGCGCGTCGAGCTCGGCGTCGCTCAGCGCCGCGAAGTCGGTGCCCGAGAGCGCGGTGCCTTCGATGCCGAGCTGGTCCGCGATCGCGCCCGCGGTCGTAACGTGGTCGCCGGTGATCATGCGCGCCCTGATCCCGGCCTCCTTGCACTCCGCGATCGCGTCCTTGGCCTCCTTGCGCGGCGGGTCGACGATCGCCACCAATGCGAGCAGCGTGAGCTCTTGCACCTCGTCGACCAGCGGAGCCCCGGCGTCGAACGAGGACGGGTCGAAGTCACGCGAGGCGACGGCCAGCACGCGGAGCCCCTCGCCCGCGAGCCGATCGTTCTCTTCCATCACGCGCCCGCGGTAGTCGTCGATCGCGATCATGGCCCCATCCACGTCCCGTGCCTCCGATGAGCGCCCGAGCAGCACGTCCGGCGCGCCCTTGACGAAGCAGCGGACGACCCTGCGCCCGTCGTCCTCCAGCTTGTGGAACGTGGCCATGAACTTGTACTCGGAGTCGAACGGCACCTCGGCGATGCGCGGGTAGAGACGCCGCGTCTCGTCGACGTCCAGACCGCCCTTCTCCGCAAGCACCACGAGCGCCGCCTCGGTCGGGTCGCCGACGATCTCGCCGTCGTGAACAGAGGCGTCGTTGGCGAGCGCCATCGGCATCAGGAACGGGTCGAGCGGGATGTCCGTCTCCCCAGCGACCCGAAGGATCCTGCCCTCGGTCGAGTAGCCCTGGCCGTCGACCGAGTAGCGCCGCCCGGCGACGATCAACTGGCGGGCGGTCATCTGGTTCAGCGTCAGCGTCCCGGTCTTGTCGGAGCAGATCGCGGAGGTCGAGCCGAGCGTTTCGACCGAGCGCAGCCGCTTCACGATCGCGCCCTTGGCCGCCAGGGCCTGCGTGCCGAGCGAGAGCATCGTCGTCACGACCGCGGGCAGTCCGGTCGGGATCGCGGCGATGGCGAGGCTGATCCCGACGAGGAACAGGTCGTCGAACGACTCGCCGCGAATGAGCCCGATCAGAACGACGAGCGCCAGAGCCGCCGCGGCCATGATCGTGATCCAGACGGTCAGCTGGTCGAGCTGACGCGTGAGCGGCGTCTTCTCCTCCTGGACCTGGCTCAGCATCCCGGAGATCTGCCCCACCTCGGTCTCCATCCCCGTGGCCGTGACGACCATCTCGCCGCGCCCGCGCGTGACCGTCGAGTTCATGTACGCCATGTCGACGCGGTCCCCGAGCGGCACGTCGACACCCGTGACCGGCTCGAGCGACTTCAGCACCGGCGTGCTCTCACCGGTCAGGGCCGCCTCCTCGATCTCGAGGGTCGCGGCCACGAGCAGCCGCCCGTCCGCCGGGATCTTGTCGCCCGCCTCGAAGGAGACGATGTCTCCCGGAACCAGCTCCTCGGCCGGGATGTCCGCCATCGATCCGCCGCGACGCACGTGCGCCCTGATCAGGAGCATCTTCTGGAGCGCGGCGACGCTCTCGGCGGCCTTGCCCTCCTGGTTCAGGCCGAGGACCGCGTTGAGCACCGTCAGGCCGAGGATCGCGAGACCGGTCGAGAACTCCTGCAGCGCGACGATGCTGACGATCGCCGCACCGAGCAGGACGTACTGCATGAGGTCGCGGTACTGACGCAGGAACGCGTGCCAGCCCGGCTCCTTCGGCGCCTCCGCGAGCTTGTTCGACCCGTACTGCGCGCGCCGCTTCTCGACCTCCGCCGGGTCGAGCCCGGCCGCCGGGTCGACAGCGAGCTCCGCGCACGCTTCCTCTGCGGTCCGGCCGTGCCAAACGGAGTCTCGACGGGTGGTTGTCGCTTCCGGCTCGGTCGTGGCGGTCATGCGCCCTCCTAGGCCTCGAATTCCAGTCCGTTCGCGTCGCGCGTGACGATCGTCCCGGCGTCGCCTCGCAACAGGCCAGGGGTGTCCGAGATCGACCCGATCGCCGCCAGCCCGCCGGTCTCCTCGACGAACGAGCACGCGGCACGTACCTTCGGCCCCATCGAACCGGCCGCGAACTCGGTCTCGGCGAGCGCCTCCGGGGCGGCGCGGCGAATGGCCCGCTGCTCGGGCGTGCCCCAGTCGACGTAGACGGCATCGACATCGGTCACGATCACCAGGGCGTCGGCGCGCAGCTCCTTGGCGAGCAGCGCGCTCGCGAGGTCCTTGTCGATCACGGCTTCGACCCCGACGAGCTGTCGACCCGCGGGAGAAGGCTCCTCGGTGTACATGACCGGGATCCCGCCGCCTCCTGCGCAGATGACGATGCTGTCCTTCTCGAGGAGCCACTCGACCGGCTCGACGCCGAAGATGTGCCTCGGCAGCGGCGAAGGCACGACGCGGCGGAAGCTGTCGCCGTCGGGCTTGAACACCCAGCCCTTCTCCTTGGCCAGACGCTCCGACTCATCCCTGTCGTAGATCGGGCCGATCGGCTTCGTCGGATCCGCGAAGGCCGGATCCTTCGGATCGACTTCGATCAGCGTCAGCAGCGAGGCGAGGCGCTTCTCGAGCGGCAGCTCGTTCCCGAGCTCCTGCTGGATCAGGTAGCCGATCATGCCCTCGGTCTGCGCTCCGAGGAGGTCGAGCGGGTACGGGTCGACCTCCGTGTACGCCGAGCCCTGGAGGGCGAGCAGCCCGACCTGCGGCCCGTTGCCGTGCGAGATCACGAGCTCGTGCTCGAGTGCAACCGGCGCGAGCGCCTTGCACGCGAGACGTGCGTTGGCGCGTTGGTTCTCCGCCGTCAGCGGCTCACCGCGCCGAAGCAGCGCGTTCCCCCCGAGGGCGACGACGACGCGCAACCGTCAGTCTCCGAGCGTCGCGACCATGACCGCCTTGATCGTGTGCAGCCGGTTCTCCGCCTCGTCCCAGACCAGCGAGGCCGGCGACTCGAAGACGTCCTCGGTCACCTCGAGCGACTCCATCCCGAACTTCTCGTAGATCTCCTTGCCGACCTCGGTCTCCGTGTTGTGGAAGGCCGGCAGGCAGTGCATGAACTTCGTGTCCGCGTTGCCGGTCTTGGCCATCATCTCCGAGTTGATCTGGTACGGCTTGAGCAGCTCGATCCGCTCGGCCCAGACCTCATCCGCCTCGCCCATCGAGACCCACACGTCCGTGAGCAGGAAGTCCGCACCGCGAACCGCTTCGTCGACGTCGTCGGTGATCGTGATCTGAGCGCCGGTCTCGCTCGCGACCGACCGTGCCATCTCCACGATCTCGTCCCGCGGCCAGAGCGACTTCGGGCTGGCGATGCGGACGTCCATCCCGAGCTTCGACCCGCCGATCAGATACGAGTCGGCCATGTTGAAGCGAGCGTCGCCGAGGTAGCAGAAGACCACTTCGTGTGCCGGCTTGTCGAGGTGCTCACGGAAGGTGAGGAAGTCGGCCAGGATCTGCGTCGGGTGCCACTCGTCGGTGAGACCGTTGTAGATCGGCACGCCGGCCCATTGCGCGAGCTCCTCGGCCGTGTCCTGCCCGAAGCCGCGGTACTCAATGGCGTCGTACATGCGTCCGAGCACACGCGCGGTGTCCTTCACCGTCTCCTTGTGCCCCATGTGCGACCCGGACGGGCCGATGAAGGTGACATGCGCGCCCTGGTCGTAGGCGGCGACCTCGAACGCGCAGCGCGTCCTGGTCGAGTCCTTCTCGAAGATCAGCGCGATCTCCCTGCCGACGAGCTTCTGCTCCTCTCGGCCCTCCTTCTTGGCCGCTTTCAGCTCGGCCGCGAGATCGAGCAGATAGGTGATCTCCTCGGGGCTGAAATCGGCGAGCTTCAGAAAGTGCTTGCCGCGCAGGTCGATCATCGTCGCCATGACTGGGCTCCTTTCATGCGTCGCGTGCGACTGGACAGGTCATGCAGTGGCCGCCTCCTCGTCCGCGGCCGAGCTCCTGGCCGGCGATCGCCAGCACCTCGATGCCGGCCTTCGCGAGCCTCGCGTTCGTCGCCTCGTTGCGCTCATAGGCGACGACGACGCCGGGGGACAGAGCGACGACGTTGTTCCCGTCGTCCCACTGGGTGCGCTCGGCCTCGAACTCGTCGCCGGCGGTCGGGACGACCTTCAGTGCCTCGATCCCGATCGCATCCGCCACTTCGTCGAGGAAGGGCTTCTCCGAGAGCTCGACGCTGAGGCCGCCGTCGCCGTCGGGCCGGTACAGGATCGGCAGCAGCTGTTTGACGACGGGCTCGTAGATCGTCACCAGGTCGCGATCGCAGAACGTGAACACCGTGTCGAGGTGCATCGCCGCGCGCTCGCGGGGCATCATCGCCCCGATCACAAGGCGGGCGCCGCCGCCCTCGAAGAGATTCTTCGCGAGGATGCTGACCGCCCGCGCAGTCGAGCGCTCGCCCTGGCCGACGAGAACGACGCCGTCGCCCACCGGCATGATGTCGCCGCCCTCGATCGCGGCCCCGCCCCAGTCGTGGTCGAAGCCGCCGTACCAGATCGGGAAGTCGGCGTCGCGGAAGCGCGGGTGGAAGCGGTAGACGGCCTCGACGTTGAGCGTCTCGTGCTGGCGCGCCGGCCAGAACATGTGGTTGATCGAGACGCCGCCGTAGATCCAGGCGCTCGTATCGCGCATGAAGAGCTGGTTCGGGAGCGGCGGTAGCACGAAGAACGTTCCCGGGACCGCACGGAGCACGAGCTTTCCGATCTCGTCTGGCAGTTCCGCCGCAGTGACGCCGCCCGTGAGCTTCGTCGCGAGCTCGACGGCCGGCATCTCCGTCATCCACTCCGTGAGCGGCTCGGCGAACATGACCGTGACCTCCTCGGGCCGCAGCCGTCGGGAAAGCAGCCAGTCACGCGCTTCGGCATCCTCGAGCGTCTCCGAGAGCAGGTCGTGAAAGAGGAGGACCTCGATGTCCCGTTCGCGCATCAGGTCGACGAATGCATCGTGCTCTTGCCGAGCGCGCCGCACCCAGACCACGTCGTCGAAGAGCAGCGCCTGCGCGTTCGTCGGCGAGAGGCGCTCGTGGGCGAGGTCCGGCCGGTGAACGATCACCGTCCTCAGCTTCCCGACCTCCGAGTTCGCCCCCGGAACGGTCTCGGTCGACGTGCTCACAATCGTTCTCCTCTCAGGGTCAGCTCGTTGCCCCCGCGATACCGATAAAGATGCAGCAAATGATGAGGACTGCGACGAGGTACGGCCAGACGAACTTGAGATAGCGGTCGTATCCGACCTTGGACAGCGCCAGCCCACCCATGATCACGGCCGACGTCGGCGTGACGAGATTCACCAGCCCGGACGCGGACTGGAAGCCGGTGACGACGATCGCGCGTGAGACGCCTGCGAAGTCGGCCAGCGGCGCGAGGATCGGCATCACCAGCGCGGCGTGCCCCGACGACGACGGCACGAGGAAGGCGATCGGCAGGTTGACGATGAACGCGAGCACCGCGAAGGCGCCCGAGCTCCGGCCCGACACGGCGTCCTCCATCCAGTGCAGGACCGTGTCGGTCATGTGCGCGTTCTTCATCACGACCGTGATTCCGCGCGCGAACACGATGATCAGCCCGGCGCCGAGGAAGTCGGAGGCGCCAGCGATGATCGTCGTCACGGTGCCCTCTTCGCCGAGCCTGGCGATCAACCCGATGACGACGGCCATCACGAGGAACAGCGCGGCGGCCTCGGGGAAGTAGAAGTCCGCGAACGTCGGGAGCGGGAAGTTCTTGCCGAACCCCTCCTGCCAGAGGTCGTTCCACGGAATGAACCCGTAGATCATCAATAGGAACGTGCCCCCGAAGAGCGTGAGCACGAGCTTCTGACGACCCGTGAGGACCGGCACGTCGCTGACGAGGCTCTCCGCCTCGGCGGCGTCTGTCTGCGAGACCCCGACCACCGAGCGCTCCGGGCTCCTGGTGATTCGACGCGCGTACCAGATGACGTAGCCGATCGCGAGCGCGACGAGCACGAACCACATGACGATTCGCAGCCCGATCCCGTCGCCGATGCTGATTCCCGCCGCGTCGGAGGCGACGCCTGTAGCGAAGGGGTTGACCGTCGACGCGATCACGCCCGTCCCGGCGCCGAGGAAGATGATCGCGGCTGCGACCATCCGGTCGTAGCGAAGCGCGAGCGCCAGCGGAACCATCAACACGAAGAAGCCGAGCGTCTCCTCCCACATTCCGTAGGACGTGCCGCCGAGGGCGAAGACGACCATCAGGATTGCGATCAGCACCGAACCGCTGTGCCGGAAACGAAGCGCGAGCCGCCCGATGCCGGTCTGGATCGCCTCGGTCTTCATCGTCACGGTGATGAAGGCGCCGACCGCAAGCACGAACAGGAAGATCGCGGCCGAGCCGTAGAGGAAGCCCTCCTCCCACGGGCCGACGAAGCCCTGGGTGCTCTCGACGCCGTAGAGACCGTTCGGCGTCGAGATCCAGAGCTGCTTGAAGCGGAAGGTGAACGACTTGTCGACGCACGGCGTCCCCGGGGGCAGAGCGGCCGCAACCGGCGGCGCGGCCGTCTCCAACTCCTTCGCGGCTTCGCGGCGCCGCGGCAGGACCGGCGAGCGCGGCGTCTCGGGCGTGCAGGACGGGAGCTTGTGGTACGTCCCCGGCATGGGTGCGCCGGTCTGGGCGTTGATGTCGTACGCGCCGGCGGGGACGAAGAACGAGGCGATCCAGACGAGCAGCAGCACGGCGCCGAGGACCGTGAAAGCCGTCGGGAACTTGAATTTCCGCTTCGGCGCCTCCGTTTGCGGCTCTCCGGTCGTGCTCACGACTCCTCCTCTGTCTCGCCCGCGGCCAGCCTACTCACGGGCGGCGGCGAGTCCTTGCGCAAGTGCTTCCAGACGGCGTCGAGGAGCACTGCCAGAGCAGCGATCGCGACGATGGCCGCGAACGTCTCGGGCGCGTTGCGGAGCGTGTCGACCGCGAAGAATCCGAGCACGACGGCGGTCGCCGCCATCCCGAGCAGGACGATCGCGCCGCGGGCACCGGTCGACGACCGCAGCCGGTAGCCGGCCATGCCGACGAGCAGGAAGATCACGAGCGAGCAGGCGCTGCCCACGGACGCGATCGCGGAGAGATCGACGAGATTGGAGACGACGAGCACGAGCGCGGCGGTGATCAGCAACCCGGCCCTCGGGCCGAGCCGTGAGCCGCGTCCGAAGAACGGCGGGAACTGGCCGACGTCGGCCAGCATCGCCGTCAGGCCCGAGGAGGCGTAGAGCGTCGCGTTCACCGACGATGCCGTCGCGAGCAGCGCGGCGACGGCCATGATCGTGAAGCCGGCGTCGCCGAGCGTCGGCCGTGCCGCCTCGGCGATCGCGGTCTCGCCGTAGCCGACGACCTCGGTGACGGTGAGCGTGCCGAAGACGCCGAGCGCGATCAGGACGTACGTGACCGACGTGACACCGAGTGCCAGGTACATCGCCTTCGGTAACTCGCGGCCCGGGTCGCGTAAGTCTCCGACCGCGAACGTGATCACGCTGAAGCCCAGGTAGGCGAAGAAGGTGAGAGCGACGCTGGCGATGATGTCCGAGACGGGCGGATACCCGCTGAAGGCGAGCAGGTGCGGGTCGATCTCGACGAGGGTCGCGACGATGAAGACGGCAAAGACGGCGAGCAGGACGACCACGATCAGCGACTGGGCGCGGTCGACGAAACGGGCGCCGATCAGGTTGATCCCGACCATCGCGACGACGATCCCCGAGGTGAAGACGTTGTCCCAGCCGGCCGCCGCGTCGTTACCGATGAAGAGCGAGGTCGCGTAGCTTCCGAAGGCGACCGCCACCATCGAGCAGACGATCACGATCGCGGCGAAGTACCCGAGCCAGGAGGAGATCCCGACCAGCCGCCCGTTCCCGAACCCCTGGAGGAGGTACGCGATCAGCCCACCCGAGGACGGATAGCGGACGCCCAGCTTGACGACGTTGTAGCCGAGCAGCGCGGCGACGATGCCGGCGAGCAGGAACGAGAGCCAGACCGCCGATCCGGCGACGGTTCCGGCCTCGCCGAGGAGCGCGAAGATGCCGGCGCCGACCATCGCGCCGATGCCGAGAAACGCGGCGCCGCGGACGCTCATCCGACGACGCGCACGAGCGTTTGGGGCAGCAGGAGTCTCGAGCGAACGACGCGGCGCACGAGCCGCGGTTCTAACACGCCTCGCCCTGCTGTCCAAGTGCCGGGGGCGGGACTCGAACCCGCACGCCCCCGGAGGGGACACCTGATTTTAAGTCGCCCTTGCCGATCTCGGCCTATCTCGGTCGGTCTGAGGTTTTCCGGCTCACCGGGCCTATCCGCCCGTCGCATCGTCGACGGCAATCTCGGCCTGTGCGGCAGGTCTCGCTGCCACTCTTGCTGCCACCTTATGGCGCGTGGTGGCCCGAGGCGCCGGGCCGGTCAATCGGCGTTGACCACTCCTTGACTTGCCGGAGCAATGGGCGTAAACCCTGCCGAGGATCCTTCGAGGAAGTGGAGAATGGCTCGAAGACCAGTGGGTGGATCGGGAACACTTGGCGCTCGTCGCGGCGCCGTCTTTCTCGCCTGCGTCTGCCTGGCGCTGACGATCGGCCTCGTGGCGTCGTCCGCGAGCTCGGCCCCTTCGTTCGCCCGCGCGAGGAGCTACGCCACCGGGCGCTACCCTGGCTCGGTCGCGATCGGCGACCTGAACGGCGACGGCAAGCCGGACCTGGCGACCGCGAACTTGTCCGAGCCGGATATCCACCGTCTCCGTGCTGCTGAACAGGGGCGACGGCAGCTTCCAGCCCAAGCTCGACTACCCAATCGGGACGCGATCCTGATTCGGTCGCGATCGGCGACCTGAACGGCGACGGCAAGCCGGACCTGGCGACCGCGAACAACGAGGCGGGCAGCGTCTCCGTGCTCCTCAACAGGGGCGACGGCAGCTTCCAGCCCAAGCTCGACTACGCAACCGGGAGCGGCCCTCGCTCGGTCGCGATCGGCGACCTGAACGGCGACGGCAAGCCGGACCTGGCGACCGCGAACGTCCGCCGCGACCACCGTCTCCGTGCTCCTCAACAGGGGCGACGGCAGCTTCGAGGCCAACGCTCGACTACCCAACCGGAGCGCGGCCCTGCCTCGGTCGCGATCGGCGACCTGAACGGCGACGGCAAGCCGGACCTGGCGACCGCGAACTACTCGGCGAACACGCGTCTCCGTGCTCCTCAACAGGGGCGACGGCAGCTTCCAGCCCAAGCTGCGACTACGCAACCGGGCGCGACTCCTCAATCGGTCGCGATCGGCGACCTGAACGGCGACGGCAAGCCGGACCTGGCGACCGCGAACTTCCGTCGCGTACACGCGTCTCCGTGCTCCTCAACCGGGGCGACGGCAGCTTCCAGGCCCAAGCTCGACTACGCGACCGGGTGCGGCCCTGACTCGGTCGCGATCGGCGACCTGAACGGCGACGGCAAGCCGGACCTGGCGACCGCGACTCGCAGCATCCTGAGCAGCGTCTCCGTGCTCCTGAACCGGGGCGACGGCAGCTTTCAGGCCCAAGCTCGAGCTACGCAACCAAGAGCGGCCCTGAGGCATCGGTCGCGATCGGCGATCTGAACGGCGACCGCAAGCCGGACCTGGCGATCGCGAACGGCGCCGCGCGCAGCGTCTCCGTGCTCCTCAACAGGCCAGGCCTCTGCACGGTACAGGACGTCACGTCGACAGAAGGTGTCGGCTGCGAAGCGGACGATCGCCCGCGCCAACTGCCGCGTCGGGACTCGAACCCGCACGCCCCCAGGGGGGACACCTGATTTTAAGTCAGGCGCGTATGACCAGTTTCGCCACCCCGGCCGCGGAAGCGTAGCCTCGCCCGGCTACTGGCCGGGAGTCATGTCCTTGACGCTCTGGTACCGCTCGCCGGCCTTGTTGCGGCGCGTGTCGCGGAACTTGGACAGGGCGCCCTTGTCGAACGACTTGCACATGAGGACGAACCCGTGTCCCGGATCGACCTTGTTGAAGTTCGCATCCTGGTTCTGGTCGTACGCCGGCTCGTTCCAGGCGGTGGCGGCGATCTTGTTCCCCAGCTTGTCGTAGGGAGCGACGACGAGCCCGGACGGGTCGTCCTGGTAGAAGGACTGGAGCTTCTGCACGTCGTCCTTGCTGACGCCGTTGCCGTACTGGATGACGATCCCGCCGTGCTCGAGGTTGTGGACGAGGATCGTCTGCTTGATCGAGTCGGGGTAGATGCCCCACGGCGCGGGCTGCGCGTAGTGCGGGCCGCTCGACGGCGGGAACGAGTTGTAGTCCACGTTCGCGTTCGGGTTGTTGATGTGCTGGGGCTTGAGGCCCGGGAACTCCTGCTCCGTGCAGGCGCTCGTGCTGATCAGCCCACCGGATGCGCTGCCGCCGCCTCCTCCGAACGCGACCACGGCGAGCACGCCGCCGAGCAGCAAGATGCCCAAGCCGGCGAACGCGAGCACATAGAGGAACGTGCGCTTCTCCGTAGGCGTCCTCGGAGTGGTTCGCTGCTTCGGGGCCTGGACCGGTCTGCGCGGCGGAGGCGGAGTACGGGCTTTCTTGGCCAAGAACGGCGATGGTAGCAACGTCCGACGGCCGCTCTACCGTTTGCAAGTCCCATGTGGATCGCTGTTTTCATGCTGCTCTCGTTCGCCGCGCTCGCGGTCGGCGCCGCCTGGTTCCTGCGCAGGCTCCGCGCCGAGCTCTCCGTTCTCCGCTCCGAGGCCGGGACTCAGCTGGCCGAGCGCACCGCAGACGTCGACCGGCGCCTCGAGGCGATGACCTCGACGCTCGATCGCCGCCTCGAGAGCACGTCGCAGACCGCGGGCGAGATCCAGCGACGCCTGGGTGAGCTCGGCCGCGCGAACGAGGAGATCCTCGCGCGCGCGAACGACCTGAAGCGGCTCGAGCAGGCGCTGCGCCCGCCGAAGGCGCGCGGCGGCTTCGGCGAGCTGCTGCTCGAGAACCTGCTGCGCGACCGGCTCCCGCCGACGGCGTTCGCGCTCCAGCACGGGTTCGCCGGCGGCGAGCGCGTGGACGCGGTGATCAGGGTCGACCGGCTCGTTCCGATCGACTCCAAGTTCCCGCTCGACAACTTCGAGCGCACGCTCGCCGCGGAGAACGACATCGAGCGCCAGCAGTTCGAGAAGCTCTTCGCGCGCGACGTGAAGTCGCACGTGGACGCGATCGCCGGCAAGTACATCCGCCCCGACGAGGGGACGTACGACTTCGCCTTCATGTACCTCCCGTCGGAGGCGATCTACTACGAGCTCGTCTGCGGGAAGACGGGCGCGCTGCTGGCCTACGCGCACGACAAGCGCGTCCTCCCCGTCTCACCGACGACGCTGACCGCGTACCTGCAGGTGATCGTGCTCGGGCTCAAGGGCCTGCAGATCGAGCAGCACGCACAGGAGGTCATGGCGTACTGCACGCGGCTGCAGAGCGACTTCGGGAAGTTCAAGGAGGACTTCGAGCTCGTCGGGACGCACGTGGGCCGCGCACAGAACAAGTTCGTCGACGCGCAGAAGCGGCTGGGCCGCTTCGAGTCGAAGCTCGAGCAGGCCGGCGAGGCTCCCGCCGAGCTCCCCGCCGAGGTGCACGAGCTCCCGGGCGCCGTCGACGCGGCTTAGCGGTTCAGCAGCTCGTAGTCGTAATTGACGACCTGCCAGCGCCCGTTTTGGGACGCGGGCCAGAGTCGAAAGCGGGCCGAGAGCTTCCGTACGCCGCCGATCGAAGCGACCTGGCGGCCCGACACGACGTAGACGAAGCAGTCCTTGCCTGCCCCGACCGCCGGGGCCGGCGGGCAGTCGTGGCGCAAAACGCCGGCCCTGGTGATGCGCTTGATCCCGTCCCGTTCGATGTGCGCCTGGAAGCTGCGGAGCTCAGGGGTCAGCTGAGGACTGACGTCGGCCTCGACCGCGTCCCACGTGCCGGCCTCGACGAGCCGGTGGACGAACGAGTCGGCGAACGGCTTGGCGTCCTCGATCGTAGGCTCCGGCTTCGAGCTGCCGCCGCAGCCCGCGACCAGCAGACCGAGGACGAGCGCGAACGGTGCGAGGCGGATCAGGCCGCTGTTGTCTGCTCTTGCTTCAGGTAGCGAATGAGGCCGCCGGCGACGACGATCTCGCGCTCCCGAGGGAGCAGGTCGTGGGTGAGCGTGATCTCCTGGTCGCCGTCGATCTGGCACGGCAGCTCGTCGAGGCCCTCGGCGATCTCCTGCAGGCCCGAGATGCGCCACGTCTGGCCGAGCTCGGCCCGGTCGTAGCCGGCCGCGTCCTTGAACAGGAGCGGGACGATCCCCTGGGCGATCAGGTTGCGCCGGTGGATCCGCGCGAAGCTCTTCGCGATCACGGCGCGGACGCCGAGCTGGGCGGGCGCGAGAGCAGCGTGTTCCCGGCTCGACCCCTGGCCGTAGTTGTCGCCGGCGACGATGAAGCCCCCGCCCCACTCCTTCGCGCGACGCGGAAACTCCGGATCGCGGTGCTGGAACGTGAACTCGGCGATCGCCGGGACGTTCGAGCGGTAGGCCATCACCGTCGCGCCGTCCGGCGAGAGATCGCCTGTCGAGATGTCGTCCGGAGCGACGATCAGCACTCGCAGCTCGAGCGTGTCGGGCAGCTCCTTCTGCTCCGGCGGCGGCTTGATGTTCGGCCCGCGCGGGACCTCGATCGAGGACGCCTCGTCCGCGGGCACCGGCTCCAGGATGTGCCCCTGGACGACGGCCGGCCGCGCAGGCGGGCGCGCCGGGAGCTCGGGCGGGGTCAGCTCGCGCGGATCGGAGATCTCGCCGGTCAGCATCGAGGCCGCCGCAACTGCAGGCGAGCAGAGATACACGTTGTCGTCGGCCGTCCCGCTGCGCCCCGGGAAGTTCCTGTTGAAGGTGCGCAGCGAGTTCGCTCCCGACGGAGGCGCCTGGCCCATGCCGACGCACGGCCCGCAGGCCGGCTCGAGCATCCGCACGCCCGCCGAGAGCAGGTCGACGTAGGTCCCGGACTGCGTGATCTGGTCGAGGATCTGCCGCGAGCCGGGCGTCGCGGTCGCGGAGATCAGCTTCTCGGAGATGCGGCTCCCGCGCAGCGTCGACCCCACCACCGCCATGTCCTCGTAGGACGAGTTGACCGAGGAGCCGACGCAGACCTGGGCCAGCGGGGTCCCCACGAGCTCGTCGACCGGGACGACGTTGCCCGGGCTCGACGGCTTCGCGACGAGCGGGACGAGCGCCGCGAGGTCGATGTGCTCGACCTCGTCGAAGTCGCCCTCGGAGTCGCCGGTCTCGAGCGCCGTGAAGTCGCCGGAACGCTCCTGCTCGTCGAACCAGGCCTTCGTCTCGCCGTCCGCCGGGAAAACCGCGCCGGTCGCGCCCAGCTCGGCGATCATGTTCGCGATCGTCCCGCGCTCGGTGTAGGAAAGCGTCGAGACGCCCGGCCCCGTGAACTCGAAGATCGCGCCGCGGCCGCCGCGCACACCTCGGCGCCGGAGCAGCTCGAGGATCACGTCTTTCGCCTGGATCCACGGCCGCTGCAGCTCGTTCTCGAGAAAGACGCCGACGATCTTCGGGCACGGCAGCTCGAACGGGTGGCCGGCCATGCAGACGGCCACGTCGAGGCCGCCCGCGCCGATCGCGATCATCCCCGCCGAGCCCGACTGGGTCGTGTGGCTGTCGGCGCCGACGAGCGTCTTGCCGGGTGTCGCGAAGCGTTCGCAGTGGATGTAGTGGCAGATGCCGTTTCCGGGCCGCGAGAACCAGGCGCCGTACTTCGCGGACATCGCCTGCAGGAACCGGTGGTCGTCGGGATTCTTGAAGTCGATCTGGAGGATGTTGTGGTCGACGTAGACGACCGCGGTCTCGACCTCGACGCGCTCGTGGCCGAACAGCTCGAACTGCATCATGGCCATCGTCCCGGTGGCGTCCTGAGCCAGCGCCTGGTCGATGGTGATCGCGATCTCGGTGCCCGGAACGAGCTCGCCCCTGGCGAGGTGCTCTTCGAGGATCGAGCGTGCGAGCGAGGCCATCGAAGTCAGTATCGCAGGAGCGCAGCGACGCCCTCTGCGGGACCCAGGTCTTCGTGCGCGGAGACGGCCCAGACCGTGCCGCCGTGCGCGACGGTCTGGTGCACGAGGAGATCGAGCCCCTCGTCGACGCGGTCGGTCTCGGTCCCGTCGAGCGGGCACTGCCCACCCGTGGTGGAGAGGCGTCCGCAGGCTGGGCACTGCCATGCCCCGTGGTCTACGCCCTCCTGGTAGAGCAGGACCTCGACGCGTGCGTCAGAGGCCGCCTCCAGCGTCTCGGCCCAGCCCGAGGCGGCACGCCCGCCGCGCCCCGCACCCTCACGCCAGCGCTCGAGGAGCGTGCCCTCGTCGCGTGCGCGCGCGGCCTCGAGGATCGGGCTCGTCAGGTCGAGCAGCTCCCGCGGCGAGGCATGCGCGTCGGCACTCGTCCAGCCGACGATCGCGCTCTTCGTCTCGCCGGACACGAGCTCCTCGAACTCGCTGCGCGTCTCCTCCGACGAGACGACGATCACCTTCGGCGAGCGCATCGTGCGCACGCGACGGTCGAGCTCCTCGGCAACGTCTTTCAGGTGCTGCGCGACGAGCTTCTCGATGTGGCGCTGGAATCGGGCCTGCGACCAGCCGCCCTGGTCGTGGCGGCCGGGAACGTCGTCGGTGCGGTCCACGATCTCTTCCAACCGTCCCGAGTGGAGCCGAAACAGCTCCCCGCGCTCTCGGCCGACGAAGGCGACGAGCGCGCCCTCGCCGCGGCCGACGAGCGGAACGAGCGGCGCGAGATGGAACTCCCGGCCGACCCGGACGCGGTCGGGCACCGACTCGATGAGCGCGCGCGGCCGCCAGACGTTGTCCATTCCGGCCGAGAAGACCGCGACGCCGTGCGCCCCGTCGCGCTGGAACTCGTTGGCGAAGTAGTCCCGGATCCGGCTGAAGTCCTCTTTCAGCGCGACCCGCTGGTCGTGTGTGAGCCCCCGGCTGTTCGCCTCGGCATGGCGCTCGCCGTCCGTCAGCAGCGCACTGACCCGGGTCGCGGCGTCGCCCGCGGTCGGCGCCGTCTTGGGGTCGAGGTCGAGGTACATGCTGATCGCGCACCCCTTCTCGGCCCGGAACTCCGCGAGCTCGCGGAGCCCGCTCCAGCTCACCGTCTCGGCCATGTCGATTCCTTTCCCGTGAGAGCGGCGATTCTACGCGTGTGACTCCCGTAATCCACACGATCGGACACGGCCGCCGCCCGGCCGCGGAGCTCGTCGAATGCCTCCTCGAAGCCGGCGTCGAGACCCTCGTCGACGTCCGGCGCTTCCCGTCGTCGCGGCGCAATCCGCAGTTCAACCAGGCGACCCTGGCCGCGACACTCGCGGACGCGGGCATCTCGTACGTGCACGCCGCCGAGCTCGGCGGGCTGCGGACCGAGGAGCCCGGCCAGGAGCTGTTCGCGTGCCTCGGCCAGTTCGCGGGCTACGCGGCCCGCATGCGCACACGCAGCTGGCAGGCGGCCCTGGACGAGGCGCTCGCGCAGCCGGCGCCGTGCCTGATGTGCGCGGAGACCCCGTGGCAGCGCTGCCACCGGCGGCTGATCGCGGAGCTGCTCGTCGCCCGCGGGCACGAGGTCGTGCATCTCATCCGCCCGGGCGTGCGGGAACGGCACAATGCCCATCCGGCAGCCGAGATTCGAGGCGGAATCCTGCACCTGTGCGGCGAGCCGGTCAGGGAAGTTTCAGGTGATCCGATTCGTTGAATAACCTGGAGGACCCCACGGGTCCCGATCTTTGGAGAAGATGCCTGTGAACGACCTGCGTGACCTGATCATCGTCGGCGGCGGGCCGGCCGGATACACGGCCGCCCTTTACGCTGCACGCGCAAATCTCAACCCGCTCGTGATCGAGGGAATCACCTTCGGCGGGCAGCTGATGATCACGAGCGACGTCGAGAACTACCCCGGCTATCCGGAAGGCGTCCTCGGCCCGGCGATGATGCAGGACTTCCGGCGCCAGGCCGAGCGCTTCGGCGCGGAGTTCATCACCGACGACGCGACCTCGGTCGACTTCTCGGAGCGCCCGTTCCGGATCGAGGTCGGAGACGACGAGTACCTCGCGCGTGCGGTGATCGTCGCGACGGGCGCGAGCGCGCGCCAGCTCGGGCTCGAGTCCGAGCGCCTGCTCCAGGGCCGCGGCGTCTCGTACTGCGCCGTCTGCGACGCCGCCTTCTTCCGCAGCAAGAACGTCGTCGTCGTCGGCGGAGGCGACTCGGCGATGGAGGAGGCGATCTTCCTCACGAAGTTCGCCGACAAGGTGACGGTCGTCCACCGGCGTGACGAGTTCCGCGCCTCGCCGATCATGCTCGACCGCGCCCGCGCGAACCCGAGGATCGACTGGATCACGAACGCACTCGTCGACGAGGTGCTCGGCGAGGACGGCAAGGTCAGCGCGGTTCGCGTCCAGAACGTGAACACCGGCGAGAAGACGGAGATCCCCACCGACGGGCTCTTCGTCGCGATCGGGCACGACCCGAACACGAAGCTCTTCCTCGACCAGCTCGACCACGACGAGGCCGGCTACCTCGAGGTGCAGCCGGGCTCGACCGAGACGAACATCAAGGGCGTCTTCGCGGCCGGCGACGTCGCCGACCACACGTACCGCCAGGCGGTCACGGCCGCGGGCACCGGCGCGATGGCCGCGCTCGACGCGGAGCGGTTGCTGTCGTCCGAAGAGGCGGAGCCCTTTCTGACGGCCCCGCACGCAGAAGCGGTCTAGCCGAGGCCGGCACTACCCTCGCTGAATCGCAAGTAGCGCCTGGACCGATCTGCTCGACCCCGACGAAGAGCAGCTGCGCGAGCACGTTCCGCACGACCTGCGCTCCGACGCGTGGGCCGAGCTGACGCGGCCCGCAGACCCGGACGGCCGGAACCTGCGCCCGAGCATCAAGAGCCACGGCGACTACGTGCTCGGCCTCCTGCTCGCCGCTGTGGCCGTGCCCGAGGAGGACGTCGTCTACTACCAGGAGATCGACTTCGTCCTCAGCCGCGAGCGGATCGTCACGGTTCGCAAGACGCCCGGCGAGCGTCCCGCGTTCGACCCGAGCCACATCGGCGCGCTCTGCGAAGCGCTCCAGCACGAGCAGTCGCCGGGCATGATCGCCTTCTTTCTCGTCGACGACATCGCTGAGCGCTACATCGACCTGCTCGACGCGGTCGACGAGGAGATCGACGAGCTCGAAGAAGACGTCGACACGTGGCCGGCCGAGAAGACGCGCAGGCGGATCGCGGAGATCAGGCACGACCTGCTGCACATCCGCAAAACCCTGGCGCCGACGCGGGACGCGGTGCGCGAGGTCGTCGACGGCCGGGTCGACATCGAGGGCCGGACACTGTTCACGCGTGAGGTTTTCCCGCGCGAGGTCGAGCAGCAGTTCGCGACGACGTACGACAAGCTGCTCCGCGCGGCCGAAGGCGTCGAGTACGCACGCGACCTGCTCTCGGCCGCGAGGGACTACCAGCAGGCGCGGGTCTCGATCGACCAGAACGAGGTCGTCAAGCGGCTGACCGCGATCGCGTCGATCCTCCTCGTCCCCACTTTCATCGTCGGGCTCTACGGCCAGAACTTCGTCCACACGCCCGAGTACCACTGGCGCTTCGGGTACGCGTGGTCGTGGTTCCTGATCCTGGCGACGACGATCGGGCAGATCGTCTATTTCCGTCGCAAGCGCTGGCTCTAGCGCCGTCGGAAGACGTACCAGACGGCCAGACCGACCAGGACCAGCGCGACCAGCGCAAGCACGACGTAGCCCGCGTCGTGGAGGATCCGGACCGCCACCTCGCCTGCGAGATAGGCGAAGACGCCGACCGAGATCGCCCACGAGATTCCTCCGAGGGCATTCCAGGCGAAGAAGCGCGGCCAGGGCATGTGGTTCGCCCCCGCGAGCCAGGCCGCCGTCACTCGAAGGAACGGCAACCAGCGCCCGAACAGCACCGTCTTGCCGCCGTGGCGCGCGAAGAACGCCTCGCCGCGCTCGAGGAATGCCTGCCGCCGATCCTCGAACCGGCCCGGTCGCGAGAGGAGGCGGCGCGCGCCGTGCCGCCCGAGCTCGTAGCCGATGTTGTCGCCCACGATCGCCGCGGCGGCCGCGACGACGATCACGAGCGGAAGCCAGAGCTTCCCTTGCGAGGCAAGGATCGAGCCCGTGATCAGGGCCGTCTCCCCGGGCAGCGGGATGCCCGCGGACTCGCCGCCGATGAGCAGCGCGAGCAGGACGTACGCGACCCGTGTGGCCGGAAGCGCGAGGAAGAGGAGAGCGCTCATCGTTGGTCGGCCGCGAGCCTAGAGGGCATGGCTACGATCCGGCGAGTGCCCTGGTTCATCTGCCCAAACTGCAAGCAGCGCTCGGTCGACATCGACGGCGTCGAGGGCTTCTCCGAGCAGGCTCCGCAGTGCCGCCACTGCGGCTTCGGCTTCCTCTTCGAGCTGATGGACGACTACTACCCCGCGCCGAGCGCCGGCTTCGTCGTCTGCGACGCGGAGGGGCGGATCCTCGCCCTCGGCCGCGGCGTCTTCGAGCTGACCGGGTACCAGGAGAAGGACGTGCTCGGGAAGGAAGTGATGGAGGCCTTTTCGCTGTGCGGCTACGAAGACGGGAAGAACCCGTCCGAGCTCTCCCGTGAATGGGGCGTGCGTCGGCTCGGGGAGAAGCTCGAGCTGCGAACGCGGAACGGTCTCACTCAGCCGGTGACCGCGGACTTCTTTCCCGCGTACGACGACGACGGCGGGTTGATGGTCGCTCTGGCTCGACGCGGCTCGACGGACAGAGATCGCTCAGCACGCACTCCTCGCAGTGCGGGTTGCGCGCGATGCAGACGCGCCGGCCGTGCCAGATCAGCAGGTGCGGGAAGACGCCCCAGTACTCGCGCGGCACGAGGCGCTGCAGGTCGCGCTCGATCTTGACCGGGTCGTCCCGCCTCGTGAAGCCGAGCCGCTGCGAGAGCCGGCGCACGTGGGTGTCGACGACGATGCCCTGCGTGTCGCCGAGCTCGGACGCGACGACGTTCGCGGTCTTCCGCGCGACGCCCGGCAGGCGCGTGAGCTCGTCGAGGGTGCGCGGCACCTCGCCGTCGAAGTCCTCGATCAGCATCTTCATCGTCCCGCGGATCGACTTCGTCTTCTGGCGGAAGAATCCGGTGGGCCGGATGTCGTTCTCGAGCTCCTCGACCGGCACCGCGAGGTAGTCCTCGGGCCGGTGGTACTTCCGGAACAGCGTCTCCGTGACGCGGTTCACGTTCACGTCGGTCGTCTGCGCGGACAGCATCACCGAGACGAGAAGCTCGAGCGGCGAGCGGAAGCGCAGCGCGATCGTCGCGTCCGGATGCTCCGCCACGAGGCGCTGGATGATCGGGACGATCCGTTCGCGCTTCGGCCCGACGCGCCGCCGTGCCTCACCGACGTAGCTACGAATCACGCAGGTTCGGGCCGGCGCAGACGAGGTCGAGCGCGGGACAGGTCGAGCACGCGTACTCACTCGGCGTCGGCCTGAACTCGCCGGCCTGGATCGCCGCGATCGCCGCGGACAGCTCGGCCTCCAGGGCCGGCAGATCCTCCGACCTTGTAACAGTCGTGTTACAAGGTCGTTCGGGCGCTGGAGGAACTGGTAGACGACCTCGACCTCGCTCGCTCCCGCGCGCAGGCACGCGAGGGCGTACACGAGGCGCTGGAGCCGGTACTCGCGCTCGACGACCTCCGCCGGCGACGCGTCCTCGAGCACGTTCGTCTTGTAGTCGACGACGAGCGCCTTGCCGTTCGCTTCGTGGAACACGTCCAGCCGGCCGTGGATGAGGACGCCGTCGTGCTCGAACGCGAACGAGCGCTCGACGGTTGCGCCCGGGAGGCCCGCGAGGCGCTGCGCGATCTCCGAATCGCAGTACGCGGCGACGAGGGCGCCGATGCGCGCGACCTCTTCGTCGGAGGCCGTCGGGTAGCGGGCCCGCACAGCGGCGGACATGTCCTCCGGGGGCCGCGGGGCCGCGAGCTCGAGCCCCTCGAGGATCACGTGCGCCGAATCGCCGATCTCGGTCGCGGCCAGCCCGGGCTCGCGGTCGCCGTCGACCGAGCATCGGCCTCGTCTCGCGCAGTCCGGCGAAGCGCTCGACGTAGAACCGGTACGAGCAGAGCTCGAAGAGAGCGAGGGCGCTGTACGAGAGCCGGCGGACGCGGTTCTCGGGCGGCTCCGGCACCGGGACGAGCTCCGGCAGCCGCGGCGCCTCGGCGATCGCGACCTGACCGTCCTCGACGGCGAAGAGCGCGAGCTGAGACTCCTCGCCGTCGGCCGTGCCGTTCTGCGCCGCGCCGGGCAGGAAGCGGTCGACCCGGAGCATCAGCCGTGCTCCGTCGCGCTCGATCTCGACCGGGGCTCCCTCCGCACCGGCGAGCTCCGGCGCCTCGAGCCGGCCGAGCACCCACCCGATCGGAGTCGACTCGTCGCCGCTCCGCTCGGGGTCGATCGAGCCGGAGACGATCAGCCGGTCGATCGCGCGCGTCATCGCCACGTAGTAGAGACGGCGCCGCTCCGCCTCCGACGCCTCGTCCTCGGCCTCCTTGACCTCCTGGTAGTCCGAGGTCGGCCGGCGCTTGCCCGTCGACGGGTCGGCAACGCGGAAGCCGAGCCGCCCGTCCGGCAGGCAGAGGATCTCGTCCGCGT
The DNA here is from genome assembly GCA_963742635.1 of uncultured Actinomycetes bacterium. Classification (GTDB taxonomy): domain Bacteria; phylum Actinomycetota; class Thermoleophilia; order Gaiellales; family Gaiellaceae; genus VAXT01. The sequence goes on from CAVUMW010000001.1 coordinate 140,776, forward strand.
CGTGGGCCGCCCCATGCCTCCCCGCGTCCGCGACCACGACGACCTTGAACTCGAGCCCCTTCGCGCCGTGGATCGTGAGCAGCCGGATGACGTCGGTGCCCTCCTCCTCGGCCACGGCCTCGAGCTCGGACGCGCCGACCGTGTCCAGCTCGCGGACGAAGCGGACGAAGCCCTCGACGTCCGGGCCGCGCAGCTCCTCGTACGAGCGCGCGAGCCGGGCGAGCTTGCGCAGGTTCGCGTAGCGGCGCCGGCCGTCCCACTGGGCGAGGACGGCGAGGTCGTAGTCGTGCTCGGTGATGATCCGCTCGCAGAGCCGCTCGAGCGAGCTCCGCGCGGCCAGTACAGCCAGCCGGTCGTAGCGCTGGCGGAAGGCGCGGATGAGCTGCGAGTCTCGCTCCGAGAGAGCTTCAGGGACGGACTTCTCGAGCCCGCAGAAGAGCGGACGCTTCTCGGCCGCGCGCCGCAGGTGCAGGAGACCGTTGTTCGAGACGCCGACGAACGGCGACGCGAGGACCGTGACGAGCGCCTCGTCGTCGTAGCGGTTGTGCAGCAGGCGCAGGTACCCGAGCAGGTCGACGACCTGCTGCTGGTGGTAGTAGTCGCGGCCGGTCGCGCGAAACGTGGGCAGGCCGAGCGCACGAAGCTCCTGCTCGTAGATCCGCGCGTCCGTGCCCGCGGCGAAGAGGAGCACGATCTCGCCCGGCGTCGCCTCGCCCGACTCGACGAGATCCTTGACGCGCCCGGCGACGTGCTTCGCCTCGGCCGTGCGCCAGTGCACGCCGGTGTCCTTGTAGCTCGCCTTGTCCGTGACGAGCAGCTCGACCGCGGGGCCGAACGCCGGATCCTCGAAGCGGCCCGCGGCCGAGAGCGGCCGGAACGCGTCGCCGAAGTCGGACGAGAAGAGGTGGTTGATCACGTCGAGCACCTCCGGGCGCGAGCGGTAGTTCTCCGTCAGCGCCAGCACGCCGCCGGAGGCCTCACGCCGCTCGCGGAAGACCTCGACGTCTGCGTGCCGGAAGCGGTAGATCGACTGGAACTCGTCGCCGACGAAGAACAGGTCCTCGGTGGCCAGCAAGTCGATCAGCTCGCACTGCAGGCGGTTCGTGTCCTGGAACTCGTCGACGAGAACCGAGCGGAAGTGCCAGCTCTCGCGCTCGCGGATCGCCGGCTCGTCGCGCAGGAGGTCGCGCGCTGCGAGCTGGAGGTCCTCGAAGTCGAGTGCCGACTCGGACGCCTTCGCGGCTGCGTACGCATCGGCGAAGCGCCTGAGCAGCTCCTCGAGCAGCGCCCGGTCACGCGCCGCGAGCTCGTCCAGCGCGGCCTGCTCGACGGCGCCGCGCGCCGCCTCGTAGCCGGCGAACAGCTCGCGGGGGCCGCCTCGCGCCGAGACGTCGGACAGATCGAGCAGCCGCTCGGAGGCGGGTGGACGCTCGAGCAGCTCGAGCGCACGCCCGACGCTCGCGCGTGCCTTGTCGGCCTTGTCCATGCCGGCCGTCTCCTCGAGCGCCGAGCGCGCCGCCTCGCGCAGCTCCTCGATCCGAGCCTCGAGCCCCGGCCGCTCGGTCACCTCGAGCACGAGCTCCCGACCGGCCGAGCGAAGCGTCTCGTAGACGCGGGTCAGCATCCGGCGCAGCCCCCGCGCCCCGTAGGTGGCCAGCAGCCGGATCCGCTCGGGATCGTGCGACGCGCAGAACTCCTCGAGCGCGAGGTCGAACGCCTCGCTCGCGATCACGCGCGCCTGGTTCTCGTCGAGCACGCGGAAGTTCGGGTCGACCGCCGCCTCGAAGGGATGCGCCTTCAGCAGCCGGTGGCAGAACCCGTGGATCGTGGAGATCCAGGCGCCGTCGAGCTCGCGGGCGAGATCGTGCCGGTCGAGCTCGGCGAGGCGGCTGCGGATCCGTCCGCGCAGCTCACCGGCGGCCCGTTCCGTGTACGTGATCGCGAGCACCGAGTCGATCGAGAGACCGCGGTCGCAGACGGCGCGCACGAAGCGCTCGACGAGCACGGTCGTCTTTCCGGTGCCTGCCCCGGCGGAGACGAACACGAGCCCGGGCGCGTCGATCGCCGCGAGCTGCTCGGCGTTCGGCGTGCGGGTTTCCTCGACCACGGTCACGTCCTTGCCACCCGGCACATCGCCCACAGGTCGCACCAGGTTGGGCACGGGAAGCCGCCCTTCGGGTCGTGCTGGACGTCGCCGGAGCGGATCCGTTCGACGAAGCGGGTCGCGTGCTCCTTCGCCCGCTCGGTCTGCGCCCAGAACTCGTCCTCGTCGAGGTAGTCGCGCTTCGAGAAGCCGGGGACGTCCTCCTCCGCCTCGGCGCGGAGCAGGCCGCGGGCGCGACGCTCGCCGGCCAGCGCGCGGTAGAGCCCGCCGAGCGGCTCCATACCGACGAGGTCGCGCAGCACGAGCATGTAGAGCGGAATCTGGAGCCGCAGCTCGGACTCGATCTTCGCCGCCGAGAACGCGGTCTTGCCCGACTTGTAGTCCTGCACGATCCCGCGCGCGCTGAACGGGTCGACGTCGATCCGGTCGATCTTCCCGGTCAGCGAGAAGCCGTCGACCCGGAGCCCGCTCTGGAGCTCGGGCGCCGACCGCTCGGAGCCGAACGCGACCTCGAACTTTCGCGGCACGAGACCGAGCGGCGACTCGGCTTCTTCGCGGACGAAGTTCTCCAGGTCGCGCCACATGCTCTCCTCGAGCTCGCGCCGCTGGAGGTCGCCGAGCTCGATCCAGACGCCGCCCTCGATCGCCTCCGACAGGCACTCGCGCAGGAACTCGAGCGTCTCGTCGAGCCGTTCCGGGTCGACACGCTCGGAGCCGATGCGCTTCGGCAGGCCCGAGTAGAACTTGAACAGGGCCTGGTGCGCGACCGACCCGCGCAATCTGGCGTCGACCTCGCCGTCGATCGTGCGCGGGCGGATCAGGCGCTCGATGAACCAGATCGAGGAGCAGTCGGCGAACGCCTCGAGCTCGGTCACGGAGAACGTCTCCCGCGCACGGAGCTCGTCGAGCAGCGCGGGGTCGGTCAGATGCGTCGGCCGCGAGAACGCGCCGAGCGCCCGGACGAGCCGGCGATCCCAGCCGTTCGCGTACGCGAGCGCGTGCGCCTCGTCCTCGTCCCGCGAGGCCAGCGCGGTCAGCGCCCTGAGGCGCTCGCGTTCGGTGGGCGCCGCGTCGATCCGCCAGGTGAGCTCGGCCAGCGGCCGGCGCTTCGTCCAGCGCGCGACGTCGTTCGGCTCGAAGAGCGCGCGGGCCTCGTCCCAGAACGGGCTCGGCTCGCGCGGCGAGCCGTCGTCGGTCGCCGACTCGCGGACGAGGTACAGGCGCCGCGAGGGGCGAGTGCACGCGGTGTAGAAGAAGTAGCGCTCGCGCGAGACCGCGTCCGGCCTGGTCAGCCGCGCGCGGCGCGAGGCGTCGTCGATCTGGCGGCGCTCCTCGTCCGCGAGGAAGGGCGAGCCCTGCTGTCGCCGCGGGAAGCTTCCCTCCTCGAGGCCGAGCAGGAAGACGACCTCGGTTCGCCGCGTTCGCGCTCGGAGCAGGTCGGTGACTGCGACGCGACCTGGCTCGTCACCGCGCGCAAGCCGAAGCGTGGCCCGGTCGAGCGCGCCGTACAGCTCCTCGCGGGAGAGCGCGCCGCCGAGATCGACCCAGCCGCCGAGCTCGTCGAGCAGGTCGTTCACGGCCCGGTGAGCGCGGAGGTCGAGGACGGCGTCCCGGCCGACGGGCGGCGATTCGACCCCGTAGGCGGCGCGGACCATCGAGCGGACGAGCGCGCGCACCGCGTCCAGCGGCTCGGCCTCGGCCCGGAAGGCGTCGAGCATCCGCAGCGGCTGTCCGCGCAGCTTCAACGTCTCCTCGACCACCCGCGCCGGCTCGCTGACCGCGCGGCCGCGCAGCCGTCCTTCGAGGTAGTCGACGTGCGCCCGGGTCAGGCCCGAGAACGGGCGAGCGCAGGAAGCCGTAGAGGTCGTGCCGCCCGCCGCGCGAGCCACTCGAAGCGCAGGAACGAGAGGAGCGCCTGGCCGAAGGCCGTCTTGCCGATCCGGATCCGGCCCTCGATCGCGTACGGCACCTCGAGCGCGCCGAACGCGGTCTCGAGCTGAGCCCGCTGCCGCTCGACGCTCGGGCAGACGAGGAGGATCTCCTCGGGCTTCGTCCCGGCTCTGATCAACTGCAGCACCTCGTCGGCGACGAGCTCGAGCGTGCCGCGCGCGCCCGCCCCTTCGAGGAAGCGGATCGCTCCCTGGAGCTCCGGCGCCGCCGGCGGCCGGTCGACGAAGAGGTAGCGCTCGAGGTGGGCGAGCTCCGGAGGCGCGATCTCCGCGTAGCCCGGCGGAAGCTCTTCGATCCGACCCGCGGCCAGCGAGCTCAGGTCCTCGGACGTGCGCGTCAGTGACTCGAATGGAGCGCGATTCGGCTCGTACGGGAGCGAGACCATGACCTCGGTGCGACCGGCGAGCGCTTCGAGCAGCGCCCATTGCGCGCCGGTCAGGTCCTCGAAGCCGTAGGCGAACACGGGCCGGTCCGACCAGGCCTCGAGCTCGCCCGCGACGAGGTCGGCCGCGTGGCGCCTGCGCAGGTCTCGGTCCCAGAGCCCGAGCTTCTCGAGCTCGGCGCGGTAGGACGAGTAGAGGAGCGCGAGATCGCCGCTCAGCTGGTCGGGCTCGACGAGCCCCGACTCGAGCTCGGCGAGCGCGGAGCCGAGTGCGTCCGAGAAGCCGGAGAAGCGCGACGAGGCGCCGAGCCCGTTCAGCGACGCGTGCGCGACCGCGGTGCGGACGATCAGCTGGCGCTGGGCATCGGTCGCGACTGGGCGGTTCGAGCCGCCGGCGCGGGCGATCTGCTCGAAGACGTCGTCGAAGGTTCCGATCTGGCCCGAGAGCAGCGCACCGCACTTCGCGAGCAGCTCTCGCTCGATGCGCTCGACGTCCGACCCGTGCGGCACGATCAGGATCGGATCTCGTTCGAGCGCGCCCAGATAGCGCTCGAGGAGCAAGGCGACTTTGCCCGCGTTCGCGGGCCCGGCAAGCAGCGTCAGCCCGCGGCCCGAGGCCATCGACTCATCGTAGACCTACGGTCCGACGGCTTTGGGCGGCTCGGCGGGTCTAGTCCGGAAGTAGCGCGAAAAGCGAGTTAGGCCGCAGCAGCGGTCTTCGGCCTGCGCCCTCGTCTCGCCGCGGCGCGCCCGGGCATCTGGCCGGCGCAGTTGTCGCAGAGATCCGCCTGCTTCGAGCCGCGCCGGGCGTCCGTGTAGTTCAGACGCAGCGTTGCGCCCTTTCCTTCACCGACCTCGGCGCCACAGTTGTCGCAGACGAGAACCGTTTTTCGTGCCATTGGATTTGCCTCCTCGAAACAGGATTGGGCGCGTGGAGCGTACCGGAAAGGAATCGCAAATTCACGCGGCAACGCGCGCGCGCCGAATACGCCACGAACGCAACAAGCTCAACAGTGCCTGTTCCTCACGGTCGAGTCCTGTATCGCGGGCACCGACGACGCGCAAATGGCGAGGTCTGAAATCGTCGATCGTTCTGCCGTCGAGATACTGCTCGACGACCGCGGGGCTGACATAAGACGACCGCGCAACGGCGGGAGTGTTTCCGAGCTTTGCGCCGACGGCGCGCATCACTCCGGTGACGACTTTCCTCGCTTCGGTCTCGGTCTCCGGCGACCCGTGCTCTGCGAGCGCGATCGCGGCGATCAGCGTGCCGCCCCACGTGCGGAAATCCTTGGCCGTGAATTCGTCGCCCATGTGCTCTTCGATGTAGTCGTTGAGGCGTGCGCCGGTGAGGTTGCAAAGCGCTCCGTCAACGTCGTAGCGAAAGAGCTGCCGGCCGCCCGGAAGCGCGAGCAGCTTCTTCATCGCGTCGGCAAGCTCTGCGTCGACGATCGCGGTGCGAACGAGAACGCGGTGCTTGCCCCGGTACTTGAACGTGATCCGGCTCCCGCGCACGGACACATGCCCCTTCCGTAGCGTCGTGATGCCGAACGTCCGCGTCGTCCGCGCGTAGCGCTCGGTGCCGACGCGAAACCAACCGAGATTGATCAGCCGGAGCGCCAGTGCGCAGGCCCACTCCGGCGTGAACGGCTCGCCGTCCATGTGCTTCGCCATCTGCGCGCGCAGATCCGGCAGCCGCTCCGCGAAGCGCACGAGCTTGTCGAACTTCTCCTGCTCCTGATGGGCGCGATACTCCGGGTGGTAGAGGTACTGGCGCCGGCCCGCCCGGTCGACGCCAGTCGCCTGCAGCTTCGCCGTCGCCCGCGGCGAGATCCAGACGTCCTTCCACGCGGGTGGAATCACGAGCTCCTCGATGCGCGCGAGCTTCGCCGGATCCGTGATCCGCTTGTCCGCGCGAGTCGTGGTAGCTGAAACGACCCTTGCGCCCCTTGCGGCGCCACCCTCTCCTGCGTGCCATGCCAGCCGTGTACCCGCGGCCATAGGATCCGACTCATGCCGACCATCGCCGTGCTCGAAGGAGACGAGACCGGGCAGGAGCTGCTCGAGGAGGCGCTGCGCGTTCTCGACCCGGAGGTGACCGGGCTCGACATCTCGTTCGACCGCCACGACCTCTCGCTCGAGAATCGCCGCGCGACCAAGAACAAGGTCGTCTTCGAGGCGGCGCAGGCGGTCCGCGAGCACGGCCTCGGGCTGAAGGCGGCCACGATCACGCCGGAGGGCGTCGACGACGTCGGCTCGCCAAACCGGATCCTGCGCGAGGAGATCGGCGGCCGGGTGATCGTCCGGACCGGCAGGCGGATCCCGGGCGTGATTCCGCACGGCGGCGTGCACGCACCGATCTCGGTCGTGCGCATGGCCGTCGGCGACGCGTACGGGGCGAAGGAGTGGCGCGAGGGCGAAGGCGCCGAGGAGGCGGCCTTCCGCACCGAGCGCATCGAGCGCCGCATCTGCCGCGGCGTCGCGGAGTTCGCGTTCCAGCTCGCCGAGCGCACCGGCGCCAAGGTGTTCGGCGGGCCGAAATACACCGTCAGCCCGGTGTACGAGGGCATGCTCAAGGAGGAGATGGACGCGGCGGCCGAGCGCCATTCGGAGGTGCCCTACGAGCCGCAGCTGATCGACGCCACGTTCGCGCTGCTCGTCGCAACGGCCGGCGATCCGCTCGTGATCCCGTCACTGAACCGGGACGGCGACATCCTGTCCGACCTCGTCCTGCCGCTCTTCGGGTCGATCGCCGGAGCCGAGTCGCTGCTCGTCGCGTTCGCGGACGACGATCCGACCCACGTCACGGCGGTCATGGCCGAGGCCGCGCACGGGACCGCGCCCGCGCTCCAGGGCAAGAACGTCGCGAACCCGCTGGCGATGATCCTGGCCGGGGCCGCCGTCCTGGGCTACGCGGACGGAGCCGAGCAGGCCTCGCGCGCGATCCGCGAAGCGTCGCTGGAGGCGATCGCGGAAGGCATCCGCACCGCAGATCTCACCGGCCACGCGGGGACGTCCGAGTTCACCGACGAGGTGATCCGGCGGACGAAGTCGAAGCTCGAGGTCTGGTCGACGCTCTGAGTCTCACGTCGGCGCAGGACACTCTCGCCTTGGTACGAGAGAACCAATCGGTAGAAAGGAGGCAATGATTTCGGCGATTTCGCCAACCCTGACGCTGAACAACGGCGTCGAGATGCCGGCTCTCGGCTTCGGCGTCTTCCAGACCCCGCCCGCGGAGACGGTCGCCGCCGTCGAGGCTGCGATCGCCGAGGGCTACCGGCTAATCGATACCGCGGCCGCCTACCTGAACGAGCGCGAGGTCGGTGAGGGCATTCGCCGCTCGGGAATCGGGCGCGGCGAGATGTTCGTGGAGACGAAGGTGTGGATCAGCGATTACGGCTACGAGGCCGCGCTGCACGCGTTCGAGAAGAGCGCCCGTAAGCTCGGCGTCGATCAGCTCGACCTGTTGCTTCTGCATCAGGCACTGCCCTCGGCTTTCGACCGAACCCTCGACGCCTACCGGGCGCTGGAGAGGCTGTTGGCCGACGGCAAGGTGCGCGCGATCGGTGTGAGCAACTTCATGCCACAGCACCTCGAGCGGCTGCTTGCCGAGACGTCCGTCATGCCGGCCGTGAACCAGATCGAGGTTCACCCGTACTTCCAGCAGAAGGCGCTGCAGCGCGTGCACGCGGAGCAGGGCATCGTGACTCAGGCGTGGTCACCGATCGGTGGCATAACCTCATACCGCGGCGGCGACAAGAGCACGTTCGACGACGCGACGCTGCTGGAGATCGGGCAGCGGCACGGCAAGTCGTCTGCTCAGACAATGCTGCGGTGGCATCTCCAGCAGGGCCGCTCCGCAATCCCGAAGTCGACCAAGCCCGCCCGTATCGCCGAGAATTTCGACGTTTTCGACGTCGAGCTCGGCAGCGAGGAAGTCGCAGCGATCGACGCGCTCGACACCGGTGTACGCGGCGGCCCCGAGCCTGACAGCGTCACGCTCGAAACCTACGGGAAGGACATCCCCGAGGCTTAACGGGGTAACAGACCGTTACAAGGATCAACCGGCGGCAGCTTCTTGCCAGACGAGCACGCCCAGGCCGGCATCCGCCCACGCGGCGGCAAACGCCCCCACCAGGTCGGGGTCGAACTGCGACCCCGCGCAGCGCGCGAGCTCTTCGAGCGCTTCGTCCGGGCCCCAGGGCGTGCGGTACGGGCGCGTCGACGTCATCGCGTCGAACGAGTCCGCGATGCAGAGCACGCGCGCTTCGAGCGGGATGTCGTCGCCGCGGCGGCCGGTCGGATAGCCGGCTCCGTCCCAGCGCTCGTGGTGGTGGAGGACGAGCGGCAGGATCGTCTCGGGAGCGCCGAGCGAGCGAAGCATGCGGGCGCCGGCGGCGGGATGGCGGCGCATCAGGCCGAGCTCCTCTTCGGTCAGCGGCCCACGCTTGAGCAGGACCGACCGACGGGACGACGAGCTTGCCGACGTCGTGCAGGAGCGCGCCGAGGCGCAGCACGGAGATGCGGTCCCTGTCGAGGCGCAGGCTGCGAGCCATCGCCTGCGCGAACACGGTGACGCGCGACGAATGACCGCGCGCGTACGGGTCGCGAGCTTCGATCGCAGACGAGAGTGCCGCCAAGCTTCCCACCGAATTCGACTCTTCAAGCTTGGCGCGCGGTTCCCTCCCTCCGCTGAGGCATCGCTTGCGATGCCGCCGCCAGGCCGCGGAGCTCGCTCCGCGGACGTCGGAACTGACCGGTCGAACCGAATGAGGAAAAAGCGAACGCTTAGAGTTCGCCGTCCATGCAAGGTTGGCGTGCCGAAGGAGACCGTGGTCGGCGAGCGGAGGGTTGCGCTCGTGCCCGAACTCGTGGCGAAGCTCGACGGGATCGAGGTCGTCGTCGAGCAGGGCGCAGGCACGGCCGCTTCGTTCACGGACGACGCGTTCACCGAAGCCGGCGCGGCGATCGGCGATCCATGGGCCGCAGACCTCGTCGCCAAGGTGCGCAAGCCGAGCGACGAGGAGGTCGGCAGGCTGCGCGACGGCCAGGTGCTCATCGGCTTCCTCCAGCCGCTCACCGACCAGGAGGGCATCGAGCGCCTCGCTGCGCGCGGCGTCACCGCCTTCGCGATGGAGTCGATCCCGCGCATCACGCGCGCCCAGTCGATGGACGCGCTCTCGTCCCAGGCAACGGTCTCCGGCTACAAGGCCGTCGTCCTCGCCGCGGACCGGCTGCCGAAGTTCCTGCCGATGCTGGTGACCGCGGCGGGAACCGTCGTGCCGGCCAAGGTGCTCGTCATCGGAGCGGGCGTGGCCGGGCTGCAGGCGATCGCGACCGCGCGCCGCCTCGGCGCTGTCGTCTCCGGCTTCGACGTCCGCCCCGTGGTCAAGGAACAGGTCGAAAGCCTCGGCGCGAAGTTCCTCGAGCTGGGCGTCGTCGGCGAGGAGACCGAGGGCGGCTACGCGCGCGAGCTGTCCGAGGAGGAGCAGCGCCGCCAGCAGGAGGAGCTCGAGGCACGGATCGGCGACTTCGACGTCGTCGTCACGACCGCGCTCATCCCCGGCCGGCCGGCGCCGAAGCTGATCCCGCAGTCGGCGATCGAGTCGATGCGCCCAGGCTCCGTGATCATCGACCTCGCAGCCGAGGCGGGCGGGAACGCGGACCTGACGCGGCCCGACGAGGAGGTCACGCACAAGGGCGTGACGATCATCGGCCCGACGAACCTTCCGAGCTCGATGCCCTACCACGCGAGCCAGCTCTATGCGCGCAACGTCACGGCTCTCGTCAACCACCTCGCGCCCGAGGGCGAGCTCGCGCTCGACTTCGAGGACGAGATCACCGCCGGCGCGTGCGTCACGCGCAAGGAGGAGGTGCCCGCATGAGCGCACAGCTCGTCACCGAGATCACGATTTTCGTCCTGGCCGCGTTCGTCGGCTTCGAGGTCATCTCGAAGGTGCCGACGCTGCTGCACACGCCGCTCATGTCCGGCACGAACGCGATCCACGGGATCGTCATCGTCGGCGCGATCATCGTCATGGGCACGCCGCACCCCGGGCTCTTCATGCGGATCCTGTCGTTCATCGCGGTCGTGCTCGCGTCGGCGAACGTCGTCGGCGGGTTCGTCGTCACCGACCGGATGCTCGAGATGTTCAAGAAGCGGCCCGACGAGCCCAAGTGAGCACCACTACAGCGAACCTGCTCTACCTGTTCACGATCGCGGCGTTCATCCTCGCGCTGCGCTTCCTCTCCTCGCCTCGCCACGCGCGACTCGGCGTGCAGATCGGCGCCGCCGGGATGCTCTGGGCGGTGATCGTCACGCTCTCGCTCGAGGAGGTCGTGACCGGCTTCTGGTGGATGGCCGCCGGGATGGCGATCGGCTCGGCGATCGGCGTCGTCGGCGCGCGGAAGGTGAAGATGACCGCGATGCCGCAGATGGTGGCGCTGTTCAACGGCGTCGGCGGCGGCGCTGCGTCGTTGGTCTCGCTCGTCGAGTTCCACACGGTCTGGGCCCTCAGCGGAGACGTCGGCGTCGAGCGCGGCGTCTCGACGGTCTTCTCGGCGCTCGTCGGCTCGATCTCGTTCGCCGGCTCGCTGATCGCGTTCGGGAAGCTGCAGGATCTGATCAGCGGGCGGCCGATCACGTACCCGGGCCAGCAGGTCGGGAACGCGCTCCTCTTCGTCGGCTCGATCGCCCTCGGGGCCGCGGCCATGGCGACGGTCAGCTGGTGGCTGCTCGCGGCGGCGATCCTGGTCGCTGCCCTGTTCGGCGTCGTGTTCGTGCTCCCGATCGGCGGCGCGGACATGCCGGTGGTGATCTCGCTCCTGAACGCGTTCACCGGGCTCGCGGCCGCGGCGACCGGTTTCGTGCTGCACTCGAACGTCCTGATCGTGAGCGGGATGCTCGTCGGCGCCTCGGGAACGCTGCTCACGACGATGATGGCGCAGGCGATGAACCGGTCGATCGCGAACGTCCTGTTCGGCGCGTTCGGCAAGGTCGACGCAACCACGGCCGCGGCGGCCGCGAGCTCGGACGGCGCGACGGTCCGCACTGCGACCGCGGACGACGTCGCGGTCATGCTCGCGTACGCGCGGCGGGTCGTCTTCGTCCCCGGCTACGGGCTCGCGGTCGCGCAGGCGCAGCACGACGTCCGCAACCTCGCCGAGCTGCTCGAGGAGAAGGGCGTCGACGTCAAGTACGCGATCCACCCGGTCGCGGGCCGCATGCCCGGGCACATGAACGTGCTGCTCGCCGAGGCGAACGTCCCGTACGACGAGCTCGTCGAGATGGATCAGATCAACCCCGAGTTCCCGCAGACGGACGTGGCCGTGATCGTCGGCGCGAACGACGTCGTCAACCCGGCCGCGCGCAACCAGCCCGGGAGCCCGATCTACGGGATGCCGATCCTCGACGTCGACAAGTCGCAGAACGTCGTCGTGATCAAGCGCTCGATGTCGCCGGGGTTCGCGGGCATCGACAACCCGCTCTTCTACGACCCGAAGACCGTGATGCTGTTCGACGACGCGAAGGCTGCGATGGAGAAGCTGATCGCGGCCGTCAAGTCCGTGTGAGCCGCGTTCCCGTCTTCTCGGCCGAGCAGGTCCAGGCGGCGGTCTCGCCCGAGCGCGCGCTCGAGGCGGTTCGCGACGCGTTCGTGGCGTATGCGCGCGGCGAGTGGACGATGCCGCCGAAGGTCTACGTGCCCGCCTATCCGGCCGGAGACTTCCGAGCGATGCCTGCGCTCGGAGGCGGGCACGCGCTGCTGAAGTGGGTCACGTCGTTTCCCGGGAATCCGGCGCAGGGGCTGCCGACCGTCATGGGGCTCGTGCTCCTTTCCGACGCGTCGAACGGATCGCTGCGTGCGGCACTCGACGCCGGCGCGGTGACGGCGCTGCGCACCGGTGCTGCCGCGGTGCTCGCGGCGGAGACGCTCGGCCGCTCGAATGCGGAGACCGCGGCTGTCGTCGGCGCGGGCGTCAACGGCATTGCAGCCGTCCGGACGTTCCTCGCGCGCGGCCGGGACGTGCTGCTCCACGACGTCGATCAGGAACGAGCCGAGCGCGCCGCCACCGAGCTGACTTTGCAACAGACTGTTACAAGGTCGGTCGGGCTCGACGAGGCGCTCGCGGCCGACCTCGTGGTGACGGTCACGCCCGGGCACGAGCTGCTGCTCGCGGAGGGCTCGCTCCGGCCGGGCCAGCACGTGAGCCTGATGGGCGCGGACGGCCCGGGCAAAGCCGAGATCGCCGTCGACGAGCTGCTGCGCACGCGGATCTTCGCCGACGACTGGGAGCAGGCGAGCCACAACGGCGAGCTCGTGCACGCGGTCGAGGCCGGCAGGCTCGAGCGGAGCGGCGTGACCGAGCTCGGCGCCGTGCTGGCAGGCGACGCGCAGGGACGGCGCTCCGACGAGGAGATCACGACCTTCGACTCGACCGGGCTCGCGATTCAGGACCTCGCGATCGCCCTCGCCGCGATCGAGCGCGAGGACGAGCTGGATCTCCCGACCCTTGAGCTCTAGCGTCCGCGCAGCGATCCTCGTCGAGGGGACGAGCGACATGGTTGCGATCGAGGCGCTGGCCGAGCGCAGGGGCGTGGACACGGATGCGCTGGGCATTTCGCTCGTGCCGATCGGGGGCGCGCAGGCGATCGGGCGGTATCTCGATCTGTTCGTTCCTCAGGGACTGAAGCTCGCAGGGCTCTGCGACGCGGCCGAGGAGGGCGAGTTCGCGCGCGAGCTCGAGCGCGCCGGTCTGGGCGCGAACCTGGCACGCGCAAGGCATGGAGCAGCTCGGGTTCTACGTCTGCGTCGAGGACCTCGAGGACGAGCTGATCCGCGCGCACGGTGCCGCCGCGGTGGAGCGGGTGATCGAGGCCGAGGGCGACCTCGGCTCGTTCCGCACGCTCCAGAAGCAGCCGGCGTGGGAAGGCCGACCCGTCGAGGAGCAGCTCCGGCGGTTCATGGGCAGCGGCGGGAGCCGGAAGATCCGGTACGCGCGGCTGCTCGTCGACGCGCTCGACCTCGAAAAGATCCCGCGCCCGCTCGACCGGGTGCTCGCGCATGTGACCTAGTCCGGCCCCGCTCCGCGCTTCGGTAGCCTCGGGTGCGACAAAGAGGAGCGAGGGAAGGAGAGTGAGTGAAGGGCAAGATCGTCCACATCGAGATCCCCTCCGGGGACACCGGACGAGCGACCGAGTTCTGGGGCAAGCTGACCGGCTGGTCGTTCAAGAACTACGCCGAGGGACAGGAAGGCGCGCCCGAGTACCACATGTTCGAGGGTGACCCCGGCGGCGCGATCTATCCGAGCGAGGACAAGGGCATCAGGGTCTACTTCGAGGCCGACAGCATCGACGAGGAGCTCGACAAGATCCGCGAGCTCGGCGGCGAGACCGACGAGAAGATGCCCGTGCCGAGCATGGGCTGGTTCGCGCACGCGAAGGATCCGGACGGGAACGAGTTCTCCGTCTGGCAGTCCGACGAGACCGCTCCGATGCCCGAGGGCATGGGCGCTCAGACGACGACCGGCTAGATCAGCCGCGCAGGATCGAAGTACTCGAGCTCTGGCGCAGGCGAACCGAGGATCGCCTGCGCCACGAGCTCGCCGCAGGCGAGGCCCATGACGTTGCCGCGGCCCGAATAGCCGGCTGAGACCCAGAGGTCGTCGTGGCCTGGCACGCGGCCCGACGAGAGGTAGCTGGTCTACCGTCGAGCCGAAGATCCCCGCCCAGCAATGCTCGATTCGCGCGCCTGCTCCGACGAGCTCGGTGGCGAACTCGGCGAGCTCGGCCTGGATTGGCTCCGTGACCATCTCCTCGTTCGTGAGCTCGACCTCGAGGTTCTTGTCCCGCCGGCCGCCGAGGACGAGGCGCCCCTCAGGCGTCTGCTGCCAGTAGTCGAACGAGTGACGAGCGTAGTGCAGCCGCGGGTAGAGCATTCGCGGCAGCGGCTCGGTCGCGATCACTTGGCCGCGCACCGGTTGGATCGCGGCGTCGAGTTGCGCCGAGAGTCCTTGCGTGTAGCCGTCGGTCGCGATCACGACCTGCTCGGCGTCGATCTCGTCGAGCGACGCGACCCGGCTCTCCTCGACGATCTCGGCTCCGGCGGCGACCGCATCGGGCGGCGAGCCGCCGGACCCAGCGGGCAGGGTGGAGCGAGGCGTCGGTTGGGTGCAGGATCGCGCCGCTGTAGAGCGAGTCGAGGGGAGGCGCGAGCTTGTCGACCCACTCGACGGCGATTCCGTCCTCCCTCAGGGCCTCGAACTCCGCGCGGACGGCCTCCAGCTCCTCGTCGACGGCAGAGCTGAATGCTCCCGACACGACGGAACGCATCGCCCGCGAGCTCCTCCATCCGCTCGAGACGGCGCTCGGTGAACCGCCAGAGTGCCGCAGCAGTGTCGCGGCCGAACCGTTCCCGCGCGGTCCGGTACGAGATGGCGAGGCCGTGCATCGCGAACCCGCCGTTGCGTCCGCTCGCGCCCTCGGCCACGCGTCGCGCCTCGAACAGGCGCACGCGCAGCCCGCCCTCGGCGAGCGTGAGCGCGCACGAGCAGCCGGTGACGCCGCCGCCGATCACGACGACGTCGGAGCGCCCGTCTCGGGACACGCGCGCGAGCGGTTCCGCCGGCTCGGCCAGCCAGTACGACTCGGTCATGTGTCGATGCTAGTTCGCCCGGTACACACCTCCCCCCGCGACCGCGCAGCCGGCGAGCTCGAGCTCGGTGAGCGCAGACGCCAGCGTGCCCGCATCGAGCCCGGTCGCACGCGCGAGCTCGTCGGCGCTCGCCGGGCCGTCGCGCAGCCGAGCGAGCACCACCTCCGCCGAGGAGCCGAGCTCGACCGGCTCTGCCTCGGCGCCGGTGAGCCCGAAGATCTCCAGCACGTCGGCGGGCGCCGTGAGCGGGGACGCGCCGAGCTTGAGCAGGTCGTTCGTCCCGGACGAGAGGGCCGACGTGATCTCTCCAGGCACCGCGAACACTTCGCGTCCCTCCTCGAGGGCGAGGTCGGCCGTGATCAGCGCCCCGCTCCGGTCTCGCGCCTCGACGACGACCGTCGCCGCCGAGAGGCCGGCGATGATCCTGTTCCTGGCCGGAAACCTCCACGGTGCGGGCTCGACCCCGGGCGCGTACTCGGACACGGTCAGACCGGTGGCGCGAATGCGGGCGGCGAGCTCGCGATGCGCGGCCGGATAGTCGCGGTCGATCCCACACCCGAGCACGGCGACGGTGGCGCCGCCGGCCTCGAGCGCGCCGCGGTGCGCCTCGCCGTCGACGCCGCGTGCGAGGCCGCTCACGACTACGAGCCCCGCACTCCCGAGCTCGCGTCCGAGCATGCGCGCGACCTGGGCGCCGTACGGCGAGCACGAGCGCGCGCCGACGACGGCGACCGTCGCGCGCCGGAGAACATCCGAACCGGCGGCCCCGCGAACGAACAATCCCGGCGGCGGATCGTGGATCGCGTGCAGCAGCGGCGGAAACTCCCGCGCCGAACGCGCGATCCAGTGCACGCCCGTCTCGCTCAGACGAGCCAGGTACGCAGCCTCGTCGAAGCGGCGTGAGAACACGCGAAACGCTCGCTCGCGGGGCGCGTGCACCACGTGCGAGCCCGTCTCGGCCGCGAAGGCTGCGAGCGCCAGCTCGCTCACGGCGCCCCGAGCTCGGTCGGCGAGCGGTACGCGAGCGCCTCGGACAGGTGCTCGGCGCCGACGGCAGGCTCCGCTGCGAGCGCGGCGATCGTCTCGGCCACGCACCTCGCACGCGCCCGACCGCGCCCCGAGAGCGGCAGCCGTTCGACCGCGCGGTCGAGCAGGTCGGTCGCCTCTTTCGTCCAGGCCGCGCGCGCCACGTCGAGCCGCTCTCGCGCCGCGGCCACGCGATGACGAACCGGATCGGAGGCCTCGCCCGGCGGGGCAGCCAGCTCGGTGGCGCGCGGCCGAGGCATCGCGACGACCAGGTCGAAGCGGTCGAGGAGCGCGCGCGACAGCTTGTCGCGGAACGCGGACAGCCGCTGCGCCGAGCACTTGCAGTCGGCCGCGGGATCGCCCCGGGCGCCGCACGGACAGAGGTTCATGGCCGCGACGAGCTGGAAGCGAGCCGGGAACACGGCCCGCCCGCCGACGCGCGCGATGCTGACGACGCCGTCCTCGAGCGGTTGCCGCAGCGCCTCGAGCGCGGGCCGCTGGAACTCGGCGAACTCGTCGAGGACGAGCACACCGCGGTGAGCGAGGCTGACCTCGCCCGGCGTCGGGCCAGGACCGCCTCCGACGAGCGCTGCGACGGAGGCGCTGTAGTGCGGAGACCGAAGCGGACGCGTCGTGACGAGCGGCCGGTCCGCAGCGAGCATCCCCGCCACCGAGTGGATGCGCGTGACCTCGATCGCCTCCGCGGGCGAGAGCGGCGGCAGGATCCCCGGCAGCCTGCGCGCGAGCATGGTCTTGCCCGTGCCCGGTGGCCCCGCGAGCAGAAGGTTGTGCCCACCCGTGGCCGCGATCTCGAGCGCGCGCCGGGCCCGCTCCTGCCCTCTCACGTCGGCGAGATCGAGCCCGGTCGCCTGCGGTTGGTGGCCGTTCCGAGGCACCCAGGGCTCCGGGTCGAGCTCGCCGCGCAGGTAGGCGACCGCGTCCGCGAGGTGCCGCACGGGCACCGGCTCGATCCCCGCGAGCGCCGCCTCGGGCGAGGAGCGCGCGGCGCAGAGCATCCGCGGCAGGCCCGCCTGGAGCGCAGCCTCCGCGAGAGCGAGCACACCGCCGACCGGTCGCAGCCGGCCGTCGAGCGCGAGCTCCCCGACGGCCGCATGCTCGGCCAGCGAGTCCCGCGGGATCTGACCGGACGCGGCCAGGATCGAGAGCGCGATCGGCAGGTCGAACGCCGACCCCTCCTTCCGCAATGCCGCGGGAGCGAGGTTGACCGTGATCCTCCGCAGCGGCCACTCGAGCTCCGCCGAGGCGATCCCGCTTCGGACGCGATGCTTGGCTTCCTGGCACGCGCGGTCCGCGAGGCCGACGATCGCGAATCCCGGCACGCCGTTCTCCAGGTGCGCCTCGACCTCGACGCGGCGGGTCTCGAGGCCGACGAGCGCGTGCGTGAGGGTGCGCGCGAGCACCCGCTCCACGGTAGGGTGCCGGGGCTCACATGTCTGTGACGGAGCTGCGCCGAAAGTGGAAACTCGCGGCAGCCACCCTCGCCGCCGCGGGCCTCGCCGTCACCGCGACCGTTGCGATCGGCGCGTCCACACCGGTTCCCGTCAAGGCCACCTCGCGAAACGAGGTCGCACCGGCCGCAGGCAACGACTGGTTCGCCTGGTCGCGGAGCCGGGGAAACCGCCCGACCCCGTTCGACGTCTTCGCGCAACAGACCGGCCACCCGGCGTTCAAGGTCAACCCGAAAGGCACGCAGGCGTTCACCGGCGGGATCGACGGGACGACGCTCGTGTACCAGCTGCTCCGCGGCCGGACCGGCGTCCGCTCCGACCTGAGGCTGTACGACCTCGCGACCCGTCACCAGCTGCCGATGCCGGCCGGCGTCAACTCGTCGAAGTGGGAATGCTGCGGGACGATCTCGGCCGGCTGGATCCTCTACAGCCGCGGCCAGGCGTACAGCCGCGACATCCAGCTGATCCTCTTGCGCAACCTGACGACGGGCGAGCAGCGCGTGCTCGACGCGATTCGCGACCGCCGCGGCGTGCTGAGCGCGGGGCAGCTAAATGGAAACTTCGCGGTCTGGCGACGCTGCGACCCGTACCCGAAGTGCGACATCTTCCGCTACGACCTCGCGTAGCGCCTCGGCGACGGCGCTGCCGACAACGCCGGGAAAGCTCGTCTACGGCCCCTCGGTCAACGAGTACGGCACCATCTACTACATGCAGAGCGGCCGCGGTTGCGGGAGGTCGGTGCAGCTCGTGAAGCAGCCGCTCGACGGAGGCGCGCAGGTGATCGCGTCACTTCCGGCGGGACGCGACATCGACGTCACGTACGCGCATCACGTGATCACGGACCCTCCGGCGGGCGTGCGCACGACGCGGATCTACTACGACGCGCTGCGTTGCAAGTCGAAGAGGTGGGACATCTACAGCGTCGACGACACCGAGTCGCTGCCGCCACCGCCCTAGCGCGCGACGATCACGTCCTCGAAGAACTCCCCGGCGCGGCGGCCCGTGCGCCGGTTCACGTGTCGCCTGTAGCGGGTCTCGATCGAAAGCCCCGCGCGGTCGAGGATCTCCGGGTAGAGCTCGCGGCGGTCGTTGATCACGATCACGACGGGCGCGCGGGTGCGGAGCGCGGTCCGCGCATTCGCGAAGACGGCCGCGATCCCGTCGACGTAGTCGCCGATCGCCTTCGCGCTCACGCCCCGTGCGGCCGCGCCCAGCTCGAGCTCGCGGCGGTCGTCGAGGCCGAGCAGCTCGTACGCGTAGCGGTGCTGCTCGTGGTAGTCGATCAGCCCGGGATACGGAGGCGACGTGACGATTCCGTCGAACGGGCCGCGCAGCTCCAGCTCACGGGCGTCGCCGTGCAGGACGACCGCTTCGGGTCCGCGCGCGCGCACGCGCGAGAAGGCTCGGATCCGCTCGAGCGTGTCGAGCGCGTAGCGGCGGATGAAGTGCTCGGCGCGCTCGACCGGGCGGCAGGTCTTCCGGTGCTTGTGGCACCAGTACTCGCCGACCTGAGGCTCGCGCGGGAAGTCGAGGTCGAAATGCGTAGTGCGTCTCGCGGAACGGGCGGCGCGCGCGAGCACGACCCGCAGCACGTCACCGTGCTCGTAGTCCTCGATCAGCGAGCGGTAGAAGACGAGCTCGGCCGCGGCTTTCGGCGCGTACCACGCGTCCACGAATGCATTCGGCCGCGGCGGACGCGCTCCGTCGAAGGACTCGAGCCGCCGTAGCGAGTCGCGCAGCTCGTTCTCGAGCGTGAACAGGTTGTACTCGGCCGTCTTCACGCGCATGAGCAGGCAATTGAAGGCGGCGACGTCGATACCCGTCGCGTCCCGCCCGCTCTCGAGCGACTGCACGAGCGTCGTGCCGGAGCCCGCGAACGGGTCGAGGACGGTCTTCGCCCGCGGCAGATGCCGCTCGAGCAGCGCCTCGACGAGCTGCGGGACGAACTTCCCGAGGTACGGGTGCAGCCGGTGGACGTGCTTCGTCCGCTCGCGCTCGGGCAGGTCGCGCTCCGACCAGGAGAGGTCGAGATCGAGCTCGCGGTAGAGCGCGTCCTGCGTCGGAGCCATCGCTCAAGTCGAGTTCTACGGCTCGGTCGGGTCTCCTATCTCTCAGAAGGCATTCGCAACGACCTCGAGCCTGCCGATCCTCTCGGCCGCGACGTCGAAGCGGACTTCACAGCCGAGCGCGTCGGGATTCGCCGCGAGCCAGGCCTCGGCCGCTTGTCTGCAGGCGGCGCACCTTCTCGGGCGTGACCATCTCGAGCGGGTCGCCCCGCTCCGGCGCCACGTTTCGCCTTCACCTCGCAGAAGACGATCAAGCGCCCGCGCTGGAGCACGAGGTCGAGCTCGTAGCCGCCGATCCAGACGTTCGTCGCCAGCGCTCGGAATCCGCGCAGCCTGTAGTGCCTCAGCGCGCGCCTCTCGGCGCGACTCCCGATCGCCCGAGTGTTAGACGGCCGCGGCGAGCCGGGCGGCGGCTTCTTCTTCACTCAGGTAGCAGAGCGCCTGGAACGAGCGGCGGTGGATGTCGCACGGGCCGTGCTCGCGGACGAGCCGCGAGTGACGCGGCGTGATGTACCCGACGTGCGAGGAGAACCCGTAGCTCGGATAGAGCGCGTCCATGCGGAGCATCGCCCGGTCGCGGACGACCTTCGCGACGATCGAGGCCGCGGCGATCGCCGCGCTGCGCTCGTCGCCGTCGACGACCGCCACGTGCTCGGGCGCGGACGGCCCGAGACGGAAGCCGTCGACGAGGCACGCCTCGGCCGGCGGCGAGAGCGCGTGCAATGCGCGTCGCAGCCCGTTCAGGTTCGACCGGTGCAGCCCCACGCGGTCGATCTCACCCGGCGAGACGACCTGTACCGAAACTCCCGCCGCGCTTGCGAGCACCGCGCGGAACAGCTCCTCCCGGCCCTCGGGCGAGACCTGCTTCGAGTCGTTCAGCTGCGCGAGCGGCCGAACGCGATGGTCGCGCAGCGAGTCGTAGTCGAGCAGGACGCCGGCGACGACGAGCGGACCGGCGAGTGAGCCTCGGCCGGCCTCGTCAGCCCCGGCGACGAAGCGAGCGCCGAGCCTTCGGTCGAACCTCAGCAGCCTCTGCCCCGTCTTCGTCTGCAGCTGCCGGCTCTTCTGCTTCGGGCTGAGCGCCGTCAGCTTCTTCGGCAACCGGCCCTGCGTCGACGGGCTCGCCTCCGTCGACCGTGGGCTCGACCTCGACTGCATCCTCGGCACGCGCCGAGGATACCGCCGCCCCATGATGCACCTCGCGGACGCGCGCCTTCTTCCCCACTTTGGCGCGCAAGTAGTAGAGCTTCGCGCGGTTGACGTCGCCGATCGCCTGCACCTCGATCTTCTCGATCTTCGGCGAGTGGAGCGGGAACGTGCGCTCGACCCCGACCCCGAACGACTGCTTGCGGACGGTGAACGTCTCCCGGACGCCGGCGCCCTGACGCTTGATGACGATGCCCTCGAAGACCTGGACGCGCCGGCGCTGACCCTCGATCACCTGGAAGTGCACGCGCACGGTGTCGCCGGCCTTGAAGACCGGCACGTCGGATCGCAGCTGGCGCTGCTCGAGTAGCTCGATCGGATTGGTCATGGCGAGGAGGCCCGAGGGGCCTTGGCCAGATGCTAGCCGATGAAACCGCTACTTGAAGCCGATGCGCCCGGGCGGCCAGTAGATCGCGAACACCGGCCCGATCAGGTTCTTCCGCGGAACCGTGCCCCAGCGGCGCGAGTCGCAGGAGGACGCGCGGTTGTCGCCGAGCATCAGGTACTGGCCCTTGGGAACGGTCTTCTCCGGAATCGTCTCGGTGTCGCGGCGATCGGCCTTCACGTACGGCTCGTTCAGCTTCTTGCCGTTCAGGTAGATGTAGCCGTTCTGCTCGCGCCAGCGGTCTCCGGGGAGCGCGATCAGGCGCTTGACGAAGGTCTCGCCGCCGTTGCCCGGAGTGCCGCTGTTGCACGCGACCTGCGCGGCGTCAGGCGTCTTGAAGACGACGATCTCGCCCCGCTTCGGGTCGCGGAAGTGGTAGATGAAGCGGTTCGCGAGCACGCGGTCCGACCACCGGGACTCGCAGCCGCTCCCGGGCCGCGCGCAGTGCAGCGTCGGCTCCATCGACGAGGACGGGATCCGGTACGGGTTGACGACGTAGGCCTTGATCGCGAGCACGATCGCGATCGCGCCGAGGATCGTGATCGCCCAGTCGATGACGATCCGCCACTGCCGCGGCAGGCCGTGCGTCAAGAAGTCGATCGGGTTTCTCAGGACGCGGTCCTTGCGCGGCTTTGCTCTCGTCGCCACTCCTCAATCCTTCCGTGATCGCCGGAGAGCAGGACCTCCGGCACGGGCCAGCCACGGAACTCGGCCGGCCTCGTGTAGTGGGGGTATTCCAGACCGCCGTCGAGCTCCGCGGAGAAGCTCTCCTCGACGGCCGACTCCTCGCTCCCGAGCGCCCCGGGCAGCCTGCGCGCGATCGCGTCGATCACGACCATCGCCGGCAGCTCGCCCCCGGACAGCACGTACGGCCCGATCGAGACCGCCTCCGTCGCGAGATGCTCGACGACCCGCTCGTCGAAGCCCTCGAACCGGGCCGAGAGGAGCGTCAGGTGCTCTTCTCCGGCGAGGTCTTCGACCAGCTCCTGGTCGAGCCGGCGTCCCTGGGGGGTCAGGGCGATCACCCTGTGGTTGAGTGTCCTCGCCGTAGGCCGCTTCGAGTGCGGCCGCGACGACGTCGACGCGCAGCACCATGCCCGCGCCGCCGCCGTACGGGTCGTCGTCGACCTGGCCGTTCCGGAGCGGCGTCGTGTCGCGGTAGTTGAGCAGCCGGAGCTCGAGCTCGGTGCCGAGCACGGCAGCGAGCGGCCGCTGCTCGGTGAGCCAGGCGAACGCGTGAGGGACGAGCGTGAAGACATCGATTCGCAGAGCGAAGGAGAGTAGCTATCCGCCTCTGAAGCCGGTTAGGACAACGATTCGACCCGCCGCGAGATCGACCTCCTGCACGCAGGCGTCGACGAGGGGCAGCGCGAGGCCGCTGTCGAGCTCGAGCACGTCGTTCGCCGGACCGGACGAGACCTCGGTCACGCGGCCGAGCTTCGCGCCGCCCGCTTCCTCGACCTCGAGGCCGACGAGCTGGAACGCGTAGTACTCGCCCTCCCCCGGCTCGGGCAGCTCGCTCCGGTCGAGCTCGATCGCGTCGCCGCGCGCCGCCTCACGGTCGAGCCGGATCACGGGACGGCCTCCGGCGCGCTTCGACTCGACGATCCGCGCCGGCTCGCCCCCGACGAGGAGCGTCGCGCCTTCCGCGAACCGCTCCGGATCCTCGCTCGCCTGCTCGACGACGAAGGCGCCCTCGAGCCCGTGCGGCTTCCCGACCTTCCCGACCTGGACTCTCACGCGGGACTCGAACGAGGCGGTCGCCTCCGCCCGCGACGGAGCGGGTCGGATGTTCTCGGCGACGAACGACTCGGCGTCCGGCCAGCCGGAGGCGAGGATCTCGCTCGCCACGCGCTCGACGTCGATCGGCGTGCGGCGGAACTCGACGTCGTCGGAGACGAGCGCCCAGAAGGCTGCGACGTCGTCCTCGTACGGCCACCCGACCGCGCCGGCGTTCACCCACCGGTCGCGCTTGAACTGCATGTGCGTGTGGCCCGCGACGACGAGGCGGGCGTCGACGCCGTCGAGCGCCTGGTCGAACCGTTCCGGCGGCGACGCGTCGGTGAGGATCGGGCGCATGTCGTCCTGCGGCGAGGCGTGGCAGTAGAGGACGCCGTCCAGCTCGACGGTCAGCGGCCAGCCTGCGACCACGCGAGCGTCTCGTCGTCGAGCTTCGAGCGGGTCCAGTCGTCGGGCTCGCGGTCGCAGTTCCCGCGGACGAAGCTCGCGTCCACCGAGCGGACGAGCGCGGCGGTCTCGGCCGGCTGCGGGCCGAGGAAGAGGTCGCCGCCGAAGACGATCGCGTCGACGCCTTCCCGCTCGACCTCGGCGAGCACCGCCTCGAGCGCCGCGCGAACGCCGTGGACGTCGTAGAGCGCCGCGACGCGCACGTGAGCGCTACTCCAGGATCTCGAGCACGACGCGGCGGTGCGACCGTGCCCCGCTCGCGCGGACGATCGCCCGGAGTGCCCGCGCGATCCGGCCCTGGCGGCCGATCACCTTGCCGACGTCGGGCTTCGCCACGCGGAGCTGGAGAATGGTCGCGCCTTCGCGCTCGACCTCCTCGACCTCCACGGCGTCCGGTTCGTCGACGAGCTGCCGCGCGAGGTGCGCGAGCAGCTCAGCCACCGACGTTCGCCTTCTTGAGCAGGCGCGCGACCGTGTTCGACGGCGTCGCGCCCTTCGAGAGCCACTCCTTGACCTTGTCCTCGTCGAAGTCGATCGTCGACGGGTCGGTCTGCGGGTTGTAGCGGCCCACGATCTCGATGAACTTGCCGTCGCGCGGCGAGCGCGAGTCGGCCACGACCACCCGGTAGACCGGGTTCTTCTTCGACCCGACGCGGGTCAACGCATCCGTACGTGCCATCTATCTCCTTTGTTGTTGCTGCGCTTGCTGGAGGAGCTCCGGTGGGAGCCCCGGCATTTTGCCTTTCTTCACCTGCTTCATCATCTTCTGCATCTGCTTGCGCGCCGAGAGCAGCTGGTTGACCTGCTGGACCGAGGTGCCGCTGCCGGCCGCGATCCGCTTGCGGCGTGAGCCGTCGATCAGGTGCGGCATGCGCCGCTCCTGGGGCGTCATCGAGAGCACGATCGCCTCGACGCGGCCCATGTCCCTCTCGTTGACGTCGATGCCCTGGAGCTGCTTGCCGACTCCCGGGAGCATCGAGAGCACGCCCTGCAGCGGCCCCATGCGCCGCAGCATCTTGTAGCTCGGCGAGGAAGTCGTCGAAGGTGAACTCGCCGGCCATGAACTGCTGCTCGAGGCGCGCCTGCTCGTCCTCGTCGGCGGCGGCCTCCGCCTTCTCGATCAGCGTCAGGACGTCGCCCATGCCGAGGATGCGCGAGGCCATGCGGTCGGGATGGAAGTACTCGATCTGGTCGAGCTTCTCGCCGATCGAGGCGAGCTTGATCGGCTTGCCGGTGACCGCCTTGACGGAGAGCGCAGCGCCGCCGCGCGCGTCTCCGTCGAGCTTCGTGAGGACGACGCCGTCGAAGGCGACACGCTCCTGGAACGCCTCCGCGACCGAGACCGCTTCCTGGCCGGTCATCGCGTCGAGCACGAGCAGGACGTTCGTCGGCTTCGCCGCGTCGCGCACCGCGCCGAGCTCTTCCATCAGCGCCTCGTCGATGTGCAGCCGGCCCGCGGTGTCGAGGATGACGACGTCCTTGCCCTGGCTCCGCGCCTGGTCGATTCCCGTGGTCACCGCCTTGACCGGATCGGGCGCCGTGAAGACCGGGATCTGGAGCTCGCGGCCCAGCTGCTCGAGCTGCTCGACGGCGGCCGGGCGGGCGAGGTCGGCGGCGACGAGCGCGGGCGAGTGCCCCTCCTTGCGCAGGAGGAGCGCGAGCTTCGCGGCGGTCGTCGTCTTGCCCGAGCCCTGGAGGCCCGTGAGCAGGATCACCGTCGGCGGACGGCTGGCGAACGCGAGCTTCGAGTCGCCGCTCCCCATGAGCGAGGTCAGCTCCTCGTGGACGATGCGCACGACCTCCTGCCCGGGCGTGAGGCTCTTCGTCACGTCGGCGCCGAGCGCCCGCTCGCGCACCCGCGCGACGAAGTCCTTCACGACCTTGAAGTTGACGTCGGCCTCGAGCAGCGCGAGGCGGATCTCGCGCATGGCGCGGGAGATCGCGTCCTCGTCGAGCCTGCCGCGGCCGCGAACGTCGTGCAGCGCCTCCTGGAGGCGGTCTGAAAGCGCATCGAACACAGCAGGCCAGTGTACTCGCGGCCCCGTTCTCTCCATACTTGACGGGGACATGGCCGCTTGCCCCAGGTGTGGCGAGGCCAACCCGGATCACGCACGGTTCTGCCTCGCATGCGGCGCCCCCCTGGAGGAGGCTGCTGCGCCGCGCGAGATGCGCAAGACGGTGACCGTCGTCTTCTCGGACGTGATCGACTCGACGCCGCTCGGCGAGGCGCTCGACGCGGAGAGCTACCGGCGGATGCTCTCGCGCTACTTCATCGAGGTCAGCCGCGTTCTCGAGCACCACGGCGGCACCGTCGAGAAGTTCATCGGCGACGCGGTGATGGCCGTGTTCGGGATCCCCGTCGTGCACGAGGACGACGCGCTGCGGGCGGTCCGGGCCGTGACCGAGCTCCGCGAGTCGCTCCATGCGCTCAACGAGGAGCTGCGGGCCGAGTTCGGCATGGAGCTGCGAGTGCGCACCGGCATCAACACGGGCGAAGTCGTGGCGGGCGATCCGACCGAGGGGCAGGCGTTCGCGACCGGCTCCGCCGTTGCGACGGCACAGCGGCTCGAAGCGGCCGCCAGCCCGGGTGAGATCCTGATCGGCGACAGCACCTATCGCCTCGTTCGCGAGGCGGTGCTCGTCGAGCCGCTCGAGCCGCTCCAGCTGAAGGGGAAGGCGCAGCCCGTGCGCGCGTGGCGCCTGCTCGGCGTGCTCACGGGCGCGCCCGCCTTCGCGCAGGCGGCTCGACGCGCCGATGGTCGGCCGCGAGCAGGAGCTGGGCCGCTTGCGCACGGCGTTCGAGGAGGCGGTCCGGACGCGCGAGTGCCGCGTGATCAGCGTCATCGGGACGGCCGGGATCGGCAAGTCGCGGCTCGTCAAGGAGCTGCTGTCGAGCGTCGACGACGAGGCCTCGGTCCTCGTCGGACGCTGCCTCCCCTACGGCAAGGGAATCACGTACTGGCCGCTCCGAGACCTCGTCCGGCGGGCAGCCGGCGAGGTTTCCCGCGAGGGGATCGAGCGGCTGCTCGAGGGCGAGCCCGACGCGAACAAGGTCGCGGCCCGGATCGCGGGCGCAATCGGAATCGCCGGCAGCACGAGCGCCCCGGAGGAGACGATGTGGGCGGTCCGCCGGCTGCTCGAGCGCCTCGCGACGCGAACGCGCCGCTCGTCATCGCGTTCGACGACCTGCAGTGGGCGGAGCCGACCTTCCTCGACCTGATCGAGTACCTGCTCGGCTGGATCCGCGACGCGCCGATCCTGATCGTCTGCATGGCTCGCCCGGATCTGCTCGAGCAGCATCCCGGCTGGCTCGGAGCCGCCGCGAGTGCGTCGTCGATCGTGCTCGATCCGCTGTCCGAGCCGGAAGCCGAGGCGCTGCTCGAGCTGCTGAGCGGGGAGACGGAGCTCGACCGCAGACCTCTTCGCGCAGATCACGGAGGCCGCGGAGGGCAACCCGCTCTACGTCGAGCAGATGCTCGCGATGCTGACCGAGAACGGGTCGACCTCGCACGATCTCGCGATTCCGCCGACGATCCACGCTCTCCTGGCCGCCCGCCTCGACCGCCTCGAGCCCGAGGAGCGGGCCGTGATCGAACGCGCCGCGGTGATCGGCAAGGAGTTCTGGCGCGGTGCGATCGCCGAGCTCACGCCCGAGGAGGAGCGGGGATCGTCCGGACCGCGCCTCATGACGCTGGCGCGGAAGGAGTTCATCGAGCCCGGCGCCTCGATCTTTCCCGAGGAGGACGGCTTCCGCTTCCGCCACATCCTGATTCGCGACGCCGCCTACCTCGGGATCCCGAAGGAGACGAGAGCGCAGCTGCACGAACGCTTCGCCGCCTGGCTCGAGCGAACCGCCGGCGAGCGCGCGAGCGAGCTCGACGAGATCATCGGCTACCACCTCGAGCAGGCCCATGGCTACCGCGCGGAGCTCGGCCCCGGCGGTGATTCCCCCGAGCTCGCGACACGAGCGGGGGAGCGACTTGCGGCAGCCGGCCGTCGCGCGATCGTGTCCCGCGGGGACGTTGCTGCAGGCGCTGTGCTCATCTCGCGGGCCGTCGATCTCCTCCCGCCCGATCACCCGGAGCGGCCGGCACTGCTCATCGACCTCGGGCAGGGCCCGCATGCGCACCGGTGACTTCGCGCATGCAGACGAGGTGCTGACGGAGGCGCTCGAGGCCGCAACCGCGGCCGGTGACCGTCGGCTCGAGCTGCGCACGACGATCGAGCGGGAGTTCTTCCGCACGTTCACGGAGCCCGGAGGGCTCGGCGCTCGATGACTCGTCCGTCGCAGACCGGACGATTCCGCTGCTCGAGGAGCTCGGGGATGACGAAGGGCTCGCCAGGGCGTGGTTGCTCAAGAGCGAGCCGGCCGTCAACGCGGGCCGGTGGGGAGCGCGCGCCGAGGCGCTCGAGCGAGCGCTCGAGCACGCACGACGCGCCGGCGACACGACCGAGATCGCAGCAATGACGTTCTTGCACGCGCAGGCGCTGTACTACGGTCGAACACCGGTTCCGGAGGCACTCGCGCGGTGCGAGCAGTATCTCGCGGAACAGGCGGATGACCGGCTCCTCGAGGCATCCGTCAGCACCGTTCTCGCGGGTCTGCGCGCGATGCAGGGCGACTTCGACGAGGCCCGGAGCATGTACTCGCAGGCCCGCTCCGTCCACGAAGAGCTCGGCCGGCACTTCCGGGTCGCGACGGTCGCGTCGCTGATCGCGCGCCGAGATCGAGCAGTTGGCCGATCAGCCGGAGCGAGGCAGTCTCGATCCTGCGCTGGTCCTACGACACCGTCCGCGAGATGGGTGCGATCAGCGCCACCGCGACGATCGCGGGGTTCTTCGCCGATGCGCTCAGCGTCGCCGGGAGGAGCGCGGAAGCCGTCGAGACTTCGAGGTTCGCCGAGAGGCACGCTCCGGAAAGCGACGTTGTCGTGCAGGTGCTCTGGCGGATGGCACGGGCTCGCGCACTCGCCGAGCAGGATCGCGACCGCGGCCGACGAGCTCGCGCGAGACGCGCTCGCACGTGCCCGCGACACGGACTGGCCCGACCTCCAAGCGCGAGCGCTCGTGTGTCTCGCGCACGTGATCGGGCCTGGAGACGAGCAGTCGTCGTCCTTCGCCGGAGCCCGCGAGGTCTGGGAGCGGAAGGGAAACGTGGCGGCGGTGGCTCGGCTGCCCATTGGTTCCGTCCATCCGGCCTAGGATTCGCCGACCCAGCCAACCGAAGGGAGAGAGCGGCCATGGCGAAGACCTACGAAGGACGGCACGAGAACGGCTTCAAGGACGCGACTGCGGCGGCGGTGGAGGATTACCACCGGAAGGAAGGCACGTCGGGAAAGCCCGTCACGCTCCGCGTCGTCGAGATGAGAGTCACGGTGACGAACCCGGTTCGCGATTACCACGTGGTGCTCGCCCCGGGCGGCTGAGCCGACAGGCGTACGTCTCGCACAGCTAGACCACTAGGCGCGCCCTGGTTCCCAGCGTAGGATTTTGCCAACCCCCGGGGGACCGAAGGGAGCGGAATGGCACCTGTACGAGCAAAGAAGGCGGAGGGAGTTTCCAGGCACGGATTCCGATCCGCAGCCGAAGTAGCACTCGCGCACTGGGAGGAGAAGAACGGGCGCAAGCTTAAGGCGAACGAGAAACTCAAGGTCGAGTTTTTCATCCGCGGCGAAAACCCGGTGCGTGACTACATCGCCACGCTCTAACGGAGGCGTTAGTTCCATGTCAGAGAGCGACGAAAGGAGCGGACATGTCAATGAACGATGAAGAGGGCAAGACCGGCCGGGGAGAGTCGAAGCTCGGCTTCAGCGTCGCCGCGAGGAAGCCGTCGAGGACTACGAAGAGCAAGCACGGAAAGCCGCAGGACGGCGAGGTCTGGACGCTGAAGGTCCTCGAGCATGTACGTCACCGTCGAGAACCCGGTTCGCGACTACATCGTCATCGTCGGTCCAGGTGGCTAATGGGCAAACCGGCGGCTCGGAGGTGCCGCCGATCGGCGTTTAGACTCCGCCGCCCTACAAGCGACGAAGGGAGCGTGAGAGATGGCAGCTGTTGCCAAGGTCGTGAGAGTCATCGGCTCGTCACCGGAGAGCTGGGCGAAGGCCGCCGACGCGGCAGTTCAGGAAGCGTCGAAGACGATCCGCGGAATCAGCGGCGCGCACGTCGTCTCCATGAGCGCCCAGGTCGAGGACGGCCGGATCAGCCAGTACCGGACCACGGTCGACATCGCGTTCGGCGTCGAGAGCTAGCTCTCGAGGAGCGCCTGCGCGAACTCTCGGGGATTGAAGGGCCGTAGGTCCTCGATCCCTTCGCCGACGCCCACGAGCTTGACCGGCAATCCGAGCTCGTGGGCGATCGCGAGCGCGACCCCGCCCTTGGCCGAGCCGTCGAGCTTGGTCAATGCGACGCCGCTGACCTGGACCGCCTCGCCGAAGAGCTGCGCCTGGCGGACGCCGTTCTGGCCGGTGGTCGCGTCGACGACGAGGAGCGTCTCGTGCGGCGCGCCCTCGAGACGGCCTTCGATCACGCGGCGGATCTTCGCGAGCTCCTCCATCAGGTTCGTCTGCGTGTGCAGGCGCCCCGCGGTGTCGACGATGACGACGTCGCGTCCGCGGGCCGTCGCGGCGCCGATCGCGTCGTAGGCGACCGCGGCCGGGTCTCCCCCGCGCTCCGAGCCGACGAAGTCCGCGTCGGCGCGCTTCGCCCAGATCTCGAGCTGCTCCTCGGCTGCGGCCCGGAATGTGTCCGCCGCGGCCACGATCACCGAGCGCCCGTGCTCGTTCAGGTGGTACGCGAGCTTCCCGATCGTCGTCGTCTTCCCCGTGCCGTTGACGCCGACGACGAGGAGAACGCTCGGCTGTTCGCGCACCGAGAGCGTCCCCGGCTCCCCGAGCATCGACGACGCTTCCTCGACGAGAGGCTCGGTGAGATCGCCGGCCACGCCGCGCGCCTCGAGCCGCTGGACGAGCTCGGCGGTGGCCGGCACGCCGACGTCGGCCGCGATCAGCGCCTCCTCGAGCCGCTCCCAGGCCTCGTCGTCGGTCGGGTCGAAGGCGGCGGCCGCGAGCTGTCCGGTCAGCGCGCGCCGGCTCTTGCCGAGCGAGTCGCGCAGGCGTCCGAAGAAGCTGGGCTCGGCGGCCCGCTCCTCGTCACGCTCCTGGTCCCCGAGAAGGGCGCTCCACGTCGTCACTGCGCGAGAGGCTACGCGGCGACGGCTTCGCGCGGGAGGCGCCGCGACACGATCTGCGAGACGCCGTCGGCGCCCATGGTCACCCCGTAGAGGATGTCCGCGGCCTCCATCGTCTTCTTCTGGTGCGTGATGACGATGAACTGCGCCTCCTCGGAGTAGCGGCGCAGGAGCGCGACGAAGCGGCCGATGTTCGCGTCGTCGAGCGCGGCCTCGACCTCGTCCAGGAGGTAGAACGGGTGCGGCCGCGCGAGGAAGAGCGCGAACAGGAACGAGATCGCGCCGAGTGCCTTCTCGCCGCCCGACAGGAGTGACAGCCGCGTCACCTTCTTGCCGGCCGGCCGGAGCTCGATCTCGATTCCCGGCTCCGTGTCCTCGTCTTCGCCCTCGAGCTCGGGCTCGGTCAGCCGCAGGCGCCCTTCGCCGCCGGGGAACAGCGTCGCGGCGACCTCCTGGAAGTGGTCGCGGACCGCGGTGAACGTCTCCTCGAAGCGGCGCTCGACGGTGTCCGCGAGCTCGTCTCGCAGCGCCTCGAGCTCCTTCAGGCTCGCCTCGAGATCGGCCCGCTGGACGCGCAGCTCTTCCAAGCGTTCCTTCTCGCGCTCGTACTCCTCCTTCGCCAGCGGGTTGACGCTGCCGAGCGCCTCGCGGCGCCGTTCGAGCCGGGCCAGCCTCTCCGCGAGCTCATCCGGGTCGTCGCCCTCGGCCGGCTCCGCGCCCGCTTCCCGCATGCGGCGATCGAGCTCCTTGGCCTCCGCGGCGAGCGTGGCGAGCTCGACCTCGATTCCGGAAGAGCGTTCTCCGGCCTCGGACGCGGCGCGCCTCAGCTCCGCCTCCTTCGCGCCGAGCTCGCGCAACTCTTCGCCCAGCTCCTTCGCGCGCTGCCCCCGCGCGTCCGCGCGCGCGTCGAGGCTCGGCTCGAAGCGCGCGGCGAGCCGCACGCACTCGACCAGGACGGCGGTCAGCCGCTCGGCGAGCTCGGCCGGACGCGCATCCGTCGCCGGCGCCTGCGTCGTCGCACGCTCGGCCGCTGCCTCGAGCTCCGCGATCTCGGCCTCGAGCGAGCGGCGCCGCGCTTCGAGCTCGAGGAGGACCGCCTCCGCCGCCTCACCCGCGTACCAGAGCTCACCGCGCGCAGGGTCGAACGCGAAGCCCTCGCGCGTCACCGAGAGCTCGGTCGACCGGAGCAGTTCGTCCTTCTCGACGATCGGCGCCTCCGGCCGCGCACCGCCGATCACCACGCCGAGGTTTCCGAGCCCGGCCGCGCGCGCCTGCTCGAGAAAGTCGAGCGCCGTCTGCGCGTCGTCCGCAACGAGCGCGGCGGCGCGCCAGCCGAGTGCAGCGGCGGCTGCGCGCTCGTCGCCCTGATCGACGTCGAGCGACGAGAGAACGAGCGTCTCTCCACGCTCCGCGAGCGCCCGCGCGGCCGGCGGCAGGCCCTCGAGCTCGGCGAGCGCGCGTTCGAGTGCTCCGAGACGGTCGCGCCCGAGCCGGGCCTCCTCGAGCAGGCGCTCCCGCTCAGCCGACCGTACCCGCGGAGGATTGGCACGAAGCCTTCCGGCCAGAGCTTGCGCGCTCTCGCGCCGGTGGTCGAGCCGCTCGGCCGCGCTCTTGAGCCGGTACCGCGCAGCCGTCGCCTCCTCGCGACCTCCGGCCGCTCCGACGAGCTCGCCCTCCACCCGGTCGCGCTCGCCGAGCAGCGCCTCCAGCTCCTTCCCCGTGCGATTGCGCGCGAGCGTCGCAGCCTCGCGACGCTCCTCCGCGGACGTGCGCCGCTCCTCGACCGCGGCCAGCTCCAGCTGCGCGATCCGCGCCCGTACGGCGCCGATCTCGCCACGCAGCTTCTCGGCCCGCTCCGCCGCCGTCGCCTGGAGCGCAAGGGGTCGCAGCCGCTTCTTGACCTCGGCCTCGAGGTCGCGCGCCCGCTCGACGTCGACCGCGACGCGCGCGAGCTTCAGCTCCGCCCGGTGTCGCCGCCGCTTGAACCGCCCCAGCCCGGCCGCTTCCTCGACGAGCTGGCGCCGCTCCTCCGGCTTCGAGCCGAGGATCTCCTCGACGCGGCCCTGACTGATGATCGAGCCCATCGAGCCGCCGAGCCCGACGTCCGCGAGCAGCTCGACGAGGTCCGTGCGCCGCACCGGCGAGCGGTTGACGAGGTACTGCCCCTCCCCGCCACGGTGCAGACGCCGCATGAACGAGACCTCGGCGAACGGCAGCTCCGCCAGCGCGCCGTCCTCGTTGTCGAACAGCAGCTCGACCTCGCAGTAGTCGGCAGGCGCCCGGTCCTTCCCGCCGGCGAAGAGCACGTCGTCCGGCTTCTCCGCCCGAAGCTCACTCGGCGCCAGGCTCCCCGCGGCCCAGAGCAGCGCATCCGAGATGTTCGACTTCCCGGAGCCGTTCGGCCCCACGACGACGGCGACCCCGCGCTCGAGGCGAACCTCGACCGGCTCGGGGAACGACTTGAACCCGCGCAGCTTGATCGCTCGTAGGTGCACGCGGACGGAAGTCTGAACAGGCGCTAGGACGTCAGCGGCGCCGGAAGTACGGCACGCAGAACACGTTCGAGCAGTGGACGGCTTTCACTCCACCGGTCTCGTTGTGGTACGCGAGGAGCGGGAGCCCGTCGACGCCCTGCGTGATCGCCGTGCCGAAGAGGTTGCCCGTCTGGTCGAGCGTCATGATCGTGGCCGACGAGCACGCGACGTTCGAGCAGTGCGCGACCTTGAGCGGCCCCTGGTTCGTCTGCGGGGCCTCGTAGCGTGATCAGCCCGAGGCCGTCGGAGCCGATCGTCAGCGACGTGAACCCGCCGATGTCCCCGGTGTCGAGCGGCGCCGTCGTTGCGGACGAGCAGAGGACGTTCGAGCAGTGCGCCACCTTGAGGCTGCCGGTGTCCCGGTCGAAGTAGCTGATCAGCCCGAGGCCGTCCGAGCCGATCGCGATCGAGCTCCAGTCGCCCCGGTCACCGCTGTCGAGCGTGGCGGTGGTCGCCGAGGTGCACGCAACGTCGGAGCAGTGGGCGACCTTGAGGCCGAAGGTCTCGTAGCTGATCAGCGGGAGCCCGTCCGGGCCGATCGCGACCGAGATCCCGTCCCGGAAGGTGTCGCCCTGCGGATCGATCGACGAGATCGTGGCGTTCGTGCACGCGAGGTTCTCGCAGTGGGCGACCTTGGGCACGAGGCCCTTCGGCTCGAGGAAGGCGATCACGCCGAGCCCGTCGGAGCCGATCGCGACCGAGGTCGTCTCGAACGCGTTGTTCTCGGGACCGCCGAGAGTCGAGAGCGTCGCCTCGGTGCACGCCGTGTTCGAGCAGTGCGCGACCCTGAGGGGCTCGACCGAGAAGCTCGCGTACGAGATCAGGCCGAGCCCGTCCGCGCCGACCGCGACCGAGGTGTACAGCTGGCACGGCGAGCACGTGTCGATCGTCGAGATCGTCGAGGTCGTGCAGGCGAGGTCCGAGCAGTGGGCGACGTCGAGCGCGTTGCCGCCGTCGTACGTGATCAGGCCGAGCCCGTCGGCGCCGGTCGCGACCGCGCCGAGACGGCCTCCCGAACCGTCGACCGTTGAGGACGTGTGCCCCGGTCTCCCGAGGCCGGTGCCCGGCGCGCCCTGCGGGCCCGTCGCGCCTTGGGTACCACGCGGGCCGGGGAAGCCGATCGGTCCGTCCGCTCCCGCGAGGCCCTCCTCGCCCTGAGGCCCCTGCGGGCCGGCGGCGCCCTGCGGCCCACGGAGCCCGCGGAAGCCTCTCGGGTCCTCGGCGTCCTCGGAAGCCGCGAGGGCCTCTCGGGCCTCGCACCGTCGGCTGCGCCGCGGCTTCCCTGACCGTCTGCCGCGAGGAACTCGCCCCCGACCCGAGCGGCGCGAAGGCGAGCAGAGCCGTGAGGGCGACGAGCACGAGGAGGAAGGGAAGGCGCTTGTCCATGCGTCAGCGGCTCCTCGTGTAGGGGATGCAGAGGAGGTTCGAGCAGTGCGCGACCCTGAGGCTGTCGGTCGACCCGTCCCAGTAGCCGATCAGTCCGAGGCCGTCCGTGCCCACGGTCGTCGAGGTCGCAAAGCCGGTGTCGCCGACGGGATCGACGGTGGCGGCGACCGACACGGAGCAGGCGACGTTCGAGCAGTGTGCGACCTTCAGGTCACCGCCGGCCAGGCTTCGATACGCGATCAGCCCGAGGCCGTCGGAGCCGATCGTCGTCGAGACGTCCGCGGCGCCCGAGTCGACGGTCGACGTCGTCGGCGCTCGAGCAGGAGACGTCCTCGCAGTGAGCGACCTTCAGGCCGCCGTCCTCGTACGCGATCAGGCCGAGCCCGTCGCTGCCGGTCGCGATCGACGTCGATGCTCCGACGCCCGTGCCGCCGACGGACGAGATCGCGGCCGCCGAGCAGACGACGTTCGCGCAGTGAGCGACCTCGAGCGACTGGCTCTGGTCGTCCCGGTAGCTGAGCAGACCGAGCCCGTCCGCTCCGATCGTGATCGAGTCGGAGCTCCCGACGTTCGGCCCGTCGAGGGTGGTTGTCGTCGCGGCCGAGCACGCGATGTTCGAGCAGTGCGCGACCTCGAGCCCGGCCGCCGAGCGGCGGCTGATCAGGCCGAGCCCGTCGCTCCCGATCACGAGCGATGCGTCGGAGCCGGCGGCGCCGAGCGACGCCGTCGTCGCCGTGCCGCAGGCGGTGTCCTCGCAGTGGGCGACCCTGAGCTGGAGGTTCGAGAAGTCGATGTAGGCAATCAGGCCGAGGCCGTCGGCGCCGATGCCGATCGAGGAATCGCGCCCGACGTCGCCGACGGTGTCGATGGCGGTCTTCGTCGCCCTCGTGCAGCGCAGGTCGGAGCAATGGGCCGCCCACAGGCTCTGGAACTCGGGGTCGAAGTAGCTGATCAGGGGCATCCCGTCGGCGCCGATCGTGATCGATGCGTCGGCTGCAGCGACTCCCGGATCGTCGACGGTCGACAGGCTGAACCCCGCGTGATCGGAAGCGGACGCGCCGGCCGGTCCCGTCGGCCCGGTCGCGCCCTGGCCACCCGTCGGCCCCTGGACGCCCATCGGGCCGGTGGCGCCCGTGAAGCCCCTCGCTCCACGAGGGCCGATCGCGCCGACGAGCCCCGTCGGCCCGCGAGGCCCTTTGCGCCCGCGCTTGCCCGGGAAGCCACGCGGCCCCCGAGGCCCTCTCAGCCCCGGCTTGGACGAAGCTGCCTGCGCGGTTTGGCGCATCGAGCTCGCGCCCGCGCCGAGCGGCGTCGCGATCAGGGCGGCGGCGAGAACGGAGAGGCCCGCGCACACGAGGACCACTCCGGGCCTTCTCTCCATGCGCCTACGCTAGCGCGGCTGGCTGTCGGAGCCCAGGCCCGCGAGGGCCTCGCGGGCCGCCTCCTGCTCGGCGGCCTTCTTCGAGGCGCCGGTCCCGACGCCGGCCTGCTCGCCGTCGATCATCGCAGCGCAGGTGAAGGTGCGGTCGTGCGGCGGGCCTTCGACGTCCAGCACCGTGTACGTCACCGAGCGACCCAGCCGTGCGAGCACCTCCTGCAGCTCCGTCTTGTGATCGACGTAGGTCGTGAGCGCGTACTCGATCCGCCCCGCGAACGCGCCGACGACCGAGTCCTCGACCTGCTCGAACCCGTACTCGAGGAACACGGCCCCGAGCGCCGCCTCGAGCAGCGCCGCGAGCACGTTGCGGTTGCGCGAGAGCCGGTCGAGCTCCTCCTGTGGCACCGACACGGCGCGCTGCGACATGCGCTCGCCGAGGTCGAGCTCCCGCGCAACGACGGCGCAGCTCGCGCGCGAGACCACGTGCGAGCGGATCTTCGCCAGCCGCCCCTCGGAGAAGTCCGGGTAGCGCTCGTAGAGCTCGCGCGCGACGGCCAGCTCGAGCACGCTGTCGCCCAGGAACTCGAGCCGCTCGTACGACGAGGCACGGTCGGGCGCCCACGACGTATGGGTGAAGACGTTCTCCAGCCTCTCGGCGGGCAGGTCGTCGATCAGGCTTTGGAGCGTTGCGTTACTGGTGCGACGTGACGTAGTCGACGGCCTGACCGACGGTCTGGATCTTCTGAGCGTCCTCGTCGGAGATCTTGATCCCGAACTGGTCCTCGAGCTCCATGATCAACTCGACGAGGTCGAGGGAGTCCGCTTCGAGGTCCTCCTGAAACGACGCTTCCTCGGTGATCTCGTTCTCGTCGACGCCGAGCTGCTCGCTCAGGACTTCCTTCACACGCTCGTACACTTCCTCGCGCGTAGCGGCCATTTCACCTCGCTTATTGTCGGGTCGCGGTTTCGGGCGGCGCCGATGCTAACACGCCACCGCGAAGCCTCTCTGCAAGACGTTCGACGACCCTGTGCTCGACCCCCCTCGCGGCCAGCCGGATCGCGTTCGCGATCGCGGTCGGCGACGAGCTGCCGTGGGCGATCACGGCCAGTCCGCGCAGGCCGAGGAGGTAGGCGCCGCCGTAGGTGTCGGGGTCGAGCCGCTCTCGCAGGTGGCGGGCCGCCGGCCTGATCAGGAGGCCGCCGACCTTGCCCCGGGTCGAGGAGCGGATCTCGTCGCGGATGCCTTCGAGGATCGTCGAGATCGTGCCTTCCAGGAGCTTGAGGCACACGTTGCCGGTGAACCCGTCGCACACGACGACGTCGCCGGCCTTGCGCAGGAGGTGGCGGCTCTCGACGTTGCCGCCGAAGTTGAGGTCGCTGGCGGCGAGCAGCGCGTGCGCCTCGAGCGTGAGCTGGTTGCCCTTCTCGGGCTCCTCGCCGATCGAGAGCAGCCGCACCTCCGGGTTGGCGATCTCGAGCATCTCGTGGGCGAAGATCGAGCCCATCTGGGCGAACTGGAGCAGGTGCTCGGCGCGCGCGTCGGCGTTCGCGCCGGAGTCGAGGAGAACGGAGGGGCCGTCGCGGGCCGGGATCACGACCGCGATCGCCGGCCGGTCGACCTCGGGCAGGCGCCGGATGTGGAACAGGCCCGCCGCGAGGGTCGCGCCCGTGTTCCCGGCGGACACGATGGCGTCCGCGTCACCCTGGCCGACCGCGCGACACGCGAGGACGAGCGAGCTCTCGGGCTTTGCGCGCACGGCCTCGACCGGCTTCTCGTGCATCTCGATCGTCTCGGTCGCCTCGACGAGCTCGAGGCCTTGCGTGTCGAGGCCTTTCGAGTCCGTAGAGCACCGGCACGACGGTGTCAGAAGCGGCCTCGAGCGCGCCCGCGACGATCTCGTCGGGCCCGTTGTCGCCGCCCATGGCATCGACAGCGACGCGGACGGTCTCAGTCAAGTCGCTACGGAGCCGGAGTTCGGAGCGGCTCGACCTCGCGTCCGCGATACGTCTTGCAGGTCGGGCACACGCGATGCGGCAGCTTCGGCTGGTGGCAGACGGGGCACTCGTTGACCCGCGGTGCTTTCAGGCGATGCGTCGCCCTCCGCTTGTCGCGGCGGGTCGAGGTCTGTCTGCGCTTCGGAACTGCCATGGCGGCCGAGCAGTATAGCCGCAGCCCATTTCTCGGCCACCGGCGGAGAAATGGCGAAGCCCACGGCGAGAGCCATGGGCGAGCCTGACCTGCGTGGCGGTTGGCCCGATGGCGGTCGTTGGCCAAAGGACCGCGTGCGGTTCAGGCTTTACCGAGGCTTTGCCTGCGCGTAGCCCGGCCTTGGAGCGTCGTCGGGAACACTCGGATCAGACAACGACGACGACTCGGAAGGAAGTGACGACCATGACCAAGGCAGCCATCATCATCAGCGCGATTCTCGTCTTCGCCGGCATCGCGGCCGCCGGAACGCTCTCGAGCAGCGGGGGCAGCAACTCGCCGACGATCGGGACCTCCACGGTTTCGACCACGACGAGCGACGACGTTCGGCAGGAGGACCGCCGCGCCAACGAGGCGGGCGAGGACCTGCGCGGCCCGTGCGACGAGGCCGAGCATGCGAACGATCCACGGTGCACCGGCGCAAGCGCCGGCGTGGACGCCCGAGGCGCCGACGACGGCGTCGACGACAACGGCCACCACGGTCAGAACCGCGGCCACGGCGCCGAGCCAGGCGACGACAACGGAAGCTCCGGCCACGGCGGAGGCAACTCCGGTCACGGCGGAGGCAGTGACGACTAGGGACATCCCCCTCCCCGGCTCGTCGGCGGCCCCGGGCAACCGGGGCCGCTTCGCGCTCGCGGAAAGCGGGCAGAATCTCCCTGTGCAGCGAAAACGCACGGTCCTACTCGTCGAGGACGAGCCGTCGATCGCGGAGCCGCTCGCCGAGGCGATCGCCCGTGAGGGCTTCGAGACGAAGGTCGCCGGAACGGTCGCGGAGGCGCTCGCGCTCGCGGCACAGCTCGAGCCCGACCTCGTCCTGCTCGACGTGATGCTTCCCGACGGGTCCGGCCTGGACGTCTGCCGGGAGCTCCGGCAGCGCTCCCAGGTGCCGATCATCATGCTGACCGCCCGCGGCGAGGAGTCGGACCGAATCGTCGGCCTCGAGCTCGGCGCCGACGACTACGTGGTCAAGCCGTTCAGCGCACGCGAGGTCGTCGCGCGCATCAGAGCCGTTCTCCGGCGCACCGATTCGCCGACCCGCCCCGAGGTCAAGCCGATCGAGATCGGTGAGCTCCGCCTCGACCCGGCCAAGCGCGAGGTGACGAAGGACGGCGAGGTGCTCGAGCTGAGCCGGAAGGAGTTCGAGCTCCTCCAGCTGCTGATGCAGAACGCCGGCTCGGTCGTCACGCGCGAGCAGGCGTTCGAGGACGTCTGGGACACGAACTGGTTCGGCTCTACGAAGACGCTCGACGTCCACGTCAGCGGGCTGCGGCGCAAGCTGGGCGACGACTCGAGCGAGCCGCGGTTCCTCCACACCGTGCGCGGCGTCGGCTTCCGGTTCGCCTCGCCCGACGAGCTGTGAGCCTCCGGCTCCGGCTGCTCCTGGCCTTCGCGTACGGCTTCCTGCTGATCGTGATCGCGCTCGAGGTCCCGCTCGCGCTGAACCTCAGGCGCCGCGTCGACGCCGAGGTCCGGAACGACGCCGCCGGCCAGGCGCACATCGTCGCCGCGCAGGCGTCGGGCTCGATGGGCCGCCCCTTGCAGCTCCGGAGAATCGCGAATCAGGCCGCGTCCCAGCTCGGCGCGCGCGTGATCGTCGTCGGCCCGGGCGGGATGCTGCGCGCGGACTCCGCCGGGAGCGCGCCGCGGTCGTTCGCGAGCAGGCCGGAGATCCGGATCGCGCTCACGGGCAGGACCGCGCAGGGCACGCGGCACAGCGACACGCTCGGCCAGGACCTGCTCTACAGCGCGGTTCCGGTCACCAACGGCGGGCGGATCGCCGGCGCCGTCCGAGTGACGCAGAGCGTGAGCGCCGTGCATTCGCGCGTCCGCCGGAGCGTGCTCGCCCTCGCCGCGATCGGCGCCGCGGCGCTCGGGCTCGGCCTCGTGCTCGCGTGGTTCCTCGCCGACTCGCTCTCACGGCCGCTGCGCAAGCTCGCCGCGACGGCCAGACGGGTCGAGGAGGGCGACCTCGACGCACGGGCCGAGGTCACCGGCGCGACCGAGCAGCGCGAGGTGACGATCGCGTTCAACGACATGACCGACCGGATCGGAACCGTCCTCGCGGCCCAGCGCGAGTTCGTGTCGAACGCGTCGCATCAGCTGAGGACGCCGCTGACCGGGCTCCGGCTGCGTCTCGAGTCGGCGGCCGCGAAGGCCGACAGCCACGAGCTCGAGCGCGAGCTCAACGCCGCGGAGCAGGAGGTCGATCGGCTTGCCCGCCTGCTGAACACCCTGCTCATGCTCGCCCGCGAAGGGCAGACCCGCGTCGCGGGCCGGCTCGTCTCGCTCGGCCTCGCCTCCAAGCACGCGCACGAGCGCTGGGAGGCCCGTTCCGAGCAGCTCGGCCAGCGACTCGTGCTCGAGCCGGGCGAGGACGTCGTCGTCCTCGCGGTCGAGGAGGACCTCGCGATCATCCTCGACAACCTGATCGAGAACGCGCTCCACTACTCGCCCGAAGGGAGCACGGTCACGATCGACTTCGGCCGTGACGGCGCCGACGCCTACCTCGCGGTGCTCGACGACGGGCCCGGCGTCGCCCCCGGCGAGGAGGAGGCCGTGTTCGAGCGCTTCCGGCGGGGAAGCGCGAGCAAGAGCTCCTCGGGCACGGGCCTCGGGCTTGCGATCGTCCAGACGCTCGCGCAGCGCTGGGGCGGGCAGGCGAGCCTGAGCGCGAGGCCCGAAGGCGGGACGCGGGCCGAGATCAGGCTTCCGGCCGGCGATGCTTTACCTACACCTAACCCTGACTTGGGCGAACCGATAGGCGCCCCTTCCTAGACTGGGTGACGCAGATGCGCACGATGCTCACAGTTCTCACGGTCGCCCTGGTCGGACTCTTCGGGGCCGCGTCGCTCGGCTATGCCGCGTACGTGGTCTCGCGCGATCAGGTCGGCTTGCCGGTGACGAAGCTCAAGACGCCGCCCGGCTCGCTCGCCCCCACTCCGGCGAAGACGACGAAGCAGCCGGCGCCGACACGCAAGCGCGTCGTCCCACCGCCGCCGCCGGCCCCCGCCTCCGCCTCCGAGCACGACGACCAGGGAGCCGGGAGACGACCACGGCGGCGGTTCCCGCGGCGGCTCAGGCGGCTCCGGCCGCGGCGGTCGAGACGACTAGACCTTCTCTTAGAGCTTGTCCTTCAGCTCGCTGAGCGCGGCCCAGCGCGAGTCGAGCTCCTCGTCGTCGTGGCCGTGCGGATCGATGTTCAGATCGCGGCCGCACACCGGGCAGAGCCCGGCACAGTCGATGCGGCACAGGATCTTGTCCGGCAGCTCGAGCACGAGCGCGTCGCGGGCCCAGGCCGAGAGGTCGAGCCGGTCGTCGGCGACGTACGGCGTGCGCAGCTCGTCGGTCTCGGGGTCGGTCGCCTGGTACTCGCGCGCCGAGACGTCGATGTCGACGACGGCGTCCGCCAGGCACCGGTAGCAGGGCCCGTGCAGACGGGTCTTGTAGCGGAGCTCGAACACCGTCCCCGACTGCGCGCGGGTGACGACGAGCTCCGCCTGCACCTTCTGCGGGACCGGGAGGTAGCGCTGGCCGCCGAGCGAGATCGGCTCGAGCTCGATCTCCTGCGGCTCGCGGTGCTCCTCGCCCGGCCTCAGCCGCAGGGAGCGCAAGCTGAAGCTAGTCATGGCGAGCAGGGTAGCGCCAGACGTAGTGGCCACGGAGCGAGGCGCCGGTCGGCTATCGCCTCCGCTTAATAGGGCGGTTCTTCGTTGTCGGAGCCCGGGGCGCCGACGCCGGCGACCACCGTCTCCTGCGAGCGCTCGTGCAGCCGCTCGCGGCCCCGCTTCACCGCGCCGAGGAACTTGTCGAGATTGACCTCGAGCGTGGACAGGATCGAGTCGGCCCAGTCCTCCATCTCGAGCCGCGTTTCCCGCGCCTGCCGCCGCGCGTCCTCGAGGATGTCCTGGGCCTGCCGCTCCGCGAGCTTGACGATCTCGGTCTGCGACGCCTCTCGCGTCGCCTGCTCGCGGGCCTCGCCCAGGAGACGGTCGCACTCGCGCTTCGCCTCGGCGAGCATCTCCTGACGCTCCTTGACGATCCAGCGCGCCTGCTTGATCTCCTCGGGGATCGTGGCCCGCATCTGGTCGAGGATCTCGTAGATCTCCTCACGGTCGATCCGGACCTGATCGGTCAGGGGAACGGCCTTCGCGTTGTGGACGAGGTCGTCGAGCTTGTCGATCAGAACGAGGACGTCCATGGCTCCAGTCTAATGGCTCGGTCCGGAAGAACGGCTACTCGAACGGATCGGGGAGCCAGACGACCTGGCGCTCGCTCGCGTACGCGGGGCCTACCGGATGCGGGTCGGTACCGTTCGCGAAGGCGAGGTAGGAGCGCTCGGGGCAGATGTTCCGCGCGCACTTCTGGGCGCGCATGAAGGCGATCAACTCGCCGTCGCGCGACCAGGCAGGCGAGTGGCCGTTCGGGATCAGCTGGTGCGCGTCGGTGCCGTCGGCGTCGACCGTCCAGATCGAGCCTTTGTGGACGTAGACGAGGTGCTTCCCGTCGGGCGACCAGTCCGGCGAGTCGCCCGGGACGAGGATGTGCGCGTCGTCTCCGTTCGGATGGACGAGCGAGATCTGGCCCTCGAGCGTGTCCTCCGACCAGTTCTGGACGTAGGCGAGCCAGTCGCCCGTCGGCGACCAGACGACGTCGGAGACGTTGCGCGTGTTCGTCTCCTGCTCCGCGTCCGAGGCCGTGACCGACGTGACCCAGATGTCGTACTTGCCGTCGTTCCTCGGCGAATGCAGGAACGCGATCTTCGTTCCGTCGGGCGAGAGGCTCGGCGCGCTGTTCGACCCGAGCGGGACCGGGGCGTTGACCGGGCTCGTGCCGTCGACGCCGGACACCATGATCGCGTTGCCGCCCTTGGTGTCCCACGCGAGCTTGTCGCCGTTCCGGGACACGCTGACCGTGTCGAACACGTTCTGGAGGCACATCACCTTTTGATTGCTGGCGTCGAAGAACATGTGCCTGAGGCCGCAGCCCTCGCGGACCGCGATCCGACCCGGGTAGCGCGGCTTGTGGGGCCCGTCGTCGCGCGTGAACGCATAGCCGAGCGCGGCCACGACGGCCGCCAGGACGACGAGCCCGGCGACGATGACGAGGATGCGGGCCCGGCGGCTCATTCCTGCGGCGACACGGGCGCGCCGGGCTTGCCCGCGGGGAACATCTCCTTGAAGCGGCGCGCGACCGGCTCGGGCACGAGCTCGTCGACGTTGCCGCCGAACGACGCGACCTCCTTGACACCGCTCGAGGAGACGAAGCTGTACTGCGGATTCGACATCAGGTACACGGTCTCGACGTCCGGAGCGAGCGTGCGGTTCAGGTGGTTCATCTGGAACTCCCACTCGAAGTCCGAGATCACGCGCAGGCCTTTGACCATCGTCCTGGAGCCCCAGCGCCTCGCGAACTCGACGACGAGCTCGGAGAACACGTCCACCTCGACGTTGTCCTCGCTGCGCAGCGCTTCCT
Organism: uncultured Actinomycetes bacterium; assembly: GCA_963742635.1. GTDB lineage: Bacteria > Actinomycetota > Thermoleophilia > Gaiellales > Gaiellaceae > VAXT01. The sequence continues at coordinate 184,371 of CAVUMW010000001.1, forward strand.
CGAGGAAGGCGACGCGCTCCTCGACCGAGAACATCGTCTGCTTGTGGCTCGGCTCGCGGACGACGCCGACGACGACCCGGTCGAAGATGGCCGCCGCGCGGCGGATGATGTCCAGGTGGCCGAGCGTGACCGGGTCGTAGCTGCCCGGGCAGATCGCCGTGCGCAGGTCGTTCGTGCTCATTCGAACAGTGTGAGCCGCGCCGAGCCGTACGTGCGGCTCGTCCGCTGGGTGAGCGGCAGCTCGGGCTCCGTGCGCTTGTCGGTCTCGACCACGACGAGGCCGTCCTCGGCGAGGAGCGCGGGCAGGTACGCGGCGAGTGTCGGCTGGAGGGAGTCGAACATCCGGTAGGGCGGGTCGACGAGGACGAGATCGTAGCGACTGCCCGCAGCCGCTTCGGCCGCAAGTGCCCGCCGCGCGTCGGACTTGACGATCCGCGCCCCGGTCAGGTCGAGCTTGTCCAGGTTGCGCTCGATCGCGCGCTGCGCGTCGCGGTCGGACTCGACGAAGACGGCGGTCGCGGCGCCGCGGGAGAGCGCCTCGAGACCCATCGCCCCGGAGCCCGCGAACAGGTCGAGGACGGCCATCTCGTCGACCGGCCCGATCAGGTTGAACGCCGCCTCGCGCACGCGGTCGCCCGTCGGACGCGTCTCTCCCTTGGGCGCGAAGATCCGCGCTCCCTTCCGGCTACCCGCGATGATCCGCACGGATCAGACGGCTGGTGATCGACCACGCCGACCACGCGAGCGCGCACATCGTGAACGTGACGGCGAGGTGGAAGCCGATGAGCCCTCGGTTGGCCACGAGGTCGGATGCAACCGCTCCCAGGCCTGCTACGAGGCCCACAACCACCGGCCAGAGCGAGCGCAATTCTCGCACGGCCGCGAACACGCCCGAGGCGATCGAGGCGACCATTGCGGCCGGGAAGTAGACCAACAGGAGCGCGCTCAGGATCAGGCCGAGCACGACCGCGGTCACCCACTCACGCGTCCTCATCAGGCCTGGACGTCCTGGCCGGCGAAGACCCGCTCGACTTCGTCGTTCAGCGGGCCCTCGTAGTCGACGAGCGTGTCGGCGACCTCCCGCGCGCGCTCGAGCAGCTTGCGGTCCGAGCGCAGGCGCGTGAACCGGAGATCCGAGAAGCCCGCCTGCCGCGTGCCGAGGAGCTGGCCCTCGCCGCGGATCTCGAGATCCTTGTCGGCGAGCTCGAAGCCGTCGGTCGAGGAGACGAGCGCTTCGAGCCGCGCCAGCGCGGAGTCGGTCAGCTCCTCCTTCGCGCGTGACACGAGCAGGCAGTACGACTGCTCGGCCCCGCGACCGACCCGCCCGCGGAGCTGGTGCAGCTGCGCGAGCCCGAAGCGGTCGGCCTCCTGGATGATCATGATCGTCGCGTTCGGGACGTCGACGCCGACCTCGATCACGGTCGTCGCCACGAGCACGTCGAGCTCCCGCGCCTTGAACTGCGCCATCAGCTCGCGGCGCTCCGCGGGTCGCAGCCGCCCGTGCATGAGCCCGACGCGGTAGCCCTTCAGCTCGCCCTTGCGCAGCCGTTCGGCCTCCCGCTCGGCGGCTCGGGCGACCGACGTCTCCGACTCCTCGATCAACGGGCAGACGACGTACGCCTGGCGGCCTGCGTCCAGGTGCTTGCGCAGGCGTCGGTACGCCTCGCTCGAGCGGTCCTCCGTGACCCACGCGGTCTTGACCGGCTTGCGGTTCGCGGGCGGCTTCGCGATCTCGCTCACCTGGAGGTCGCCGTAGACGGTGAGGGCGAGCGTGCGTGGGATCGGCGTCGCGGTCATGTGCAGGACATGCGGCGTGCCGGCCGCCCGTGATGGCGCGACGCTGCTCGACGCCGAAACGATGCTGCTCGTCGACGACGGCGACGGCAACCTCGCTCAGGTCGACGCCTTCCTGGATCAACGCGTGCGTGCCGACGAGGATCTGCGCCGAGCCCGGGTCGTCCTTCACCGAGCGAGTGAGGAGGGCGACCTCGGACGCCGAGCTCGCGGCACGGCTCCTCGAGCGTCAGGAAGTGCTGCTCGGCGAGCGTCTCGGTCGGGGCCATGAGCGCGCCTTTGCGGCCCGACTCGACCGCCCGTAGGAGCGCGTACAGCGCGACGACGGTCTTGCCCGAGCCGACCTCTCCCTGAAGCAGGCGCTCCATCGGCGTCGAGCGGGCGAGGTCGGCGTCGATCTCCTCGATCGCGCGCTCCTGGTGCGGCGTCAAGCGGAACGGAAGCAGCTCGCGGTAGCGCGCGGTCAGCTCGCCCGGCTCACCGAGCGCCGGAGCCTCGTCGCGCTCGCGCCCCCGGCGCCTGCGGGCGAGCCCGACCTGGAGCACGAGCAGCTCCTCGAACGCGAGCCTCCTGCGACCGAGCTCCGCGTCCTCCGGGGTGCGCGGGACGTGGAGCGCCGTGAGCGCGTCGGCTCGGAGCGGCAGCTCGTCGGCGACTCCGGCCGGGACGGGATCCGGGAAGTCGCGCGCCTGGGGCAGCGCGAGCCCGATCACCTCGCGCAGCTTCTTGACCGTCAGATCCTCGGTCGCGGGATAGACGGGCGCGAAGTCGGCGGTCGCGGAAGCGCCGTTCAGGTCGTACGAGCGGACGTTGAACTCGTTCCGCCGCAGGTGGCCGCGCAGCCGGACGTGCGTGCCCGGCTTGAGCTTGTCCGCGAGCCAGGCCTGGTTGAACCAGACCGCCGTGATCTGACCGCTGTCGTCGGCGATGCGCGCCTGGACGATCGCGAGCCGCCGCCGCGGCCGCCGGACGGTCGTCCGGACGACCTCGCCCGAGATCGCGACCTCCTGCTCGCCGGCGAGCAGGTCGGCGATCCGCACCTCCTCGGCCGCGGCCTCGTAGCGGTGCGGGCGGTGCTCGAGCAGGTCGGCGATCGTCCCCAACCCGAGCTTGCCCAGCCGCTTGGTGACCGCCGGCCCGACGCCGGCGAGGACGTCGACGCTCCGCGACAGCCGCTCGGGCCGCGGAAAACCGCGCGGGCGGGGCCACGTTTGCGGCTCGGAGATCTCGGAGAACGCCGTCGGTGCGATGCGGCCGAGTATAGGACCGGCCCGCGCTAGCCCTCGGCCGCGACTTCTTTCGGCGAATCCCGGCGCTCGACGAACGTGACCGCGAGCCGATGGATGCGCTGGCCCTCGACCTCGAGCACGTCGAAGCGAAGGCCGTCGTAGTCGACGGAGTCGCCGGGCTCGGCCGCACGCCCGAGGAGACCGAAGACGAAGCCGCCCATCGAGTGGTAGTCCTCGATCGGGATGCGCGTCGCGAACTGCTCGTTGAAGTCGTCGATCGGGAACGTGCCGTCGATGCGGATCGTGTCGTCGTCGACGCGCTCGACCGACTCGTCCGGAAGGTCGAACTCGTCCTCGATCTCGCCGACGATCTCCTCGAGCAGGTCTTCGAGCGTGACGATCCCCTCCATCGCGCCGTACTCGTCGACGACGATCGCCATGTGCTGGTTCGTGCGCCGGAACTCGCTCAGCATCGCGGCGAGGTCCTTCGTCTCCGGGACGAAGTGCGCAGGCCTGACGAGATCCGCGACCTGGACGTTCGCGATCCCGCGGTCGACGAGCGCCGAGAAGAGGTCGCGCACGTGGAGCATGCCGAGGACCGTGTTGAGCGACTCGCGGTAGACCGGGTAGCGCGTGTACGGCGAGTCGATGACGGCAGCGAGGCACTCCTCGGGCGGCAGGTCGACGGAAAGCGCGACGACCTCGGGCCGTGGGACCATCACGGCCGAGACCTCCTTGTCGGCGAAGTCGAAGACCTTGTAGAGCATCTCCTGCTCCTGCTGCTCGATCTCGCCTTCCTGGGTCGAGCGCGAGAGGAGCATCTTCAGCTCGGCCTCCGAGTGGACGCCGCGTTCGTCGCCCGGCGGCTCGAGCCCTAGCAGGCGAAGCGCGCCGTCGGAGGACGTCTGGAGCACCCAGATCAGCGGCTTGAAGACGAAGAAGAAGGCGCGGACGGGGCTCGAGACCGTGAGCGCGGTCGTCTCCGGATGGCCGAGGGCGATGCCCTTCGGGATCAGCTCGCCGACGACCACGTGGAGGTAGGTGATCAGCAGGAACGCGAGAAGGACGGAGACGATCGTCGCCGGGATCGGGTCGAGGATGTGCGCGAAGAGAGGCTCGCCCAGGGCACCGATGGCCAGGCTCGTGAGCGTGACGCCGAGCTGCATGGCGGCGATGAAGTGGTTCGGGTTCGACGTGATGCGCAGGACCGCGCGTGCGCGCCGGTTGCCCTGGTCGCGGAGCTCGGTGATGCGCGTTCGCCGCGCCGTGACGAGGCCGTATTCGGCCGCGACGAAGAACGCGTTCAGCAGCAGCAGCGCGGCGACCGCGAGCAGCTCGAGAGGAACCGTCACGCCCCGCTCACCGGGGCGACGGTACTAGGCGGATGGTCGTCGTCGTCCAACGGCGATCGACCTGAGTGTAGCCGAGGAATCGGCGCCCACACCCCCACCCTGGGTGGGGATGAGGTTCCACCCGCCACCCGCGGTGAGCGTATCGGGGAAGTGGTGACGCGTCTGTGCCAAAGGAGCGACGATTCACGCGTAGCGAACATATGTTCGTATAATGGGCCGAATGGCTCCCGAGTACCGCGAAGAGCCGTGCCGCAGCGCACTGAACCGCGTCCAGGGGATGATGTTCGACTGGTCGCTCAACCCGTACATGGGCTGCGTCCACCGCTGCACCTTCTGCTACGTCCGCGCCTTCGAGCGCCGCGCCGACAGGCCGGCGGACGACCGCTACGGCACGTCGATCCGCGTCAAGGTCAACGTCGCCGACGTCCTCCGCCGCGAGCTCGCCCGTCCCTCCTGGGCGCGCGAGTGCGTCGCGATCGGCGCCGCCACCGACCCGTACCAGCCGGCGGAGGGCCGCTACCGCCTCACCCGCGCCTGCATCGAGGCCCTCGCCGAGGCGCGCACCCCGTTCAGCATCATCACGCGCGGCCCGATGATCGTCCGCGACATCGACGTGCTCGTCGAGGCCGCGCGCCGCGCGAGCGTCTCGGTCACCTTCTCGATCCCGACCCTCGACGAAGACGTCTGGCGCAAGACCGAGCCGTCGACCGCCCATCCGCGCCAGCGCCTCCGTGCGGTCGCACGGCTCGTCGAGGCGGGAATCAAGACCGGGATCGGCATGGCCCCCATCCTCCCGGGGATCAGCGATAGCCCCGCTCAGCTGGAGGAAGTCGTGCGCGCCGCGAGGGAGGCCGGTGCCTGCGGCGTCTGGGCCAACCTGCTGTTCCTGCGTCCCGGCACCCGAGAGCACTTCCTCAAGTCGCTCGCCGAAGACTTTCCGGATCAGTTGCCGGTCTACGAGCGGCTGTACGCGCGCCGCGCTTATCTTGGATCCGAACACGCGAAGCCGGTCCGCGCAGGAGTCGCCCAGCTGGCTCGCAGGCACGGCATCCGCGACCGGCGTCGAGCACCGCTCAACGGGGAACAAGGACCGGAGCAGCTCGCGCTCGCCCTGTAGCTACGGCCTTCGCAGCGGGAAACCCGCAAACTGGCTCGGTGAGCGTGCGGATGCCGGAGCAACACTGCGGCTGGAGTCTGGTGGACGGATTGATGTTGACGGCAGTGCCTCCCCGAAGGCGCAAAACGGCTTTCGTCAGTGAGGAGACCCAGAATGACGCGACTCTCGAGCAAACGCACCCCGGTTCATCGCAGGTCGAGCGAGGCGTACCGCGGACGGTTCGTAGGTGCCCTCGTCGTGGCGCTGACGCTCGTCGGCCTCGCGGCCGGCAGCGCTGGAGGAGCAGGAATGCTGCCCGTGCTGTGGACCGCGGGTGGTCTCGACCCGGGCACGACCGGAGCGGGCCAGGCGGGCCGACTGACCTCGGACGCCGCGAACAACGTTGCCGTCGTGTCGGGGCCGGCCGGCTGGCCGTGATCTCGCGGTCTCCTCGTACACGCCGACCGGAGCCCTCCGGTGGCGTCGCACGATCAGCCCGACCTCCGGAACGTTTCAGGCGGACTGGATCGTGGCAGCGCCCAACCGTGATCTCGTGGCCGTCGGTCACAACGTCACCTCCAGGGGCAATCCGATCGCGCTCACGCTCGTCCGTTACGCCTCCGATGGAACGCTTCTCTGGCGGGACGACCTGGCAGTGACCCGTCCCTCTGTCGCGCGCCTGCTCGTCGATGCGGGCGGCAACGCCTATCTGGCGTTCAGCTCCGTGGGTGACGGCCAGGACATCCACGTGCACAAGTACAGCCCCACCGGAGTGCTGAGCTGGTCGCAGGTGGTCTCGACCGGTTCCTTCGCCAACGACATCGCGACCTCACTGGCGTTGAGCCCCGACGAGACCGATGTCGTGGTCACCGGGGATGTCGCAGGCGGAGCGGAGTGGATCACCGCTGCCTTCAACGCCACCACGGGCGCCCGACGGTGGCTCGCGGCGGCCTCCGAGGGCACCGCCGCGCGCGACGTCGTCGTGGACGCCTCCCGCGTGTACGTGACGGGCCAGGGCAATGTCGGGATCAGCGCCTTCCTCACCGTCGTCGCCTATGACCGGGCGACCGGGGCACGGCTCTGGCGCACGGACAGGAAGCCGGCCGACGCCACCGGGGCCGCCGGTCTCCGGATGGATCTTGCTCCCAACGGAAGCCTGGTCGTCACCGGCCAGGCCTCACGTGGGTTCCTCGACTGGTACACGGTCGCCCTCCAGGCCACCGGCGTCGTTCGCTGGGAGGCCGTTCGGGACGGCGGATTGAACACCGACGAGATTCCGCGCGGCGTGCTGGTCTTGGCAGACGGCACCACGGTCGTGACCGGCCGCGGCGGCCCCAACCTGCCGGGAGGGTTCATCCCCGGCGTCACGGCGGGATACAGCGCGAACGGGACCTTGCGCTGGGAGGCGTTCTCCGAGAATGGAGACGGTGTGGGCGATCGGCCTGACGAGCGGTGACGTTTGCGCCTCGGGAGGCTACGACGCGCTGATCACGTGCTGGCGCGTTCCCCGGCTGAACTCGTAGGGAGTCCCTTTCGTCAGGAGATCAGCAGGTCGCTCATCGCCTTCGGGCGACGACGTGGAAGACGTGCCAGTGCTTGGCGTCGCCGAGCGCAGTCTTCCCGTCTTCGTCGACCTCGGTGAACCGCTCCAGGGCCATCCCGCGCAGCAGTTCCTCGACCTCCTCACGGGTCTGAAACGACATTTCGGGCCTCGTCGCCCAGCTGTCGCGGTCACCGAAGAGCTGCCCGCTGAAGCGCCCTCCGCTCTCCAGCGACGCGACGATCCTCTCCCAGACGTCCCCAAAATGCGCGGGCGGGCAGAAGGGGAGCGCGAAGCTCGAGTTGACGAGGCTCGCGCGGGGCAGTGCCGCGTCCTGGAACCGTGCGACCTGGGTTTCGAGGCGGCCGATGCCCTCGGGACCGAGATCGTCTCGCTCCATCAGTCTCTCGATCGCTTCATCCTCGGCGTCGATCGCGAGCACCCGCCAGCCTCGTCTGAGCAGCTCCGCGGTGTCTCTCCCCGGCGCCGCAGCCGAGGTCGATCGCAAGCAATGCCTGCTCGCTCGAGTCGGCCTCGTCCTCGAAGCGTTCCAGCGCGAAGAGGAGTGTCTCTCGCGGAAGGTCGCCCGCCGCGTCGTAGAAGGGTCCCCAGGACTGGCTCATCGCTGCAGGGAAGGTAACGCCGACGCCCGGCGCGCGGCATCAGCGGGGCAGAGCGCCATCGGGGTCTGACGCCCCGCATACAATCCTCGGGCCGTGCCCGAAACCGCCAACCCCGACGGAAAGTCCGAGATCACCTGCCTGATCGTCGACGACCACGAGGTCGTCCGCGAAGGGCTCCGGCTGTCGCTCTCGCGCGCGCCGCACATCCGCGTGATCGGCGAGGCGTCCGACGGCGCGAGCGCGGTCGCCCTGGCGGAGCGGCGCAGGCCCGACGTCGTGATCATGGACGTCCGCATGCCCGGAATGGACGGGCTCGAGGCGACGAAGCAGCTCAGCGAGAAAGTCCCGGACACGGCGGTGCTGATCTTCACCGCGTTCAGCGAGCGCAGCCTTCTCGGCCGCGGCCTCGAGTCGGGCGCGAAGGGCTACATCCTCAAGGAGGCGCCGCACCAGACGCTCCTGCGGGCGATCGAGAAGGTCGTCGCCGGCGAGGGGTACGTCGACCCGGCGCTGATGCCCGCGTTCCTACCCGGCAAGGGCGAGGACATGCTGACGACGCGGGAGCGCGAGATCCTCCAGCTGCTCGCGGACGGCATGTCGAACGCCGACGTCGCGGCGAAGCTGTTCATCAGCCAGGAGACCGTCAAGAGCCACGTGCGGCACATCCTCACGAAGCTCGAGGCCGACACACGCACGCACGCGGTGGCTATTGCGCTTCGCGAAGCGATCATCGACTAGAGCAGGGTCGCTCGTCGCGCTGGTGGTCGCCGGCGCTCTCGTCGGGGTGATCGGCATCGCGGTCGAGCAGGACTGGCTGATGCTGCTCGGGCTCGCCTTCGCGGTTACCGCTTCGGGGGCGACGCTGCTCCTCACCGAGCGCCATCAGGACGAGTGGATGGCCGAGGAGGTCGACCGGCTCGAGACCGAGCACGCGCGGCTCTCCGACCAGCTGATCACGGCCGAGCAGGAGGAGCGGCGCCGGCTGGCGCTCTTCCTCCACGACGGGCCCGTCCAGTCGATGTCGGGCATCGCGCTCATGCTCGACGGCGTCATCGACGCGGTCGAGGAGGACCGGACCGACGAGGCGAAGCAGGTGCTCGGGTCGGCGCTCGAGAAGCAGCGGCAGACGATCCGTTCCCTGCGCGACCTCTCCTTCGAGCTGGAGCCGGTCGTGCTGCGCGACCAGGGCTTCGGGCCCGCCGTCAGCGCGCTCGCCGAGCAGCTCGGGATGTCGAACCGCATCCAGATCGACCTCGACGTCGAGGCGGCGGAGACGCTGACCGAGCACGCCCAGGTGGCGATCTTCCAGATCATCCGCGAGGCGCTGCACCAGGCGATCAGGCGCGGGCCGCCGACGCGGATGTCGGTGCGGGTCGCAGAGGCGTCGGAGGAAATCGAGGCGGTGATCGTCGACGACGCCCCCGGCGAGCGGCGACGTGCGAGCTACGAGGCGATCGCCGAGCGGGCTCGCTCGCTCAACGGGCGCATGAGCGTCGACTCGGGAGCGGACGGCGGGACCGTCGTCCGCGTCCTCTTTCCGCCCTACAGAGTGCGTCGCTAGACTCGGCCCGCATGGCCGCCCAGCCCGGACATTGCCTGTTCGTCTCCAAGCCGACCGGCTACGAGCTCGTCGACCGCGAGGGCGAGCCGCCGCCGGTGGGGTCGACCGTCGAGCTGGACGACCAGGGCAGCTGGGTCGTGAACCGGATCTCCCAGTCGCCGCTCCCGCAGGACCGCAGGCCCTGCGCGTACCTGCTGCCGGCGGCTAGCTGAGCGCTTCTTCGGCGGCGATCCGGCCGAAGACGAGCGCCGCCGCGAGCCCGCTGGAGTAACCGCCGGTCGCGATCCCGCCGACGTCCGCGCCCGCCGCGAACAGGTCTCGGCGCCGACGACACGGCCGCTCGCTCGTCGATCCGGATCCCGCCCAGGGTCTGCGTGACGGTCGCCTGGACGAGCACCGACGTGAAGGGCGGCTCGTCGCGCACGACGCGCGCCCGCCGCGCGCGCCTGCTCGATCATGTCCGCGACCGTTCGCTCGCGCACGCGCTCCCGCGAGCCGGCTCTCGTGGACGCGGTACCACGCGCGACCACCCGGCCAGCGCGCGATCGCCTGGACGAGGTTCGTCTCCGACCACGAGACCTCGCCCTCGAACCGCTGCGTGCCGTCCTCGGAGACGACCTCGGCGAACTGCCCGTAGAGCTGCGAGAGCGGGACGAACTCCGCCTCGTCGATCGGGATCCCGGCGGGCATCGCGCGGCCGTAGAACTCGTCGAGCACGCCTGCCGGTCTCGCCACCTCGCTCGAGGGCGAGATCGAGCCCGTCTCCCTCGCTCCACGGGTTTCCGCGGATCGGCAGCCCGAGCTCGCGCGCGAGCCGAACGTGGAAGCCCGCCGGTCGCACAGAACGAGCGGCCCCTGTGGCCAGGTCCCAGACCCGGTTCCAGGGAATGGCGCAATGAGACCTGTCCGGCTCACGCGCATGCAGGGCGTCGGTCAGGCCGCGCGTGTCGAAGCGCTTGCCGACCGTGCGCGGATTACCTGTCTCGTGCTCGAGCACCGGGGCGCCGAGCGACTCGAGCCACTCGATCGCCTCGTCGAGGAGCTCGAAGACGATCTTCTGGAGCACAGGATCTCCGCCGGGACACTCGGCCCGAAAGCCCTCGAACGTCCGATGGCGCCAGATGACGCCGCTCGAGAGCAGCATCGAGCCGCCGGCGCGGTCGCCCTTCTCGAGCACGAGCGGCTCCGCACCGAGCTCACGCGCTCGCGCCGCCGCGACCAGGCCGGCCATGCCCGCGCCGGCTATGACCAGATCGGCTATTTGAGCGCGAACGTCGGCTTCTGCTCGACGTACTCGATCTTCACGCGCTCGGGCCCCCAGACGAAGACCGCCAGCGTGTTCGCCGCGTCGACGACGTCTGCGACGTCCATCCCGGCCTGCTTCGCCTCCTCGAGGGTCTCGTCGGCGGAGTCGACCAGGACGGCGAGGTGGTTGAGGAGCGGCCGCTCCGGGTCGCCGGGCTCACCCGGGTGGAACTCGACGAACGCGCCGCCGACCTCCACACGCGTCTCCGCCTCGGGCGCGAACCCGAACTCCTTGTACTTCTGGGCCGTCTCCTCCGGGCTCGCGGAGAAGAGCGCAACGTGGTCGAGGTCGTAGTCGACGTCCGTCTCCGCCTCGACGAGCCCGAGGCGCAGCCCCTCGTGGACGTCGAAGTAGGCGCCGCCGTTCTCGCGGTCGACCTGCACGCCGTCGAGGCCGCCGAGCGCCTCGTCCAGGTCGTTCACGCGCAGCGCAACGTGCTTGAGCGCGCCACGCTCGCGCGGCCCTTCGGCATCGAACAGCGTCAGCTTCCCCCGCCGCGCGTTCGTGCCCACGAGCGTGAACTTGTCCGTCTTCTCGATCACGTGCATCGTGAGCCGCTCGGTCACGAAGTCCGTGATCGGATCGCGGTCGGCGACCCAGAGCGCGACGTGGTCGAGGATCTTGGGCCTCATCGCGGTTTTCAGCCTACCTACGCAACACCGAATGAGGCCCAGACCCGGTTCATTTCCGCCGATTGACCGCGGCGAGCAGCTGCCGCTTGTTCATCTTCGAGCGCCCCTTGACGTTCAGGCGCTTCGCCTGGTTGTAGAGCTGCTCCTTCGTCTGGCCCTTGGCGCCGGAATGCGAGCGCAGCCCGCCCCGGCGGCTCGACGACATGTCCCGCGTCGACGAGCGGGAGCTCGTCCGGGACTCGCCGGCCCGCGCGCGCTCCTTGTTGACCGTCCGCGCGGCGATCTCCTTGGCGCGCTTGGTCGAGGCGCCACGCTTCTTCTCGCCTTCCTTGATGTGCTCGTACTGTCGTTCGCGCTTCTTGCTCCAGGCTTGCTGAGGCATGACAGACCCCCTTCTTTTCGCTTGCCCAGAAGACTTGCCCGAACGAGCGAGTTTCTATTCCAGGGGTGGGTTCTGGACGTTGTGCTCGGTCGCGTAGTCCGTCGTGAGCTTGTTCACGACGTCCGCGCCGTCGCCGTACGCGTAGTTGATCTTCACGAACGGCTCCCACTTCTCGGGCAGCGCGTCCTCGGGGAAGATCGCCTCGACCGGGCACTCCGGTTCGCATGCCCCGCAGTCGATGCACTCCTCGGGATCGATGATCAGGATGCGCTCGAACTCGTGGATGCAGTCGACCGGGCAGACGTCCACGCAGGACAGGTCTTTGATGTCGATGCAGGGCTCGGCGATGATGTAGGTCATCGGGGCGGGTCAGTCTACCGAGGCGAGAAGTCGGTCGATCAGTTCCCGAGCCTGCGCGTCGAGGGCCGATTTCGCGACCACCTGATCGAAGCCCGCCTCGTTCGCGCGGCGCAGCCCGGCCGTGTCCTTGTGGTTCGTGAAACCGAGCAACGGCACGTCCGGATACTCGTCGGCGACGTCGTACGGATCGAGGCGAGCGACGTCCGCGATCACGAGATCGGGCGGATCCGCGCTGTCGGTCGTCACGAGGTGATGATCGGCGAGCGAGGCTTCGAGCTTGCCCCGGATGAAGAGATCCACCCCGGCCAACAGGATCGTCGCCACGGCGGCCCGAGGGTAGCACTCTGTTACCGTCGGAACCAGCATGGAGTTCGTGACGGTCGCCCAGGTCGCCGACGTCGCACCCGGAACCGTGTCCCCGGTCAAGGCGGGCGAGGTCGAGATCGCGCTCGTCAATCTCGACGGCGAGTTCTACGCGCTCCAGGGGCACTGCCTGCACCTGAAGGGCCCGCTCGGCGAGGGCGTGCTCGACGCGAACCACTACCTCACGTGCCCGTGGCACGGCTGGAAGTACGACCCGAAGACGGGCAAGAACGACTTCGACCTCGCGATCCAGGCGCAGACCTACGAGGTCAAGGTCGAGGACGGAGAGGTCAAGGTCGGTCTCGACTGATCTGGCACGGGGGCTCGACCTCGCCCGCCGGGGCGAGTACTTCGCCGCGCACGAGGCGCTCGAGGACGCGTGGCGCGCGTCCGAGCCCGAGGAGAAGGACTTCTTCCAGGGGCTCGTGCACGTCGTCGTCGCGTGGTACCAGGCCGGCCGCGGGAACCGGGTCGGGTTCGAGCGGCAGCTCGAGAAGGCGGAGCGCCGGCTCGGGCCGTTCGCGCCGAGCCATCGCGGGGTCGACGTCGACGGGTTCCTGCGCCAGGTGGCCGCGGCTCGCGCTGCGGGCTCGCTCGACCCGCCGCCGCTAGACGTTCCCTAGGCCGACATCGTTGAGCAGCCGGTTCAGGAACACGTTCAGCCACCAGTCCTTGTGGAAGAAGAGGAGCAGGCCCAGCACGACGAGGGTGACGCCGCCGGCGATCCTGATCGCGACGTAGTGGTCGCGGAGCCAGCGGAAGGCGCCCATCGCCTGCGTGAAGCCGACCGCGGCGAGCAGGAAGGCCAGTCCCAGCCCGGCCGAGTAGAACGCGAGCAGCACCGCTCCCTTCACGATCGAGCTCGTGCTCGCGATCGCGAGGATCGAGGCGAGCACCGCGCCGATGCACGGCGCCGCGCAGATCGCGAACGCTCCGCCGAGCAGGATGCTCGAGTTCCGCCGGCGCGCTCCCGACAGCAGGCCCGGTGCGAGGAGCCGCTCCGGCCAGGGCAGGAGCCCGATGAACGTCAGGCCGATGACGACGAGGATGAGGCCGGCGAGCTCGAGCTGGCGGTCCGAGGGAAGCACGCCGCCGATCGCGGCAGCGCCCGCGCCGAGGACGACGAAGACGACGGTGAAGCCGAGGATGAACGGGAGGCTGGCGAGCGCGACCCGGCGCGCGGCTCCGGGCGTTCCGAGCCGGTCGGCCTCGATCGCCGACACGGCCGACAGGTAGCCCGGCACGAGCGGGAGGACGCAGGGCGTGATGATCGAGATGACGCCCGCCAGGAAGGCTGCGGGAATCTGTCCGGCCAAAGGGAACTCAGCCCTCGTCGAAGCGGGCGAGCTCTTCGTCGACGCGGCGCTCGAGCGCGGGGCTCAGCTGAGCGGCCGGCGGCCCCGGCTCACGCGTGTGGCTCCAGCGCCACGCGAGCAGGCCGACGACGAGCCCGCCGCCGAACAGCGCGACGAACGGCAGTAGCCAGGCCAGCAGGTTGAAGCCCTTCTTCGGCGGCGCGGCCAGGATCTGCGTCCCGTACTGCGGCGACGAGCAAGTCCTTGATCTCGCTGCTTCGAGTCGCCGGCCGCGATCCGCGCCGAGATGAGCGCCTTGATCTGCCGGGCAGCGGGTGAGCTCGACTGGTCGAGCGTCGTGTCGCAGACCGGGCACATGATCTCGCCCTCGAGGTCGGCGAGGGTGGGCCGGTTGCTCGCGGGCTTCGCCGGCAACACCTCCAGGTGCCCGTAGTACTTCCTCGCGACCGTCTGCTTGATCTGGCTCTTCTTGTAGCCCTCTCGGATCATCTGGTGGATCTGCTGGATCGCCGCGGGCGTCCACGAGACCGAGCTCGCCTCGGCGAGCGTCGTCTGGCAGTCGTCGCAGTAGAGCTCGTTCTGGACCTCGAGCGACGTCGGGTGATCCTCGCTCGCCCGGGCGACGGGCACCGCGACCAGCGCGAGCAGCGCGACCGCGACCGCCGCCCGCCTCATGCGCCGAGCGCTCTCTGAATCGCGCTGTCGATCTCCTGGGAGCGCGCCTCGCCGAAGATGTACCCGGTCACCCGCCAGTTCGGCGAGATCACGAACGTGCGCGGGATCGGCAGGCCGCCGTACTTCCCGAGCACGCTCCGGTCGGGGTCGCGGACGTTCGGGTACGTCACGCCGTAGCGGCTGAGGAACTTGCCCGCGTCCGCCGAGTAGTCCGCCGTGTCGACGCCGACGAACGCGACCCGGTTGCCGTAGCGCTCGAACGCCTGCTGGAAGCGCGGCGCCTCGCTCTTGCACGGCTCGCACCAGGAGGCCCAGAAGTTGACGACCACGACCTTGCCCTTGAGCGACGACAGCTGCAGCTTCCCGTTGCCGTTCAGGCGCGTGAGATCGAAGTCGACCGGCTTCGTCACGTGTCCCTTCGTGAACGAGCTGGCGACGTTCGTCCGGTCGTTCTGCACGACCTTCCAGACGAGCAGGACGAGCAGCGCCCCGACGAGCCCGACCGACCCGATCTGACCCGCGAGCTTCAGCCTCCGCATCAGGCCGAGACGATGAACACCGTCGTCCCGATGTCGACGGCGTTGAACAGCCATTCGGCGTCCGGGATGTACATCCGGATGCAGCCGTGCGAGACCGAGTAGCCGATCGAGGCCGGGTTCGGCGTCCCGTGGATTCCGACGCCGGGCGCGGAGAGGCCCATCCAGCGCGTCCCGAGCGGGTTGTTCGGGCCGGGCGGGATCGGCTTCTGGCCCTTCGCCCAGCGCGAGTTGGGCGGGTACCACCAGGGGTTCCGCCACTTGACGAGGATGTCGAAGCGGCCGAGCGGCGTCGGGTAGATCGACTGGCCGGTCGCGACGCGGAACAGTCTCCGCAGATGGTCGTACCGGTACAGGTAGAGCCGGTTCGAGCTGCGGCGGATCACGATCACGGAGCGGAACGCGCTGCGCTTCGTCGCCGCGGGCTGCGAGCTGTGGCGGATCCGGACGCGGACGCGGCTCGTGGCGCGCAGGCGCTGCACGATCGAGGTCGTCAGCACGAGGCGGTTCACGACGAGGCCCGGGCGGTCCGGGACGATGACCGGCTTCAGGCGGCGCAGGAAGACTTGCGCGTCCACCGGCTTGCGGTAGAAGCGCTTCGCCACCTGGAGCACGTAGGCGCGGACGACGTTGCCGTCGATCAGGACCGGCAGCGTGATCGCGGCGCCGGGCGGCGCCGTTCTCGCGCCGTCGCGATCGCCTCGTCGACGTGTGCGCTCGCGCCGAGCGCTTCGGGCGCAGGGGCCAGCCTGTGCTTGCGGTCGAGGACGAGCGGCAATGGCAGCTCGAAGCGCTCGCGGACGACGTCGCGGCCTCCTCGACGGTCATGCCGCCGACCGGGATGCCGGAGATCGTGACCCCGGGTGCGATCAGCGAGGGCAGCGGAGTCGTCGTCGTGGTGCCGGTCGTCGTCGTGCCGTCGTCGTGCCCGTGCTCCCGAAGCCGGCAGCACCCACGCCGCCCGCGAGGACGACCGAGGTGAGGCGCCCGCCGCAGCGCAGGCGAGCGCCAAAACGGCATAGCCGAGGCGTTTCACGCCAATGGAGTGTAGCCCGCTAGCGGGTCAGGATACGCGGGTCATCTGTGATGACGCCGTCGACTCCGAGCTCGTCGAGGCGCCGTGCGCGGTCGGGGTCGTTCACCGTCCAGGCGAAGACGGCGACGCCGAGCTCGTGACAGCGCTCGACGGTCGCGCGGGTCACGACGCGGTGGTTGAGCGTCATCGCCGAGGCTCCGGTCTCCTCGACGAGCCCGTGCGCGCGGTACGGCAGCGCGGCCCGCATCGCCCACTGGACCGGGCCGGAGACGTGGATGAACGTGCGGTGTCCCCCGAGGTAGACCCGTCCGCGCGGGTACGTGCGGCTGCGGGCGAGCTCCGGTTCGAGCCGCCGGAGGCTCTGCAGCGTGCTCACCTGGCTCGTGCAGGCGAGCGCGCGCTCGACGAAGCCGTGGGCGCGCAGCGTCTCGACGAACGCCCGCTCCCTGCCCGCGAACTTGAGGTCTGTGAGCACGCCCGTCCCCGGCCGAACGCTCGGCGAGGAAGGCGAGCATCTCGTCGAGCGCCACCGGCTCGTCGGCGAGCTCTTTGCGCGAGTGGCCGAGAACCAGCTGTCCGTCACGCCCGGCGAAGACGTCGAGCTCGACGTGGTCGACGCCGTGCTCGAGGGCCGCTTCCACGGCCGCGATCGTGTTCGCGGGCGCGAGCGCCGCTGCGCCTCGATGCCCGATCCTGAGAACCGGGCCATCGCCGCGGAGGAGGTTCACGGCGCCGTCGGCAGCGGGTATTCCTCGAAGCGGCCGCCGCGGGCCGCGAACTCGAGGATCATCCGGTCCGTGATCCATTCGACGGGCGCACGATCGTCCGTCCACGGGTCGGACGATGGAGCGGCGACGCGCATGTCGCGGGCAAGGAGGCTCCTCAGCGATTGCAGGCGAGCCGGTCCGTGGCGCAGGCGCCGGACGAGCACGGCGCGCGGCTCGGGCCGGTCGAGGCCGATCACGAACTGGTTGAAGCGCAGCGCCTGCCACGTGAGGACGCGCGGGAACTCCGTCGCGAGCGTCCCGGAGACGCCTTCGGCGAGGCGGTGGTCGTCGGGCGTCGACCCGACGTTGAGGACGATCGCCCCGCCGGGCGCGAGCCGCGACCGGGCCAAACGGAAGAACTCCTGCGTGGCCAGGTAGAACGGCACGTACGGTGGCCGGTAGGCGTCGACGATGATCAGGTCGTACCGCTTCTTCGTCGTGCGCAGGAAGGGCCGCGCGTCCGCCGTGATCACGTGCAGCCGGGGATTGTCGTTCAGCCCGAAGTAGCGGCGACCGACCGCGGTCACGTCCGGGTCGAGCTCGACTCCGTCGATCCGGGCCTGCGGGTAGAAGACGCCCATCGCCCGGGCCGTCGTGCCGCCCGCATTGCCGAGGATCGCGACCCGCCTCAGCGGACGGCCGATCAGCGGCGGAACAGCGAGGTAGGTGTCCCACTCCCCGCCGGTGAGGACCGTGTTCGGCCGCCAGAGCGAGTGCACGGCGAGGCCCTCGTTCAGGTACAGCCGCCGGACTCCGTGCAGCTCGGTGACGTGGATGAACTGGTAGCGCGACTCGTGCTCGTAGATCAGGCCCGGTTCCGCGCGCACCGCGCCGGCCGGGATCGCGATCAGCGCGCCTACGCCGGCCGCGACGAGGAGCCAGCGCCGGCCGAGCAGCGCCGCGCCGGACAGAGCGACGAGCAGCGCGGCCGCGAGCAGCGTCCTCCGGGTTCCGATCGACGGGATCAGCACGAGCGCGGCGAGGAACGTGCCCAGGAGGCTGCCCGCCGTGGAGAGCGCGTACAGGCGCCCGGCGACCGTGCCCGCGTCGCGCACGTCCTCGATCGCGAGCCGCACGGCGAAGGGCGCGACCATCCCGAGCAGCATCAGCGACGGCGCGAAGAGTGCGAGCACCGCGAAGAAGGAGCCGATCGCCGCTCCGGCCGAGACCCGGTCGAGTCCCTTCACGGAGACGTCCAGGAACGGGCCTGCCGCGAACGGGATGATCGCGATCAGGACCGCCGCGAGCACGACGATCCGCCCGAGCACCCTCGGGCTCGGGTTGCGGTCCGCGATCTTCCCGCCGATCCAGTAGCCGACCGCGAGTGACGCGAGCACGAGGCCGATGACGTTCGCCCAGACGATCGTCGAGCTCCCGTAGTACGGAGCGAGGAGGCGCGCGGCACCGATCTCGGTCGCCAGCGCGGCGGCTCCCGTGCAGAACACGAGCGCGTAGAGCGCGAACGCGAGGCCTCGCTCCTGAACGGCCTCCGAGCCGTGCTCTCTCGCGCCGACAGCCTCGTCCACCGCTACGTCCTCCGGATGACGACCACGGCGTAATCGTCGTCGGGCTCGCCGGCGAATGCGCGCGCATCTGCGACGACGTGCTCAGCGAGCGCCTGCGCAGAGAGCTCGCGGCCGGCCGCGAGAGCGCGGTGAAGCCGCTCGTCGCCGTACAGGTCGCCGCCGCGGCGCGCCTCGACGAGGCCGTCCGTGAAGAGGCAGAGCGCCGCGCCGGGCTCGAGGGCGACCCGAGCCGTCTCGTAGGTTTGATCCGCTTCGACGCCGAGGGCGAGCCCGCGCGGCGTGAGCAGGCTGATCGAGCCGTCGGCGGCCAGCACGCGGATCGCGGGATGACCGGCGCTCGCGGCCGAGACCGCCCCGCTGGTCGGATCGACGGTCAGACAGGCCATCGTGACGAAGTTCCCGCCGGACAGCTCGCCGAATGCGACCTCGTTCGCCTGCGCCAGGAGCGCAGCCGGGTCGGGGAACAGGCGGACGAGCGAGCGGAAGGCGAACTTGGCGAGCGCCATGTCCGCGGTGGCAGCGATCCCGTGACCGCTCGCGTCGCCGAGCACGACGGCGAGCTCGCCGTCGGGCAGCGTCAGGAAGTCGTAGACGTCGCCGCCGACGTCCACCCCGGCCGACGACTCGTAGACGGCGCCGACCTCGAGCCCCTCGACCTCGGGCAGCCCGCGCGGGAGCAGCGAGCGCTGCATCGTGTCGGCGAAGTCCTTCCGCTCCTGGGTCAGGCGTGCGTTCTGGATCGGGAGCGCGGCCTGGCGGGCGACGAAGAGGGCCGTCTCGACCTGCTCGTCGCCGAGCCGCCGCGAGGGATCGAGCGAGACGACGGTCAGCGTGGCGAGCAGCTCTGCCGAGGTGGCGATCGGGACGACGAGTGCTGTCGCGCCGTGCTCGAGGAACGGGACGAGCAGCTCGTACGCCTCGCCGAGCCGTCGCGCGGTGGGCGGATCGAGCATGAGCGGCTCGTTCGGCAGCTCCTCGACCGCCTGCTCGCGCTCGAGCAAGGGGCGCAGCGCCTCCAGGCGCGCATCGGCCACGTACGGGGCCCGCGGAACGAGCATGTCGCCGCGACCGTCGAGCACGCGGATCACGGCAGCGTCGACCTCGAGCAACTCGACCGCGGCAGTGGTCACCGAATCGAGCGTCGCGTCGAGCGAGAGGCTCTGCGCGAAGGAACCCGAGATCTCGTACAGCGCCCGTAACCGCTTCCCCGACTTCCGCTCGGAGGCGATCGTCTTCTGAAGCTCCGCCGCTTGCCGCTCCGTCCGCTCGTGGAGCTCTGCGTTCTGCGCCGCCACCGCCAGCTGGGCGGCCAGCGCCGACAGGAGCGCCGCGTCGTTCGGCTCCACCTCCCGCCCGCGCGGCAGGTAGACCGCGAGCAGTCCCACGAGCTCCTCGCGCGCGACGAGCGGGACGGCGAGCGCCGCGTCGATCCGCGCTTCCGCCACAGCGGCGCGCACAGGAGCGAGCCGAGTGTCGGCCTGGGCATCCACGACGTGCAGGACGCCCTGCGCGCGGAGCGGACCGAACGCGAGCTCGAGCAGGCGCTCGGCGACGGCGAGCTCTGCATCGGCGCCCGAGCCCTCCTCCGGTCGCAGCCGGCTCGCGTCGCCGAGATAGATCGCGACGCGGTCCGCGCGGAGCAGCTCCGAGACGCGCGCGACCGCGGTCTCCAGCGTGTGCGCCAGGGAAAGCTCGGCGATCGCCTGGCTGAGCACCGCCAGCAGCGCCTCGGACCGCTCGAGCTCGAGAGACGTGGCGCGCGCACGCTCACCGGCCCGCAGGGCCTGCGCCGCCCGGACGGCGAATGTGCCCAGCCGATCGAGGTCGCGCTGGGACGGCGAGCTCGCCGGCCCGAAGACGAGCTGGAGGACGCCGAGTGGAGGCTGGCCGAGCGTCAGCGTCGCAACCGTCCTGCCCCTCACCGCCTCGACCCGCACGGGCTCTTGCTCGAGCGGCCACGCCGGCCGAACCGCATCGAGCGCCTCGAGCCCGCCCGTCGACGCCAGCTGCTCGAGCTCCCCGCCCTCGGCGACCTGCCAGAGCCACGGCCGCCTCCGCGCCGGACGCACGCGCAGCTATCCGCACGACCTCGTCCGGCCCGCGTGTCTCCTCGAGCCCGGCGCCGAGCGCGTCGCCTGCGAGCGCGAGCCCGTCGGCGACACGAGAGCCGATCCCACTGTTCCCCGCGCCGAACGCCCGTAGAACGAGGCCGAGCTGCGCGGCGGCGACGCGGGCAGCCGCGGTCTCGCTTTCGTCGAGCCCCCGACCGGCTCGCAGCAGCTCGAGGCTCCCGAGCGCGACGCCGTCCGCCCACACCGGGATCAGCAGCGCGTCGGCTGCGTGGGCGCGGCGCGCCGCTCTCTGCACTGCGCCCGGAAGCTCGTCGGCGGACGCCATCTGCGCGGGCAGCTCCTCCAGCGCGAACGACGATCCCGCAAGCTCGGCCGCGAGCGCCTCGGAACGGCACGCCGACGCACGCACCGGCAAGCGGCCGTGGGCGTCCACGACACGAATCGCCACGGCGTCGGCGCCGGTCACCTCGCAGGCCGCGTCGACGACCGCCTGCAGCGCCTCGTCGAGCCCGTGCTCGCCCGCAGCTCGCACCCCCGCGGCCGCGAGCGTGTCGAGGGCGTGGTCGGATTTCTCGTCCATTCCCTCTCGAAAAGTATTCCTCATCGCGTCAGTCGGCCTGCCTGCGCGTTTATGCTCTCCTGCATGGCCCAGCCGGCTCGCCGCCCGGAACTGGTGGACGAAGCGCTGGAGCTCGATCCGGCTGCTGTCCAGCGCGCGTATGAGCTGCACCGAGCCCGCCGCCGCGTTCACCGCAAGCGTCGCCGCGAGACGAAGCGCGCGAAGCTCCGCTACTGGGTGGTGCTCCTCGCCCTCGTCGCGGCGAGCATCTACCTGACCCTCGTCATCTGGCACCAGATCCAGAGGACGTTCGGACTGTAGATACTGCGCGCGTGGAGCCTTCCGAGCCCTACCCGCCCGACCGCCCTGCTCGCAGCGAGCCCGGGCGCGACCCGCTGCTGCTCCTGCCCGGAGGAATCTGGGCGATGGGCGAGCGCGTCACCGCACTCGCGGGGTTCGTGCTGATGCTGTCGACGTTCATGGGCTGGTACGCGGGCTCGGGCGAGGGGCCGACGATCGCGGTCATCGGCTGGCACACCGGAGTGATCGGCAAGCTCGTGTTCCTGCTCGGCCTCGCGGTGGTCGTGCTCGTCGTGCTGCGCGAGCTCGGGATCGAGCTGCCGGCGACGATTCCGGAGAGCCTCGTGATCATCGTCCTCGGGTCGCTCGCCACGATTCTCGTGCTCATCCGCGTGATCTCGGTCCCGGACACCTTCTTCCCCTACGACGGGCGCGGAATCGGGATCTGGATCGCGCTCATCGCGGCGGTGGGGCTGATCGTCGGCGGGCTTCTACGAGCAGGCGAAGAGCTGTAGCGACTCCCAGGCCGAGCGCGGCGCCCCCGATCACGTCCAGCGGGTAGTGGACGCCGACGTAGACGCGCGAGAACGCGATCAGGGCGGCGAGGACGTACAGCGCGACGGGCGACAGCGGCGTCAGCCACGCGAGCGTGGCCGCGCAGGCGAAGCTCGTCGCCGCGTGCCCGGAGGGGAAGCTCGGGTTGCCCGGCACGTGGACGAGCGGGTGCGGCTCGGGGAAGCGAAGCGGCGGGCGCTCACGCCCGATCGCGTGGCGCAGCAAGTCCGAGGACACGCCCGCGAGCAGATCGGCCAGCGCGACGTAGAGGAAGATCGCCGGCCGCCTCCAGTAGAGCGCGGCGATGATCGCGATCAGGAGCCAGATCGCACCCTGCGTGCCGATGCGCGTGAGCGCGACGAACGCATCGTCGAGCCCGTGCACCCGATGGTGGACGACCCAGCGCTCGAGTCGGGTGTCCAAGGCGTCGCTTGCGATGCCGCCTCAGGATGCCGGGCTCAGCCCGGCAGCCGTCTGAAATGACCGGTCGACACGTTCGAACTCGACCGTCACCGCTGTGGCGTCAGGCCGGAACGAGCTGCTTCGTCGACTCGATCAGCTGCTGCGGGTTGAACGGCTTGCCGATGAAGCCCTGCGCTCCCCGCGACGCAGCCGTGCGCAGCGACTCCTCCTCGACCTTGCCGCTGAACATGATCACCGGGATCGAGCCGACGCCGTGCCGCTCGTGGACCCGGCGCAGCATCTCCCAGCCGTCGACCTGCGGCATCATCACGTCGAGCAGGATCAGGTCGGGAGACTCGGCTTCGAGCGCGGCGAGCCCCTCCTCGGCGCTCGCGGCCTCGCGCACCGAGTAGCCCTCCATCTCCAGGTTCACGCGGACGAACTCGCGGAGGCGCTCGTCGTCGTCGACGATCAGGATCACGCGCCGCCCCTCACCGCGCCTCGGCGCGGTCGAGCCGCCGCGCTCGAGGAACTGGTCGAGATCCGCGCGGCGATAGCGGCGGTGCCCGCCCGGGGTGTAGAAGGCGGGCAGCCGGCCGGTGTCCGACCACTTGCGAATCGTGCTCTGGGCCATCCCCAGGTACTTCGCCGCCTGCCCGAGCGTGAGCCAATCAGGCTCGTCTGCGGGCACGGGCGTCCGGGCGGCGGTGTCGCGGGGATCAGCCATTGCGGAAAACTTGGCTAAACCTACCGTTTCCTCTCTGGCACGGTTCCAAACTACGGCGTCGTGGTCACGGTCACCGTCACCGTCTGGACGCTCTGAGTGCCCGGCTCGAGCGTGCGCACCGAGGTCTCGGTGCCCGAGGGCGCAGAGCTGTCGTCGAGCGCCTGGCCGAGCGCGACGCCGATTGCGAGCACGACTGCGAGCGCCGCGGCGCGCAGCACCCAGGGGCCGACGCGCCGGCGACGCCTCCGCGGGTGCCGGCTCATGGCACGTAGTCGACGGCGCCGCGGGCGTACAGGTGGAACGCCGCGTCCTCGACCAGGCCGAGTTGGACGGCGCCCGCTCCGGGCGGGAGCACCTCGAGCAGCCATCGGTCGGCCTCGTCGTACGCGGCGGCCAGCTCGGCGAGCGTGAAGGTCTGGCCGACCCGCCGATTGAGCTGGTCGATCAACACGTCCACCTGAGCGAGGAGACGGTCGTAGGTCGGCCGATCCGAGGCATGCTCGTTCAGGCGACGGTAGCCCTCCTCCCACTGGAGGCGGGCGTTCTCGACTGCAACGGCGCTCATGCGCGCCCCTCGCCGAGGAACGCGCAGGCAGTTCCCAAGATTCGTCTCACGTCGGTCCGATCATAGGGACGCGTCTGCGCCTTCCATGCAACATCTCTCCGGCCACAGCGGGACGATCTCTTCGCGATCCGCTCGCCGAGCTCGTAGCCGGGCCGCGCCAGCGCAAAGGCGACATGCGCGTGCAGGCACTTGAGCTGCTCGGGATTCCGGGAGCCGCCGATCCCGAGCTGGAGCGAGTCCCCCTGGTCGCTGCCGGTCCGACCCCGGGCGAGCTCCGTGCGGACGCGCCGCTGCTCCTCGGTGGCGCGGACGAGGCTCTCGGCGAGGTCGGGCTCCCGTTGCGCGCGCTCTGACCAGCGCTCCACGCCCCCGGCGGCCTCGAGCCTCGAGATCGCCGCGACCAGGTGGCGGCACGTCACGTAGTACGTCGTGGGAAAGGGAGCACCGGAGTCGTCGTAAGGCGATTGCTCGGTGACCGCCGGCCGGCCGAACGGACAGCGGACGACGACGCGGGCAAAGGCGCGCGGCGGTACGGCCGAGCTGCTTTGCGACGAGCTCGCGGTCCTCCGGACTCGCTTCGCTCGCCTCCACGGGGAAACCCCTGGTTCCCCCGTGCGCCCCCTCCTTTCCGGCGGATCGGCGGTCCAACGGTCTCAGGAGCCGGCCGATGTCTGTGGGAGTTCGATCGTCTTCCTCTCCGGGGTGAGCCTCCCGCCGGGCAAAGCCCGGCTCCGGCGGCGAACGTCAGTGGTCTCCGAGAGCGAACGCGAAATCTATCGGTCGACCCGATGCTCGTGAGCGTTGCGCCAGGCTCGGATGCCCTTGACGATGTACAGGCGCTCGCCGGGTACGACGTACCCGAGCCGCCGTGCTTCGCGGGTCACCGCTTGCGGCGTGTCCGACTCCGCCAGCCGCCGCTCGAGCCGCAGCTTCTGCTCGCGCAGCGCGCGCACTTCCGCGGACTGCTGCTTGACGGCATCGCGCGTCCCCAGGTAGCTCCGCAGCGGCTGCCAGTAGAGGAACGCGATGAACGCGAGCGTGCCCACGCCGAGCCAGCGGAGCAGGAATCGTCCGCGCGGGACACGTTTCTTCGAGCGACGGGCCATCCGGCCTCTCTCGTTCGCCGGGACCGCTCGGGGTCCTGCGCTAGGCCTGGTCGACCTTGATCACGTCGGTCGTCCCGGGCAGGTTGACCGCGGTGCCCGCGGTGATCACGACGAGATCGCCTTCGGCCACGAAGCCGCTGGCCCGTGCCGCCTCGATCGACTTCGACCACAGGTCCTCGACGTCGGAGGCCTCCTGGATCGGCGTCGGCGTCACGCCCCACTCGATTGCCGTCTGCCGGAGCGCGTAGTCATGGTGCGAGAGCGCGAGGATCGGCCTGCGGGGTCGCAGTCGGGCGACCGCGGACGCCGTCCGGCCCGTGAAGGTCGGGACGAGCAACGCCGCCACGCCCAGCGACTCCGCGATGTCGCAGGCCGCGTTCGACACCGCCTGGCCGACGGTCGGCTCCTCGCTCGCCTGCGGGAGCTCGTGCCGATATCCGAGGCTCGGCTCGACGGCCCGCGCGATCCGGTCCATGTACGCGACCGCCTCGACCGAGAACTCTCCGAGCGCGGTCTCGCCGGAGAGCATCAGCGCCGAGCTGCCGTCGAGGATCGCGTTCGCGACGTCGCTCGCCTCGGCCCGGGTCGGCTCGGCGTGGTAGATCATCGACTCGAGCATCTGGGTCGCGGTGATCACGGGCCGTGCGCGCTCGAGCGCGGCCAGGATGATCCGCTTCTGCACCAGCGGGACGAGCGCGGTCCCGATCTCGACGCCGAGGTCGCCGCGGGCGACCATGACCGCGTCCGTCTCGCGGAGGATCTGGTCGAGCGCGTCGACCGCCTCCGATTTCTCGATCTTCGCGATCACGTGGGCGTGCGAGCCCGTGCCTTCGATCAAGTCCTTGAGATCGCGGACGTCCGCGGCCGAGCGGACGAACGAGAGCGCGACGAAGTCGACGCCCTGGTCGAGCGCGAAGTCGAGGTCGTCCATGTCCTTGCGCGTGAGCGACGGGATCGGGACCGGGACGCCCGGGACGTTCACGCCCTTGTGGGCCGCGACGACGCCGCCGGCGACGACCGTACACAGGGCACGGCCGCGCTCGACCGACTCGACCCGCAGATGGATGAGCCCGTCGTCGATCAGAACGTCGTGACCCCGCTGGAGCACCTCGCCGACTGCCGTCGGGCTCACGCGGAAGCTCGCCGTCCTGCGCGGCGTCCTCTGCGGCCACGACCACCTGGTCGCCCCGGTCGAGCGTGACGGGCTCGTCGAGGTCGCCGATCCGGACCTTGGGGCCCTGTAGGTCGGCGATGATCGCGATCGGCCGCTCGACTTCCTCCGAGACCTCGCGCACGACCTGCATCCGCTGCGCGTGGTCCTCGTGCGTCCCGTGCGAGAAGTTCAGCCGCGCGGCGTCCATCCCGGCGCGCGCGAGCTCGAGCACGATCTCGTGCGAGGACGAAGCAGGCCCGAGCGTCGCGACGATCTTCGTCCGGCGAGGCAGCTCGGCGGACATGAACGCAGACTAGCTAGTGCCCCGGGCCACAGCGGCCCACCCGAGGTAGGCCGCTTTGTCGCCGAGCTCTTCCTCGATCCGCAGGAGCTGGTTGTACTTCGCGACGCGGTCGCTCCTCGACGGCGCGCCGGTCTTGATCTGGCCCACGTTCGTCGCGACCGCGAGGTCGGCGATCGTCGTGTCCTCGGTCTCGCCGGACCGGTGCGACATGACCACGCCGTACCCGTTCGAGCGCGCGAGCTCGATCGCGTCGAGCGTCTCGGTCAGCGTCCCGATCTGGTTCACCTTGACGAGGATCGCGTTCGCCGCGCCTTCCTCGATGCCACGGCCGAGCCGCTCGACGTTGGTGACGAAGATGTCGTCGCCGACGAGCTGCACACGGTCGCCGAGCCTCGACGTGAGCGCCTCCCAGGCCTCCCAGTCGTCCTCGGCCGCGCCGTCCTCGATCGAGACGATCGGGTAGCGCTCGACGAGGCCGGCCCAGAACTCGGGCAGGTCGCCGGACGATTCCTCGCGCCCTTCGAACGTGTACCGCCCGTCTCTGTAGACCTCGCTCATCGCGGGGTCGAGCGCGATCTTCACGCGGTCCGTGTGCCCGGCCCGGTCGATCGCCTCGAGGATCCGCTCGATCGCGTCTTCGCTCGACGGGAAGTCGGGCGCGAAGCCGCCCTCGTCGCCGACGGCCGTCGAGATCCCTGCGTCCTCCAGCAGCTTCTTCAGCGTGTGAAAGACCTCGACCGCGAGTTGCAGCCCCTCGGAGAACGTCTCCGCTCCGCCCGGGACGATCATGAACTCCTGCAGGTCGAGCGAGTTGTCCGCGTGGGCGCCTCCGTTGACGACGTTCAACATCGGCAGCGGAAGCACGCGCGCCTCCTCGCCGCCGACCCAGCGGTAGAGCGGCACGCCCGCCTGCGCGGCGCCCGCCTTGGACGTCGCCAGCGAGGCGCCGAGGATCGCGTTCGCGCCGAGACGGCCCTTGTTCGGCGTCCCGTCGAGCTCGATCAGCGCGGTATCGACCGCTCTCTGCTCCGCAGCGTCGAGCCCGATCAGCGCCTGTGCGATCTCGGTGCGGACGTTCTCGACCGCCCGGCCGACGCCCTTGCCCAGCCACGCGCTCGGATCGCCGTCGCGGAGCTCCACGGCCTCGAACTTCCCGGTCGAGGCGCCCGACGGGACGGCCGCCCGCCCGACCTCGCCGGAGTCGACCTCGACCTCGACCTCGACGGTCGGGTTGCCGCGAGAGTCGAGGATCTGGCGCGCGCGCACGGCTGCGATCCGGGAGCTCATCGAAGCATCTCCTTCGCGGCGTCGAAGTACCGGTCCTGCTCGTCGAGCGGGAGCTCGGCGAAGACACGGCCGTCGTCGTGCGCCAGCCCCTCGGCGCGCTCGACCCGGCCGGCGAAGCGCTTCGCCGTCGATCGCAGCGCCAGCTCGGGGTCGACGTTCAGCCGCCGCGCGACGTTGACCGCCGCGAACAGCACGTCGCCGATCTCCTCGAAGACGTGCGCGTCCGGCTCGGCCTCCGGGTCGGGCTCGCCAGCTTCCGCGAGGGCCCCTCTCAGCTCGCGGAGCTCGTCGTCGAGATCGGCGAGCGCGCCGTCCGTGTCCGGGTACTCGAAGTCGATCGCCGCCGCCCGGCGCTGGATCTTGCGCGCATAGAGCAGCGCGGGCAGGGACTCCGGCACGTCGTGAAAGATCCCCTCCCGGCCCTCGTCGCGCCGCTTGATGTGTTCCCAGTTCTCCCGGACGCGACCGGCAGTGCGCGCCTCGACGTCACCGAACACGTGCGGGTGCCGGCGCACGAGCTTCTCGTGGACGGCACGCGCTGCCTGCTCGAGGTCTCCCTGGCCCTGCTCCTCGAGGAGCAACGCGAGGAAGTAGACCTGGAACAGGAGGTCGCCGAGCTCGTCGAGGAGCTTGTCAGGCCGCTCGGCGTTCGCCGCGTCCGCGACCTCGTACGCCTCCTCGACCGTGTGCGGCACGATCGTCCGCGCCGTCTGCTCGCGGTCCCAGGGACAGTCCCGGCGCAGGCGTTTCGTCAGCTCTTGCAGCTCGAGGAGCGAGTCCGCGAGCGTCAAGCGGCTACGGCGAGGTGGAGGTGGCGCCGGTCGTGGTCGCCGGCGGCTCGTAGCCGACCTGGAAGTTCGTCTTCGACTTGAACTCCTTCGACGTGTCGTCGACCCACTTCCGCATCTCCTCCTGTTTCTTCTGTCCGAGGAGCTGCTGCTTGATCGCTGTCTTCACTTCGGACAGCTTCGTCACCTTCTGCGGCTTGACCGGCGTCAGCGCCTGGATCACGTGCCAGCCGTAGGTCGTCTTGACGGGCTTCCCGAGCTGGTGGGCCTTGAGCGCGAAGGCGACCTTGTCGAACTCGGGCACCTGCCGGCCCTTCGAGATCGTGAGCTTGCCGCCCGAGTCCTTCGAGCTCGGGTCGGTGGAGTACTTCTTGGCGAGCGCCGCGAAGCTCGCGCCGTTCAAGAGCTGCTGGTAGATCTGGTCGGCGAGCGCCTTCTTCTTGACGAGGATGTGGCGGACGTCGCGGCTCTCGGGCTGGACGTACTGCGCCTTGTTCTTCTTGTAGTAGGCCGCGACGTCCTGGTCGCTGACCTGGACGTTGGCCGTGACCTTCTCGTAGATCTTGTTCTGGATGACGCTGGCCCGGACGTCGTCGCGCACCTGGCCGAGGGTCAGGTTCTGCTTCTTCAGCTCGGCCTGGAACTTCTGCTCGCAGGTCGAGTCGCACTTGCCGCTCTTGCCGTCGCCGAAGTACTGCGCCTTGATCGTCGCGAGCTGCTTGTCCACGTCCGAGTCGGTCACCTTGATGCCGAGGTCGGAGGCCTTCTGCTCGAACTCGGCGCGCTGGACGAGGAACTGCATCGCCTGTTTGCGGAGCGCGACGTACTGCTGCGTGCCCGTGGCGGGCCAGGTCTGCTTGTTCTTCTTGTAGTTCTCCTTCGCCTGCTCCATCAGACGATCGAACTGGTCCTTCGAGATCGTCTGGTCGCCGACGACGGCGACGTCGTTCGCGCCGACGCTCTGGTTCTGGCTACCGCAGCCGGCCGCGAGCGCGGCGACCGCGATCACGACCGCGAAGAAGGCGAGTAGGCGAGTGCTCTTCATGAAAAGTGCGCCATTTGCAGCGAGTTTCATCACGCTGCTCGGCGCGTTTCGAGTATAGCATCGACCAATCGAAGCGCTTCCGGGAACTCCTCGTGCTTAACCGAAACTTCATTTCGAGCGGTGCGGTAGACCGCGGTGTCGACCCGGTCGCGCAGCGCGCGTAGCTCCTCGGAGCCGAGGACGAGCGGTCCGACCGTCGACTGGCCGCCCCGGAACACGAGGTAGTCGGCGCCGAGCTGGGCGAGCTTGAGCTTCGCGGCCTGGATCGCGAACAGGTTCTGCACGGGCTCGGGCAGCGGGCCGTAGCGGTCGATCGTCGCAGCCTCGAGCTCCGTCAGCTCGTCCTCGGTCTCGGTCAGCGCGAGGCGCCGGTGGAGGTCGATCTTCTGCGCCTCGGCCGGGATGTACTCGGCCGGGACGTATGCGTCGATTCGCGCGTCGACCCGGACCGGCCGGCCCACGGTCCGCCGCTCTCCGGCGAGCTCCGCGACCGCCTCGCCGAGGAGCTCGACGTAGAGCTCGAAGCCGAGCGCGGCGAGGTGCCCGTGCTGCTCGGCGCCGAGCAGCTCCCCCGCTCCGCGGATCTCGAGGTCGCGCATGGCGATCGCGAACCCGGCCCCGAGCTCGGTGTGGTCGGCGAGCGTCGCCAGGCGGGCGCGCGCCTCCGGGGTCAGCTCCGACGCGTCCGGATAGAAGAGGTACGCGTGGGCGAGCAGATCGGAGCGGCCGACCCGCCCGCGGATCTGGTACAGCTGCGCGAGGCCCAGGGCGTCTGCTCGCTCGACGACGAGCGTGTTCGCCTGCGGGATGTCGAGGCCGGACTCGATGATCGTCGTCGAGACGAGAACGTCTGCGTCTCCACGCAGGAAAGCGAGCATCCGCTCCTCGAGCTCGCGCTCGCGCATCTGCCCGTGCCCGACCGTCACGCGCAGTCGCGGGACGAGCTGCCGGATCCGGTCGGCGGCCATGTCGATCGTCTCCACCCGGTTGTGCAGGTAGAACGCCTGGCCGCCTCGGGCGACCTCGCGCTCGAGGGCCGTCTTGACGAGCTCCTCGTCGTACTCGCCGACGTGCGTGCGGATCGGCCGCCGGCCCTCGGGAGGCGTCTCGATGATCGAGATGTCGCGCAGTCCGGAGAGCGACATGTGCAGCGTGCGCGGAATCGGGGTCGCGGTCAGCGCGAGCACGTCGACCTCGAGCCGGAGCGAGCGGAGCAGCTCCTTCTGCGCGACGCCGAAGCGCTGCTCCTCGTCGACGATCACGAGGCCGAGCTCCTTCGGGATCACGTCGCGCGAGAGCACGCGGTGCGTTCCGATCAGGACG
This sequence comes from uncultured Actinomycetes bacterium, assembly GCA_963742635.1. Taxonomy (GTDB): domain Bacteria; phylum Actinomycetota; class Thermoleophilia; order Gaiellales; family Gaiellaceae; genus VAXT01. The sequence continues at coordinate 214,651 of CAVUMW010000001.1, forward strand.
TCGACCTTGCCGGCCTGGAAGTCGGCCAGGATCCGCTTGACGTCGGCCGGCCTGCGGAAGCGCGAGACCATCTCGACCGTGACCGGGAAGTCGCGGTAGCGCTCGCGGAAGGTGTTCCAGTGCTGCTGCGCGAGCACGGTCGTCGGGACGAGCATCAGCGTCTGCTTGCCGTTCAGCGCCGCTGCGAACGCAGCGCGGACCGCGACCTCCGTCTTCCCGAAGCCGACGTCTCCGCAGACGAGACGGTCCATCGGCCGCGGAGCCTCGAGGTCCTCCTTGACCGCCTCGATCGCAGCCGCCTGATCCGGGGTCTCGCGATACGGGAACGACGTCTCGAGCCGGTCCAGCCAGTCCTGCGAGAGGTCGTACGAGATGCCCGGCGCATTCTGGCGGCGTGCGTAGAGCTGTAGGAGATCGCCGGCGAGCTCGCGAATGGCGGCGCGGGCTCGGCTCTTGAGCTGGTTCCAGGCCTTGCCGCCGAGCTTCGAGAGGGTCGGCGCCTTGGCATCGGCACCGATGTAGCGGGAGACCTTGCCGATCTGCTCGTGCGGGACGTAGAGGCGATCCTCGCCCGCGGAACGCGAGCTGGAGGTAGTCGCGCGTGATCCCGGCGACCTCGCGCGTCTCGAAGCCGAGCAGCTTGCCGATGCCGTGGTCCTCGTGGACGACGTGGTCTCCGGTGCGGAGCTCGGCGAAGGACTGGAGCGCGCGGCCCGCCGGGGCGGCGCGGCCGCGGGTGCGGCGGCGGAAGACCTGCGTGTCGGGCAGCAGCGCGAGCCCGAGCTCGCGCCAGACGAAGCCGCGGCGCGCGTGGGTGACGGCGAACAGGAGCTCGGCCTCGTCGGGCAGCTCCTCGCCGTCGTCGATCAGACGAGCGTCGACGCGGCGCAGGAGGTTCTGCGTGCGCAGCGCCTCGCCCTGGTGCGGAAACGCGACGACGGTTCGCAGGCCTCCGCGGACGAAGGCGCGCAGCTCGTTCTCGGCCTCGGCCAGGCCGCGCGCGGCGATCGCGGGCCGCTGCGCCTCGAACGAGAACGGCTGGCCTGACGGGAGCTGGTCGAGCTCGACGGCCTTCGTCAGGTCGACGGGCGTGAGCTCCTCTTGCTCCCAGACCTCGCGTACGTCGACCGGTTGCCAGACGAAGTCGGGGCCGGAGGGGATCGGCGGCACGAGGTCGGTGGGAACCGGTCTCGGAGCCTCGCCGGCCTCGTCGTCCGGAAGTCGCACGTCCTCGAGGTCGAGCCGCCGCTCGGCCGCGGGGTAGACCGTGATCTCGTCGACCGGATGCAGGGTGCGCTGCGTGAACGGCGAGAAGGCGCGGATGCTCTCGACCTCGTCGCCGAAGAGCTCGATGCGGAGCGGCTCGCGCCCGGTCGTCGGATAGACGTCGACGATGCCTCCGCGGAGGGCGAACTGCCCTCGCTCCTGCGCCTGGTCGACGCGCTCGTAGCCCGCGAGGGCGAGGTGTTCGACGAGGGCGTCGATGCCCCGGTCGTCGCCGGGGCGAACGCGAATCGGCTCGGTGCGGGCCCCGGGCGGGGGCATGCGCTCGGCGAGCGCGGCAGCCGATGCGCTGACGAGGCCGCCGGCGGCGAGGACGTCGAGGGCGCGTGCCCGCTCCCCGACGAGGTGCGGCGGCGGCTCGAGGCCCGAGCTCCAGCTCACGCCCCGGCTGGGGAGGAGCGCGACGCGGTCGTCGCCGAGGAACCAGGCCGCGGCCTCGGCGATGTCGCGCGCGTCCGCGTCCTCGGGCGCGAGCACGACGAGCGGGCGGCCGAGCTCTTCGTGGAGCGCCGAGACGACGAGCGGCAGAGCGGGCTCGGAGACACGCGCGCGGGTTTCGGGCAGCTCCTCGAGGAACAGGCGGAAGCGCTCGCTCTCGGCGAGCTCACGAACGAACGGGTGGAGCACGGGTAGGTCCATGACGAGCGACGGAACCGGGGTTCCGCGGGCCCGAAATGCTATCCGCGGGGGCGGCACAGAACCCGGACCGGTCCCATCCCTAGCCCCCACCCACCCACGGGGTTCTTCAGGGTGCCTGGAGCGGTGTGACTGGATCGTGCCGGTTTCGGGTCAATTGAAGCGCTGCTGCGCCGACTCGAGGCCGTCGAGCGCGATCGTCTCCACCGCGTCGGCCGCCCGGGCGATCAGTGCGTCGACGTCCAGCTCCGGCTCGAACGAGGAGAGCACGTAATCGGCGACGGGCGCCGGTCTCCGCGGCCGGGCCGGCCGACTCCGATGCGCAGCCGCAGGAAGTCCTGCGTCCCCAGAGCGCCCGCGATCGAGCGCAGGCCGTTGTGGCCGGCCAGTCCCCCTCCGCTCCGGGCCTGCAGGCGCCCGGGCTCGAGGTCGACGTCGTCGTGCACGACCAGAAGCGCGTCGGGCTCCGCCTTGAAGAACCGGCGCGCGGCCGCGATCGACTTGCCCGAGACGTTCATGTACGTCTCCGGCTTCAGCAGCGCGAGCCGCAGGTCGCCGAGCCGGATCTCGGACAGCTGCCCGTCGAACTTCGACCGGAACGAGCCGTCGTGCCGGCGCGCGACCTCGTCGACGACCATCCAGCCGACGTTGTGCCTGCGTCTTCTCGTACTCCCGGCCCGGATTGCCGAGCCCCGCGACCAGCAGGTCCAGCGTCGAGGCGCGCTCGCCCCGACGAAACAGCCGCATGGACTACTCCTCGGGCTGCTCTTCGCCGCCGGACTCGGCCGGAGCCTCGCCCTCGGCCGCCGGAGCCTCGCCCTCGGGAGCCTCCTCGCCCTCCGGCACCTCGCCCTCGGGCAGCTCGCCCTCTTCCAGCTCCTCTTCCTCGACCTCGGGCTCCACGATCACCGTCGGAGCGGTCACCGTCGCCAGCACCGTCTCCTCGGGGTCGTCGAGGAAGGTCACGCCGTCCTGAGCAGGCAGGTCGACGAGCCGTAGCGTGTCGCCGATCGCCATCCCGCTCACGTCGAGCTCGAGGTGATCCGGAATCTCGAGCGGCAGCGCCTCGACCCTGATCTCACGCTGCACCTGCGAGAGCACGCCGCCCTCCTTGACGCCGACCGACTCGCCGACCAGGTCGACCGAAACCTGCGCCTGGATCGGCTCGTCGAGCCGCACCTCGTGCAGGTCGATGTGCGCGAGCCGGCCGCTCGGCACGTCCTGCTGGTAGTCCTTGAGCACGGCCGGGTGCGTCGTCTTCTGGCCGGCCAGGACGACGTCGAGGATCGCGTGGAGACCCGAGTCGCCCGACAGGGCGCGCCGGAGATCGCGCTCGGGAACGAAGAACGCGTGCGGCTTCTTGCCGCGTCCGTAGAGCACCCCCGGCACGAGACCCTCTGCGCGCAGGCGCCGCGAGTCGGCGGAGCCACGCCCGTCGCGCTCGGAGACCTCCAGCTTCATGCGTTCGCCGGCCATGTCGGCGGCGAAGTGTAGCGACGAGTTGCAGCTACTTCTTGATGTGCAGGTCGATTCCGAGCAGGAGCAGCGGCCAGAGAACGACACTCAGCACGGCCGAGGCAACGAGGCGGATCGTGTCCAGGTTCTTGAAGTAGTCGTACGAGGCCGCCACCGCGACGCCGACGGCGACATAGACGAGAGTCAGGAGCCGTGGTCGGAACATACCGTCGGGTCTCCCCCGTTCCGTCGCCGCGGAAACCACCGACCCGCGATGCGGCGCGCCGGGTACAGCGAAAGGCACGAGAGCCGGGGCGCGCCATCCGCGTCCCCTGGCGGAGAATCGACCCCTTTTGCCGCAAACAAGGTCGTCCAAGGCGCGCTCCCGACTTCCCGTGCTCGCGGTTTCTACCGAACGCCCGCTTTTTGAAACACGATCACGATGCTGGCGAACAAGAAGTGGGAAGTCAGGGGCTCAGGCAGTCCGAGGACGTGTCCGCTCGATGAAGCAGGAAGGCTCCGGCAGCTGCTGCGCTCTCGAGGAGGCCGTGCTTCCAGCGGAGTCGGGCAACGAGCAGGACGTTGTCACCCCGCTTCCCTCGTGGGGCATCGCTATGGAAAGGGACGGACGTCTGCTCGAGGAGGGCGGCGCGATGTTCATAGAGCCACGGCCGCCCGGGCCCGGTGCGTGCCACTACTTCCACTGCGTCGCACCGACCGCCGCTCGGCGTTCCAGTGACGACTCTGGGCCACGTCTCCGGCGTGACGTCGGGCGTCAGGTACCACGCCACCGGGATGATTCCGCCGTAGCTTCCGAACCAGACAAGAGGCTCTTCCGGCCTGAATCCCTGAGCGACCACCTCGTCCGCGATGCGATCGTACGGCGTGCGCGCGAGGGTCCGCTGGCCGGCCACGAATCCCGCGAGAACGAGTGCCCCGACGAGCCCGGCCGCCGCGAAAGAGAGCCTCCGCGAAGGCAGCGACGCGCACGCCGAAGAGAGGGCGATTGCCGCGAACGGGACGACGCCGATGAGATTGCGCGGATTGCCCACGCCGCTCTGTCCGGCCGCCCAGGCGGTCCACGTGCCTAGAACCGGCACGAGCACGAGGAGCGCGCAGAGGCGGCCCTCCGGCCTCCGGAGCAAGAGCGCGGCCGAACCGATCACAGCCGCGGAGACGGCCACTTGGACGATGCGGCCGGTCTCGTGAACGATGACGTCCGGAGCGAAGAGCACCGGCAGAAAGCTGATGAGCCGCGCCCAGCCGAAGTGCGCTCCCCAGTGAGGGTAGTGGTACTGGCGGTGCCAGTAGGGCGACCAGAGCAGCAACGGAACGAGGCCGAGAGCGATCGCCGCCCCGACCCGAAGCAGAGTGGGACGTTCACGAACCGAGGTCAGCAGCCAAACCACACCGGCCGCGAGCGCAAGGACGAAGAAGTAATGCGTGAGCGAGCCTACGGCGACCACGCCTCCGAGCAGAACCAACGTGAGGCGTCGGGGGTGCGCCACCGCCCGCTCGAGCACGAACGCGAAAGCGACGTATGTCAGCGCGAGCAGCGCGTACGCCCGCAGTTCGGCGCCATGCACGACGAGCTCGCCCGAAAAGGCGACGAGCAAGCCGGCGAGAGTCGCAGCCCAGAGCGGAAGCAACTCGCACGCGAGCAGGAACGTCAGGACAGTCGTGACGATGCAGAACGCGAGCGGAGTGGCACGCAACCAGGGACCGGGCTTGACTCCGGAGTCGAGCGCAGCGGCTCCGTGATCGACGCCCCATTCGGTGAGAAAGAAGACCGGCGGAGTCGACTCCTGGCGCACGAGTTGTCGAAGCGCGCTTCTCGGACTCGGTTGCGAGATCACACGCACAGTGCCGACCTCGTCCTGCCACAGCGGATCGTGGAGCGCTCCGGGCGCGCGTGCAGCCAGCGTGCACGCGGCCAGAAGGATGACGATTGCGATTCGCCTCGACCGCTCCGCACCGAAAGCGCTCATTCGCAGGCGTCCCAAAAACGATCCCTTGTGGGAATGAAGCACGAGAGACTCTGCCCGGTGTGCCGACTTTAACGCTCCGGCCCGGCCCGATGGTCGGCGCGGGCTGACCGCCCGACGTCGACTGTCACCGCTTATTGCGACCGTTCCAGGTCCGGCGCGCAGCCGCTTACGCGCTAAGCAGAGCCGTTCTCGCTAGAAGAGCTGGTTCTCGCCGGCGAAGATCGCCGACACGGACTCGTCGCCGAAGACGTTCATGATCGTCTCCGCAAGCAGCCGCGAGACGGGGAGGACGTCGACCTTCGTCGGCCTGTTGACCGGGTCGATCGCGACGGTGTCGGTGACGGTGACGAGGCCGTGAGGTCGCTGTTCGCGACCTTGTCGAACGCGTCGACTCGAGAAGAGCCCGTGCGTCGCGCACGCGTAGACCTCGGTCGCACCTGCCTCGCGCAGCACGGTCGCGCCGGCGATCAGCGTCCCGCCGGTCAGGATCATGTCGTCGCTGAGGATCGCGATCTTGCCGCTGCACGTCGCCGATCACCTCGGACGACCTCGGCCCGGTCGTGCTCGGGACGGGTCTTGTTCATGATCGCGAGGTCGCCTTCGAGCATCTGCCCGAAGCGCCGCGCCATCTTCGCGCGACCGGCGTCCGGCGAGACGGAGACGACCGTGTCGCCGAAGAGCCCCAGTCGCGGAAGTGCTTCGCGAACAGCGGCAGCGCCGTCATGTGGTCGACCGGGATCGTGAAGAAGCCCTGGATCTGGCCCTGCGTGGAGATCCATGGTCAGGACGCGATCGACGCCGGCCACCTCGAGCATGTCCGCGACGAGCTGGCGGTGATCGGCTCGCGCGGCTTCGACTTGCTTGTCCTGGCGGGTGTACGGGAACCACGGGATGACCGCGGTGATCCGCTTCGCCGACGCGAGCTTCGCGGCCTGGATCATCAGCAGGAGCTCGATCAGGTGGTCGTTCGACGGGCCGGCTAGCCCGACTGCACGATGAAGACGTCGGCGCCGCGGATCGACTCGCCGTAGCGGCAGTAGGTCTCGTCGTTGGCGAACGTCTTGAGCTGACGTCGCCGAGCTCGATGCCCGAGGTGGCGCCCGATGTCCTGCGCGAGCGGGCGGTTCGACTGGCCCGAGAAGAGCATGAGACGCTTCATCGGACCGCGCTCGATGAAGTGCCCAGGCCGGGCTCGGCAGCGTCGGTCTGCGGCACTCGAAGCCGGGCAGCTGCGGTGAGCTCAGTTAGTGCTTTCGATCGTCATATCCCTCTTTGTTGACCTGGCGGCTTCGGGCGATTGCGAGCGCCCCGGGCGGGACGTTCTTCGTGACGACCGAGCCCGCAGCGACCCAAGCGTTGTCGCCAATCGTGACCGGAGCAACGAACACATTGTCGACTGCCCGTGTGGACGTTGCGGCCGATCTCCGTCCGGAACTTGCCGGGGCCGAGCTCGGGCCGGTAGTTGGCCGTGATCGCGCCCGCGCCGATGTTCGTCTCGTCGCCCACGTCGGCATCGCCGATGTAGGACAGGTGAGGGACCTTCGCGCCGACGCCGATGCGCGAGTTCTTGATCTCCACGAATGTGCCCGCCTTCGCTCCGCGTTCGAGGTGGGTTCCGGGGCGAAGGTAACAGAATGGGCCGACCGTCGCACCGGGGCCGATCTCCGCGTCGACGACGACCGCGTGCGGGCCGACGACGGCGCCTGCCGCGATCGTCGAGTTCCCGCGAACGACGGTGAACGGATGGATCTCGGCGTCGGGCTCGATCTCGACGTCGGGCTCGATCCAGGTCGTCTGTGGATCGACGATCGTGACCCCGGCGAGCATGTGCTCCTCGTTGATGCGGTCCCGCAAGGCGGCGGCCGCGGCGGCGAGCTCGGCGCGCGTGTTCACGCCCTCGGCCTCGACCGGATCGGGTGCGACGTACGCGGCGACATGCTCGCCATTCTCGACCAGCGCGCGGACCGCGTCGGTGAGGTACAGCTCGCCCTGCTCGTTCGCGGTGTCGAGCTGATCGAGCGCGGGCCAGACGCGATCGGCTGCGAAGACGTAGATCGAGGAGTTGACCTCGTCGACGGCCGAGCTCGTCCGGTGACGCGTCGCCGGCCTCGACGATCGCCTGCACCGAGCCGTCGCCGCCTCGAATCACGCGTCCGTACTCGCGCGGGTCGGGCGGGCGGAACGAGAGGATCGTGGCCGCGGCGTCTTCTCGGCGATGGCTCTCCAGGAGGTCGCGCAGGAGCTTCGGGCTGATCACCGGTGCGTCGCCGCTGAGCACGAACAGGTCGCTCGCCACGCCGTCGAGCGCCTGCCGGGCCGCGGCCAGCGCGTCGCCGGTTCCGCGCGGCTCGGACTGCACTGCGGTCTGGATCCCGTCGAACTCGCTCACGCCCTGCGGCGAGGTGACGACGACGAGCGGATCGGCGTCGACCGCGCGCGCAGCCTCGACGACCCAGTCGACCATGCGGCGCCCGAGCAGCCGGTGGAAGTGCTTCGGCGTGTCGGACTTCATCCGCGTGCCGAGCCCGCCGGCGAGCACAACAGCTGCTGGTTGCTGGTTCATGGGACGCAAAGTTCTGGGGCGCCAGGATTCGAACCTGGGATCACGGGACCAAAACCCGTTGCCTTACCACTTGGCTACGCCCCAATCAGGCGCTCGAAGTCTAGCTTCGGCTCGTGAAGAGGAGCACCAGCGCGAGGACGGCGAGGATGCCGACGGCGATGAAGGCGAGCGTGCCGACGACGATCGCGAGGATCGGGATCAGCATCACGAAGGCTTGCGAGACAGCGGCGATCCACGCGACGTCTTTGAGCGGCCCCGGGCGCAGTCGATGTCCGAGCCAGAAGAAGACGACCACGATCAGGACGGCGATCGCGAGCGTCAGCAGCCGCGGGATCGCGTGGACGAATGAGGAGCAGGCCCTCGATGACCGCGATCCAGATCGCGATCGCCACTCGGCGCTCGCGAAGCCACCGGCCGAAGCGGCCCTGGCGGTGCTCGATCACGCCTGGTTCAAGCACGCAGCAAAGCTAGCAAGCAGGTGCCGTGAGCCAGGTGGTGCACCGATCGGCGAAGCGCTCGCTCGCCAGAGCACCTTGCTCGCGGTCGGCGAAGAGGCCGTAGACCACTGGCCCCGCTCCCGAGACGTCGGCGCGGAAGGCGCCGGCGTCGCGAAGCTCTCGAGCGAGCGGTGAGGAGGCGAGGTCGTTCGGCGGCAGCGCTGCGAGATCCCTCGCTTCGAGCGCCGCGATGAGTTGGGCGCGGCGCTCTTCGAAGCCGTCTTCGCCGGTGAACGCCGCGTAGACGTCCGCCGTGGAGACCTTCGAGGCGCCCTCGGGGAGCAGGAGGAGAACCACGTAGTCGTCGGGCAGCTCGACGGGCTCCAGTTCCGAGCCGTCGCCCGTGCCGAGCTGGGTGCCGCCGGCCAGGAAGAACGGAACGTCGGCGCCCAACCCTGCGGCGATCTCGTGCAGCCGTTCCGCATCGAGGGGCGACGCCAGCGTTTCGTTCGCGAGCCGAAGCGCTGCGGCGGCGTCGGAGCTGCCTCCGCCAAGGCCGGCCGCGACGGGGATTCGCTTTTCGATCTCGACCGACCAGCTTGGCTCGACACCCGCCGCGCCCGCGAGCGCGAGGAGCGCATCGCGAACGAGCGTGTCCTCCGGGAAGCCTGCGATGTCGAGGGTCCCGCCCGGCTCGAGCGAGATCCGGTCCGCGAGATCGATCTGCTGGAGGACGGTCGCGACCTCGTGCTTCCCGTCGGGCCGCCTCGGGCCGACGACGAGCGCGAGGTTGATCTTGGCGGGCGCGTCGAGCGACCTCATCGCAGGGCGGCCGTGAGCGCGACGAACTCGTCCGGTTCGAGCGCCTCCGCGCGGACGGCGGGGTCGCGGTCGATCGCGGTCAGCGCCTCTGCGGCCCGCGCCCGCGGCCCGAGCCCGGCGAGCTCGAGTGAGTTCGGCAGCGTCTTGCGCCGGTGAGCGAATGCCGCGTTGACGACGCGCTTGATCGCGGCGAAGTCCTCGGGCAGCGTGACGCGTCGAAACGCGACGAGCGCCGAGTCGACGTTGGGCGGCGGACGGAAGACCGTGCGGGAGACGGGGTGGAAGCCCGTTCGTTCGGCCGCGAGCTGCACGAGCACCGAGACCGCTCCGTAGGCCTTCGTGCCGGGCCGTGCGAACAGGCGGTCGGCGACCTCGCGCTGCAGCATCACCGTCCAGCGACCGACGCTCGGCAGGCCGTCGAGGCTCTCCACGATCAGCGGCGTCGCAACGTTGTACGGCAGGTTCGCGACGAACTTCGTGGGCGCGGGCTCGAGCGCGGCGAGATCGAGGCGGAGCGCGTCGCCGAACAGCAGCCGGACGTTGTCGCGACCGTGAAGGCGGTCGACCAGATGCGGCTCGAGCGCGCGGTCGAGCTCGACGGCGTGCACGCGCCCGACGCGCTCGGCGAGGTAGGCGGTGAGGACGCCCAGGCCCGGCCCGACCTCGAGCACGACGTCGTCCGGCTCGAGCTCCGCGAGACGCCCGATCACCCCGAGGATGTTGTCGTCGACGAGGAAGTGCTGCCCGAGCTCGCGGTTGGGAGTGACGGGGAGCTTCACGGGAGCGCGAACGCCGCAGATGCGTTGGCGTCGATCCGGGCGCCGAGCTCATCCGCGTCGACGTTTCGGATCCTCGCGAGCTCCTCGACGGTGAGGACGACGTTCGCGGGCTCGTTGGGCCGGCCGCGCCGGGACTGCGGCGCGAGATAGGGGCTGTCCGTCTCGGCGAGGATCCGCTCCGCCGGGACTTGCGCCGCGGCGGTTCGCAGGTCGTTCGCCTTCGGGTACGTCACGTTGCCGGCGAACGAGACGTAGTAGGCGCGTTCGAGGACCGTTTCCAGCAGGCCCGGGGACGAGAAGCAGTGCATGACGACCGTGCCGTCGAAGTCCGCGAGGACTGCGGCCGTGTCGGCGTCCGCGTCGCGTGTGTGGATGACGACCGGCTTGCCGAGATCGGCCGCGAGCTCGAGCTGCGCCTCGAAGAGGCGGCGCTGCCGGTCGCGCGGCGCGCGGTCGCGGAAGTAATCGAGGCCCGTCTCACCCACGGCGACCGCACGATCGTGCTCGGCGAGGCCGCGCAGCTCCTCGACGCGGTTCGCCTCCGCGTCGCCGGCCTGATGCGGATCGATGCCGAGCGCGGCGAACACCTCCTCGTGCAGGTCGGCGAGCTCGAGCGCCGCGCGGCACGAGTCGATGCCGGTGCCCACGGTCACGATCCGCTCGACGCCCGCCGAGCGCGCACGCCTGATCAGCGCCGACGGCCGGTCCGCGCACGCGTCGAGGTGTGCGTGGGTGTCGATCACTCCGACGCGGCGGCGCGCGCTTCCATCCGGGCGAGCTCGTCGGGCACGACGACGTCCGGATCGAGCTTCTTGAACAGCGGCCGCGGCTTCTGAAGCGCCTGTCCCGGTGAGAGCTCGCTCGGCGCCCAGCTCCCCGTCCACGACTCGTACTCGCCCGTCAACACCTGGTGCGGGTCGTCGTCGCCGCCGACGTCGCGCAGCTCGAGCGGCCCGGAGATCGTTCCCTCGTTGCCGAGCAGCTCGTGCACCGCCTGCGACGAGAAGGGAAGGAACGGCGCGAAGATCGTCTTCAGGCTGTCGATCGCGCGCAGCGCGACGTAGAGGACCGTCCCGGCGCGTTCGCGGTCGCCCTCGATCAGCGCCCAGGGGGCCTGGTGGTCCGTGTACCGGTTGACGAGTGTTGCGAGCCTCATCGCCTCGGCGAGCGCGGCCCGGTAGCGCGCGGACTCGATCAGCTCGCCGACGGTTTCGAAGCCCGCTGCGATTGCATCCAGGAGCTCGGTGTCCTCGGCGGTCAGCTCGCCCGGGTCGGGAACCGCGCCGAAGTTCTTGTGCGCCGAGCTCAGCGTCCGGTTGACGAGGTTGCCCCAGTTCGCGACGAGCTCGTCGTTGTTCCGGCGCACGAACTCGGACCAGGTGAAGTCGGTGTCCTGCGTCTCCGGCCCGGCTGCGGTCAGGAAGTAGCGGAGCGGATCGGGGTCGTGCCGGCTCAGGAAGTCGCCGACTGCGATCGACACTCCGCGGCTGACGCTGAACTGCTTGCCCTCCATCGTCAGGAACTCGCTCGCCACGACGTCGGTCGGAAGCGTCAGCGGCCCCTTGCCCGCGCCGAGCTCGCCGCCTGCCCCGTACCCGAGCAGGATGCTCGGCCAGATCACGGTGTGGAAGACGATGTTGTCCTTGCCCATGAAGTAGACGTGGCGCGCGTCGGGGTCCTGCCACCAGTCGCGCCAGGCCTCGGGCGTCCCGCGGTTCGCGGCCCACTCGACGGCCGCCGACAGGTAGCCGATGACCGCGTCGAACCAGACGTAGATCCGCTTGTCGTCGCGCTCCGCGTACTCCGGCGGCACCGGAATCGGCACGCCCCAGTCGAGGTCGCGCGTGATCGGCCTCGGCTTCAGGTCCTTGAGCAGCCCGAGCGAGAAGTTCCGGACGTTCGAGCGCCAGTGGCCCTGCCGCTCGATCCACTCGGTCAGCTGCTCCGCGAACGCCGGGAGGTCGAGGAAGAGGTGGTTCGTCTCCTTGAAGACCGGCGGCGTGCCGTCGATCTTCGAGCGCGGGTTGATCAGGTCGATCGGGTCGAGCTGGTTCCCGCAGTTGTCGCACTGGTCGCCGCGCGCAAACTCGAAGCCGCAGATCGGGCACGTCCCCTCGATGTAGCGGTCGGGCAGTGTGTGCCCGGTGGTGGCCGAGAACGCGCCCATCGCCGTCTGCTCGACGATGTAGCCGTGCTCGTAGACGCGTCCGGAACAGGTCCTGGACCACGCGATAGTGGTTCCGGGTCGTCGTCCGCGTGAACAGGTCGTACGAGAGACCGAGGTCGTGCAGGTCCTTGCGGATGAGGCTGCTGTAGCGGTCGGCGGTCTCACGCGGAGACAGACCCTCTTGATCGGCCGCGACCATGACCGGCGTGCCGTGCTCGTCGGTGCCGCTGACCATCAGGACGTCGTCGCCCCGCAGCCGGTGATACCGGGCGGTGATGTCCGACGGAACGCCGAAGCCGGCGACATGCCCCAGATGCCGTGGGCCACTCGCGTAGGGCCACGCGACGGCGATGAGAATGCGCTGTTGTCGACGGTTCGGGAAGGTGTTCCTCCGGGGCGGGCTCGGTCGCGAACATCTTACGGAGGGGCGCCTGCGCGAACCGACGCCGGACGCGCGCCCGCTGACGACGCCGACCGGCGACGCCGAGCGCCACGAGCGCGAGACCGACCACGCCGAGAGGGACCAGGAGCAGCCGCCTCGAACGAGCCGGCCGCACCCGCGCGACGGAGGCCACGGGCATCGTCGCGGCGGGGCGACGGCGCACATCCGGTGCGCCGCGGAGCGCCCGCGGTTCGCGCGCTCGCGTCCGGTGCACGCCAGGGCGAGAGCGCGAGCCATGAGCACGCCGGTCACGAGCCCGAGATCGCGGATGCCGAACACGCTGGGCTCGCACGTCAGGGGGACGAGGAGTCGTCGTTGTGCTTGCCGGCGTCCGGGCTGCAACTCGCGGGGTCACCGCGGATCGCTCCGCCGCACGACCCTGCTCCGCCGCCGCGTGCCGACTCCGCAGCGTGTGGGGCGATGGAGCAGCGCCGCCCGCGGCGACGGGCGGAGCCGCCGCCTGCACCTGCTGCGGCTGCTGCACCGGCGGTGGCTGCTCCGGTGCCTGCCGGGGAGGCAGGAGCGTCACGGGGTCGACGTAGCCGTTCGGGTCCGCGGTGAGGCGGATGCCCAGGTAGACGTACGGCTCCGTTCCCTCGGGCTCGCCACTCGGGCCGATCGTGCCGACGACGTCGCCCTCGCCGACCTGAGTTCCGACGGGCACACCGATCGAACCGAGGTGGACGAGCGTCACCGACCAGCCGTCCGCCGTCCGAACCGTCAGGCACAGCCCCTGCCGCGGCAGTCGACCGGCGAAGGCGACGACCCCGGTCGTGGCCGACCGCACGTCCGAGCCCGTCGGAGCGCCGATGTCGATCCCGCGATGCTGGCCGCCCCCGTACGGATCGCCGTCGGAGACGAACGGTCTCAGCACCGGCCCGTCGACGGGCCACGCCCACGCCGAAGCTCCAGGCGAAAGCACGAGCGCGGAGACCAGCGCCACGAGGAGAGTGTTGCCTGATCTGAAAACCATGTGGCCAGAGTACCGTGGCGCTCGGCTGTTGTCAAATCAGGTTACAGCGAGGCGCGGTAGAGGCGGTTGCGCGAGTGCCCGGTCAGGCGCGCGACGAGATCGGCGGCAGTCCGCCGGCCGACACCGGCCTCGACGAGCTCCGCGACCGCGGCGAGCGCGTCCGACTCGGCTGCTCGTTCCACCTCCCCCGGGCCGACGACGACGGTGATCTCGCCACGGGGAGGCTCCGAGAAACGTCCAGCGATCTCCGCGGCGGTCCCGCGCGCGACCTCCTCGAAGCGCTTGGTCAGCTCACGGCACACCGCGACCGGCCGCTCCGGCAGCGCGTCGGCGAGCGAGCGAAGGCTGGCCGGCAGCCTGCGCGGAGACTCGAATGCGACGGCCGAGTGCGGCCACGCGCCGAGCTCGCTCCAGAGCGCCGCTCGCGCGCTCTCGTTCCGCGGCAGGTACCCGAGGAACTGGTACCGCTCGCCGACGAGCCCGCTCGCGACGAGCGCGGTCTCCACCGCCGACGGTCCGGGCAGCACCGTCACCCGCACTCCCGCGTCCAGCGCCGCTTGGATCAGGCGCGCGCCCGGATCGCTCACCCCGGGCAGCCCCGCATCCGAGGCCAGCGCGATCCGCTCGCCGGCCTCGAGCCGAGGAAGCAGCTGCGCAGTCCGCTCCGCCTCGTTGTGCTCGTGGTAGCTGAGGAGCTTCGCGTCGATTCCGTGGCGCTCGAGCAGGACCTTCGTCCGCCGCGTGTCCTCGCAGAGGACGAGATCGGCCTCCGCCAGCTCGCGGAGCACGCGCAGCGTCACGTCCTCGAGGTTCCCGATCGGCGTCGCGCAGACCGCGAGCAAGGACCTAGAGAGCCTCGAACCCGACGAACCCCGCTCCGACGAGGCCTGCATCGGGGCCGAGCAGTGCCGGAACGACCCGGACGAGGTCCCGGCCCGGAGCGAGCGCTTCGACCTTCATCGTCTCCAGCGCAGGCTCGAGGAAGAGGTCGCGGGCCTGGCTGAACCCGCCTCCGATCACGATCACCTCGGGGTTGAAGATGTTGACCAGCGAACCCAGAGCCGCGCCGAGCTTCCGCCCGATCTCGCGGACGGCTTCCAGCGCCTCCTGGTTCCCCGCGCGCGCTGCGCCGACGAGCTCGCGGCCGGTCGCCTCGGGGCCGAGCAGCTCCACGGCTTTCCGATCCGCGGCACCGCCGGACGAGACCTGTTCGAAATGGCCGTGTCCCGTGCAGTTGCCGCTGCACGGCGCGCCGCCGTACTCGAGCACCATGTGCCCGATCTCGGCGCCGGCTCCGACGAACCCGCGGTACGGCTTGCCGTCGAGGATCAGCCCGCCGCCGACGCCGGTCCCGAGCGTGAGCATGACCATGTGGCTCGAGCCCTTCCCCGCGCCGATCTTCCACTCGGCGATCGCGGCCGCGTTGCCGTCGTTGTCCAGGGCGACCGGGACGGAGAAGCGCTCGGCGGCATGGTCGCGAAAGTCGAAGTCGGCGAGCGGCACGTGGACCGAGCCGACGACGCGACCGGTGCGCTGGTCGATCGTCGACGGCAGCCCGAAGCCGATCGCCGCCACGCGCTCGACCCGAAGCTGGTCGACGATCTCGTCCAGCAGCTCGAGAAACTCGTCGCGGGACTCCGTGGGCGTGGGCCGCTCGATCCGCCGATGGATGTGACCGTCGCGGTCGATGACCCCGGCCGCGATCTTCGTCCCGCCGACGTCGATACCGATGGCCAGCTCTGCCACGCGGCTACGATACGCCGCCGAATGGCGCAAGGAGAGAAGCCCTATCGCGTCTACCGAGGAGGTCGCGTCAAGGGGCGAGTGCCGACGCTCGGCGCGCCGGAGCGCGCGCCGGCCCGAACCGACCGCCGGCCGGACCGGTTCAAGGGCCCCGGGCCGAAGCAGCCGAAGACGAAGCGCGAGCGCAACTGGGGGCGCTGGATCGGGATCGGCATCGCGTCGTTCCTCGTCCTCGTGCTCGTGTGGGGCGTCGCGAGCTACCTCTCCCTGCACAGCGGCGCGAAGGCCGCGAACAAGCGGCTGCCCGCCTCGGCGAAAGCTGCCCTCGTGCCCCAGAGCGGGCTCATGCTCACGCATCCGAGCGTGATCCTCCTGCTCGGCACCGACCACTCCTCCAAGATCGGGTACCGGACGAGCTTCGACCGCTCGGACTCGATGATGCTGCTGCGGACCGACCCGGGCAAGGGCCGCCTCAACTACCTCTCGATTCCGCGCGATCTCCGAGTCAACGTCCCCGGGCACGGCTACGACAAGATCAACTCCGCGTTCCAGATCGGTGGGCCCGCGCTCGCGATCAAGACCGTGCGCGGCTTCACGGACGTCGAGGTCAATCACGTCGTGATCGTCGACTTCGACGCCTTCACGAAGGTGATCGACAAGGTCGGCGGCGTGGACATCAACGTGCCCGCGCCGATCCTCTCCAACAAGTTCGACTGTCCCTACTCGACCCAGGCGCGCTGCGACCGCTGGCAGGGCTGGCGCTTCGCGAAGGGCATGCAGCACATGGACGGGCATCGCGCCCGCGTCTACTCGCGGATTCGCGAGAACAAGCTGAACCCGCGTGAGAGCGACGTCACCCGCACCGAGCGCCAGCAGGCGGTCATCCAGGCGCTGCTCGGGAAGCTGACGGGCCTCGGCGTGCTGGTCAAGCTGCCGTGGATCGGAGACGACGTGATGAAGCCGCTGACGACCGACCTCACCGCCGGTCAGATGATGCAGCTCGCGCTCGTCAAGAAGCGGAGCGGGAACGAGCTCCACTGCCGACTCGGCGGGACGCCGACCGGGTTCGGCGGCGGCTACCTCCAGCCGGACGAGGAGGCCCGGCGGACGATCGCGGCGTTCCTCGGCCGATCGGCGCCGCAGCCGCCCCTGCCGGGGTCGACGTACGGCTCGGGCTGCCCGTAGAGGGCCGGGCGACCCTCTTAGCTCTCGACCACCTTCTTGACGTCCTTGTCCTTCTTGTCGCCGTTGTCGCCCTTGTCGCCCTTGTCGCCGGACGATTCGCTCGCCTTGTCGCCGTCGCGCGAGGTCTTGCGCGAGCCCCGGCCGTAGTCGGTCGAGTAGAACCCGGAGCCCTTGAAATGGACCGCGACCGGGTAGAGGACCCGCTGGATCGGCCCCTCGCCGCAGACTTCGCAGACCTCCACCGGGTCGTCGGTCATCTTCTGGAAGACCTCGAAGACATGCCCTTTCGGGCACTTGTATTCGTAAATCGGCACCAGACGGAGCTTAGCTTCGCCCCCAGGCGACACTCCTCGAGTCGATTCCCGTGCTAGCTTCGCGCCCTTGGCGACGCGAACGAGTGAGGTGTCGCCGGGCCGGCCAGAGCCCTACGCCCGCGCCTTCGCGGAGCCCGCGGCCGAGCTCGGCCTAAGGACGTTCTGGCTCGGCGTCGGCGGGTGCACGACGGCTGTCGCCGTGTTCCTGCTCGCGCGGCTGACCGCCTGGCCCCCGCACGAGGACGAGACGCTCGCGCTCTTCGTCGGCCGCAAGTCGCTGGGCGGGCTCTTCAAGACCGTCCAGACCGAGCGCGGCGGCGCGCCGCTCCATTTTCTCTTCGCGTGGATCGTCGCCCACCTGGGCGGCAGCCTCGTCGGTCTGCGGCTCTTCTCGGCGCTGTTCGCGGTCGCCTCGATTCCGGTCGTGGCGCTCCTCGGCGCACGACTCACCGGGCGGACTGCGGCGCTCGCGGCCACGGCCCTCGTCTCGGCGAGTTGGATGCTCCTCTTCCACGGGATCTACGGGCGGATGTACAGCCTCTTCCTGCTCACGAGCGCGCTCTCGTACCTCGCCTTCCTGGCCGCGGTCGGGACGGGAGGCCGGCGGCGCTGGGCGCTGTGGGCGGTCGCGATCCTGGCGACGGTCGCGACGCATCCCTACGGAGCCCTCGTGCTCGCCTCGCAGGTCGTCTATGTACTCGCGCGCGCGCGCACGCGGGCGGCGTTCGTCGCGATCGCCACGGTCGCTGTCCTCGGATCGCCCTTCTGGTACAGCGACCACGTCCTCGCCGGCCGGTTCGACGTCGGCGTCGGGACGGGTGGGCAGAAGCTCGACGGGCCCGGCGCGGTGCTCGAGTACCTCTACCGGGTCGCAGGCGATTTCACGGCCGGCTTCACCCCGATCGTGATCGCCGTGCTCGTCGTCGCTGTCGTCGGCGCACGCGCGCTGTGGCTCCGGAACCGCGACGCGGCTCTGCTGACGGCGTGCGTCGTGCTCGTGCCGACGGCGGCGTTCGTGCTCGCGCGGTTCGGCCAGTCGACGTCGCCCGAGTCGCGCCACCTGATCTTCGTGCTGCCGTTCTTCGCGTTGCTCGTCGCGCTCGGGCTGATCGACCTGTCGCGCAAACGGACGCCGGTGCTCGTCGCCGCGCTCGTCCTCCTGATGAGCGCGGAGGTCGCATGGGGCTGGGACAAGACGGCTCCGCTGTACGAGGGCGAGCCCGGAACGCGGGTCGAGGCTCGCGAGGCAGCGTCCGGCTGGCTCGCGCGAACCGCGCAACCCGACGACGTCCTCTTCGGGTACGACCCGCTCTACCTCGGCGGCTGGCAGCGCGACCGCGCCGGCTTCTCGGAGACCGTGATCCCCCGCGCAGACGCCAAGCTCGCGCTGCGGTCACTCCGAGAGGCCCGCACGCTCGGCCGCGGCGTCTGGGTCTTCGACGCGAGCGACACGAACAACTTCACGCAGAAGCTGACGATTCCGCTGCGCTACCCGAATCCCAAGTCGGTCTTCGACGCGCGCGCCTTCGGGCCGTTCCTCGTCATCCGCAGCAAGCAGCCGACGCGGACGCCGAAGGAGTTCCTGCTCGAGACGCGGCAGGCCCAGATCCTCGGGAGGTCGCTCGGCAGCGGCGACGCGGACGTGAACCTGCTCACCGCCGACCAGGCTCTCTCGGCGCTCGAGCGTTAGCGGCTTCGCGCTCGACCGTCTCCCGGTGGCAGGGGGCGTCCTCGAACGCAGCAAGGCCCGCGGCGTGCGGCGCGGCGCGGCGCGCTCGGGCTCGGCGCCGTCGACGCGCGGTCGCGATCACTGCCGAGGCGCCGATCACGCCGCCGACGAGAAACGAGCGGAACCGCTCAGGCCGCCGATCGGCGCCGTCCATGGACGCGATTCTACGCGGCTCGTGAAACGATCCTGGCGATGCGCCTCTGCGCCCTAGGCGATCTGCTGCTCGACGTCGTCGTCCGCACGAGCGGCACGAGCGGCCCCGAGAGCGAGGGGGCGGCCGAGACGCGGGTCGGTGCCGGCGGCCAGGCGGCGAACGTCGCGGCGTGGGCGGCCGAGCTCGGCGCGGAGGCGCGGTTCGTCGGGAAGCGCGGCTCGGACGCTGCAGGCGAGCTGGCCGGGACCGAGCTCCGTGCGCGTGGTGTCGAGCTGCTCGGCCCCGTCGAGGAGGGGCGAAACGGCGTCGTCGTCTCGCTCGTCTCGCCGGACGGGAGCCGGACGATGCTCACCGACCGCGGCGTCGCTCCCGGACTGCGCGCCGAGGAGCTGGACGTGCGCTGGTTCGGCGGTTGCGACTGGCTGCACCTGTCCGGCTACTCGCTGCTGCGGCGACCGATCGAGGAGGCTGCCGCGAAAGCCGCCGGGGCGGTGCAGGCTCAAGGAGGCCGGGTGAGCGTCGACCTCGCATCTGCGTCCGGGATCGCCGAGTACGGGCCGGAGAAGCTCCTCTCGCGGCTCGAGCTGCTCGGCCCCGAGCTCGTGTTCGCGAACGAGGGCGAGCTGGCCGCGATCGGAGGAGAAGTCCCCGGGAAGCTCGTACTCAAGCGCGGTCGCGAGGGGTTCAGCATCGACGGCGCCGATTACGCGGCCGCGCCCGCCGAGGTCGTCGACACAACGGGCGCAGGCGACGCGCTGGCGGCCGGCTACCTCGTCGACGGCCCGGAGCTCGCGGCACAGGCTGCGGCTAGATGCGTCGCCCAGCTCGGAGCGATGCCCGAGCGGGGCACCTGACCAAGACGGGTCAAGGTTGTAAGGAAAGCGGGCTCCGTACTCACCCACTAGCACTTCAGGGCCGGTCCCGATGTCGTTCCAAACCCGCTCGGCGACCATTTCGGCAAAGGGGTGAGAGCAATGACAAGGCAACCGCACATCCGAGTAAGCGGTTGGTACGCGATGATCGTGGCGCTCGCCGGCCTGCTCATCGCGGCCTCAGCCGGTGCAGAGCCGACTCGAGCGACGGTCCGTCTGGTGACGCCTCGCACGCTCGTCATCCAGCACGGCCCGATCTACAAGTTCGCGCAGGACGGCGACTTCATCACGTGGGTCGGTGGACGCCACTACGTCGTCCACCTGCGCAGCGTGTCCGGACGGAGTAGTTGGGTGCTCGGCAACGCCGGCGTCGGAGCGGCGGTCGGCGCTCAGAGCGCGTCCACGCTCGTCCTCGGCGGCAAGAGGGCCGTCTGGGTCAAGTACGCAGGCGTGATGAGCCGGGAGGCGGGGATCTACACCGCCAAACCGGGCCAGAAGAAGCCGATGATCCTCGACAATCCGGCTGTCAGCGAGTACGGCGGCACATACCTGACCGGCGTCGCTGCCGACGGCGAGCAGACGATCGTCTACGGAGATGCGACGGTGACGTGCGATCCGGGGAACGGCAGCTGGTCACTCGCGGAGCGGCGGAGTCCATCGCTTCGTCCGCAAGTGGTACCCGCCTCGAATCCGTGACATCCCGCCGGCGTTTGCGATCGCCGCCTCGGTCGGTCGGGTCGCCGTCGTTCCAGCGGTCCTGCCGGACCCGCAGAGTGAGGACGTGGCGGCGGCGGCGAACGGGCCCGTCGACGTGTACAGCCTCTCCGGCAGCCGGCTCGCCCGTGTCGTCCCGCAAGGGACGGTCCGCGACGTCGCGCTCTCGTGGCCCGACTCTCGCGGTGATCGTGGGACGGCCCGACGGAACGACAGTGATCGAGCGTTATGACGCCGCGAAGGGCGAGCTCGTCGGCACGACGACGATGGCCGGCGCTGCGGACCTCGCGATCAGCTCGGCCGGAATCGTCTTCCGGGTCGGCAAGACGATCTACACGATCCGGGCGGGAAAGACCGCGGTTCTGTGGCGCGCGACGGCCACCCCGATCGGGCTCTCGATCGAGGGCAAACGGGTCGCCTGGGCCGCGTGCGGGCGAATCAAGGCCCTGAACCTTCCGTGATCGGATCGAGCGCTCTCCGGGCGCCCACACAGCGCCCGGAGGGTCGCTTCCGGAAAGATTCGGCGCATGATCGAAGTCTCACCGGAAGTCGGGGAAGCGCTTCGCCGCCGCGAGGCCGTGGTCGCGCTCGAGACGACGCTCGTCGCGCACGGGTTCCCGGCGGGCGAGGGCCTGGCGGTGGGTCTCGCGTCGGCGCAGGCCGTCCGTGACGCCGGCGCCGTGCCGGCGACCGTGGGCGTGCTCGACGGCGCGCTCCGGGTCGGACTCTCGGACTCCGAGCTCGAACGGTTCACGCCCGATGCGCGCAAGGTGGGGCCGCGAGACCTCGCTGCCGCGGTCGTCCAGGGCGCCGTCGGTGCGACGACCGTCGGCGGCACGCTCGCCGCCTGCCGTGCCGCAGGGATCGGATTCCTCGGCACGGGCGGCATCGGCGGCGTGCACCGGGGCGACCGCATGGACGTCTCCGCCGACCTCGGCGAGCTCGCGCGGACGGAGGCGCTCGTGGTCTCGTCCGGCATCAAGTCGCTGCTCGACGTACCGGTGACGATGGAGGTCCTCGAGACGCTCGGCATCCCGGTCGTCGGACTACGGACAGACGAGCTGCCCCTCTTCTACACCGCACACGGCGGCCCCCCGCTCCCGGCGCGAGTCGAGAGCGCCGAGGAGGCGGCCGAGCTCGCGCGCACGCACTGGCGACTCAAACGCCATTCGGCGCTCCTGCTCGTCCAGCCGCCACCCGAGAGCATCGACGACGTGGAGCCGTTGATCGAGGAAGCGTTGGCCGCGGCCGACGAGCAAGGAGTCACCGGGCCGGCGGTGACGCCCGTTCGTGCTCGGACGCCTGCACGAGCGAAGCGGCGGTCGAACCCTCCACGTCAACCGCCAGCTCGTGATCGCGAACGCCCGGCTCGCGGCCGAGGTCGCAGTCGCCTATCGGGCGGCCGAGTCCTAGCTGACCGCGCCGAGGAAGTCCTCGATCTCGAGCGCCGTCAGCGTCTGGAGCTTGGCGCTCCCGCGCGCCCCCAGGGCGATCGACACACGGGCGATCGTCGCGGCATCAGGCGCCTCGACGACGTTCACGAAGTCGAACGGGCCGAGCGTCGCCCACTGGTGCAGCACCTTGGCGCCGAGCTCCTCGACGTCACGGTTCACCTCGCGCAGCCGGTCCGGGTTCGACTTCAGCGTCTGCACGCCCTGCGCGGTCAGGCTCGACAGCATGATGTAGACGGGCATCGCGCCTCCTTCGTCGTGGTGAGCCCGACTCTAACCGCGCCTCCTGGTCGAGATAGAGAAGTGCGCACCCGAGGAAGAAGAGCGGCGACATGACGACGACCGCCAGCGCCGCGGAGATCGTGATGCTCTGAGCGCCGAAGCCCGCGAGCAGGAGCGAGAGCGAGAAGATCGAGACGATGACGACGATCGCGAGCGCGGCCACGGTGCCGAACGCGTGCACGAAGTCGGCACGCGCGAGCCGGAGCCCGTGCTGGAGCGCGTCCCGCAGGCCCCGCCCCTCGACGAGCACGCTCGGCACCGCGAGCCCGACGAGCGCGAACCAGGCGAGCGCGACGAAGTAGACGCCGGTGAAGACGAGCACGCGCGACGCGGCGAGCGGCAGGAACGCGATCGCGCCGACGAGGAGCGCCCGCCCCGTGGCGTTTCGCCCACCGGTCGCGACCGTTACCGCCCAGACGTAGCTGAGCGCGAGCGCGAACGGCCCGAGGACGACCCCGTACCCGATGCGCGCGCCTCCGTCGAGGAACGAGGCGCCGATCGTGAAGGCGGCCGCCGGGATCCCGAGCCCGAGCACGCGCCAGAACCGGTGCCCGTAGAGCTTGATCGCGTCGGCGATCAGCTGGCCGACGGTCCGCTCGGCCGGAGAAACCATTGGCTGAGACACGCGCGGGACCGTATCTAGGGCTGCAGGGCCTCGACCAGCTGCTCCTGAAGCCAGGACAGATAGCCGTAGACCGCGAGCTCGCGCCCGCGAGGCTCCTTCAGGTCGAGCGTCCCGTAGTCCAGCTGCTCGGTCACGTCCCAGCGCGTCCCGAGCACGAGGCGCATGTCGTTCAGCGCTCGCAGCCACTGCTCCGCCTGGTCGATCTCGAGCGTCTCTGCGGCGAGGGTCCGCCGCACGGTCGCAAGAGCCTTCGACCGGCCGGACACGAGCTGGTCGCGGACGAGCGAGCGGTACTGCTCGTCGTTCTCACGATCGGAATACGCAGGCGGGAAGAGCCGGCGCAGCTCTGGGTCGTCCGGGTCGTCGAGCAGGCGCTCGAGCTCGTCGAGGAGGTCGCTCAGGAGAAGCCGCTCGTGCACGTCGAGCCGCAGACGCACGCGATCCCCCTGGCGCTCGAACTGCCGTCGCGCGAACACTCAGTCCTGCTGCATCGTCGCCCAGAGCCCGTGCGCGTGCAGCCGCGCGACGTCGAGCTCGGACTTCTCGCGGTTGCCGCTCGAGACGACAGCCTTGCCCTCGTTGTGCACCTGGAGCATCAGCTTTGTCGCCTTGGCGAGGTTGAAGCCGAAGAGTTTCTGGAAGACGAGCGTGACATACGACATGAGGTTGATCGGGTCGTTCCAGACGATCACGACCCACGGACGGTCGTACTCGACGTCCTCACCCGCTGCGGGCTCCTGGACCTCGACCTCGGCCGGCGCGACGATCGTGCTCATGCCCCGAATTGTTGCGGACGTCAGGCTGGGGCGGGCTCGGCGGCCGGCGCCTTCTCGAACGTCAGCTCGCCGTCCGCGACGTCGACACGCACGGTGTCGCCCTCGTCGAACTCGCCCTCGAGGAGACGCAGCGCGAGCGGATTCTCGACGAGGCGCTGGATCGCGCGCTTCAGCGGCCGGGCGCCGTACGTCGGATCCCAGCCGGCCTCGGCGAGGTGCTCCTTCGCAGCGTCGGTCAACTCGAGAGACAGGCCCCGCTCCGCGAGGCGTGCGCGCAGCCGCGCGAGTTGGAGCTCGACGATCTCGCCGATCTGGTCGCGGGTCAGCGGCTCGAACTCGACGATCTCGTCGATCCGGTTCAGGAACTCGGGCCGGAACGTCTCGCGCATCGCAGCCTCGTTCGGCACGTTCGAGGTCATGATCAGCACCGTGTTCCGGAAGTCGACGGTGCGCCCCTGCCCGTCGGTCAGGCGCCCGTCGTCGAGCACCTGGAGCAGGATGTTGAACACTTCGGGGTGCGCCTTCTCGATCTCGTCGAGCAGGACGACCGAGTACGGGCGGCGGCGAACGGCCTCGGTCAGCTGCCCGCCCTCCTCGAAGCCGATGTAGCCCGGAGGCGCGCCGACTAGCCGCGAGACCGTGTGCTTCTCCTGGTACTCGGACATGTCCAGCCGGACCATGGCGCGGTCGTCGTCGAACATGAACTCGGCGAGGGCGCGCGCGAGCTCGGTCTTCCCAACTCCCGTCGGGCCGAGGAAGACGAACGAGCCGATCGGACGGTTCGGGTCCTGGAGGCCCGATCGCGCGCGCCGCAACGCGTTGGCGACGGCCTCGACGGCCCGGTCCTGGCCGACCACCCGCCGGTGCAGCCGCTCCTCCATGTGGATCAGCTTCTCGGTCTCGCCCTCGAGCAGCCGTGACACCGGAATCCCGGTCCAGCGCGCCACGACCTCGGCGACGTCGTCCTCGTCGACCTCCTCCTTGACCATCGGCTCGCCCTCGGGCTCGGCGCGCTCCTCGAGCTCGCGCTCGAGCTCGGGCAGCTCGCCGTAGCGGATCTCGGCCACGCGCTGGAGCTCGCCGTGCCGTTCTGCGCGCTCGGCTTCCATCCGCAGCTCGTCGATCAGGCGCTTGATCTCGCTGACCCGGTCGAGCGCCTCCTTCTCGCGCGACCAGCGCGCGGCGAGCTCGTCGCGCAGGCTCTTGGCCTCGGACAGCTCGCGCTCGACCGGTTCGCGCCGCTCCTTCGACTCCTTGCCCATCGCCGCGAGCTCGATCTCGAGCTGGCGCACGCGCCGCTCGGCCTCGTCGAGCTCGAGCGGAGCAGAGTCGATCTCCATCCGCAAGCGCGACGCGGACTCGTCGATCAGGTCGATCGCCTTGTCCGGCAGCTGGCGGTCGGAGATGTAGCGATCGGACAGACACCGCGGCCGCGACGAGGGCAGCGTCGCGGATGCGCACGCCGTGATGCGCCTCGTAGCGCTCCTTGAGCCCGCGGAGGATCGCGATCGTGTCCGAGACGGACGGCTCCCCGACGAACACCGGCTGGAAGCGCCGCTCGAGGGCCGCGTCCTTCTCGATGTGCTTGCGGTACTCGTCGAGCGTCGTCGCGCCGATTGCGCGCAGCTCGCCGCGGGCGAGCATCGGCTTGAGCAGGTTCGCCGCGTCGACGGCGCCCTCGGCCGCGCCCGCGCCCACGATCGTGTGCAGCTCGTCGATGAAGAGGACGATCTCGCCCTCGGCGTTCTTGATCTCCGGCGAGCACGGCCTTGATCCGCTCCTCGAACTCGCCGCGGTACTTCGAGCCCGCGAGGAGCGCGCCGATGTCGAGCGCCCAGACACGCTTGCCCTTGAGCCCCTCCGGCACGTCGCCGGCGACGATCCGCTGCGCGAGACCCTCGGCGATCGCCGTCTTCCCCACTCCGGGATCCCCGATCAGCACCGGGTTGTTCTTCGTGCGCCGCGACAGCACCTGCATCACGCGCCGAATCTCCTCGTCCCGGCCGATGACCGGGTCGAGCTTGCCCTGCTCGGCGAGCTCGGTCAGGTCGCGACCGAACTTCTCGAGCGCCTGGTACGTGCCTTCGGGATCCTGCGACGTCACGCGCTGGCCGCCGCGCACCTCCTTCAGCTTCGCGAGCAGCTCGTCGCGCGGCACGACGTCGAGGGCGAGCAGGAGGTGCTCGGTCGAGACGAACTCGTCCTCGAGCTTCCGCATCTCCTCCTCGGCGCGGTCGAGCACGCGGGAGAACGCGGTCGAGGCGCCAGGCTGCTGTGCCGCGCCCTGGAGCGAGGGCAGGCGCGCGAGATCGGCCTCCGCCTGGGCCCGCACCTCGGCCGCCTGCTCGCCGAGCAGTGTCTGCGGCAGCTCCTGGTCGAGTAGCGCGACCAGCAGGTGCACGGGGACGATCTCCGGGTTGCCCCGGCGGCGCGCGAGCTCCTGCGCAGCGGCGATCGCCTCCTGTGACTTGACGGTCAGCCTCTGGAAGTCCATCTCTTCGGCACGAGCTCGACGCCCGTCGGGTCGTAGGGAACGAGGTCTCGGCGGTACTGTTTGTGCACCTGTGCGATCGTCTCGCGCATCTCGCGCTCGAGGCGCTCCATCGTCCGCTGCATGCGGCGGATCTGCTCCTCGAGCCGGATCACGTGCTCGACGCCCGCGAGGTTGAGCCCGAGCTGCGTCGTCAGCTGCTGGATCAGGCGCAGCCGGTCGAGGTCGGCGTCGGAGTAGAGACGCGTGTTGCCGGCCGTCCGCTGCGGTGTGACGAGGCCCTTCGACTCGTAGATGCGCAGCGTCTGGGGGTGCATCTCGACGAGGTCGGCGGCGACGCTGATCATGTAGCGGGGCGTGCCGTCGCTCACGTCGCTCTCCATTCGGCGGCGCACGAGGCGACGGCCTGGCGCAGATCCCGAGGACGAGGACGATCCGCGGCCCCGATCCACGCAGCCAAGGATCAGCGCCGATCACGCGAAGATCAGCGCCCGGGGGATCGAGCCGAGAGATCGCACTTCCATGCCGGCGACCCGCCGCGGAGACCGCTGAGCACGGAACCATGATCAGAGTACGCCGTCGCGGCCGAACCAGACGAGGCTCCCGCCGAGCGATCATCGACCCTACATGCCACGCATCGACCTCGCCAATATTCGTTGCTCATCGGACCTTCTGCACCTTCTGGAGCTCCTCGAGCAGCTCGCGCTCCTTCTTGTTCGGCTTCCTCGGCACCGCGATCTTCAGCCGCGCGAGCACGTCGCCCTTGCCCTTGCCCTTCAGCTTCGGCGCACCGCGGCCCTTGATCCGCAGCAGCTTGCCGCTCTCCGAGCCCGCCGGGATCTTCAGCGACACCGGGCCCTCGGGCGTCGGCACCTCGACCTTCGCCCCGAGCGCGGCGTCGGCGAACGTGACCGGGACCTCGACCTCGAGGTCCGAGCCGCGCCGCTTGTAGAGCGGCGAATCCGCCACACGAGTTACGACGATCAAATCGCCCGGCGGTCCGCCGCCGTAGCCCGGCTCGCCCTTGCCCTTGAGCCGGATCTGCGTGCCGTTCTTGACGCCGGCCGGGATCTTCACCTTGTAGCGCTTCGTGCGCCGCTCGCGGCCGGACCCGTGGCAGCGCGGACACGGCTTCTCGATCACGGTGCCGCTCCCGTGGCAGCGCGGGCACGTGTGCGAGAGGCCGAAGAGGCCCTGGCTCTCGGTGACCACACCGCGGCCGCGGCACTCGGGACAGACGATCGGCGCGGTGCCCGGCTGCGCGCCGGAGCCGCCGCACTCCCGGCACGTCGTGTCCAGCTCGACCGGGATCTGCGTCTCGACGCCCTGGAGCGAGTCCTCGAACGAGAGGGTGACGCGCGCCTGGACGTCGGCGCCGCGGCCCGACGGTTGACGCGCGCGCCCACCGCCGAACACGTCGCCGAACCCTCCGAACAGATCGGAGATGTCGCCGAAGTCGAAGTTGAACCCGCCGGCGCCTCCGCCGCCCCCACCGGGGAATCCGCCCGGACGTCCGTCGGCCGAGCCGAACGCGTCGTACTGCTTGCGCTTCTCGGGGTCGGAGAGGACGTCGTACGCGCCCTGGATCTCCTTGAAGCGCTCCTCCGCCTCCTTGTCGCCCGGGTTCCGGTCCGGGTGGTGCTCGCGGACGAGCTTGCGGTACGCCTTCTTGAGCTCGTCCTGCGACGCGCCCCGGGAAACTCCGGCGCGTCAGTCCGCGGGTTGCCATTGATCCAGTGGGTCGACCGGTCATTTCCGACGGACGCCGGGCAGCGCCTGAAGCGCGTCGCAGAGCTCCTAGGGCGTGTCGCCACTCGGGCCCTTCCTTCGGCCCCGCGACCACCACCCTCGCCGGGCGCAGCACGCGGTCGCCGAGGCGGTAGCCCTTCTGGAGCACCTCGATCACGGAGCCCTCGTCTGCGTCCGAGGGCTGCGTCAGGAGCGCCTCGTGGACGTGCGGGTCGAACTTGCCGTCGGTCTCGACGGGAGCGAGCCCCTCCTTCGCGAGCAGCTGCTCGAGCTGGCGATGGACGAGCTGGACGCCGTCCTCGAGCGTCGCCTCCTCGTGCCGCTCGGCGGCCTCGAGCGCACGCTCCAGGTCGTCGAGGATCGGCAGCAGCTCCTTCACGACTCGCTCGCCGGCCCGCGCGACCAGGCTCTCCTGATCGCGCGCGGCCCGCTTGCGGTAGTTGTCGAAGTCGGCCTGCAGGCGCTGGAGGGTGTCGATCAGCTCCTCGTTCTCGTTCCGGAGCGCCTCCAGCTCGACCTGCTCTTCGTCCCCTTCGGACTTAGTAACACTGTGTTGCAAAGTCTCTTCGGGGGGGTGTCGTTGGTCTCCTCCGGCGTCACGCCTTCTTCGCCTCTTCCTCTTCGTCGATCACCTCGTAGTCGCCCTCTTCGACGACTTCGTCATCCGACGACTCGGCGCCGTTGTCACCCGGCGCGGACTGCGCCTGCTGCGCGGTCGCCTGGGCGTAGACGGCCTCGGCGAGCTTCTGCGAGGCCTCCTGGAGCGCCTGCGTCTTCTCGCGGATCTCGTTCAGGTCCGAGCTCTCGAGCACGCCCTTCAGCTCCATGATCCGGCCCTCGATCGTCGAGGCCTCGGACTCGTCGAGCTTGTCGCGGTGCTCGGAGAGCGTGCGCTCGGTCTGGTACGCGAGCTGCTCGGCCATGTTCCGGGCGTCGGCGAGCTCGCGCAGCTTGTGCGCCTCGTCGCGGTGCGATTCGGCGTCCTGCATCATCCGCTGCACCTCGTCCTCGTTCAGGCCCGAGCCGCCCTCGATCTTGATCTGCTGCTCGTTCCCGGTCCCGAGATCCTTGGCCGAGACGGCGATGATCCCGTTCGCGTCGATGTCGAACGTGACCTCGACCTGCGGCATGCCCCGCGGCGCCGGCGGGATGCCGACGAGCTGGAACTTGCCGAGCGTCTTGTTGAAGGCGACCATCTCCGACTCGCCCTGAGCGACGTGGATCTCGACCGACGGCTGGTTGTCCTCGGCGGTCGAGAAGACCTCCGACTTCTTCGTCGGGATCGTCGTGTTGCGGTCGATCAGCTTCGTGAAGACGCCGCCCTTCGTCTCGATGCCGAGCGAGAGCGGGGTCACGTCGAGCAGGAGCACGTCCTTGACCTCGCCCCTGAGGACGCCGCCCTGGATGGCCGCGCCGACGGCGACGACCTCGTCCGGGTTGACGCCCTTGTGCGGCTCCTTGCCGATCAGCTCCTTGACCTCGTCGACGACCGCCGGCATGCGGGTCATGCCGCCGACGAGGACGACGTGGTCGATCGCGCTCGGCTCGAGCCCCGCGTCCGCGAGCGCCTGCTTCGTGGGCTCGACCGTCCGCTTGAGGAGGTCGGCCGTCAGCTCGTTCAGCTTCGCGCGCGTGAGCTGGAGGTCGAGGTGCTTCGGGCCCTCCTGCGTCGCGGTGATGAACGGCAGGTTGATCTGCGTCGTCATCGTGGACGACAGCTCGATCTTCGCCTTCTCCGAGGCCTCGTACAGCCGCTGGAGCGCCATCTTGTCGGCGGCCAGGTCGATGCCCTGGTCCTTCTTGAACTCGGCGACCATCCAGTCGACGATCGCCTTGTCGAAGTTGTCGCCGCCGAGGTGGTTGTCGCCGTTCGTCGCCTTCACCTCGAAGACGCCCTCGCCGAGCTCGAGGATCGAGACGTCGAACGTGCCGCCGCCAAGGTCGAAGACGAGGATCGTCTGGTCGGAGGTCTCCTTGTCGAGCCCGTACGCGAGTGCGGCGGCGGTCGGCTCGTTGATGATGCGGACGACGTTGAGGCCGGCGATCTTGCCTGCGTCCTTCGTCGCCTCGCGCTGCGCGTTGTTGAAGTAGGCCGGAACGGTGACGACCGCGTCCGTGACCGGCTCACCGAGATACGCCTCGGCGTCCGTCTTCAGCTTCTGGAGGATCATCGCCGAGATCTCCGGCGGCGCGTACTCCTTGCCCTCGGCCTTGACGCGCACGTCGCCGTTCTCGCCCTGGACGACCTCGTACGGGACGATCTTCATCTCCTCGGAGACCTCGCCGTACTTGCGGCCCATGAAGCGCTTGATCGAGAAGATCGTGTTCTCCGGGTTCGTCACCTGCTGGCGCTTGGCCGGCGGGCCGACGAGCCGCTGGCCGTCCTTCGCGAACGCGACGACGGACGGCGTCGTGCGGCCGCCCTCGGCGTTCGGAATGACGGTAGGCTCACCGCCCTCGAGCACGGCCATGCAGCTGTTGGTCGTGCCGAGGTCGATACCAATGGTCTTCGCCATGTGTGCTTTGCTCCTTTAGTCCCTGGTTTGGAAAAAATCTAAGTGCGAGTATAGCAAGGGGGAACTGAACGGTGGCTGATCCACGCATCGAGCAGTACGCGCGCCTTCTCGTGGAACGCTGTGTAGACGTCCAGCCCGGCTGGGAGGTGGTCGTCGTCGGGAGCACGCACGCACGACCGCTGATCGAGGAGATCATCCGCGCGATCGGACGGCGCAAGGCGATCCCGGTCGTCCAGCTCAGCTTCTCGGGGATGGACTTCTGGCCGTTCGAGACGGTCTGGGCCGAGACGGCGCCGCCGGAGCTCGTCGCGGAGCGTTCGCCGCTCCGGGTCAGGATCGAGGACGAGTGCGACGCCTGGATCCGCGTGGGCGCACCCGAGAACACCCGCGACGGCGTGAGCCTGCCCGAGGAGCAGCGCGACGCGATCTCGAAGGGCGCGCACCCGCTGATCGCGCGCCGCCTCGCACTCGACATCCCATGGGTGACGTGCCGCTACCCAACGCCTGCGCTCGCCCAGGAGGCCGGGATGAGCCTGCGGGAGTTCGAGGACTTCCTCTTCGGCTCGGTGCTGCTCGACTGGGACGCCGAGGGCGAGAAGATGAGGCGGATCAAGGAGCGCTTCGATCCCGCCGAGGAGGTGCGGATCGTCGGCCACGAGACCGACCTGCGCTTCAGCATCGCGGGTCGCGAGGGCGAGGTCGACGACGGGCACATGAACATGCCCGGCGGCGAGGTCTTCTACTGCCCGGTCGAGGATTCGACCGAAGGCGTCGTCAGCTTCTCCGAGTTTCCGGCCGTCCAGGAGCCCGAGGTCGTCGACGGAGTGCGCATGCGCTACGAGGGCGGCCGTGTCGTCGAGGCGTCGGCCACGTCCAACGAGGACGTGCTGATGCGCGCGCTCGACATCGACGAGGGCGCCCGCGTGCTCGGCGAGTTCGGGATCGGCTGCAACCCCGCCATCCAGCGGCACATGCGGAACACGCTCTTCGACGAGAAGATCTACGGCACGATCCATCTTGCGATCGGCGCGGGCATCCCGGTCGTGGGCGGGCTGAACAAGTCGGCCACGCACTGGGACATGGTCAAGGACCTGCGGCAGGGTGGCCGGATCGAGCTCGACGGCGAGGTCGTCCAGGAGAACGGCGAATGGACGTTCTAGCGCCCTGCGGGTAGCTCTCGCGACCTGCGCAGAGGTCCCGCGCGGCGACGAGGACGCCCTGCCGCTGATCGAGGCGCTCGCCTCGCGCGGCGTGGAGGCCACCCCGACCGTGTGGGACGACGACCGCGTCCGCTGGGCCGACTTCGACCTCGTGGTCGTCCGGTCGACCTGGGACTACCCGGATCGGCGGAACGCGTTCCTCACGTGGGCGGGATCGGTCCCGCGGGTGCTGAACGCGCCGGAAGTGCTGCGCTGGAACACGGACAAGCGCTATCTCGCCACGCTCGGGCGGGACGCCGTTCCGACGTCGTTCGTGGCGCCGGATGAGCCGTTCGCGCCACCCGCTGCTGCGTTCGTCGTCAAGCCGTCCGTCGGCGCAGGCTCGATCGGAGCCGCGCGCTACGACGCCGGCGACGAGCGAGCCCGGGAACACGTCGATCGGCTGCACGCCGCCGGCAAGACGGTCCTGGTGCAGCCGTACCTCGAGGCGGTCGACCACAGAGGCGAGATCGCGCTCATGTTTTTCGACGGGAAGTTCTCGCACGCGCGTCCGAAAGGCTGCGCTACTGCCCCGCGGGGGCGATCCGGGCCAAGGGCTGTATGTCGAAGAGCGGATCAGCGCGGCCGAGCCTTCCGCTGATGAGCTCGCGCTCGCCGAGCGGGCGTTGAACACCGTCCCTTTCGAGCGCGGGCAGCTCTTGTACGCACGAGTCGATCTGCTCCCCGGCCCCCTGCTACTCGAGGTCGAGCTCACCGAGCCGTCGCTCTACCTCGGCTACGCGGACGGCGCTGCCGAACGCTTCGCCGACGCCGTCGCGGCCGCGAGCCAACGGCGGCGGATGAGCGCCGAGAACGGGCCGATCGCGAGCCAGTAGAGGCGAAAGCGCCGTCGGGTGCGCTCGTCCAGGGCTCGGACGCGCGTCTCGGTCGTCAGGCGCGAGCCACCGGGGATCGGCTCGGCCTCGAATGCGATCGCGATCTTCAGCCGCGCCCCGTCGTGCGCAGCCGCCCACTCGGTCTTGGTGCGGCCCAGGTGCTCGAAGTCGAGGGCTCGCAGATACTCCTCGACGGTCCGCCCGCGCGCGGGCATCCCCCGCAGCGCGAGGAGCGCGCCGACGGTCCGGTCGGGCGCCACGGGCGCCGCGAGCACGAGGTCGAGCGCGCGTTCCGGGGCAGCCGCGACCGCGGCGTCGTACCGCTTCCCGACCTCGAACTCGGGCAGCCAGTCGTCGATCAGCGACACCGGGCGAGCCTAACGAGTCCCCCGGTAACCTCCTGAACGTGGAGCCGCTCACAGACTCCTGGGATCGGGAGATCCGCAGCCTGCGGGTCTCGGTCACGGACAAGTGCAACTTCCGGTGCCGCTACTGCATGCCCGCCGAGGGGCTCGAGTGGCTTCCCCGCGAGGAGATTCTCAGCTTCGAGGAGATCCAGCGGCTGGTCGGCGTGCTCGCCTCGATGGGCGTGGACGAGATCCGGCTGACGGGCGGTGAGCCGCTCGTCAGGCGTGACCTGCCGGTGCTCGTCGAGCTGCTTTCGAACACGCCGGGCGTGCGCGACCTCTCGCTGACGACGAACGGCGTGCTGCTCGACCGCCTCGCCGGCGCCGCTCGTCGAGGCCGGGCTCACGCGGCTCAACGTCTCCCTCGACTCGCTCTCGCACGTCCGCTTCGCGGAGATCACGCGCCGCGACGCCCTGGACAAGGTGCTCGCCGGGCTGGCCGAGGCCGAGCGCTATCCGGAGCTGCGCCCGATCAAGGTCAACTGCGTCGCCATCCGCGGCTTCACCGAGGAGGAGGTGCCGGCCCTGGCCGAGCTCGCCCGGCGCAAGCCGTACGTCGTCCGCTTCATCGAGTTCATGCCGCTCGACGCGGACGAGGCGTGGCGCGAGGACGAGGTGCTGGCCGGCGGCGAGATCCGCGCGCTGATCGAGGAGCACTGGCCGCTCGTCGAGATCCCGGCCAAGGCGTCGTCGACGGCCCGCCGCTTCCGCTTCGCCGACGGGGCGGGCGAGATCGGCTTCGTCAACCCGGTCTCGGAGCCGTTCTGCTCGAGCTGCGACCGGATCCGCCTGACCGCGGACGGCCAGCTCCGCACGTGTCTCTTCTCGCGCCGGGAGTGGGACCTGAAGGCCCCGCTCCGCGACGGCGCGAGCGACGACGAGCTGCGCGACCTGCTCCGCTTCGCGGTCCGCCACAAGGAGCTGAAGCACAAGATCAACGAGCCCGGGTTCGTGCGGGCGTCGCGATCCATGTCCCAGATCGGCGGCTAGCGGACGCCCAAACGGATGCGGTAGCCGAGGAAGATCTCGGCTTCGCGATCTCCGAGCGCTCGATCAGCCGCCTCTCTCAGGGCTGTGAGCCCGAGCTCGTCCTCGCTCTTGCCGTCCTCGAGGAGCACCGTCAGCGGGCCGAGGCTCAGCGCCATGCCAATGATCCGCTCCGCGTCCGCCCGGTCGCGGGAGTGGAAGACGATCTCGCGCGCGTACCTGAACTGCCCGCTCGCCTCGATCCGCTCGAGGTGTCCCTCCTTCGAATAGCGCATGCCTCTGCCGTCCGGCGCGCGGCCGGCCCGAACGCGCCGCAACACCTCCTCGAACGCGGCCTCGACCTCCCAGCCCACGATCGGCGGCCAGTCGTAGTCGTACGCGGCGAAGACGCCGCCCGGCCGAAGAATCCGCGCCGCCTCGGCGAGCGTCGGCTCCGGCTCCATCCAGTGGAGCGCCTGCGAGCAGGTCACGATGTCCGCCTCGCCGTCCGGCAGGCCCGTCGCCTGGGCATACGCCTGGACGAAGCGCACGTTCTTCGCCCGGGTCGCGCCCTCGGCCTGCTCACGCATCTCCGGGCTCGCCTCGACCCCGACGACCTCGTCCGCACGATCGGCCCAGATCCTCGTCGAGAGGCCCGTTCCGCTGCCGAGATCGACGACGAGCCGTGGTCTGTCAACTCGCGCTTCCAGACACAAGATGTCGACGAGAACGCCCGGCGGCGCGGGCCGGTTGGCGTCGAAACCCGCCGCAAAACCGCTTCGTTCGTACCCCGACGTGTGCAGGAGCTTCTCGCTCCACCGGTCGATCATTGACGCGAAAACTCCGTCACACCCGCGCCGGAGTCTAAAATGAACCATCGTGTCCAGTGCCGCCACGGCTGCTCGGGCCCGAATCCTTCCGCACGGGCCCCTCGACCTGATCCGCCAGCTGGCGATCTGGTTCGGCTTCCTGTTTGCGTATCGCTACACGCGGGGGGTCGCGGATCGCGATGCGTTCCAGGCATTCAAGAACGGTCTGCGCGTCGCCGACTTCGAACATCGCATCACGGGACTGTGGGAGCTCTCACTCCAGAGCTTCGTCGCGTCGTCGAACGTGCTCCGCGAGGCAACGTCTTTGACGTACTGGCACTCGCAGTTCACGGTGCTCGGGCTCGTCCTGCTCTGGGTCTACCTGCGGCGCAACGATCACTTCGTCCCGCTGCGCAACACGATCCTGCTCGCGAACGTGATCGGGCTGATCGGCTTCGTGCTGATGCCGACAGCGCCGCCGCGGATGTTCCCGGAGCTCGGCTTCGTCGACACGCTCGCCAACTTCGGCATCAACCACAACAGCGCGATCGTCCGCGCCGACGCGAACCCGTACGCGGCGATGCCCAGCCTGCACGCGGCGGACTCGCTGATCATCGGCGTCGGGCTCTTCTTCATCGTCCGCTCGAAGTGGGCGAAGGCGCTCTGGCTGCTCTGGCCGCTCTGGGTCTGGTTCTGTGTGATGGCGACCGGCAACCACTTCTGGCTCGACATCGTGGCCGGGATCCTCGTCGCGACCGTCGCGGCCGCGGTCGTCAACCACAAGCACCTGCGGCGCTTCGTCGCGCGCGTGCGGCCGGCGCCGGCCTGACCGCCGGAGGCCTGAAACAGGCGTACACGGCGGGTGTGCGCCGTGTCGCCGCGCGCTGGATGGGGCACCTCGCGCGCACGCCGATCTCGCCGGACGCGCTCACGTTCGCCGGTGTGACCATCTGCGCGATCGCGAGCGTCGTCGTCTACTTCGAGTACCGGAACGAGATCCTCTGCTTCTGGGTCGGGGCCGCGCTCTTCGTCATCGGCTCGGTGCTCGACATCCTCGACGGGGCGCTCGCGCGCTCGAGCGGCAAGGGGACGACCTTCGGCGCGTTCCTCGACTCGACGACCGACCGCATCGGCGAGGCGTTCATGCTCGGAGCGATCGCGCTCGTGTTCTTCCGTGACGGGAACGAGGTCGCACTCGCGTTTGCCTTCGCCGCGGTCGCAGGCTCGTTCCTCGTCAGCTACTCGCGTGCGCGCGCGGAGGCGCTCGGGCTGAAGGGGGACGTGGGCATCGGCAGCCGGGCCGAGCGGGTGGTCGTGATCGTGACCGGTCTCGTGCTCGCTCCGTGGGGCGTCCTGCCCTGGGCGATCTACCTGCTGACCGCGACCGCGTGGATCACCGTCGTCCAGCGCGTGCTAGCAGTTCGGTCGCAGCTCCGACAAGGGTGATAGTCTGCTAGCAGCAGCTCGCTGCTAGCAGAATGGCGAAGAGAGAGCAGACAAGCATCCTCGTCCGGATGCCCAAGTCCCTGAAGCGGCGACTGGGCCGCGAGGTCTCGCGCCGGGACAGCACTCTCAACGACGTCGCCGTCGCGATCCTCGCCGACGAGTTCGACGTCGACTTCACGCCGAGTGGCCGGCGCGGGCCTGCGCCCGGCGAGAGCGGCGACGTGCTCCTGCGCGTCCCGCCCGCCCTCAAGCGCAGGCTCGACGACGCCGCGCGCGAGCGCAAAAGCAGTACGAACACCGTCGTCGTCGAGTCGCTCGCCGAGCGCCTCGACGCAATCACCCCCAGAAAGGAACCAATGCCAAAGAACGGCAGCCAGAACGGCAAAGCGCGCGGGAACGGCAAGGTCCGCGTCGCGATCATCGGCGTCGGCAACTGCGCCAACTCGCTCCTGCAGGGAGTCGAGTACTACAAGGACGCCTCGCCGGACGAGTTCGTCCCCGGGCTCATGCACGTCGACCTCGGCGGCTACCACGTCCGCGACGTGGAGTTCACGGCCGCATTCGACGTCACGACCGCGAAGGTCGGGAAAGACCTCTCCGACGCGATCTGGGCCAAGCCGAACAACACGATCAAGTTCGCCGACGTCCCGAAGACGGGCATCACCGTCTCGCGCGGGATGACCCACGACGGGCTCGGCAAGTACCTGTCCGAGATCGTCGAGAAGGCGCCCGGCGACACCGACGACGTCGTGAACATCCTTCAGGAGACGGGCACGGACGTCGTCGTCAACTACCTCCCGGTCGGCTCCGAGGAGGCGACCAAGTGGTACACGGAGCAGATCCTGAACGCGGGCTGCGCGATGGTGAACTGCATG
Organism: uncultured Actinomycetes bacterium; assembly: GCA_963742635.1. Taxonomy (GTDB): domain Bacteria; phylum Actinomycetota; class Thermoleophilia; order Gaiellales; family Gaiellaceae; genus VAXT01. The sequence continues at coordinate 251,336 of CAVUMW010000001.1, forward strand.
CCCGTCTTCATCGCCAAGGGCGGCTACTTCGGGCGCCAGTTCGAGGAGCGCGGGCTCCCGATCGTCGGCGACGACATCAAGTCGCAGGTCGGCGCGACGATCACGCACCGCGTCCTGACCTCGCTCTTCCGCGAGCGCGGCGTGCACCTCGACAAGACGATGCAGCTCAACGTCGGCGGCAACTCGGACTTCCTGAACATGCTCGAGCGTGAGCGCCTCGAGTCGAAGAAGATCTCGAAGACGAACGCGGTCACGTCGATGCTCGACTACGACCTCGGCGCGGAGAACGTGCACGTCGGCCCGTCCGACTACGTGCCGTGGCTGACCGACCGCAAGTGGGCGTACATCCGCATGGAGGGCACGTCGTTCGGCGACGTGCCGCTCAACGTCGAGCTCAAGCTCGAGGTCTGGGACTCGCCGAACTCGGCCGGGATCGTGATCGACGCGGTGCGCCTCGCGAAGCTCGCGCTCGACAACGGCGTCGGCGGAGCGCTCGAAGGGCCGAGCGCCTACCTGATGAAGTCGCCGCCCAAGCAGCTCCCGGACGACCAGGCGCGCGACGCCGTGGAGAGCTTCATCAAGAAGTACGGCCACAAGACGGCCAAGCCCAAAGCGGCCGCTCAGGCTTAGTTCGCGGAGCACGCGGGGGCCGGTGCGAGCCGGCCCTCGCGACCGCACTACACTCGGTGGTCGTGTCCCTGCGAATCTGCCTGGTGACGCCCTTCTCGTGGTCGCAGCCACACGACGTGAACGAACACGTCGCCGGCATCGCAGACGCACTCCGGGAGCGCGGCCACTCGGTCAGCGTCCTCGCCCCGTCGAATCACGCGGCAGACCTCGCCGCCGGCCGGCGCGCGCTGCGTGACGGCGTCGCGGCGCCGCTGATCGCGCTCGGCCCGGCCGTCCCGATCTCGCGGCGGAGCAGGATCGGCCTCCCGGTCGGCGTCCGCGCGAACCTGGCCACGGCGCTCACCCGAGGAGAGTTCGACGTCGTCCACGGCTTCGAGCCGGGGCTGCCGAGCCTCTCGTACCTCGCGCTCCGGGACGCGCGGGCTTTGAGCGTCGCCAGCTTCTTCTCGCCCGAACGGCTCGGGTACCCGCCCGCGAAGGCGCAGCGCGAGAAGCTGCTCGGGCGGATCGACGCCCTCGTCGCCTCGTCGCCGGAAGCTGCCCATGCCGCGGCCGAGCGCTTCCCGGGCGAGTACCGGATCGTCTCGGAAGGAGTCGACGCCGAGCTCTTCAAGCCCGGCAAGAAGCGGCAGCTCGTGGTGCTCGAGTGGCGCCCGATCGAGCGTCCCCTGGCCCGAGCCGTCCAGCGCGCCCTCCGCGAGCTGACGGACTGGGAGCTCGTCTACCTGCGGACGAAGAAGCTGGCCGGACGGCCGGCGGTTCCGGCGAAGCTCCGCGGCAGGGCGCGCGTGCGCACGGCCCGGGACGGGAAGAGCAGGGCGCCGATCCTGGCCGAGGCCGCGATCTTCGTGCCGGCGCTCGAAGGCCTGTCGCGCGTCGCCCTCGAGGCGGCCGCGGCCGGAGCGGCGATCGCCTCTCCGCCGGGCGTGCAGGAGCAGCCCGAGCTGGCCGCGGCGGCGCTGGCCCGGTTCGCCGAGAACGAGCCGCTCCGCACGCAGCTCTCCGAGGAAGCGAGGCGCGGAGTCGAGGGCAAGACGTTCGACGACGTCGCCGCCGAGCTCGAGGAGCTCTACACGACGCTCGGCCGCCGCCGACGGACTTCGCAACAGACTGTTCCAAAGTCGGACGAGCCTCTCGCGGACCGCGACTGGATCCTGGCCGACCTCCACCTGCACACGTCGTGGTCGACCGACTGCTCGGTCGACGTCGAACGACCTCCTCGACCACGCCGAGAGCGCCGGCCTCGGCGCGATCGCCGTCACCGACCACAACGTCTTCGGCGGCGCGCTCGAGGCCGTGGAGCTCGCCCGCGGACGCAACCTGATCGTGATCCCGGGCGAGGAGGTCAAGACCGACGGCCAGGGCGAGGTGATCGGGCTCTTCCTGTCCGAGGAGATCCCGCGGGGCATGTCCTTCGCGGACACGATCGCCGCGATCAAGGCCCAGGGCGGTCTCGTGTACCTCCCGCATCCGTTCGACCGCATGCACTCGATCCCGGACCCGGCGACGCTCCATCGCAACCTCGGCGACATCGACGTGTTCGAGGTCTACAACGCGCGCCTGCTCTTCGAGGCCTACAACGACGAGGCGCTCAGGTTCGCCCGCAAGTACAACCTGATGATGGGCGCGGGCTCCGACGCGCACGTCCCGCCAGGGCTGGCGACCGGAGGCCTGCGGATGCGCGCATTCGACGGCCCGGACGAGTTCCTGCTCAGCCTGCGGACGGCCGAGATCCTGCGCCGGCCGAAGTCGCTCGCGTACCTGCAGTCGCTGAAGTGGATGGCGCAGGTCAAGGAAAGAGTTCGCTAGCCGAGAACTGGAAACCTGGCCGCTGTGACCTCTGTGTCGACCGACGAGATCTACGAGAAGTACCTCAAGAAGGCGATCGCCGAGATCAACGACCTCGGGCACGAGATCGCCGCCGCCGGAAACGGCGAGCGTGTGCCCGTGCTCGGATCCGGCCACCCGCGCGCGGACGTGATGCTGCTCAAGCATCGCCCGCAGGCGGCGGAGGTCCAGGAGGGCGTCGCGTTCTTCGGCCGGACGGGCCAGGCGATCCTCAAGTCGCTCCAGCGGCTGAACGTCGACCCGCTCTCGGTGTACGGGACGAACTGCCTGAAGTTCGCGGACGAGCCGGCCGACGAGGCGCGCCCGTTCCTCGTGCGCGAGCTGCACATCGTCCAGCCGAAGCTCGTCGTCGTCATGGGCGAGGACGCGCTCGGGTTCCTGAACGCGCTCGAGTTTCCGCTGGCGGCCGAGCTCGAGCCTGAGCTGGGCTCGCTCCAGGACTGGACGCCGACGGTGCAGGCGCTCTACGTGCCGGACATCGACGCCTCGCTCGACGAGCAGCCGGCGAAGACGGAGTTCTGGAACGCCTTCAAGGCTTTGGGTCCCTGGTGGGCAGAGCTTCCACCGTACTGAGCAGAGGCCGAGCCGCCGCCGTACTCCTGGTCGCGATCTACCTCGGCGTCTACTACGCCGTGGCGGAGTCGCTGCCGAGCTTCAGCCTCTGGTGGGACATCGCGATCATCTCGCTGCTGGTCATCCCGCCGGTGTTCGCGCTCGTCTACTTCGCGCTGCCGCTGCGGACCGTGCGCTGGCTGCTCCCGGCCGGGATCGGCGTCGCCGTGCTGGCCGCGCTGCTCCAGATCGTGGGGCTCGACGTGCTCGCGAACTTCGCCAAGCTGGGCGCCGTCACGCTGCTCGCGTGGTGGTTCCTGAGCTTCTTCGAGACGGCGGCGTGGGTCACGATCGTCGCGCTGATCATCCCGTGGGTGGACGCGGTCTCGGTCTGGCGCGGGCCGACGAAGCACATCGTCACGCACCAGCGGGAGCTGTTCACGACCTTCTCCTTCGCGTTCCCGGTCCCCGGTGAGGCGAACACGGCGCAGCTCGGCCTCCCCGACCTCCTGTTCTTCGCGCTCTTCCTCGGCGCCGCCGACCGCTGGGGCCTGCGCACGCGGCTCACGTGGGCGGCGATGACCCTCTCCTTCGGAACGACGCTCGCCCTCACCGCCGCGCTTCCGCGCATCATCCATCGCGACATCGCGGGACTGCCCGCGCTGCCGCTCCTCGCCCTCGGCTTCCTCGCACCGAACGCGGACCTGCTGTGGCGCAAGCTGCGCTCGGAGGACGCGTGGGGATCGCTTGCGCTCCGAGCCAGCGAGAGCGGCTAGCCGCGCTCGAGCAGGGCGACCGTCTCGATGTGCGGCGTGTGCGGGAACATGTCCACGGGCCGCGCCCGCACGAGCCGGTAGCCCCACTCCGCCTCGAGCTCCTTGACGTTCCCGGCCAGCGTCGTCGGGTTGCAGGAGACGTAGACGATGCGCCCCGGCTCCAGGCGCGCGAGTCTGCGCAGCGCCTTGCCGGAGAGCCCCGCCCGCGGCGGGTCGACGACGGCGACGTCCGGGCGCGCCGGCGCGTTCCCTGAGGTCGTCCAGCGCCTCACCCACCTCGCCGGCGTAGAACGCGGCGTTCGCGATCCCGTTCAGCTCGGCGTTCTCGAGCGCGCACGCGACCGACTCCTCGGAGACCTCGACGCCCCAGACGGTCAGCGCGTCACGAGCGAGCGTGAGCCCGATCGTCCCGATCCCGCAGTAGAGGTCGTAGACGCTCTCCTCGCCGGTCAGGCCCGCGAACTCGCGCGCCAGCTCGTAGAGCCGCTCGGCCATGGCCGTGTTCGTCTGCAGGAAGGCGTTCGGGCGCACCCGAAAGCGCAGGCCGCAGAGCTCCTCCTCGATTGCGTCGTCTCCGTGCAGGAGCTGCGTCGGGAGGTTCGTCACCTCGGCGGGGCGTTCGTTCACCGACCAGTGGACCGAGCGCACCTCCGGGAAGCGCTCGAGCGCGGCGACGAAGCTATCTGCGTCGAGTCGCCCGGGAGCGGTGACGAGCTGGATCAGCGCCTGGCCCGTGTTTCGCCCCTCGCGGACGACGAGGTGGCGCAGGAAGCCCGTGTGCTCGGCCTGGTCGTACGCCTCGAGGCGCTGCTCGCGCGCCCAGTCGCGGACCGCCTCGCGGATCGCGTTCCCGAGGTCGGTCGTGAGCCAGCACTTGCGGATGTCGAGCACCTCGTCCCAGCGACCCGCCCGGTGGAAGCCGAGCGCGGGCCCGTCCGGCGTGCGCGTGAACGAGTACTCGAGCTTGTTCCGGTAGTGGAAGACGGGCTCGGCCGGGACGATCGGCTCGAGGGGCGGGTCGTCGACGCGCCCGATGCGGCGCAGCGCCTCCTCGACCTGGGCCGCCTTCGCCTCCAGCTGCGCCTCGTACGCGAGGTCCTGGAAGCGGCAGCCTCCGCAGGCCGGGTAGTGCTCGCACGGCGCGTCGACCCGCGGCGCCCCCGCCTCGACGACCTCGAGCGCGAGCGCTTCCGCATGGTTCCGCTTCACCCGGGTCACTCGCGCGCGCACGACGTCGCCGGGCAGCCCGCGGCGCACGAAGACGACGAAGCCGTTCAGGCGCGCGACGCCGTTTCCGCCGTACGCGAGCGACTCGATCCTGAGGTCGAGCTCGTCGTCCGGTCGAACGGGCGCGGCCATGCGACCAGCATAGGGTTCGAGCGTGGACCTGCGATTCGAAACGCCCTCGACGTCGCGCCAGTACGAGCAGTGGGCGGCGATCCTCGAGCAGGTTTCCGGTGATGTCTTCGACGTCGACGAGATCGCGCACTTCGTCTCGTCGGACACGGAAAGCGCGTTCCTGCTCGTGCTCGGCGGCGACGAGGCGCTCGGCTGCGGTGTCGGGCGGCCGTCGTCGATCCAGAGCAGCCTGTACGCGATGGTGCGCGTACTGCCCGAGCATCGCAGGCAGGGGGTCGGGACCCGGATCTACGAGGCGTTGTCGGAGCATGCGCGCACGCTCGGGCGCGAATCGCTCTGGGGCCGCGTCCGCGAGGACGACGCCGCGTCGCGCGACTTCGTCCGCAACCGCGGCTTCCGCGAGGCCGGCCGCGAGTACGAGGTCGTGCTCGACACAGCTCACGCCGAAGCCTTTCCCGAACCGCCCGCTGGAATCGATCTCGTCTCCCTCGCCGAGCGGCCCGACCTCGAGCGAGCCGTCTACGAGGTCGACTGCGAGGTCGGTGGAGACGTACCAAGGCCGGAAGGCGACGACTTCGACGGCCAGCCTTTCGACCGCTGGCGCGAGCAGTACCTCGAGGGCCCTGGGGCGGTCCCCGACGCGATGATCGCGGCGCTGGCCGGCGACGCGGTCGTCGGCTACACGGGCCTGCGGCGGCGCGGTGCCTCCTCGCCGGTCGCGGAGAACATGCTGACCGCGGTGCGCCGCGAGTGGCGCCGGCGCGGAATCGCCACCGCCCTCAAGCGCGAGCAGGTCGCACGCGCCCGCGCCGCCGGGATCGAGCAGATCTTCACGACGAACGACGAGACGAACGCGGGCATGCGAGGCGTGAACGCGCGCCTCGGCTACCGGCCCGCCCCGACGCAGATCGTCGTGACCGGCCCGCTCGCTACGTGACGTCGCGTCGCCGCGTGAGAACGACGGCGATAGCGCCGAGCACGACCAGATAGGCGACGACCACCGCCAACGAGTGGCCGAAGGACGGAACGTCGTTTCCGCTGTCGCCGAGCACGCCGCCGATAGCGGCGCCGATCAGGTAGTCCTTCGTCCCGGGGAAGAGACCGCCGAGCGCGGGCTCGACGAAGACCAGCCACGCCAGGACGAGGATCACCGCGCCGAGCTGCCGCTTCATGCTCGCCCCGATGAAGAAACCGATCATGGCGACGAGCGCGGCACCCAGGAACAGGCGCGCCACGAGCTGCCACTCGTGCCCGCCGAAGTGGTAGTCCGCCCGACCGCCGACCCAGATCTCCGCGATCACGATCGGCAGCAGCGCGGCCGGCAGGGCGAGCAGGACGCTCGCGATCAAAGCCGCACCGGTCTTGGCGGCGAGCACCTTCTCCCGCACCGGAGCCGCGAGGAACGTGAGCGTGATCGTCCCGTGCCGGTACTCGGTCGTCGCGATGAGGACGCCGACGAGGGTCGTGAAGAGCAGCGCGACCCCGCCCATCGTCGCGATGTCTCGGCTGAGATGCGGAGGAAGCACGGGATCGTTCACCGCGGAGTGGAGAGTCGCGATCGTCCCGATCAAGACGATCGCCATCTCTGACAGAAGGATTCCGAGCAAGGTCCGAGGAGCCGTCCAGACCTTCAGGAGCTCCGCTGCGACCAGGCGCATTACGGGGCTTCCTCCTGGGACGTCAAGTCGAGGAACGCCTCCTCGAGCGACGAGCTCTCGGCGACGAGCTCGTGCAGGACGATTCCCTTGGCGGCGGCGATCTCGCCCACCTGAGCGGTGGTCGCATCGGCGAGCGTCAGCAGGTCCCCTTCGGACGAGGCGACCTTGACGCCCGCCTGCTCGAGCGCGGCGCGTAGCTGATCGGCCTGCGGGCTCCGCGCGCGGATGCCACCGGCGGCCCGCGCCACGAGCTCGGCCGTGGTCGCCTGCACGACGAACTTGCCGCGATGGATGATCACGACCTCGTCGACGATCTGCTCGACCTCGGCCAGGACGTGACTCGAGATGAAGATCGTCCGCCCCTCCTCCGCAAGCGAGCGCAGAAACTCGCGAAGCCAACGGATTCCCTGTGGGTCGAGCCCGTTCGCCGGCTCGTCGAGCACGAGGATGCGGGGATCGCCGAGCAGCGCCCCGCGAGGCTGAGGCGCTGGCGCATTCCGAGCGAGTAACCACCTGCGCGGCGCCCCGCAGCATCCTGCAGGTCGACGACCTCGAGAACCTCCTCGACCCGCGAGCGCGGGATTCCGGTTGCCGCAGCCAGAACCCGCAGATGATTTCGCCCGGAGCGGCCGGGATGGAAGTCGGACGCCTCGAGCACCGCCCCGACCTGCTGCGTCGGCGACTCGAGCTGACGGTAGAGCCGCCCCATGACGGTCGCCCTGCCGCCGGTCGGGTGAACGAGGCCGAGGATCACGCGCAGCGTGGTCGTCTTCCCCGCGCCGTTCGGGCCCAAGAATCCCGTAATCGCGCCCTCGCGAATCTTGAAGCTCAGGTCGTCGACGGCGACGGTCTTCCGGAACCGCTTCGTGAGGTTTTCGACCTCGATCAAGTCAGAGGCGTGACGTAGACCTTGCGCTTCCGCGGACCGTCGAACTCGCAGAAGAAGATCCCCTGCCAGGTGCCGAGCGCGAGCCGCCCCCCGTCGATCGGGATCAGCACCTGCGGCCCGGCCAGCGCAGCGCGGACGTGCGACGGCGCGTTCTCCTCCCCGTCCTCGATGTGCTGCCAGCCCCAGTCCTCGCGCACCATCCGTTCCATCGCAGCCTCGAGGTCACGGGCCACGGCCGGGTCCGCGTGCTCGTTGATCGTGACACCGGCCGTCGTGTGCGGCACGAAGACGAGCGCGGCGGTGGCGCCCTCGACTCCGTTCAATGCAGCCTCGACGTCCCGGGTGATCTCGACGAGTTGAGTCTTCCGCTCGGTGCTTAGGTCGATCTCGCGCACCTCGTTATCCTACGAACCCGTGTCTAGCGCGGCCCCGCCACTGACGTCCGCGGACCTCGATCGCTTCCGCGAGCGAGCCGACCGCTTCATCGCGGAGCTCGACGAGGAGTACTACCTCCACTACGCGGGCCACAAGGAAAAGCTCGAGCTCGCCCCGATCTTCGAGCGCTTCACCGACCTGACGCAGCTCGACCAGGCGCTCGCCCTCGGCCGCACCGCGAACGGCGATCGCCGAGTGACCGAGCTCTGGCGCTTCGCCTCGGAGGGCTACCTCGGCGAGCTGACGCGCGACCAGGCCGAGAAGGTGGCCGAGCTCGAAGCGACCCTCGAGGCCGAGATCGACGGCGAGACGATCCCGTTCCGGATGCTCCGGCCCGCGATGGCGAACGAGCCGGACCGCGACAAGCGGGAGCGGATCGACAAGGCTCGGGTCGAGCTCACCGAGGAGCACCTGAACCCGCTCCACGCCGAGGGCGTCGGCATCGTCCGCGACGGCGTCGAGCGGCTCGAGGCGCCGAACTACACGGAGCTCTACCGCCGATTCGGCTTCCGGCTGGACGATCTCGCGACGCAGTGCCGCGACCTCCTCGACTCGACCGAGAAGGTGTTCGAGGAGTCGGCGGACAGGCTCTTCCGCGCCCGCGTCGGGATCGGGCTCGACGAGGCGCGCCGCTGGGACGTGATCCGCACGTTCCGAGCGCCTGAGTGGGATCCGCAGTTCCCGGCCGAGAAGATGCTGCCCGCGCTCGAGGCGACGCTCACCGACCTGGGCGTCGACCTCAAATCGCAGGAGAACGTCGAGCTCGACGTCGAGCAGCGGCCCAAGAAGAGCCCGCGTGCGTTCTGCGCACCGATCGAGATCCCGGGCCGTGTCGTGCTCGTGATCCAGCCCATGGGCGGCGCCGACGACTGGCGCGCTCTCTTCCACGAGGCCGGGCACACGGAGCACTACGCGAACACCTCGGCCGACCTCTCGATGGAGGAGAAGCGGCTCGGCGACGTCGCCGTCACCGAGGGCTGGGCGATGCTGATGCAGCACCTGACGGACGACCCGGCCTGGCTGACGCGGCGCCTCGACTTCCCTCGGCCCCAGGACTTCGAGGTCGAGGGCGTGACCCAGCTCCTGTACATGGTGCGCCGCTACTCGGCCAAGCTCCTGTACGAGATCGAGTTCCACTCGGCCGACGATCCGACGAAGCTCTCCAACCGCTACGTCGAGCTGCTCGGCGACGCGCTGAAGATCGAGCCCGCGGCCGCCGACTACCTGGCCGACATCGACTCGAGCTTCTACGTCACCGGCTACCTGCGCTCATGGGCGTTCGAGGCGCAGTTCCGGACTCACCTGCGCGAGCGCTTCGGCAACGACTGGTTCACGAAGCGCGAGGCCGGCTCGCTCGTCCGCGAGCTCTGGGAGACCGGGATGAGCATGACCGCCGACGAGATGCTGAGCGAGGTGGCCGGTCAGGAGATCGAAATGGACGCGGTCGCGCAGCTCACGCGCGGCGTTCTGACCTAGCAGCGCTCGCGGTGATCGCGATCGTCACCGCGCGCTAGTCACGCGCGAGACGCTCGGGGCCCGGACGCGAACATCTGAGCGAGCAGGCCGGCCACGACGAACGCGAGGCCAATGGCAGCCCACTTGCTCGGGTCCGCAGTGACGGCGGTAAAGACCGGCTACAGAGGGCCGCCGGCCGCAGGTGGCGCGTTCGCAGCCTCGCCCTGGTCGCCGACCGGGTTCCGCGACAGGTAGTCCTCCGCGAGCAGGATGTTCGACTCCGACGCGCGCTCGACGACGCTCAGGAGCGCCGACATGCTCGACACCTCCTCGCGCTGCTCCTGGAGGAACCAGTGCAGGAACTGCTCGCCGACGAGGTCGTTCTCCTCGCGGGCGAGCGCGGCGAGCGCGGCGATCTGCTCGGTGACCCGCTTCTCCTGGTCGAGCGCGAGCGCCACCGGCTCCCGGGCATCACCGAACGTCGTCTTCGGCGCTTCGACGGCCGGGATCACGACCTCGTGGTCCGAGTCGAGCAGGAACTGGACGATCATCATCGCGTGGTTCCGCTCTTCGACCGCCTGCCGGTAGAAATGCGCGGCCAGGAGCGGCAGCGTCTCGGCGTCGAACCAGACCCCGATCGCGACGTACTGCTGCGACGCCGCGAACTCGTAGGCCACCTGTTCGTTCAGTCTTTCGGGGAACGCCGCCACCGGCACGACTCTATCCGGTGTGTAGATGCATACTTCGTATACATGCCGACGAAGGTTCTGATCGCGGGCGCTGCCGGCCGCGACTTCCACAACTTCAACGTCGTCTACCGCGGCCGTGACGAGTACGACGTGGTCGCCTTCACTGCGACGCAGATCCCCGACATCGCTGGACGCGTCTACCCGGCACTCCTCGCCGGCGAGCTCTACCCCGACGGCATCCCGATCCGCCCCGAGGCCGAGCTCGAGGACCTGATCCGCGAGCACGAGGTCGACGAGGTCGTCTTCGCGTACTCGGACGTGACCCACGAGCACGTGATGCACATCGCGTCGCGCGCGCTCGCGGCGGGAGCGAGCTTCCGGCTGCTGTCGCCGCACGACACGATGATCGCGTCCTCGAAACCGGTCGCCGCGATCTGCGCGGTCCGCACGGGCTCGGGCAAGAGCCAGACCACGAGGCGGGTGGCGCAGCTGCTGCGCGACGACGGCAAGCGCGTCGCCGTGCTCCGCCATCCGATGCCCTACGGCGACCTGACGAAACAGGTCGTCCAGCGCTTCGAGCGCTACGAGGATCTCGAGGCCGCCGACTGCACGATCGAGGAGCGCGAGGAGTACGAGCCGCATCTCGCCGAGGGCAACCTCGTCTTCGCCGGCATCGACTACGCCGCGATCCTCGAGGCCGCCGAGCGCGAGGCGGACGTGATCGTGTGGGACGGAGGCAACAACGACACGCCGTTCATCCGGCCGGACGTCCACATCGTCGTCGTCGACCCGCACCGGCCCGGGCACGAGCTCCGCTACCACCCGGGCGAGACCAACCTGCGCATGGCGAACGTCTGCGTCGTGAACAAGGTGGACAGCGCGACACAGGAAGGCATCGACGCGGTGCTCGGCTCGATCCGAACGCACAATCCGGACGCGAAGGTCGTCCTCGCCAACTCCCCGTTCCACGTCGAGGGCGACGCCTCGCAGATCGCCGGCAAGCGCGTGCTCGCGATCGAGGACGGCCCGACGCTGACGCACGGCGAGATGACCTACGGGGCGGCGGTGCTCGCCGCGAAGGCGAACGGCGCCGCCGAGCTGGTCGACCCGCGGGAGTGCGCCGTCGGCTCGATCGCCGCGACCTTCGAGGAGTACCCGCACGTCGGCGCACTGCTGCCGGCGATGGGCTACGGCGAGAAGCAGCGGAACGATCTTCGCGAGACGATCGAGCGCTGCGATCCCGACCTCGTCCTGATCGGCACCCCGATCGACCTCCGCAGCCTGATCGACTTCGGCCGGCCGGCGCTGAGGATCACGTACCGCCTGCAGGAGGTCGGCGAGCCGACGCTCGCCGACGTGCTCGCCAGCTACGGCCTGATCGGCGAGCACGCAGCACTCGTGTGACCGTCACCGTCGTCGCGCTCGGCGGCAACGCGCTCGGAGGCGGGACGGCGGCGGAGCAGCTCGCTGCGCTGCGAGAGACCTGCGCCGCGATCGCGCCGCTCGTCCGCGAGGGCGAGGTCGTGGTGACGCATGGAAACGGGCCACAGGTCGGGAACGAGCTGCTGCGCCAGGAGCGCGCCGCCGACGAGGTGCCTCCGCTCCCGCTCTACCTCGCGGTCGCGCAGACGCAGGCCGAGATCGGCGCGATGATCGAGACGGAGCTGTCCGGAGCGGTCGGGCGGGCGGTCGCGTGCCTGATCACGCACGTGCACGTCGACCCAGACGACGAGGCGTTCGGGCGGCCGACGAAGCCGATCGGCCCGTTCTACTCGGAGGAGCAGGCGCAGGCGCTCGAGCGGGAGCGCGGGTGGCAGCTCGTCGAGGACGCCGGCCGCGGCTACCGGCGCGTCGTCCCCTCGCCGCGCCCGCTCGAGATCGTGGAGCTCTCGTCCATCCGAGCACTGCTCGGAGCCGGCGCGATCGCCGTCGCGTGCGGAGGCGGCGGGATCCCGGTCGTCAGCCGCAACGGCTACCTGAAGGGCGTCGACGCGGTGATCGACAAGGATCGAGCGTCGGCGCTGCTCGCAGAGCGACTGAGCGCGGAGCGGCTCGTGATCCTGACCGAGGTCCCGTGCGTCTACCGCCGCTATCGCAAGTCGAATCAGGAGGCCGTCCGTGAGCTCTCGGCCGCCGAGGCGGAGGAGCTGCTTCCCGAGCTCCCGGAGGGCTCGATGCGGCCGAAGCTCGAGGCTGCGGTCGCCTTCGCCCGCACCGGCGGCGAGACGTTGATCACGTCTTCCGCAGCGTTGGCAGAAGCGCTCGAGGGCCGGGCAGGCACCGACGATTCGCCGATAACGCATCGGCGCGTAACGCAACATAGCGTAATGACTGTTACGCTTCGAGCGTGAACCCGTTCCGCTACGGCGCACTCGCCCTCGACGAGGCGTTCACGAACCGCGAGGACGAGATCCGCGAGCTGACGCGGGACATCCTCAACGGCCAGGACGTCGTCGTCCTCGCGCCGCGCCGCTACGGAAAGACGTCGCTCGTCTGGCGCGTGATCCAGGAGGTCGTCAAGAAGAAGGTCCTCGTCGCCCAGGTCAACCTGATGACCACGCCGACCAAGGAGCGGCTCGCGGAGAAGCTCGCGGACACGATCCACGACAACATCGCCTCCCCCCTCTTCCGCGCGCGCGAGCGGCTGCGGATCTTCGCCGATCTCCGCATCCGCCCGATCGTCACGATCGACCCCGACACGGGAGCACCGAGCTTCAGCTTCGACGCGGGCCACCCGCGGCAGGACGTCGACGCGACGCTCGAGCGCCTGCTCGAGCTGCCCGGGCAGCTGGCCGCGGAGCGCAAGCGCAAGGTCGCGCTCGTCTTCGACGAGTTCCAGGAGGTCGTCGCGATCGACCCCGACCTGCCCAAGCTGATGCGCTCCGTCTTCCAGGAGCAGCCCGAGGTGGCGCACGTCTACCTCGGCAGCAAGCGCCACATGATGGAGGGGATCTTCAACGACGAGAACGAGCCGTTCTGGCGGAGCGCCCGGCAGATGGAGCTCGGCGTCATCGACCCGCCGCGCTTCGAGGGCTACCTCGCGGACAGCTTCACGCGGACGGGCAAGAAGATCGCTACCGGAAACCATCGCCGCGGTGCTCGAGACGACCGGCGGCCATCCGTACGCGACCCAGGAGCTCTGCTACTTCCTCTGGGAGGAGTCTTCGAAGGGCCGCGCCGGCCAGGACTGCCGAGTACGAGCGCGCGCTCGCGGACGTGCTCCGCGCCGAGCACGCCCACTTCGAGCTGATCTGGGACCAGGCGTCGAGCGCGCAGCGGCGCACGCTGCAGGCGCTCGCCCAGGAACGCGGGCGCCCGCTCAGCGGCGACTACCGCCGTCGCCACCAGCTCCCCGGAGCATCGACGGTGCAGCGTGCGCTCGAGGCGCTGACGCGCAACGAGCTCGTCACCCGGTCGGACGGCGAGTACCGGATCGCCGAGCCGTTCCTGGCCGACTGGCTCCGCGGCCAGGCCTGACGCACCGCTGCGTTACGCATCTCTGCGTGATTCCTGAACCGCCCGCGAGGCTCGCGCGAACAAGCGGCGACCCAACCCGAAAGGAGCCGCATCTTCAATGCGCAAGCTCGCACTCATCGTCCTGGCGATCGCCGGCGCCGCCGTTCTCGCAGCAGCAACGCGAGACGCGGGACCGCAGGCGAGCCAGGCGTCAAGCCACCGGGAGGCGCCGCTGATCTCGGAGGATCCGGCCGCGGACAACACGGACCTCTACGCGTTCCGCAGCCCGGACAAGCCGAACACCCTCACCATCGTCTCCAACTGGATTCCCGGTGAGGATCCGGCCGCGGGGCCGAACTACTACACGTTCTCGCCGCGCGCCCGGTACAACATCAAGATCGACCGGAACGGCGACGGGAAGCCGGAGATCGTCTACCGCTTCCACTTCGGCCGCAAGACCGGCGACCTCTTCCTCGGCAACACGGTGCAGCCGTACACGGTCGAGAAGATCGTCGGGACGAGCTCCCAGATCGTCGCCCGCGGCAAGACACCGCCGAACAACATCGGCCCGCGGACGCTGAAGGGCAAGGACTACCGCCAGCTCGCCGCCTCGCGCGTGACGAGCCTGCCGGGCGGAGGCAAGGTCTTCGCCGGCCAGCGCGACGACGCGTTCTACGCGGACATCGGGGCGATCTTCGACCTGCTCGCGATCCGCAAGGGCACGGGCAACCAGGGCGGCGGCAAGGACTTCTTCGCCGGGTACGCCGTGCATGCGATCGCGCTCCAGATCCCGATCTCCCAGCTCGACACGAAGAGCCACGTGATCGGCATCTGGGCAACGACCGATCGCCAGCAGGTGAAGGTCCACAACGGGCACGCGCGGATGCGCTGGTCGCAGGTCTCGCGCCTCGGCAACCCGCTCGTGAACGAGGTCGTGATCCCGACGGCGCTCAAGGACCTCTGGAACCACTGGACGCCGTCGCGCGACAAGTACTTCCAGCGCTACTACCGCGCCCCGATCCTCGCCAAGGTGATGAACCAGCTCTACCACCTCGGCGTCCCCGAGAAGAACCGCAAGGACCTCGTCTCGGTGCTGCTCACGGGCGTGAACGACCCGAAGCTCAACTACACGGGCCCGACGCTCGCGGACATGCTGCGGGTCAACCTGTCGGTTCCCGTCACGCCTCCGAGCGACTTCAGCCGGCTCGGTGTGCTCGGCGGCGACCTGCAGGGCTGGCCGAACGGCCGGCGGCTCGGCGACGACGTCGTCGACATCGCAGAGCAGGCAGTGGCCGGCGCGCTCGTCGGCAAGAAGGTGCCGCTCGGCGACGGCGTCGACGGCCCGGACCGCCCGCGGCTGCCGGTGTTCCCGTACGAGGCGGATCCCGCCTCGGGCTACGCGAACGAGAAGGGCAACTAGCCGCTCGAGACATGGCCCCGCACCTGGTCCCGGGACATGGCTCGGGACCAGGTGCCAGGACGTGGCTCGGAAGGCCATCGAACCGGTGGAGGCACTCATGCGAACAACGCAAAACGAACGGGGTCAGGGAGGTGGGACGGCAGTGACCACAGCCGTCGAGAAGAGAAAGATCGTCATCGCACTGGGGCTCGCCCTCGGCGCGCTCTTCCTCGCGCTCTTCGCGCGCGGGACGGGCCCGGAGGCAGCTCAAGCGGCGAGCCACAGAGAAGCACCGCTCATCTCGCTCGATCCGACCGCGGACATCACGGACTTCTTCATGTTCCGCGACTACGCGGCCGGCCAGCAGGACAAGGTCGCGCTGATCATGGACGTGATCCCGGGCGAGGAGCCGAGCTCGGGGCCGAACTACTGGAACTTCGACCCGAACGTCCTCTACAAGTTCTCGGTCGACAACAACGGGGACGGCAAGGCGGACGACGTCGAGCTCGAGTTCCGCTTCAAGACCGAGCCGATCCGCGGCCTCGCGGGCCAGCTCAAGCTTCCGCTCTCGTACCTGGGCGGAGCGGGCGGGTTGCCGCCGATCACCGCGCTCGACGGCCCCGGCTCCGAGGGCCTCGGTCTGCGCCAGCGCTACTCGGT
Organism: uncultured Actinomycetes bacterium; assembly: GCA_963742635.1. Lineage (GTDB taxonomy): Bacteria > Actinomycetota > Thermoleophilia > Gaiellales > Gaiellaceae > VAXT01. The sequence continues at coordinate 267,142 of CAVUMW010000001.1, forward strand.
GACCCTCGTTCGCGGACACCACCGCACGCAGGTCGCCAACGGCCTGATCGCGGTCCCGTCCAACGTCGGCCCGCGGACGATGCCCGACTACGCGTCGCTCGCGGCTCAGGGCACGTATGACCTGGGCAACGGGATCAAGGTCTTCGCCGGCCAGCGCGAAGACCCGTTCTACATCGACCTCGGCGGCGTCTTCGACACGCTCAACCTGAGGCGCGTGCCTCCGGTCGAGACTCCGGCCGAGGATGCGAACGACAACGTCAACCCGTTCGGCACGGACATGCTGTCGGGGTTCAACGTCCACTCGATCGCGATCGAGCTGCCGGCCTCGATGCTGACCGGTGACACGGGCGCCACGACGATCGGCGCTTATGCGTCGACGAGCCGGCCGCACGTCGAGGTCGACGGCGACGGCCACGGCGGGTTCAGGCAGGTCCAGCGCCTCGCGAACCCGCTCGTCAACGAGGCGATCATCGGCACGGTCGACAAGGACCGCTGGAACTCGCTCGAGCCCGACCAGGAGAGCAGGTTCGAGGACTACTACCTCAACCCGCGCCTGGCTCTGGCGATGGAGCTCGTGTTCGGCGTGCCGGCGGCCAAGACGAACCGCACGGATCTCCGCGACCTGCTGCTCAAGTACCAGCCGGGCGACACGCGGCTCTCGGAGCTCCTGCGGCTGAACCTGCTCGTCCCGCCCACGCCGTTCGCGGATCAGAAGCGGATGACGGTCCTCGCCGACACGCCCGATCCGGCCGGCTGGCCGAATGGACGGCGCCCGAAGGACGACGTGACCGACATCGCGATCCGCGTCGTCGGCGGTCCCAACTACATCGCGGCCCGCGCATCCGACGGGGTGAACACGGACGACGCTGCGCTCTCAGGCAGCTTCCCGTTCCTCGCCACGCCGTTCGACGGGCGAAACCGACAGCACGGCAACCCGTAGGAACGTGACGAAGCAGACGAGACTCGTTCTCGCAGGGACGGCGGCGGCACTCGTCGCCGCCGTCTCGCTCGTCGGCGGGGCGCTCCGGGACTCGGGCGGGACGGCCGGCGCGGTGCCCGTCAAGGCGTCCACGGCCGGTGAGAGCTTCGCGGCGGGCTTCTCCGGCGGCGACACCGCGTCGTTCGTCAGGCGGCTGGTCGGCGAGTTGCGCTCCCATCCGGCCGACGCCAAGGGCTACACGCTCCTCGGCCTCGCGTACCAGCAGCGTGCCCGGGAGACGGGCAATCCGGCCTACTACACGAAGTCCGAGCAGGCACTCGACCGCGCCCGCAAGCTGGCGCCGCAGGATTCGACCACGGCGAGCGCTCTCGGATCGCTCGCGCTCGCCCGGCACCGATTCGACAAGGCGTTCGTGCTCGGCCGCGAAGCGGTGCGGCTCGCGCCCTACACGGCCCGCAACTACGGCGTCCTCGGCGACGCGCTCGTCGAGCTCGGCCGCTACGACGAGGCGTTCCGGGCCTTCGACCACATGAGCTCGCTGCGGCCCGACCTCTCGTCCTACTCGCGGGTCTCGTACGCGCGGGAGCTGCTCGGCCGGCCGGATGCGGCGAAGCAGGCGATGACGCTCGCGCTCGACGCGGCAGGCGGCCAGCCCGAGCCGACGGCCTGGGTCGAGACGCAGCTCGGCAAGCTCGCCTGGTCTCGCGGCCGGGCGCGAGAAGCCGAGTCGCACTACCGCGCGGCGCTCGCGATCTTCCCCGGCTACGTCTACGCGCTGGAGCCGCTCGCGCTCGTCCAGGAGGCCAAGGGCCGCCATCGAGCCGCCCTCTCGCTGGCCCGGCGGGCCGCCGAGGCGCTGCCGCTTCCGCAGACCGTGGCGACGCTCGGCGACCTGTATGCGCGTCACGGTCGACTCCCACGCCGCCGAGCAGCAGTACGCGCTCGTCGACGTGATCCAGCGGCTGCTCGTCGCGAACGGCGTGCGCACCGACCTCGAGATCGCACAGTTCGACGCCGATCACGGCGTCAGGCTCGGGCGCGCGCTCGCAGCCGCGCGGCAGGCGCGACGCGCGCGTCCGAGCATCGACGGCGACGACGTCCTCGCCTGGGCGCTGGAACGGAACGGCCGCTGCGCGGAGGCGCTCCCGTACTCGCGGCGGGCGCTCCGGCTCGGCACGCACGACGCGCTCAAGTACTTCCACCGCGGGATGATCGAGCGCTGTCTCGGGCACGAGTCGCGCTCGTGGTTCGTGAAGGCGGTGCGCCTGAACCCGCACTTCTCACTCCTCTGGAGCCCGCTCGCGCAGAGGTACGCCTCGTGAAGCGCCTCGCGCTCCTGGTCGGGCTCGTCGCGGCGCTCGCCGCACCTGCGGCCGCGAACGCGCATCCGCTCGGGAACTTCACGGTCAACCGCTTCAGCGGGATCGAGCTCTCCGGCGACCGCGTCTACGTCAAGTACGTCCTGGACATGGCCGAGATCCCGGCCTTCCAGGAGCGGCAGAAGATCACGGACGAGCGCGTGTACGAGCGGGATCTCGCGACGCGGATCGGCCGCGGGCTCGACCTGCGGCTCGACGGCCGCAGGGTCACGTTCACGCCGCTCGATCATGCGCTCGCCTTCCCACCCGGAGCGGCGGGGCTCCGCACGCTCCGCTTCGAGGCCGTCTACGCCGCCCCGGCGAGCTCGGGGCGGCTCGAGTTCCGGGACACGAACTTCGCGAACCGGATCGGCTGGAAGGAGGTCGTGCTCACAACCCGCGACGGTGCGAGCGCCTCGTCGTCCTCGGTCCCGTCGACGAGCGTCAGCCACGAGCTCGCCGCGTACCCGAAGGATCTGCTGAGCAGCCCGCTCGAGGTCACGACCGCGACGGCAACCGTCAGTCCCGGCGACGCGCCGGGAACCGGGCCCAGGCTCGAGTCGCGCGCGCAGCTGTCCGCCCGCGCCGCGGTGCGGGCGACCGGCGACGGCGGGTTCGCGAGCCTGATCGCCCGCGACCATCTCGGCGTCGGCGTGATCCTCGTCTCGCTCGCGCTCGCGTTCTTCTGGGGCTCGGCACACGCTCTCTCGCCCGGTCACGGAAAGGCGATCGTCACCGCATACCTCGTCGGGCAGCGCGGCAAGCCTCGCCACGCGGCCGCGCTCGGTTTGATCGTCACGGCGACGCACACGATCGGCGTCTTCACGCTCGGCCTCGTGACGCTCGCGCTCTCGCAGTTCATCGTCCCGGAGCAGCTCTACCCGTGGATCGGGCTCGTCTCCGGGCTCCTCGTCATCGGCGTCGGCGCGTCGGTGTTACTGGGACGACTACGGCACCGCCGCGCGCACGGCCACGGGCATCACCATCACCACCACGACCACGGGGAGCTCGGGTGGCGCTCGCTGACCGCGGTCGGCATCTCGGGCGGGCTGCTCCCCTGCCCGTCCGCGCTCGTCGTCCTCCTCGCGGCCATCTCGCTGCACCGGATCGCACTCGGGCTCGGGCTGATCGTCGCGTTCAGCGCCGGGCTCGCGCTCTCGATCACGGGGATCGGGCTCGCCGCGATCCTCGCCAAGCGCACGTTCCGCCGGTTCGAGCTCCAGGGCCGCGTGATCGGCCTGCTCCCGGCGATCAGCGCGCTCGTTATCGTCATCGCCGGCGCGGCCATGACCGTGCGGGCCATCCCGAAAGTGAGCTGACATGTTCGGACTCGACCACTTCCTCGCTTCGTTCTCGGACGGCACGACACTCCTGCTCGTGATCGCGGTCGCGATCCTGCTCGGTCTCCGCCACGCCACCGATCCCGACCATCTCGCCGCGGTGACGACGCTGCTCGCCTCGACCGAGCGGCGCGCCCGCGACGCAGCCACGCTCGGGCTCGCCTGGGGCGCCGGGCACGCGCTGACGCTGTTCGCGCTCGGCGTGCCGATCGTCCTCTACCGCGCATACCTCCCGGAGACCGTGCAGCGGGTTGCGGAGACGGGAATCGGATTTCTCATCGCCGGGCTCGCCGTCTGGCTGCTCGTCCGCTGGCGCCGCGGCGCCTTCCACGCGCACGCGCACGACCACGGCGACCGGTCGCACGCCCACCTGCACTCGCACTCGACCCCGCCGCACGAGCACGCCCGGAGCAGGACGCCGCTCGGGGCGTTCGCAATCGGCCTCCTGCACGGAATCGGAGGCAGCGCAGGTGTCGGCATCCTCCTCGTCAGCACGATCGACGGGACGGCGCTCGCGATCGCCGCGCTCGGGATCCTCGCCGCGTTCACGGCGGTCTCGATGACGCTGTTGACGACCGGCTTCGGGCTCACGCTCGGCCGGCGTTCGATCGGCCGCCTCGCACCGGCACTCGGCGTGGCCAGCCTCGCGTTCGGCCTCTGGTACGCGTTGGGCGCCCAGAATCTCCTGCCGTACTATTTCTAGCCGAACCGGATCGGCGCCCAGGGCGAATAAGACGAAGCCCAGATGAGCAACGACCCACACGATCTTCTCGCCGCCTACGCGCTCGACGCGCTGGACGACGACGAGCGCGAGCGTTTCGAGCGGCACCTCGCCGACTGCGCGGAGTGCACCGAGCAGCTCGCCATGCTCCGAGAGCCGGTCGCGGCCCTCGCGTACGCGGCCGAGGGGCCTGTCCCTCCGGAGGAGCTGCGCGACCGCATCATCGAAGGCGCGCGGGCGGAACCGCGGGCAGCAGTGATCAAGCTGCCGCGACGGAACTGGGCGCTCGGCGCCGCCGCGGCTGTCGCGGCCGCAGCCGCCGTGCTGGCGATCGGCCTCGGCCTCTGGGCCAACTCGCTCTCGAACTCGCTCGATCGTGAGCGGAGCGCCAGGTCGGTCGTCGACCGGCTCCTCGCCGAGCACGCGACCGCCAAACCGCTGACCGGCGCCGACGGGTCGCTGATCGTCGCTCGGAACGGCCAGGCCGCGCTCCTCGTCTGCGGATTGGCCGACGCGCCCAGCGCAAAGACCTACGAAGCCTGGGTGATCAGCGGGAAGTCGCCCGTGCCGGCCGGCCTCTTCCGCGGCGGAAGCGGCTGCAGGCCGGTCTCCCTCACACAGCGTGTCCCGAAGAGCGCGACGGTCGCGGTCACGCTCGAGCAGGCGAAGGGAGCCACCTCGCCCACGCTGCCAATCCTCTTCAGGGCGGAAGCGACCTGACGTGTCCGCCGCCGCTCAGAGCCCGCTCGCCATCTCCGTGGTGGGGCTCCGCGCCCCCTGGGACGGGCAGCCGATGAGCCGCGCGACCCCGCAGCGCTCGGACGAGCAACTGGTCGAAGCCGTCGCCCGCGCCGACGAGGACGCGCTCGGCGAGCTCTACGACCGCTTCGGCAAGGTCGCCTACGGCCTCGCGTACAAGATCCTCCAGGACGCGACGCTGGCCGAAGACGCCGTCCAGGAGGCGTTCCTCCAGATCTGGCGCGGCGCCGGCTCGTACCGGCCCGAGCGCGCCAAGGCGAGCACGTGGCTGCTGACGTTCGTCCACCGCCGGGCCGTCGACCTCGTTCGTCGCGAGCAGACAAGGCGTACGTCGCCCGTCGTCGACGAGCCGCAGGGCTCGGACCCGGGCGCCGACGAAGCGGTCGTGTCGCGCTCCCGCCGCGAGATCGTCCAGGACGCCCTGCGCCGTCTGCCGGCCGAGCAGCGCGAGCCGATCGAGCTCGCCTACTACGCGGGCCTCACCCAGTCCGAGCTCGCCGAACGCCTCGACCAGCCGCTGGGGACGATCAAGAGCCGCATGTTCGCGGGCCTCCAGCGCCTGCGCGTGCTCCTCGCAGAGGCGGGCTACGAGACCGCGTAGCATTCGCCGCCTCGCATGGTCGAGGTCGCACAACACCTCAAGGGACGGGACTTCATCCGGATCGGCACCTGGAACTCCGAGGAGCTGAAGACCGCGCTCGACCTCGCAGACGAGCTCAAGGAGCTCCGCAAGCAGCGCGAGCCACACGAGCTCCTCCCGGGCCGGACGCTCGGGATGATCTTCCAGAAGCCGTCGACGCGCACCCGGGTCTCGTTCGAGGTCGGCATCGTCGAGCTCGGCGGCTACGGGCTCTACCTCTCCGCGAACGATCTCCAGCTCGGACGCGGCGAGACGATCAAGGACACGGCAAACGTCCTCGAGCGCTACCTGGACGCGATCATGATCCGGACCTTCGCGCAGGAAGACGTGGAGCAGCTCGCCGAGCACGCCGACATCCCGGTGATCAACGGGCTGACCGACTACGCCCATCCATGCCAGGCACTCGCCGACCTGATGACGATCCGCGAGAAGCTCGGCCGGCTCTCCGGCGCGCGGCTCGCCTATCTCGGCGACGGAAACAACGTCTGCGTCTCGCTGATGGTCGGCGCCACCCGCTTCGGAATGCGGTTCGTCGCCGCCACACCGAAGGGCTACGAGCCGGACGAGAACGCGGTCACCGCCGCGCGCCGCGCGGCCGTGCAGATGGGCGGAACGGTCGAGCTCGTCCGCGATGCCAGGGAGGCGGCCCGCGAGGCGGACGTCCTCTACACGGACGTCTGGACGAGCATGGGCCAGGAGAAGGAGTCCGACCGACGGCGCAAGGACCTCGCCGGCTACCAGATCGACGACGAGTTGCTGTCGCACGCGAGCCCCGACGCGATCGTGCTCCACTGCCTTCCGGCGCACTACGGCGAGGAGATCACCGAGGACGTCCTGTACGGGCCGCACTCGGCCGTCTGGGACCAGGCCGAGAACCGGTTGCACGCCCAGAAGGCGTTGCTGGCGCTGATCGTTCCCTAGAGGTTGTTCCCGCTCAAGGACAACGTCCCGACGCGGTCGTTCCCGGTCGTCACGGTCGCGCTGATCGCGATCAACTTCGCGGTCTGGATCTTCTACCAGCTACCGCATCTCGACCGCTCGGTCGTCGAGTACGCGTACCAGCCGTGCGAGGTCAACTCGTCCTGCCCGCCGGGCGCAGCCGTGGGTCACAGCTGGCCGGTGACCGCGTTCACGTCAATGTTCATGCACGGCAGCTGGCTGCACATCATCGGGAACATGCTCTTCCTCTGGATCTTCGGCAACAACGTCGAGGACGCGATGGGGCGAGCCCGCTTCCTCGTCTTCTACCTGCTCGCCGGCCTGACCGCGATCGCGGCCCAGACCGTCGTCACGCTCGCCGTCGGGACGAACATCGCCGCTGCGGTTCCGACCCTCGGCGCGAGCGGCGCCGTCTCCGGTGTGCTCGGCGCCTACCTCGTGCTCCTCCCGAGGGCGCGCGTGCTGACCCTCGTCTTCTTCCTGCTGCTCGAGGTCCCCGCGTTCCTGTTCCTCGGCTTCTGGTTCGGCTTCCAGCTCTGGGAGGGCGGGTTCTCGATCGTCCAGCCGCAGGCCGGCGGAGGCGTGGCGTTCTTCGCGCACATCGGCGGCTTCGTCTTCGGCGTGTTGACCGTGCGCTTGCTCATGGTCCGGCCGCCGCTGCAACCGCGGTACTGATGACCGACGAGGAATTCGAAGAGCACGTTCGCGCCGCGCTCGACTCGCTGCCCGACGACATCGCCGAGGGGCTCGAGAACGTCGCCGTCGTGGTCGAGGAGGAAAGCCCGGAGAGCCCGATGATCCTGGGCAGCTTCATCGGGTATCCGCGTGGGTCCGTGACGCCCTCGGGCGGGCTGCCGGCGAAGGTCGTCGTCTATCGCAGACCGCTCCTGCTCGGGTTCCCCGATCCGGACGAGCTCGAACGCCAGATCCGGATCACCGTCCTCCACGAGGTCGCGCACTACTTCGGGATCGACGAGGACCGGATCGCCGAGCTCGGGTACGGCTAGTGCCCCATCCAGCAATACATGCCGGCTCCTGGCCCGCGATCACGCGGCGCCACAGTCCACCCTCCTCCTCACCAAGGTCTATGGACCTTGGCTCGTCGGAGTGCGGCCTCTGGCTTGGTGCTCGCGACCCAGGAGCTCGGCGGCATTACTGGACGGGGCACTAGTGGATTTCGCCCTCAACGCGCTGGCGGTCATCGCGGGGATCGTCGGAGTGGTCGTGATCGTGCTCTTCTTCCTCGGCACCCGGGATTAGTGAGCACTAGCTCGTCGTTGTAAAGAATCGTATGAGAACCCTGGATGACATCAGACTCGAGATCGAGCGCGCCACCGAGCGGCGCGCCGAGCTTCTGCACGTCCTCGCCGAGGGCCACGACGAGATCGTGGCGGGCGAGCACGCCGAGCTCGAAAACGAGATCGCGCGCCTCTGGGACGAGTACCGAGAGGCGAAGGTGCGGGGCCGTTTCGGCGACCGCGACGCGATCATCAAGCGCGCAAGGCTCGAAGAGCGCCTCGAACGAGCCGCGTAAGGCTGTTTCTCCTCACCCGACGACTCGGAGCCGCATCAGACCCTCAGCGGCTCCGAGGCGTGCCCGCGACCCGAGCCGTGCCCTGAACGAGTGTTACCCGATCGGGTGATGCCTCGCGAAGCAAGGTGGGCGATTGTGTGGAGACGGTCGTCGGGACCTGCGGCTCATGACGAACACGCACTCGCAGCGGGCAGAGCTACGCGCAACGGGCGCGGATGCCGCCACGCACACGTTCGCTTCGTCGCTCCAGGGGCTGCTCGAGGTCACCCGCGCCGTCCGTAGCGGCGCCGACGTCGGCTCGGTGCTGAAGACGATCGCCCGCGCCGTCTCCGAGGCCCTCGGCTACCAGACCGTCGTCCTCAACGTCTACCGGCCCGAATGGGACGACTTCTACGTCGAAACCGTCCACGGGAGCGACGCCGTTCGCGAAGCACTGCTGGGCTCCGTCTACGGCTGGGAGAGCTGGCACCGCCTGCTGCACCCGAGGTTCCTCCAGGAGGGCGCCTACTTCATTCCGAACGATGCCTTCGACTGGGCGCGGGACGATGGCGCCCGCTTCGTCCCGGCCGGGGAGCCGCTCATCGAGGGCCCGCTCGGCTGGCACCCGAACGACGAGCTCTTCGTGCCACTCCAGCGCTTCGACGGACAGATCGTCGGCGTCATGTCATTCGGCGATCCGGTCAGCGGCCTGCGACCCGACGACGAGCAACTCGCCCTCGCGGTCGCGCTGGCTTCACACGCGGCGCTCGCGCTCGAGACGGCGCAGGAGCGAGAGCGGCTTCAACGCCATCAGAGCGGTCTCGAGCAGCTGCTCCATGTCTCTTCGCAGCTACCGCAGACGATGTCGACCGAGGCGATGCTGACGTCCGTGTGCGAGGCGGTCCGCGAGGCGCTCGACTTCGACAAGGTCCTGATCCAGCTCACCGAGCCCGAGGGCGGGCGGCTGCGATCGGCGGCCTCCGCCGGCTGGCCCGAGGGTGGCACGGTGACGGGCGGTCTCGAGCTGCCCCGGATCACACGGCTCTTCGACTCCGAGTTCGAGATCGCGGGCTGCTACCTCGTTCCGCACGAGGAGGCCGAGCGCCGGGTCGGCAGAGAGCAGGTCGTCTACGAGTCCGTCCTGAACGGGAAAGGGCCCCTCGCCTGGAACCACCATTGGCTCGTCGTGCCCCTCTACGGGGCCGACGAAGAGGTCCGCGGCGTGCTCTGGGCCGACGAGCCGCGCAACCGGCTGCTGCCCAACGAGGATGTCCTGCAGGCGCTCCGGGTGTTCGCCAACCATGCGATGGAGGCGCTCGCAGTCGCCACGCAGCTCGCGGAGACGAAGTTTCTCGCCGACCACGATCCGCTCACGCGCCTGCTGAACCGGCGCGCTCTCCTGCATCGACTGGCCGCAAGCGAGTCCCTCGGCCCACATCCGCTCGCGCTCGTCTTCCTCGACCTCGACAACTTCAAGGAAGTCAACGACGGTCACGGGCATGCGGTCGGCGACCGCGTGCTCGCCCGCTTCAGCTCGCTGCTGGAGGAGCTCGTGCCCGGCGATGGACGTGCCTTCCGGGTCGGCGGCGACGAGTTCGCGCTGCTGCTCGGCGATGCCGGCGAACAGGAAGCGCGCGATCTGATCGGCCGCGTCCGCGCCGCGCTGGAGGGGAACATCGATCCGCTGCTCCGGTCGTTGACCGCGAGCTTCGGCATCGCGACGAACAGCGCCGGACGGAGCGCCGACGAGCTGCTGCCGGTCGCGGACGAGGCCATGTACGCGGCGAAGCGCACCGGCACCGGCATCGAGGTGGCGGCATGAGCGCCGAGTCGCAGGGAAGGGCCGATGTGGTCGGTCTCCATGTCGCGCTCGCCGGCGCATCCGAGCCTCTGTCCCGGCTCGTCGCGTTCTCGCGCGCGATCGCTGCAGAGCAGGTCTCTCAGCGGATGCTCCGCATCGCGAGCCGAGAGCTGACGCTGATGCTGAACGGCGAGGCGTGTCTCGTCTCCCAGGTCGAGGACGGCCTCCTGCGCGAGGTCGCCGACTACGCCTGCACCAACAGGCAGGTGGCGCGGGGGCTCAGCTACTACCTCACCGACTACCCGACCACCGCCTCTGTCCTCGCGACGGGCGAAGTCTGCTCGATCTCCGCGGACGATCCCGGCGCCGATGCGGCCGAGCTCTTCGTGCTCCGCGAGATGGAGATGCAGGCGGTCCTGCTCGTTCCGATCGTGGTCGAGGGACGCGGCTGGGGCCTGATCGAGGTCTACGACACGAGGCCCCGCGTCTTTTCCGGTCTGGAGCGGCACCTGGCCGAGGTCGCGGCCACACAGGTGGGCGCCCTCATCGCCTGCTTCGAGCACGAGGAGCGCGCTCAGCGCCTCTACGGCGAGACTCTGGCCTCGCTCTCCAACGCGCTCGAAGCCAAGGACGCGAGCACCGGCCGCCACACCGAAGAGGTCGTCCGGCTCGCGGTCGCCGTTGCGACCGAGCTCCAGCTCGAGCTCGACGCGGTTCGCAACGTGGAGCTCGGCGCCGTCCTCCACGACATCGGGAAGGTGCGGGTGCCGGAGTCGATCCTCAACAAGCCGGGGCCGCTGACCAAGAGCGAGTGGGCGATCATGAAGACGCACCCGGAGGTCGGCGAGCACATCCTCCGGCCGATCCAGTCGCTGCAGGCGATCCTCCCCATCGTGCGACACCACCACGAGCGCTGGGACGGCACCGGCTACCCGGACGGGCTCGCCGGACGGGCGATCCCGCTCGGCGCGAGGATCGTGGCGGTTTGCGACGCATACCGGGCGATGAGCGAGGACCGGCCGTACCGCAGCTCGCTTTCCGAGGACGATGCGCGGGCCGAGCTCGAGCGAGGTGCGGGCGGTCAATTCGACGCCGACTGCGTCGCCGCCCTCCTCCGAGCGCTCGACCGGCGAGACCACACTGCGACGGTCGTCGCTCTGCGGCCGCCGGGGTCGGCGGCTTCCGCGCCGCGCCGGAGATTCTGAGCGGTTCCGGCCGGGCGTGGCCGGGCTGTTCAGTCGCTCAGCTCTTGCGCCCCGCGCCGGGCCACGAGCCGCGCTCGTCCCAGCGCCGGGAATCGGCGCCGTAGAGGAGTGCGAGTGGACCGACGGCGAGCACGAAGACCACGATGAAGAAGGCTCCCATGACCACAGAGTGCCTGCGGAGCTTGATAAGCACAACTCCAGGTATCGTTCATGTTGATCATGGAACTCGATCGATGGCTCGGAATCGAATTGCGCCATCTGGCCGCTCTCAAGGCCGTCGCCGAAGAGGGCAGCTTCCGCGGCGCCGCGACACGTCTCGGCTACACGCAGTCGGCGATCTCGCAGCAGATCGCGACCCTCGAACGGCTGGTCGGCGCGAAGCTCATCGAGCGGCCGGGAGGCCCGCGCGCCGTGTCCCTGACGGATGCCGGCCGGCTCGTCCTGCGGCACGCCGAGGCGATCATCGCGCGGCTCAAGGCCGCTGAGGCCGATCTCGCTGCGATCGTCGACGGGGGCGCGGGGAGGCTTCGCGTCGGCACGTTCCAGAGCGCCGGGGCACGGATCCTGCCCACTCTCCTCGGTCGGTTCGCGCCGCGTGGCCAGGCGTCGAGGTTCAGCTCGAAGAGTCGGCCTCGGACCCACTTCTCCTGAACGCGGTCGAGCGCGGCGAGCTCGACCTCACGTTCGCGATGCCTCCCCTGCAGGAAGGGCCGTTCGAGATGGTCGAGCTGATGCGCGACCCGTGGGTCCTCCTCGTCCCGCACGATTCGCCGCTCGCGGCTCGGAAGCGATCCTCCCGCGCTTGCGTGAGGTCGCCGGCCTGCCGCTGATCGCGCCGCGGCTGTGCGCGAGCCTCGAGCAGATCCACGCTCATTTCAGGTCGCGCGGGCTCGAGCCGAACTACGTCTACCACCTGGACGAGAACAACATCGTCCACGGCATGGTCGCCGCCGGCGCCGGCTTCGCGCTGATTCCGGAGCTCGCGGTCGACCCGAACGACGAGCGGGTGTCGGTCGTCCAGCTCGGCCCGAGGGTGCCGCCGCGTGTGATCGCGCTGGCCTGGCATCGCGATCGGTACCGGCTGCCGGCCGCCGAGGCGTTCGTCGAACTCGCAGTGGAGCTGTGCATCGAGCTCGAGCAGAGCCTCGAGCCGGTAGCCGCGGCTCGCTAGGTCTTCCCTACTTGCGCAACAGCACGTCGCGCACGCCTGCGAGCCGGGTCTGGTCGAATGGCTTGGTCAGCGGGCACCCGTCAAGGACCTTCTCGTTGATCTCCTTGCGAAGATCGTCCAAGAGCCACGGCTCGTTGATGTCCTCGGGCGCTCCGTCGACGAAGACCGTTCCATAGGCCGGCACGTAGGCGTCGTAGTCCTTGACGACGTTTGCCACCTCGCCACGAAGCCAATCGGACACGATGCCCTCATGCCAAGCGGGGTCCGCCTGCGATTGGAACAGGAGATAGCTCAGCGAGGCGAGCGCCTCGCACCACCGGTTGATCTTGTCGTCCACGTAGTAGGCCGCGGCCTCTGTGAACGCGGCCTCCCCGTCGAACCGCGTGCCTCTCACGCCAACCGCGCGGTTGTACGCGCCCGCGCCGTAGTCGCAGAGCTTCTGGATATCGGCCCCGGCGTCATCCCTCAGGTCCAGCAAGGCGTGCGTCATCTCGTGATAGATCCTGGCGACGAGCAGGTAGTCCCCTGTGATGCGCGCCGGGACCTGGCGGCCGAGGTTGTGACCGGCCCAGACCAGCCCACCGCTCGCCCCCGGAATCCGCATCTCCACCCAGAGCAGGTTCCTGTCGGGATCCGTCCACGGGATCGTCTCACCCGCGGCTCCGGGGCCCGGGTCGGCCTCCGAGATGCGCACCTTGCTGCTGTGCAGCATGAACTCGACGATTCGCTTCGGGAGCATGAGGAAGTGAGCCTTCGCCGCCAGGAGGACGAAAAAACCCAGATTGAGCTTCCCGGGGGCCACGAGCGAGGGCCACGGCTTCTGCTCGGCGCGCAGCGCGGCGGGAAGCTGGGCGATCGTTCCGGGCTGTTCGAGCGCGGTGCGTTTCGTGTCGGTTTCCAGCGCGCCGCGGATCGTGTCGATCGCGGTGGACCAGGCGTTACCCATCACAGCTCACCGAGGGTCATGAGAACTCCAGCCAGGCGCTTCGGTCGGCGGCGCGGACGAGCGCCTGTGCGGGGCCGGACACGAGGGCGCCGGTCGCCGCATCCACGGCCAGTGGGATCGGTGTCGCGACGCCTCCCCAGAGGTTCGACACCGAAAACGGCGGGGTCGTGATCAGGAACGGGCCGGCGAGCCACGCTCTCTCCACCGGGTGAGGGACGGGTGCCGCGCGGTCGGCCTCGACCGCGTCGGCCAGGTCGAGGAAGACGACGTCACCCCCGCCGGTCACGGTGGCGACGAGCGTCCCGTCGACCGACCTGACGCCAGGACGGGGCTGGGCGGGCGAGGGTGGTGCTGGTCCTGACCTTCTTCGCGACCGAGTCGCGCAGTGAATAGACGAGCGATGTGCGGCTGCCACCGGGAATGAGGAGATGGTCGCCGGCGACGACGAGCTCGCCCGAGGTCTTTGCCCCGCCACTGCTCCTCGCCGCTTGCGAGCGCGAGGACGCTCGCCTGGCCCGGCTCGGAGACGACGAGCTGGTCGCAGCTCACTCGTGCAGCGACCGGGCCGCCCGACCGTCTGGACCGACCAGAGCTCGCCGCGCTCCGGAGCGCTCACGATCACGCACTCGCTCGTCGCCGGCGACCATGACGTCGCGCGTGGCGCCGAGCAGCTGCAGGCGCCCCTGTCGAAGCGACTCGCTCCAGAGAGGCTCGCCGGATCCGGCGTCGAAGCAGCGGGCCTCCGCGTCCGTGGCGATCGCGATCACGCCACCGCCCGCCCGCAGCACCTGCACCGGCCCATCGAGCTCGGTCGGCCAGGCGTGGATTCGCGGCGCCGCCCACTCGACGAGCCCGAACCGGCCGTCGAGGGCGCACCACGCCGCGGCCTCGTCGCTGAGCCGCTCCAGGTGCAGGTAGCCGGTCGGAAGGTCAGGCTCCACGTGCTCGTCGACGCGCACGCCCGGCCGGGCGCGCACCCAGCGGTCGGGGGGCACGTCCTTCCTGCGGGCACGTCGCTCGAGCGTGGACTTCGGGACCGGACAGGTCGCCGGCCTCGAGCCTGCGGTGCGGAGTGCCGACGACTTCAACGTGCTGCTCGAGCTCCGGGACCGGCGCGATCACGCCCGCGGCGATCGGGAACCAGACGGGCACCACCACGAGCTCGAGCGGGATCAACTCCGGGCTCTCGACCACGAAGTGCCACGCCTGCTGCGCGGACAGCACGCCGTAGCCGTCGGCGACGACCACGACGACCGCCACGGGGCCCGGGCGGAGCATCAGCCGGCCGACGGCGTCGGTCTCGCCGTAGTCGAGGCGGCCCTCGAGGCCGGCGTCGGTCTCCTGCCAGTGCGACGTCGTCGACGGAGACCACCTGGCCGTTGACCATGACCTGCACGCGGCTGATCGCCTCCTGGGGAAGCCCGGCGCCGGCGGGATCGACGAAGGAGCGGTTCGCTCCTTCGATGCGGAAGGCGATCGTGCCCGAGGACTCGGCGACCGCGGCGGGAAGAGGGTCGATCACCTCGACGGCGAGCTGCTCGCCGGGCCGCGCCGCCTGCAGGTTCTGCGCATCTCCTGCGCGGAGCTCCCCGCGATCGCCTCGTGCACCGTCGCGAGCGCGTGCCTTCGTCACCCGCAGGCTCGTCGCGGTGGCGTTGAGCGTCTCGATCAGCGGCGCGAGGCCGGTGCTCCCGAAGATGATCGTCATCACGATCGAGGACAGCGCCCGTGCAGGGATCGGGACGCGCGCGAGCTCGATGTGGATGCTCGGGAGGACGAACGGCATGACCGGGTTCGGAATGTCGAAGCCGATCGGGATCTCGACGGCGGGCAGGTGATCGCCCGCTGCGAACGCCTTCAGCAGCGGCTCGATCCCGACCTGGCCCCCCTCGGGGCTCGAGGCGGTGAGCCGGAGCGCCTCGGCGCTCGCGTCGATCAGGCCGGCGATGGAGCCGAGCGCCGTGCCGAGCGCGGAGAGCACGCCCCCGGACGAGATATTCACTGCGGCGGTCACGATCGAGCGGAGCGCGTCGCGAGCCCAGTCGGGGATCGAGGCGGCGGCGGGCCCCATGCACTGCCCGACCATCCAGTCGGTGAGCTCCGCCCCGACGTACGCGTCGAGCCCCCGGATGTGCCGGGTCACGTCCGACAGCGCCGTGAAGAACTCCGCCGTGTGGCGCTCCGCCTCCTGCTCGAGCTCGTTCTCGCGCCGCTGGAGCTCGCTCACGCCGCGCTCGGCGAGCTCGACGGCCTCCTCGACGAGCCGGAACGAGATGATCGCCGAGAGCTCGAGCGACCGCAGGATTTCCTGCACCGTCCCGGTCACCATGTCCCGGAACAGGTTCACGCTGTCGCGCAGGATGAACTCGTGGCTCGTCAGGACCACGTCGATCACGTGCTGGCCGAGGATCGGCAGCAGCTCCTTCTTGAACTCGTGGACGGCGGCCTTCGGGCTGCCGGCGGCGAACTCGTCGGCGAGGTCGAGCTCGAGGAAGCTCCTCAGCATCTTCAGCTCGGCCGGGAGGCGGGTGTCGCGCCACTGGGCGGCGGTGCCTGCGGCGTGACGAAGTAGCTGGGCCACCGGGAAGCCGACCGAGCTTCCGACGACCTGCTTCGCGAGGTCTTCCCAGCCGGCGTCGATCGAGGTCGGCGAGCTCGACTGGTCGACCTCGTCGGCCAGCGCCCTGAGCGCGGGCGGCACCTCCCCGAGCCCCCGCTCGGCCACGGTCGAGATGACCTGCGCGAGCGGCTGCCCGATCAGCATGATGATCGCGACCGAGACGGCCTCGCGCGTGGCGTGCCCGTCGATCTCGTTCCCGTCCTTCAGGCTCTCGCACAGCTCGATGAGGACACGGGTCTGCGCCTTCATCGACTGGACCAGCGCCGGGAAGCCGGTGGCTTCTGCCAGTCGATCCCACAGCTTCTCGTCGGTCATCATGTCGTTGAGCCCGGTGAGGAGGGAATGAATGAGGTCGACCGCCTCGTCGGTCGTCAGCCCCGCGCCCGAGTCGTCCGAGGCGAGCGTGGCGACCACCACCGCCAGGGAGTGGGAAAGCTCCGAGAGCCAGGCCGGGATCAGGTGCTGCTCCTCCAGTAGCTCTGCCAGCTCTTCGCCGAGCACGAGACCTGCGAGCACCTTGGTCGGGTCCCCGCTCGCGCCTACCTTCGCCATGAGCACGGCCCGCAGGCTGGGGTCGTCGGAGTCGCTCGCGAGCGCGACGATCGCGGCCGCGCAACGGACCGCGCTGCCGAGCGGGACGCCAACGTCCTTGGGCAGGAGATCGGCGATCCGGCTGAGCACCAGCGCCGCAGCCCCGATCGCCTCGGCAGGATCGTCCGTGGCCCCCGCGAGGTAGACGCTCGCCGCCGCCAGCTCGCCCCAGATCTCGTTCGCCGCTTCAGCGGGCACGTGGGCGACGTTCTCGATCACCTTCTCGCCGGCGAAGCTCAGGAGCCTGGGAAGGATCGCGTCGGCGAGCAGCGAGCGGACCGCCTCCGCAAGCGAGTCGCCGAGCGCTGGAAGCTGCTCAGCGTCGCCGGCGTGGAGCTGCTGGTCGCACCACGAGACCACAGCGTCGAGCGTGAGTGGGAGGAGGACCTCGGCGAGCTCCGTGGCGAGGGCGAGGTCACTGTTGGGTGCGAGGTTCTTCTCTTTCCGAAAGTCCTCCAGGGCGGCCTTCAGGTCGAGCTCGGCCTGGTCCGACATGCGTCGCAGCATCCCCTTCAGGTCGAAGCCGACGTTCGTGATCACGCCCCACCCGGCGCCATAGCCCCAGCCGAACCCGTAGTGGAAGTACGCCGTGACGCCGGGCGGCGAGCCGTCCTTCGGGAAGAGGTCGATGGCGGCGACGAGCTCTGAGATCGCCATCGCCGCGAACGAGGCGCGGGCCCAGACCGTTGCCCCGACTCGAACCTCGTCGAGCACGATGTCCACGTACGGCCGGGACTCTGCCGGCAGCGCCCCGGTGACCAGCGCGCGCATCTCGCCGACCCCCATCGCCGCGGTGACGCTCGCGCGGACACTCGCCGACGCTTCGAGGCGGAGCCGGGCGACGATCCCGGCCACCTCGAAGAGGTCGAGCGGCATGCCCGCCTGCAGCCTGACGCCCGCGTGCGCGGCACCGGTCAGGTCGCCGCTCAGGCTGGCGAGCCCCTTGAGGGCGTCCGCGCTGAACTTGGCCGAGAACTGAGTGTCGAACTCCGCCGAGAGGTCGAGCCCGTCCTCGGCCCTCAGCGATCCGGTGGCCCATGCCTTGGCCGCAGCGCTGCCGTGTGCCCACTGGTCGGTGGGCGTCTCCGAACTCACCTCGAAGATGTTGAGTTCGTTCGGCACGGAGCGTGCCGCAGGGGGCGAGCCTACACCGAACGTACCGGGGAAGTCAGCCGCGGGTTGGCTGTGCGCCTGGCGTTTGCGCGCGGTAGGGCTAGAGCAGCCGAAGGAGACCGACGACGGAGAAGGAGGGTAGTCTGTGATTGGTAAATCGGTAGGAGCCACTTTTGGCTCAACCATAAGATTTCGGGGCGTTAGCTCAGCTGGGAGAGCGCCGGCTTTGCAAGCCGGAGGTCACCGGTTCGATCCCGGTACGCTCCATCGCAGTAGCCATCAGCGATCCGCCCTCTCGGTCGATCGGAGAGAGCGCGATCTCTGGCCCACTAGTGGCCCAAACATCTCGGCGGCCTCAGATCGGGAGCTCGGCCTGCTCGTGCTCGGCCAGCCCTGCCACGTCTGAGGCGGGGCGTCGGTTCAAGTTCTGCCCTGGCGTGAACAGAGACCGGGACGCCCAGTAGAGGAAGTCATCGACGCGCAGGTGGGGTAGCGGATCCGCCCGCGTCCGCGAGCATCCGCTCGAGGCGGGCGATCGCGGAGTCAAGGTCGGCGACGTCGACGCCGGGGGACGCGTCGAGGACGCGCTTCCTCGCCCTCCGCAGGGCGCGCAGCCTCGTCCCCAGCGCCTTCCGGCGGAGGGCGTCGCCCGGCGGTCGGTGGTCGTCGGCCTTCACGGCCTCGACTCAAACCGAACCGGGCGCGGCCCTCTACAAGTCGCGATCGGCGTCGCGACGAACAGGGCGACAAGCGCCACTGCCATCGCAGGCGAAGGCCGAAGCCGCGGCACGGTCGGGAGAGTCCGCATCAGAAGACGGACGGTAGAGCGAGAGTCGAAGACCCGCTATGACGCGAACGGGTCAAACCCGTGGGCCGAAGGGCCGGGCGTCGAGCCGAACGCCCATGGCGCTTCTCACGACCGCGACCCCGAGCCGAGCCTACGACCGTCGGGTTTATCCCGCTAGACGCTGTTTCGGACATGGCTCAGACCCCCGGATCGTCGAGCAAGCTGCTCGCGGGAGTGACGTTGAGCAGCAGCGCACTCTCCTGGATGTGAAGGAAGCTGTCAGCCTTCGTCCGCGCCGCTGCCCGTGCCGGCTCGCTGCTTCCAGAATCGACGAGGGCGGCGGCTGTCTTTGACGCCAGCACCCGTCTCTCCTCGCCGAACTGGCTACGCCACAAACACGTCTTGTGTCCTCGGACGATCGGCCCGACTTCCTCCGGCGTGGTCACGCCAGTTGCCAATTACCTTCCCTGAGGAGTGGCACAGCGTCGCCTCCGGCGTGGAGGCCGTCGACCTCTACCTCGTCGCTGCCGATCATGAGGTCCGTGTGGACGTCGGCGCGGTTCACGCCCATGTCCCGTAGTTCGTCGTCCGAGAGACCCTCCGGCAGGTCCTCGAAGGCCCCGAGGATGGAGGCGCCGCAGGCGATGTGGCAGGCGGCGTTCTCGTCCAGAAGGCGGTTGTAAAAGAGGGTATCGAGCTCGCCGACCCGCGACCGGTTGTCGACGAGCGCTATCTCGCCGAGGTGCCGCGCCCCCTCGTACGCATCGAGCTCGGCGCGGACGTCGGCCTCGCCGTGGGCCGCGGTGGCCCGGACGATCGCGCCCTCGCGAAACACGAGTTCGAGGTCGCGCACGATCATGCCGTTGTTCAGTTCGACCGGCCGGGTGGTGCGGACGACGCCGTCCGCGCGTCGCCGGTCGGGGGACGTGTACACCTCTTCCGCCGGGAGATTTGGGACGTAGCGCCGGCCGAGGTTGGTCTTCGAGGCGGCGCCGTACCAGCGCGATTGCGGCAGCAGTCCGAGGGTCAGGTCGGTTCCCGGCCCCCGGAACCGGACGGCGTCGAACCTGCGCTCGTTCAATAGTGCAGCGCAAGCTTCCAGGTTGTCGATGTGCGTCTGCCAGGCTGCGATGGGATCTGGCTCGTCGAGTCGGCAGACGTGCGCGAGCGCCTGCCAAAGTCGCTCCAGGTCAGGCTCGCCGTACACCTGCTTGGCCCAGGAGGGCGTCGCGCAGGCGATGAGGATCCAAGGGCGTGCTTTCGAATCCTGCAGCTTGCGGATCGCCCCGCGGAGCGCCGCGGGCGCGGGGAAGGATCGCGCCACGCGAGTCGGGTCGAGCCCGCCGAACATGTCCGGCGGGAAACCGATCACGGCCACCTGCGCCCGACGCTGCTCCCTGACGTCGTCCAACCGCTCGAACCTCCAGCGGGGAGCCGTCCCGACAGCCTCGTCCGGCGCGAGCTCGATCTGGCTCCGCAGGACTTCCGGGTCCTCGTACGTCCACCTCGACCCCTCGTGCACCGGCCTCGTAGCCTGCTCTGACCAGGGCGCGGACGAGCGGGGCATGGTCGATCATCGCGCGAATCGCCACCTCGCGGCCCGGCTCCAGGTTGATCCCGACCCGGATCGCGAGCCGGGCGTAGCTTTCGAGCAAGTCTTGCCTCGCCGCCGAGTCGGCGTCTGGCGTCCCGACGTCGTCACTGAAGCACCTCGGGATCGACCTTGTCGTTGTCAAGAACCGACCGATCCTATCCCTGCAGGTTACGCGGCCGACTCGCTTGGAGTGGGCGCGACGAACCGCGTCACACGGCGCAGAATCTCTGACGCAGCTTTCGCTTGGCGGCGGCGAGTCGTAACCCGAGGACTCGCGGACGACGCACCGGCACGAGCGGCCCTGGCGCCACTTCGGCTACGGCGCATGCTCCGAACCTAGCCGTGCGGCCAGTAGACAGGTGCATGAGCGCCGGGTGAGACTTTCGATGGAAGTGAACATGCCGGCGGCCCGAGCTCACGGAGCATCGGTTCTCAGGCGCCACCTGCGCTTGGTGCCCGTCGTCGCGTGCGCGCTCGTGGTCGCGACGACGTCGGCTCCGTCGTCGGCGGACCCGAATCCGATCGTCGTCGAGAACCAGCAAGCGGGCACGACGAGCTGGCAGTTCACGGACTACAACAAGTCCGAGGCCCACGAGATCGAGGGCTACGCGTCGCTGACGAGCGTGAACAAGGGCGGCTCGATCAACTTCATGGTCTCGATCTCGACCAACGCGCAATACAACATGGACATCTACCGGATGGGGTGGTACCCGACCGGTACGAACCCGGACGGCACCTCCTGCGCGCCTTCGTGCGGCGGCCGCCTGATGAGGCACGTCGGGCCGCTCAGCGGCTTCAGGCAGGCTGGGTGCCCGACGGTGACCTCCTCGACCGACCCGAACTACGGGTTGATCGAATGCAACTGGACGCCGAGCTACACCCTCGCGGTGCCGACCACCTGGACGCAAGGCGTCTACCTCGTGAAGCTCACGCGGCTCGACGGCACGCAGCTCCAGAACTACATGACGTTCGTCGTCCGCGACGACTCGAGCACCGCGCCGGTCCTCTATTCGCTCGACACGAACACCTGGCAGGCCTACAACTTCTGGGGCGGATCCGGGAACAACAACCTCGGGATCAACCTCTACGGGCGGTTCAACGACGTCACGCTGGCCAATGTGAACGGCAGCCGCGCGTACACGGTCTCGTTCGACCGCCCGTACATGGTCCAGGGCGAGATCGACGGCGCCGGCAACTTCTTCGTCTGGGACTTCCCGATGGTCAAGTGGATGGAGTCCCACGGTTACGACATGACCTACGTGACCGACATCGAGCTCCAGTCCAATCCGAATCTCCTGCTCGGGCACCGCGTCATGCGTCAACACGGGCCACGACGAGTACTACTCCGACGGGATGCGCTCGGCCCTGCAGACCGGCATCGCCGGGGGCACCAACCTGCGCGTTCTTCAGCGCCAACAACATCTACTTCCGAAGATCACCTGGTCCGCGAACGGCTCGGGTGCGCCGCTGCGCCGCATCCACACCAACAAGGGAGCCCTGAACGACGGCACGGTCGAGTACCGGTATCTGACGCCGTCCGCAGCCCGAGAACGCGATTCTCGGCGTGCTGCAGAACGGCGTCGCGACGTCGCGCCCGTACCTCGTGTACGACGCGAACAGCTGGATCTACGCGGGGACCGGGCTGGTCGACGTACGTCGGGCAACGGCCAGACGAACGTCATCACGGGCGGTGCGGGCCAGAACGCGCTCGCCGGCATGATCGGCTACGAGTTCGACGAGCGCGCGGTGAACGCGGCCTCGCTCTCCTCGTACGTCGCAGTACGACCCGCCGGGTGTCCAGCAGGTCGGGCACTCGTTCGTGCCCGCATCGGACAACGGCGTGAACGCGTGGTCCGACGCCACGCTCTACACCGCGCCGAGCGGCGCGACGGTCTTCTCCGCGGGAACGATCCAGTGGTCCTTCGCGGTCGACAACGGCTTCAACACCGGCTTCTGCAGCTGCGACCACAACGTCGCGAGCACCATCGGCCGGAGAGTCACCTCGAACATCCTCGACCGGTTCAGCGCGCCGAGCCAGGCGCCGAGCGCGTCGCTGAGCCCGTCGAGCCTCGGCTTCGGCTCCCGGAACGTCGGAACCACGAGCCCGCCGCAGACGCGTGACCTTGACCAACACCGGCTGCTGCTGCGATGACGATCAGCTCGATCGGCGTCACCGGCGCGAACGCCGGCGACTTCGCGCAGACCAACACCTGCCCGGTCAGTCCGAGCACGCTCGCCGCCGGCGCCAACTGCACGATCTCGGTCACCTTCACCCCGACCGCGGCCGGCGCTCGTGCGGCGAATCTCAGCGTCGCCGACGACGCTCCGGGCAGCCCGCAGACGGTCGCGCTCAGCGGCACCGGCGTGGCGGCTGCGCCCGCGGTCTCGTTGTCGCCGACGAGCCTCGCCTTCGGTCAGCAGCCGGTCGGAACGTCGAGCGCCTCCCAGAACGTGACCCTGACCAACACGGGAACGGCCGCGCTGACGATCAGCTCGATCGGCCTCACGGGCACGAACTCCGGCGACTACGCGCAGACGAACACCTGCCCGATCAGCCCGGCCACGCTCGGAGTCGGGGCCAACTGCACGATCTCGGTCAACTTCAGCCCGACCGCGGCCGGATCGCGCACGGCCAGCGTCAGCATCAGCGACAACGCGCCTGGAGCTCCGCACACCGTCGGACTGACCGGCACGGGCACGAGGCCTGCGGTCACGCTCACCCCGACGAGCCTCGGCTTCGGCACGCAGCTCGTGGGCACGTCCAGCGCCGCCCAGAGCTCGACCTTGCAGAACACCGGCAACGCCCCGCTCGTCATCTCCAGCATCGGGCTCACCGGCGCCAACGCCGGCGACTTCGCCCAGCTCAGCGACTGCCCGCTCAGCCCGAGCACGCTGGCGGTCGGGGCGAGCTGCACGATCTCGGTCACCTTCAGCCCCACCGCGGCCGGCTCGCGCACGGCCAGCGTGACGATCAGCGACAACGCGCCGGGAGCTCCGCACGCGGTCGCACTCTCCGGAACCGGCGTAGCGGCGGCGCCGGCCGTGAGCTTCTCGCCGACGAGCCTCGGTTTCGGCAATCAGCTCGTCGGCACGACAAGCTCTGCTCAGGACGTGACGCTGACGAATTCGGGGACTGCGGCGCTCACGATCAGCTCGATCGGCGTCACGGGTGCGAACGCAGGCGACTACGCGCAGACGAACACGTGCCCGCTCAGCCCGAGCACGCTCGCGGTCGGCGCCAGCTGCACGATCTCGGCCACCTTTGCCCCGAGCGCGAGTGGCGCTCGCAGCGCCGCCATCTCCGTCGCGGACGACGCGCCGGGCAGCCCGCAGACGGTCGCGCTCAGCGGGACCGGTACCGCACCAGCCGTCGGCCTCACGCCCTCGAGCGTCGCCTTCGGGAACCAGCTCATCGGCGCGACGAGCCCGGCGCAGGATGCGACCCTGACGAACACGGGCTCCGCTCCGCTGACGATCAGCTCGATCGGCCTCACCGGGACGAACTCGGCCGACTATGCGCAGACGAACACGTGCCCGCTCGGCCCGAGCACTCTCGCTGCGGGCGCCAGCTGCACGATCTCGATCACCTTCACGCCGAGCGCGGGTGGGAGCCGCACGGCAAGCGTCAGCGTCGCGGATGATGCTCCCGGCGGCCCGCACACGGTCGCGCTGAGCGGCACCGGCGTGTCGGCGGCGCCCGCGGTCAGCCTGTCGCCGACCAGCCTCGGCTTCGGCCAGCAGCCGGTGGGCACGACGAGCGCTTCCCAGGACGTCACTCTGACCAACTCCGGCAGCGCCGCGCTCACGATCGACTCGATCGGAGTGACGGGCACGAATGCGGGCGACTTCGCGCAGACGAACACGTGCCCGCTCAGCCCGAGCACGCTCGGAGTCGGCGCCAGTTGCACGATCTCGGTCACGTTCGCGCCGACCGCCGCCGGCAGCCGTAGCGCCGGCGTCTCGCTCGTCGACGACGCGCCCGGCAGCCCGCAGACGGTCGCGCTCAGCGGGACCGGCACCGTGCCCGCGGTCACGCTCACCCCGGGCAGCCTCAACTTCGGCAACCAGCTGATCGGCACGTCGAGCGCCGCGCAGAGCTCGACCTTGCAGAACACCGGCAGCGCCCCGCTGCGTCATCTCCAGCATCGGGCTCACCGGCGCCAACGCCGGCGACTTCGTCCAGCTCAGCGATTGCCCGCTCAGCCCGGGCACGCTCGCCCCCGGCGCCATCTGCACGATCTCGGCCACCTTCACGCCGACCGCGCGCCGGCTCGCGTACGGCCAGCGTCAGCGTCGCCGACAACGCACCCGGCAGCCCGCAGGCGGTCGCGCTGAGCGGGACCGGCGTGGCGCCGGCTCCGGCGGTCAGCTTCTCGCCGACCAGCCTCGCTTTCGGCAACCAGATCGTCGGAACGACGAGCCCCGCCCAGAACGTGACGCTGACCAACTCCGGCACCGGCCCGCTGACGATCAGCTCGATCGGCCTCACCGGCGCGAACGCAGGCGACTACGCGCAGACGAACACTTGCCCGCTGAGCCCGAGCACGCTCGCAGCCGGGGCCAGCTGCACGATCTCGGCCACCTTCACGCCGAGTGCGAGCGGCAGCCGCAGCGCGAGCATCTCCGTCGTCGACGACGCCCCCGGTAGCCCGCACACGGTCGCGCTCAGTGGGACCGGCGTGCTGCCGATGGGCCTCGACACGAGCCTGGGCACGAAGAACGAGAACGTGAACTCGACGACCATGACGCTCACGACGAGCGCCGCCGCCGTCGCGGGAACCCGCGTGTTCCTGTTCGTCGACTGGAACCACTCGAACCGCACGCTCGCCTCGGTGAGCGGCGGCGGCCTGACGTGGACGGTCGACGCACAGGTCAAGGACACGTCGCGCTACCACGGCGGGATCGCCTCCGCAGCGGCTCCGTCCGGGCTCGCAGCGGGGACGGTGATCACGGCCACCTTCTCCGGCTCGGTGACGCACGGCCTGATCGCCGCGGCCTCTTTCACGGGCATCGCGTCGACCAACGCCGTCGACCGTACCGCCACGACCACCCAGCGTGGAGTCGCCGCCTGGACCGGCAGCGTGACCACGACGAACGCGAGGGATCTCGTCCTCGGCTGGAGCGGCCTGGATCGGGTCACGACGAGCACGCCGGGGGCGCCGAACGTCGAGATCCACGACTTCTCCAGCAGCACCTTCGGCGAATCGGCGACGAGCGTCTACCGCATCGAGACGACCGCGGGAGCGAAGACGGTGAACGGCACCTGGCTCAACCGCACCGGCTCGACCGCCAACAACACAACGATCGTCGCGTACCGCGGCGGTTGAACCCGTACCGCGCCTGGAGATCGATGCCCGACACCGGGGTGCGGAAAGTACGGCTCAGAATGCGTTCGCGGCCGACTTCCACTCGGCGAGGCGCTGCCCGATGAGCTGCGCCCGCTCCTCCTCGCTCCCCTCGTCCAGCACCTGGAGGTCCGAGGGGTCGGCCCGGAGGTAGACGCCGGCGGTTCGGGCATTCAGCCCGGGGTCGCGATCCGACCGTGTCGTCCAGTACCCGCTCGCGCGGTCGGCGCTCTCCACCCTGATCTCCCCGGTGCCTTCGAGCTGCGGAGCGTTCGGGTGCCGGGGCCGCTCGCCCTTCCAGAAGTAGAAGATGCTGGCCGGATCCTTGCGCTCCTTCGCGGCCTCGCTCCAGTAGCGGGCCGAGAGCATGCCGTCCTCCTGCCAGGCCCGCCCGGTCACGTTCAGGCCACCGTCGCGGTCCCGCGAGATGCTCAGGAGGCTCACCGCCGACGGTTCGCTCTCGCTGCGCATGGTCAGCGAGAGCTGCCACCACAGGCCCTCGACCAGGCCCCGGCGTCCCTCGGTCTCGATCGCCTTGCGGAGCTTCTCGTTGATCGCGCGAACCTCCTCCGGACTGGGAGTTGGGTCGTAACGGACGGAGGTCAGCCCGAGCAGATCGCTCGGGAGCTTCGAACCGTCCGCGTGGAGGATGAACGTGCGCCGGATGCCGAGCGCGCCGCCGAACAGCCCGGCCTCGAACACCACGTTGTCGCGGGGCGACGCCTGTCCGGGCTGGGACGCATCCGTCGTCGTCCAGTCGTCCTGGGCGAACACGAAGGCGGCGAAATCGACCTCCTGGGAGAGCTCGACGAGCCGGTCGAGGGTGGACCGCCCCGGGTTGAACGTGGTCGTCCAGGGCTCGACGTCGGCGAGGTCCTCGAGCCCGCGCGTGATCGCCTCGAGGAGTTCGGCCTGCTTGCCCGACGACCCGAGGAAGATGCGCGGCTTCATGTTCGATTCATGATGACGGACATGAAGCCCGACGTTCGTCAGCGAGCGGAGGAGCTACTCGCCGAACACTCGGCTCTCGGAAAGCAGCTGTCTGGTCCTGCGCCTATTTGATCGGCGTTCCCTTGGGCGTGAGCACGAACCACGCGGAGAAGAAGCCCTGCCCGCGCGCGTCGCCCGGCTTCTTGTCGCCCGTGCCGGCGCCGTATCCGCCGTGGAAGTAGTAGAGCGGGTGGCGGTTGTAGCTGACCTGACGGCTTCCCCCGGCCCCGCGTACGACGCGAAGCTTGCTCGCGGTGATGCCCTTCCCGGCGATCGGCTTGCCGGTCGTCGTGAGCGCCGGCCAGACCTTGGGACACCTCGGATCGGACACGGCGCACGCCGGCTTCCCACCCGTGTCCGCCGTGAACATGTACAGGGTGCGCCCGCTGCCGTCCACGACGATCTTCTTCTTCAGCTTCTTGTTGAACGCGACCTTGACCATCGCGCGCGACGAGTGCGTCGCGTTCTCCGCCGAGGGCCGTTGCCGAAACGAGGAGCCCGCCCAGAGCGAGCAGGACCCCCGCTGTGAGCCAGATCCTGTGTCTCAGTGCTCCCCTTCCATCAGGGCGAGTATCCGCTCTTGTCCGACTTTCCGCAACCGGCGCGAGTATGGGCGCCCGCGCTCCGGAAACGCTACCGAGCCCTTGCGGGGAAACCCCGGACGGCGCGTGCGAAGAAGACTCCGACAGCCGCTCCAGCGGCCGTCAACAGAGCCAGCGCGTTCGTCGTGACGCACGTCCGGCACGCGTTGCAGCAGACGGTGGCCATCGGGGCATGCTCGCTGTACTTCCCGGCGGCCTGGGCCATGCGCCCGGTCCAGATCTGCTTCACGCTCGAAGTGTAGAGCCCGATCGCCGGCTCAGAAGTCGATCCCCGAGACCGGGTGCGGGACGTACGGCTCCTCGAGCCGCGCGATCTGGTCCTCGGTCAGCGACAGCTCCTCGGCGGCCAGTGCGTCCTCCAGGTGCTCGAGCTTCGTCGCGCCGACGATCGGCGCCGTCACGCCCGGCTTGTGCAGGAGCCACGAAAGCGCCATCTGCGCGGGCGGGACGCCGGCTTCCCCGGCCACCTCGCCGAGGCGCTCGATGACCGGAACGTCGAGCTCCGGCCGGTAGAGCGAGTCGCGGAACGGGTCGGTCCTGCCCCTCGTCGTCGCATGCTCTTCCGTTGAGGCGGCGCTTCGCGCCAGCAGCCCGCGCGCCAGCGGGCTCCAGGGGACGATGCCGATCCCCTGGTCGAGGCACTGCGGGATCATCTCCCGCTCCTCCTCGCGGTAGATCAGGTTGTAGTGGTTCTGCATCGAGACGAAGCGCGTCCTCGCCACGCGCTGCGCCTTCGCGAACTGCCACGCACGCATGCTGCTCGCGCCGATGTACCTGGCCTTGCCGGCCTTCACGACGTCGTGGAGCGCCTCCATCGTCTCCTCGATCGGCGTCGAGTCGTCCCAGCGGTGGATCTGGTAGAGGTCGACGTAGTCGAGCCCGAGGCGTTCCAGCGAGCCGTCGATCGACGCGAGGATGTGCTTGCGGGAGAGGCCGCGGCCGTTCTCGCCGGGCATCGTCCGCCCGTTGACCTTCGTCGCGACGACGTACTCCTCGCGCATCCCGAAGAGCTTGCGCAGCAGGCGCCCGGTCACGACCTCGCTCTGGCCGCCGTTGTAGACGTCGGCCGTGTCGAAGAAGATGACCCCGCCCTCGACCGCGCTCTTCACGATCGGCTCGGCGGCCGCTTCGTCGAGCGCCCACTCCCGGCTCTCGTGCTTGCCGAAGCTCATCATCCCGAGACACACGCGCGAGACGCGCAGTCCCGTGTTGCCCAGGTTCACGTAGTCCATCTCAACCTCCAGGGTTTACGCGAGAGTAGTCACTGCTCGAGAGCGGCGCGAAACGAGGGTGCGGAGCAAGATGACCCGGATGCGTCACGCCGTCGGGCGCGGGCGCGGGCACCTTGTGGGTGCTGAAACGGTTTGCGCCCGATCTGCGGTCGGGCGAGGAGCCGTCTACAGAACGCGTTCGGGTGCAGCACGAAGGAGCGCTCCGGCGCCCGGAGCGACCGGTTCGAGGCCGAGCGCACCCAGGATCGCCCACGTCGTGGCCGTCGCGGCGGTCACCGTGGGGAGCCCGCTGCGGCGCTCCACCTCCTCGAGGACCTCGAGCGAGCGCATCTGCACGCAGGCCGAGAGGACGAGGGCGTCGCAGCCGCTCAGGTCGAGCCGCTGCCAGTGCTGTTCGAGGTCGTGCGGATCGAGCGCGGCGACGGCTCGGTTGTCGGGGACCTCGAGGCTGATCGCGTCTCCGACCTCGATGCCCGCGTCCTCGATGTACGCGACGACGAGGTGCGTGAGCTCCTCGAGATAGGGCGCGACGATCCCGATCCTGCGCGCACCGAGCGCATGGAGCGCGTCGACGAGCGCGCCCGCGGACGAGACGACGGGCGCCCGGACATGCTCCTGCTCGAGAATCGACTCGATCTCCGCCTCCGCCGTGCGGTGGCTCCCCGGTCCCTGCGCCATGATCGCGACCAGGCACGCGGTGGCGACGACGTCCGGCCGCAGGTCCGCGAGCTCCGCCGTCGCGCGTTCGGTCTGCTCGTTCATCGTGCGCAGGCCCTCGGGCGTGACGTCGGCCATCCGGAGGCGTGCGCTGTGGAAGGAGAACGTGTCCTCCGGCCGCACGCGCTCGCGGGCGCGCAGTAGCGCGGGGAGCTCCGTCTCCATCGTCGAGTTCGAGCTCGGGACGAGCAGGCCGATCCGGTGCATCGAGTCATCGTGCCAGCCGCGTGTCCTGTCCGGAAACGGCGAGCACGGGCGGGCCACGCTCGGCACCGTGGCTGCACCTCGTCCGAAAGGAGATCGTCATGAAGAAGCTGACGGCCAGGGCGGTGATCGTCGTCGCGCTCGTCGTCGTCGCGGTCGCCGCGACCACTGCGAGCGCACGGCCGGACCGCGCCGCCTTTGCCAGCTATCGACTCGACAACCTCGACTCGCTCGGCGGGACGTCGAGCGTCGGGTTCAGCGTCAACGACCGTGGCTGGGCCGCGGGCCGCTCCAACCTGCCGGGCAACCAGCAGCGGCACGCAACGCTGTGGCGGAACGGCGCGCTCACCGACCTCGACACGCTCGGCGGTGCGAACAGCGCGGTGCTCTGGCCGGTGAAGAACATCCGCGGGATCGTGAGCGGGATCGCTCAGACGAACGAGCCCGACCCGTACAACGAGAAGTGGAGCTGCGGGTTCTTCTTCCCGACCGCGACCGGACGCGGCACGCGCTGCCTCGGCTTTCGGTGGCAGAACGGCGTCATGACGCCGCTGCCGACGCTGGGCGGAACGCACGGCTTCGCGACCGGCACGAACAACCTCGGCCAGACCGTGGGCTGGGCAGAGAACACCGTGCACGACCCGACGTGCGAATCGCCGCAGGTCTTCCAGTTCCGGGCGGTCGTCTGGGGGCCCGGCAACGCGATGCGCCAACTCCGGCCTCTGCCCGGGGACACGGTCTCCTCCGCGACCGCGTTGAACGACTTCGGACGCGTCGTCGGGATCTCCGGCATCTGCGACCAGGCGGCCGGCCGGTTCAGCGCGATCCACATGGTCGTGTGGGATCACGGCGGGCCTCCGCGGAACATCGGCGACTTCGGCGGGTCGGCCTGGAACACGCCGATGGCGGTCAACGAGCAGGGCGTCGTGGTCGGCTTCGCGAACGCATCCGCGGCGAGCGGCGCCGATCTCGATCCGCGTGCGTTCATCTGGACCGAGAGCGGCGGCCTGCGTCCCCTCGCTGCGCTGCCGGGCGACGTCACGAGCCAGGCGACGGGCATCAACGAGTGGGGACAGGTCGTCGGCCAGTCGTGCGATGCCGACGGCAACTGCCACGGAGTCCTCTGGCAGAACGGCGTGCCGGCGAACCTGAACGACCTCGTCGTCGCCGGAGACGTGACCAACGTGACGACCGCGAACGACATCGACGACTTCGGCCGGATCACCGGTCAGGGTCGCGACTCGACCGGGAAGCTCGTCGCGTTCCTGGCCACGCCCACGTTCCACTAGTCGATCGGCATCGGGCCGGAGCGGCAGTAGCGCTCCGGCCCGAGCCGCTACGCCGCGCCCTGCGCTGTGCTGTGCACGGGCTCTCGCAGGCCGTCGGCGATCCAGAGATGGGTCGCCGCCAGGGCCCGCCACGGCCGCCAGCGTTCGGCCAGGTCGCCGAGCGCCGCGGCCGTAGGAGCCCTGCGGGGGAGGGCGCGTCGAAGCGCCAGATCGCTTGTCGGACACGCGTCCGGTTCGCCCAGTCGCAGGGCGAGGTAGTTCGCCGTCCACGGCCCGAGACCGTCGAGCGCCGTGATCGAGGAGACGAGCCGGTCGAGGCCGACGCTGCCGTCGAGCACGACGGCGTCTTCGACGACCGCGCGCGCGAACAGGCGGACCGCCCTCGCCCGCGCCGGTGTCAGTCCGAGCCCGTCGAGGTTGCCGCGAGCGAGCACGGCAGCGGACGGGAAGGTGTGCGTGAGCCCCAGCGGCTCGAGCCCCGGCACGCTCGTGCCGAGTCGCGCGACGAGCCTCCCGGCGATCGTGTTCGCGCCCGCCAGCGTGACCTGCTGGCCGATGATCGCGCGCACGCCGGTCTCGAACGGGTCCCACGTGCCCGGCGGCCTGAGGCCCGGTCGCGCGTTGAGCAAGGGACCGATGGTCGGGTCGCCCGCGAGCTGGACGGCCGGCTCCGAGAGATCGAAGTCGAGGCTGCCGATCCGGCGGGCGCGCTGCACGACGTGGACGAGCTCGTCCCAGTTCGGCAGGTGCGCGCGCAGGAGGAGGTGGTCGTCGCCGCCGGGTCCGAGCTCGAGCACGCCGGGCCGGCCGCGGACGACGATCGTTCGCCGGTAGGTGTCGCCTTCGACGGCCTCGACGCCGGGAATGGCGCGGGCGGAGAAGTACGCGACCAGGTCCGGCCAGTCGAGCGGGCCGCGGTACGCGAGGCGCAGGAGCAAGCCCGCCGTCCGCAACGAGACGATCCGCCTTGCGGCGGCGCGCTCGCAGCTCGCGGGGCGACTCGCGGAAGACCTCCTGGCAGGCACGATTGAACTGGCGCAGGCTGCCGAAGCCGGCCGCTAGCGCGATCTGGGTCACGGTCAGGTCGGTGTCGTCGAGGAGCCGACGCGCGAAGTGGACCCTGGCCGAGCGCGCCAGCCCGTCCGGCGTCACGCCCAGCTGCTCCTTGAAGAGCCTGCGCAGGTGGCGGGCCGAGACACCGAGGCGCGCGCCGAGGTCGGTCTCGCTCGCGTAATCGAGGGCGCCGTCCATGACCAGGCGTACGGCGCGGCAGACGAGCTCCGGAGCCGTCCAGGAGACGGATTGAGGCCAGCGGTACGGGCGGCAGCGCATGCAGGCCCGAAAGCCGGCGGCTTCGGCCGAGGCCGCGAGCGGGAACGTGTTGACGTTCTGCGCGAGCGGCTGCGCTCCGCAACCGGGGCGGCAGTAGATGCCGGTCGTGACCACGGCTGAGACCCGGTCCACGGAGCAGATATAGCGTGGGCGGCGCTGCGAAACCAGCCGGATTCGGACACACGCTCACATGTCCGAATCCGGCGAGTCGTTCGCGCTTCGGTCCGGCAAGCTCTGGTCGTGGTCGAGACAGCGGATGCGGCGGTCGCTGAGGCGCGGGCCGAAGAGGCGGAAGCCGTCTCCGAGCTGCACCGTCTGAACGCGCACTACATCCGGGCCTTCGTCGAGTCCGACGTCGCCTGGTACGACGAGCACCTGAGCGCCGACTTCACGTGCTCAATGGCCGACGGGGGGAGGCGCATCGGCAAGGCGGAGTTCCTGGAGCGGGTCGCGGCCGGGCCGGGCGTGACGGAGGTGTCCTACGACGAGGTCGACGTCCGGCCGCTCGGCGAGGTGGCGCTCGTCCACGGCGTCACCCACTACGCGCGCGGCGGCAACCCGGCCTCCACGCGCTACACCGATGTCTGGCGCTACCAGCGAGGCCGCTGGCTGGCGATCGCCGCCCAGCTCACGGCTGTCGCCTGAGCTAGCCCTCGGAGAGGTTCTGCGCGACCTCCCAGACGTGGCCGTCCGGATCCGCGAACGCGGCCGTGCGCATCCCCCACTCCCGGTCGATCGGGCCATTGAGCAGCTCGACGCCGCGGTTCGCCAGCTCCGCGACGACCGCGTTCGCGTCCTCGACCCAGATCGTGTACTGGACGCGCGCGCCCGCGTCGGGCCCGCCGACAGTCGCGGGCGCGATCAGCTCGTGCGCCGCGGGCGTCGCGAGCAGGTTGACGATCGTGTTCTCGAACTGGAACACCGCCGAGTTCTCGTCCTCGAAGATCACGGGCACCTCGAAGACCTTCTCGTAGAACGCCTTCGACCGCTGCGGGTCCTCGACGAACAGGGTGATCGCGCCGACGCTGTTCAGCGACTCGCTCACGTCGCACTCCTCTCGCTCGGGTGACTAGTCGCTGATCAGACCGCCGCCGCGCCGGGAACTCATCGGCGGGCTAGGCCGTCGCGTGCTCCTCGAACTGGGGCAGGTCGTCGGTGATCTCGAACCACGGCGCCTTCGAGCCGACGAAGATGTGCTTCGTCGGCCGCATGCTCGGCTCGTCGACGAGAGAGCCCATCGCGACGTGGACGAACTCGCCGTCGCGCACGACCGAGTAGAGCAGCGAGCCGCACGTCGCGCAGCGCGTGTCGTTCAGCATCTCGTCCCCGTTGACGAGCAGGGCATCGGCGCCGGTCACCAGCTCGAGCTTCTCGAGCTCGATCCCGGCGAACGGCTTGAACGCCGACCCGGTAGCGGCGCGGCAGTGCGAGCAGTGGCAGTTGGACGCGTACAGGAACTCGTCGGCCACCTGGTAGTGGACCGCCCCGCAGTCGCATTTTCCGTTGAGCATTTCGGCCGCCACGCTACCCATTGTCTCGTAAGCTGAGGGTGTCGTTCTCGTCCACCGGAAGGAGGCGATGTGAACCGCGTATCGGAGATCCTCGGCGACAAGGGCCGTGACGTGCTCGAGATCGATGCTGACGCTCCCGTCCTCGACGCCGTGAAACGGATGGTCGACGCGAACGTCGGCTCGCTGCTCGTGAAGCAGGACGGCGCGATCGCGGGCATCGTGTCCGAACGGGACTACCTGCGCCGCGTGGCGCGCGACGGGCCGACCGGCGACGAGGTGACCGTCGGCGAGATCATGTCCTCGCCGCTGATCGTCGTCAGCCCCGAGACGTCGATCGACGAGTGCATGGCGCTGATGACCGACCGGCGCATCCGCCACGTCCCCGTCGTCGAGGGCGCCGACGTGGTCGGAATCGTCTCCATCGGCGACGTCGTCAAGTTCAAGTCGAAACAGCAGAGCTTCGAGATCCGGTACCTGACCGACTACATCACCGCGGGCTGACCGAGACGCTGACAGATGCGCGGCGCGCTCTCTTCGGCGGGCTGATCGACCACGCTCCGACCTTTCCGCCCGAGGAGCTGCCGCTCGACGAAGGGCTCGCCGAGCACCGCCGCGTGCGCGCGGGCGAAACGGGCTGGATCGTGAATCGCTTCGTCTGCCCGGCCTCGAAGCTCGCCGAGCTCGGTGACGAGCCGCTGCGGCTCTCGGTCGTGCTCGACACCGGTCAGCTCCCTCCCGCCGACCCGCGGATCGAGGCCGTCGAGGCGGCCGGGCTCGACCCCGAGGTGCTCTTCGACGCCGCACCGGAGGTCTACTGCGAGCTGCCGCTTCGCGACGACGTCTCGTTCCGGATCCTCCAGCTCGGTGAGCTCGGCCTGCGGGCGAAGGTTCGCTGCGGCGGCTCCGTCCTGCCGAGCGTGCCGGCGCTCGCCGAGTTCGTACAGGCGTGCCGCCGGCTCGAGGTCCCGTTCAAGGCGACGGCCGGCCTCCACCAGCCGCTCCGCCACGGCAACGAGCACGGCTTTCTGAACGTGCTCGCGGCGGCCGTCTTCGGCGACGAGGAGGAGGCGCTCGCGGACGAGGACCCCGGGTCGTTCGCCGTCTCGCCGGAGTCGTTCCGCTGGCGCGAGCGGACCGCCGGCGCCGACGAGATCGCCGAGTCGCGCGAGCTCTTCGTCAGCTTCGGAAGCTGCAGCGCGCAGGAGCCGATCGACGGACTCCAGGCGCTCGGCCTGCTGCCCTGACCGTGCTCGTCCTCTCGCGCGCCGAGGTCCGCCGCCTGCTCGATCTCGAGCAGCTGCTCGACGCGCTCGAGCGCGTGTTCGTCGAGCTCAGCGCCGGACGCGCCTCCGTTCCGCCCCGCATCGCGGCGCAGACGGAGCGCGGCCTCCTCGCGGCGATGCCCGGCTACGCGGACGGGATCCTCGAGACGAAGCTCGTCTCGGTGTTCGCCGGGAACCACGAGGTCGGTCTGCCGAGCCACCAGGCGACGATCGCGCTCTTCGACGACAGGACCGGACAGCCGCTCGCGCTCATGGACGGGACCGAGATCACCGCCGTGCGGACCGGGGCCGCTTCGGCGGTCGCCACGCGTGCGCTCGCCCGCCCGGACGCGCGAGTGCTGGCCGTTCTCGGCGCGGGAGTGCAGGGGCGCTCGCACGTCGACGCCGTGACCCGCGTGCGAGCGTTCGACGAGGTGCGCGTCGCGAGCCGGAACGCGGACCAAGCCCGGGCGCTCGCCGCCGAGGTCGGCGGAACCGCGTCTGCCTCGTTCGAGGAGGCCGTCGACGGCGCGGACGTCGTCTGCGCCTGCACCGATGCGGGTCAGCCGATCTTCCCGGCCGACTGGCTCGCGCCGGGCATGCACGTGACCTCGGTCGGCGCGTCCCGCGACGGGCCCGGAGCTCGATCCGGAGGTCATGAGCCGCGGGCTCCTCGCCGTCGAGTCGCGCGTCGCCTTCGAGCCGTACCCCGCCGGGGCGCACGAGCTCCAGGGGCTCGATCCGAGCGCCGCCGTCGAGCTCGGCGAGATCCTCGCCGGCACGCACGAGGGACGCTCCTCCCCCGAGCAGATCACCGTCTACAAGTCCACGGGGCACGCCGTCGAGGATGCGGCCGCGGCCGGGCTCGTCTACCGGCGCGCGCTCGAAGAAGGAGCCGGCACCGAGGTCGAGCTGTGATCGCGCTGACCGAGATCGAGGCCGCCCGCGAGCGCCTGGCCGGCTCGATCGTCCGCACTCCGCTCGTCCGCCTCGAGCTCGACGAGGCCCCGGCGGAGATCTATCTCAAGCTCGAGAACCTGCAGCCGATCGGCTCCTTCAAGCTGCGCGGCGCGGGGAACGCGCTCCTGCTCGCCTCGCCGGACGGAGCTCGAGCACGGCGTGTGGACCGCGAGCGCGGGCAACATGGCGCAGGGCGTCGCCTGGTGGGCGCGCAAGCTCGGCGTGCGCTGCACGGTCGTCCTTCCGGACACGGCTCCGGAGACCAAGATCGCGGCGATCCGGCGGCTGGGCGGAGAGATGTCCCGGTCACGTTCGACGAGTGGCACGAGGTCTTCCGCACGCGCACGTTCGAGGGTCTCGACGGCCTCCACGTGCACGCCTTCAGCGACGACGCGGTCATGGCCGGGAACGGCACGATCGGGCTCGAGATCGTCGAGGACCTGCCCGACGTCGACGCGGTCGTCGCGCCCTACGGCGGAGGCGGGCTCTCGTGCGGGATCGCCTCGGCGCTGCGCGCGGTCGCGCCCGTCCTGCAAGGTCTTCGCGGCCGAGGTGGCGACGGCCGCTCCGCTCGCCGCCCTCGCTCGAAGCCGGTCGACCCGTCAAGGTCGAGTACACGCCGAGCTTCGTCGACGGGATCGGCTCGCCGGAGGTCTTCCCGGAGATGTGTCGAGCTGGCGCGCGAGCTCCTGGCCGGCTCGCTCGTCGCCGAGCTCGAGGAGGTCGAGGACGCGGTCCGGTTGCTCGCCGGGCGGGCCCGCGTCGTCGCCGAGGGCGCGGGCGCGACGCCGCTCGCGGTCGCCCTCTCCGGCGCCGCCGGCACCGGCAAGGTCGTGTGCGTCGTCTCCGGCGGGAACATCGACGCGGCAACGCTGGCCGCGATCCTGGGCGGCTGACCGCTTACTCGCCGAGCGACACGTGCACGCGCTCGCCGCCGAACAGCTTCTGCACCGGATCCCAGGGAAAGAAGATGACGACCCGGAACTCGACCTTCTCGCCGGACGCCTCGTAGTCGAGCCAGTCCTGCTCGTGCGTGCCGGTGACGTCGGCCGCCTCACAGACGCCCTGCGGGCCGATCACGATGTCCGTCAGCCGGAAGTCGATGTCCGGGAACGCGCCGAGCAGGCCGGTGTAGAAGCGCGACGCGCCCTCGTGGCCGTGCCAGACATGCTCCGTCCCGACGATCTCGTAGACGCAGTCCTCCGTCAGCGTGGACAGGAGCCCGGGCAGGTCGCGCCGGTCCTCGGCCTGCGAATGCCGCTTCCAGAGCTCGCGAACGGCTTCATACTCGGCGGCGTCGACCTCGCGACGGAGCAGCTCGCGAACGTCGCTCATCGCCGGGTAGGCTCCCGCTCGTGGCCACGCGACTCGCCGACGACACGCTCTCCGCCTCGTGGCTCGCGTCCCGGTTCGCGATCGAGCCGTTCAAGCTCGAGGCGATGCGCCGCGACGGCGAGGTGATCGCCTTCAGGCCGACAGGCGCCCGCGAGCACTACTACCCGCTCTGGCAATTCGACGACGAGGGGCACCCGCTCCCGATCGTCCGGCGCCTCGTGAGCGAGGCGCGCGAGCGCGGGCTGAGCGACAACCGGCTGTACGAGATCCTGTCGGCGCGGGCGGGCCTCGGCGGCGACAAGCGGCTCGCCGACTCGCTGCGGGATGGTCGTGTCGACCATGTGCTCGACGCGATCCGCGCGGCTCGTCCCTAGCCTTCGCCGTCCTCGCGCCGATGTGCTCCGGCCAGCTCCTCGAGCGCTGACGGCTCGATCTCGTCGGCGCTCGCGCTCACGACCTTCGCGGGCGTGACCGCGCGCAGCGTCGCCGTCCGGCGGCCGCCCTCGATGAGCGCCCGCGCTCCGAGAACCGCGCCGGGGCCGACTTCCGCGATCGTCTCGCCGTCGACCTCGACCGCGAGGATTCCGTCGAGCAGGAGGTAGATGCCGTCGCCGGCCTCGCCCTGCTCGGTGAGCGTCTCGTCGACCGCGAGCTGCTTGGGCTTCGACGTCGCGTCGCTGCGCATGATCGTCTTCGAGAGCTCTCGCTCGAGGGCGGACTCGACGTCGGTGACGAACGCCTCGGAGTCCTCGGCGCCCCACGGAGTGTTCTCGCCGTGCGACTCGCGGTACCACTGCTCGAAGTCGATCGTCCCCGACTTCTGCACGAGCTTGCCGTCCTTGTCGTAGACCCAGTGCCGCGGGAACGGGCTCGCTCCGGCGAGCTCGTGCTCCGACGAGCCGTCGGCCCTGATCGTCAGCGCCAGGGTCGTCCAGGCGATCGCCGAGTTGATCCGGAAGAACGGCTTGCCGCGCACGCGGCGCGGAGCCGGCGCACCCGTCCGTCCGCCCGCGGTTTGCTTGAAGCGCACCCAGCCGTCTCCGACCTCGGGCTCGCTCTGGATCGTGGGGAGCGCGACAGCGGCCACGCTCAGCTCCTTCGGGCCGACCTTCAGCCGCGTGACGCCGAGATGGCCCGTGCCGAGGTGGCCCGAGTCGGTGATCGAGCCGTCGTCCGCGACCTCGATGAACGCGCGGAGCTCGTTGGCCTCGCGGAACGCGTCCGCTTCACGCATCGCGTCGAGGTCCTCGATCACGTCCGGCGGCGGGTCGTCGTAGTGGGCGACGCCCATCGTGAACGGGATCTTCGGCAGGCCCTCCACGGCCTCGGACGGAATCCAGGAGATCGCGGTGACGGATGACTCGATGCGCACGGTGCTCCTCTCGTTGCGTCGGTGCACGGACCACCTGGAACCTCGCACATCGCGGGCAATGAGAGCAAGCAGGGTACGGCTCGACCGCGAGCCGTACCCAGCTCCCTAGACCGGGTGGGCGGCTGCGCTACTTCGTCGGAGCGGGCGTGCCCGGCACGTGGAGCAGGTTCTCGACTTCCTGGACGCCCTGCACCTTCTTCGTCCGCTTCTCGAGGTCCTTGATCAACTCGGGCTCCTCGACCTCACCGCGCAGGACGACCTTCCCGTTCTCGGCGTTGACGTTGATCCGCCCCTTGGGGATGTCCGAGTCGCGGAAGATCTCGGTCTCGACCTTGCGCGCGAGCGTGACGTCGTCCGTCTGGGGCTTGTCCTCTTTGGTCAGGTCTGCGACCTTGTCCTTGGCCGCGTGAGCCTCGGCCGAGACGGTTTGCCCCATGGACTCGGCCTTCTTTCTCGCGCTGCCGGAGATCCGGTCTCGAACGGCCGCGCGACGACTGCTCCCGTTCTGGGGATCGAAGAAATACGTGATCAGGGCCCCGAGGCCCATGTACCTGATTCGGCGAAACATGCGACTCCTCTACTGGTTGGCAGGTACGGCCTACCCTAAACGGCCAGGGTGAAACGGGGTGAGTGGAGTCTCAGTCGCCCCAGTCGAAGTCGCGCGAGCGACCCCAGAGCGTGTCTTCGTCGGCGGCCGGCTCGGCCTGAGGCGGCGCGAGGCTCGCCAGGTGCTCGGACGGGATGGACTCGGTTCCGTCCATCGTCTCCTCGATCCTCGCTTGCTCTTCGGTCTTGAACAGGGGGTGGTTCTCGAACGGGTCGGCGGTCGAGTAGCGATCGAGCGGCATGTTCTGGTCGAGCTCCGAGTTGCGGCGCTTGAGCTCGAGATGTTCTTGGATTACGTGCGCAAAGACGGAAGGCGTCTCTACCGGCATTGATCCTCCCTGGTCGGTGAGTCGCATGTTTACGGGACGGCGGGGGATGATAGCGGGGTCGACCGGAAGAAGCGAGGCTAGCCGCCCGGGCGGACGAGTAGGATCCTCTTCGTGGCGCGCGCCAACCGCTTGTTTCCCGGCAAGATGGGCCCGATCGGGGTCGCGTTGGCGGCCTACGACATCTGGCGGCGCATCCCCCCTCGGCACCGCAGGATGCTCGTCGCCGAGGCGCGACGGCACGGGACGCGGGTCGCGAGGGCCGCCGTCGAACGGCGCCGCCGCAAGCGCCACTAGGGGCTCGTCTCCAGCACGTCTCGGACGATCCGCTCCTGCGCGCGCAGGTGGGACGTCGGATAGCCCTCGCTCGGGCTCGCCCGCCAGGGCCGGCCGACGTACCTCAGCGGACGGCCGCTGACCGCTTCCTCGAGCCGGTGGCGGATCGCCCGCCAGGCGCCCATGTTCTGCGGCTCCTCCTGCGCCCAGACGACCTCCTCGAGTGACGGGTACGACGCGACGAGCCGAGCGGCCGGCTCGACCGGGAACGGATACAGCTGCTCGATGCGTGCGACGGCGACGCCTTGCGCCTGCGCTCTGAGCTCGTGCCCGACGATGTCGTAGTAGAGCTTCCCGGCGGTCAGGACGAGCCTCTTCACGGCTGCGCGATCGGTGGTTGACGGATCGTCGAGCACGGGCTCGAAGCGGCCGTGGGCCAGATCGTCCAGCGAGGACGAGGCCTCCTTGAGCCGGAGCAGCCCCTTCGGGGTCATGACGATCAGCGGCCGCGCGTTCGGGTCGAGCGCCTGGCGGCGGACGAGGTGGAAGTACTGCGCCGCGGTCGTCGCGTTGACGACGCGGATGTTCTCCTGCGCGGCGAGCTGGAGGAAGCGCTCGAGCCGGGCGCTCGAGTGCTCGGGCCCGTTGCCCTCGTACCCGTGCGGGAGCAGCAGAGTCAGCCGCGAGGTCTGGCGCCACTTCGCGAGGCCGGAGACGAGGAATTGGTCGACCACGATCTGCGCCCCGTTCACGAAGTCGCCGAACTGCGCCTCCCAGAGCACGAGCGCCTCGGGCGCGGTCACCGAGTAGCCGTACTCGAAGCCGAGGGCGGCGTATTCCGAGAGCGGCGAGTTGTACGCCTCGATCGAGGCCGACGCATCGGCGAGGTCCTTGATCGGCGCGTGCTGGGCGCCCGTGTGCGCGTCGTGCAGGACGAGATGCCGGTGCGAGAACGTGCCGCGCTCGGTGTCCTGGCCGGTGAGGCGGATCGGGATGCCCTCGACGAGCAGGCTCGCGAACGCGAGGGACTCCGCCTGGCCCCAGTCGATGCCGCCCTGGTCGAGCGCTTCGACTCGCCGCTCGAGCATCTTCACGAGCTTCGGGTTGACGGTGAAGCCTTCGGGGACGCGGACGAGCTCGTCCTGGAGCTCGCGGAGCCGCTCGGCCGGGACGCTCGTCTCGACCGAGCCCTCGGCGCTGACGGGAGTGTCCTCGCCGCTGGACGGCTGTGCTCTCGTGAGCGCCGTCTTGAGCGCGTCGTGGGCCGCTCGCATCCGTTCCTGGGTCTCCTTGGCCAGACGCTCCGCCTCCTCGGCGGGAACCTCGCCCGCCTCGGCCAGATGCTGCGCGTAGAGCGTGCGCACGGTCGGCTGGTTCGCGATCCGTTCGGCCATCAGCGGCTGGGTGAACGACGGCTCGTCGCCCTCGTTGTGCCCATGGCGGCGGTAGCCGACGAGGTCGACCACGACGTCGCTCCCGAACCGTCGCCGGAAGGCGAGCGCGAGCCTGATCGCCGAGAGCGCGGCCTCCGGATCGTCCGCGTTGACGTGGACGATCGGCGTGTCGAAGCCTTTCGCGAGGTCGCTCGAGTAGCGCGTCGAGCGCCCGTCCGCGGGGTCGGTCGTGAACCCGATCTGGTTGTTCGCGATCACGTGGAGCGTGCCGCCGGTCGAGTAGCCGACGAGCCGCTGCAGGTTCAGGGTCTCGGCGACGACGCCCTGGGCGGGGAAGGAGGCGTCGCCGTGGATCAGGATCGGGAGCGCCACCGCGGGGTCGTGGGCGCCCAGGCGGGACGAGCGATCGGTCTGCTCGGCTCGCGTGACCGCCCTCGACGACGGGATCGACGGCCTCGAGGTGGCTCGGGTTCGAGGCGAGGAGCACCGTCGCGTCGCCGGCCTTCGTCTTGCGACGGCCGACGGCTCCCGAGGTGGTACTTGACGTCGCCGCTCGCCCCCTCCGCGCTCGCGGCGATCGCCTCGATGGTGCGCTCGCCTTCGAACTCGCGCAGGAGCTCCTCGTACGGTCGCCCGATGATGTGTGCGAGGACGTTGAGCCGCCCGCGGTGCGCCATGCCGATCACGACCTCGTGGGCGCCCCACTCGACGCCGAGCTCGACGGCTTCGTCGAGCATCGGAACCATCACGTCGAGACCCTCGATCGAGAACTGCTTCTGTCCGAGGAACGCGCGCTTGAGGTAGTGCTCGAACCCCTCGACCTCGGTCAGCCGCTCGAGGAGGTTGCGCCGCTCGTCGGCGCTCAACGGCTCCCGATAGCGGCCGGACTCGATCGCGTGCTGCAGCCACACGCGCTCCTGGTGGTCCGAGATGTGCTCGATCTCGTACGCGATCGTCCCGCAGTAGATCTCCCGGAGCTTCGGTAGGACGTCGGCGAGTGTCTCTCCTTCGACCCCGACGCGCAGCACCGAGGCGGGGATGCGAGCCTGCAGCTCGGGCGTCAGCGGCGGCTCGAGCAGCTCCGCCTCGAGCGCCGGGTCGCCGACCGGCTCCGAGCCGAGTGGATCGAGGTTCGCCGCGAGGTGGCCGTGCGTGCGGATCGCCTTGATCAGCGTCGTCGCCGCAGCGACGCCTTCGACGAGCACGTCATCGGCGACCGGTTCCGGCGCCACCGCCGGAGGCGCCTCTACCTGCACCGGCTCGCGGGGCGGCTCGGCCTCGGGCCGGCCGGTCGGCTCCGGCTCCGGCGGCGCTTCCGCCTGAGCCGGAGCGCCGTTCTCCTTCAGGTTCTCGAGCAGCCGGGCGAGCCCGGGCAGCGCCTCCACGATCGCCGAATCGCCGCTCTCGAACAGCGACCGCCACTCCTCGGGCACCGCCTCGGGATTCTCGAGGTACTGCTCGAGCAGCCCCTGGGCATAGCCCACGTTCAACCCGTCGACGTCACGCACGCTCATCTCACGTTCGTTCTACCAGCCGCACTCCCTCCGGGAGCGGGTTCGATCAGTAGATCGGGTTGCTCGTCAGGACCGCGATCGCCATCCCGATCAACCACGCGGCGCTCGCGGCGACGACCGCGGCCGCAGCCAGCCGCTTGTGACGTTCCTTGGCGAGCGCCGAAGCGATCAGCGCGATCAGGATCGCGAACGGGGCCAGCC
This sequence comes from uncultured Actinomycetes bacterium, assembly GCA_963742635.1. Lineage (GTDB taxonomy): Bacteria > Actinomycetota > Thermoleophilia > Gaiellales > Gaiellaceae > VAXT01. Next base: position 309,648 of record CAVUMW010000001.1, read on the forward strand.
GCAGCGGGCGGTAGACGATCGCGATCGCGCTCGCGGTGAGCGAGATCGCCGCCAGGAAGCCGGCCGCAGTCTCCGCCCCGCTCGAACGGCGCTCCTCGAGAGGCGCCGTGCTCACGCCTGCCGCCTCGAGCGCGACCGCACGTGCCACCCGAGCGTCGCGCCGGTCCGGTCCGCCGTGCGACCTCGGCACCCGCGGCCTCCGTCGCGGCGGCCCGCTCGGGCCCGGCTCTCGCGGGACCGTGACCCGGGCTCCCTCGAGCGGCTTCGGCTCGGCCTTGACCGCCCAGTAGCAGACCCCTGCGAGGTAGAGGATCGGCAGCTTCAGGATGACCATCATGAAGAGCAGCTCGACCACGCTGAGAGTGTAAGCGAGTCACGCTGTCCACGGTCAACCTGCCCAGTAGAGCCGCCTGACTCCGCTGTAGTCGGGGTTCCCGCGATACGTCCTCGGCCAGGTCCCCGTGCCGCACGCTTCGCACTTGGCTTCGATGATGCGATCCTGGTTGTAGGACGTGTTCGCCCAGTAGATCATCCCGATGTGGTTGCTGGCCGCGAACGCGTCCATGTAGGTCGTGTTCGCCTTCGCCACGGTCGTGTTGGACGGCTCCCACGCCGGCCTTGAAGTCGGCGGCGCTGTACGGGCCGTGGACGTTCTGCATCCACGCGTGGTAGCGAAACCACGGATCGCCGGTCTCGGCGCGTTCCCACCATGACTTGAACGTGAATCCCGAGCAGTCCGGGCCCTCGCCCAGGGTGTTCGGATCCTCCGGCGGGTCGCCCGGCGAATCGTCGACGTTGTTGCCGTTCCAGCACCCACCGGCCCACTGGTACCCCTCGGCCGCGGCGACGTAGGCGTAGTCACGAGCATCTGCCCGCGTGACCGGGTCGTGGTTGAAGTACGTGTCATTGCATCCGTACTGGAAGTGCGTGTGGTACGCGCCCGCCGGGGTGCCGATCACGAGCAGACCGAGCACGAGACCCGCGAGCAAGCCAGTCGCAAGACCCCTTCTCATGTCGTCCCTCCGATCTCGAACTTCGCGATCTCGATCCCCGATGGATCGGACCGCAGCTGATAGAGCGTGCTGCCGTGGAGCCGGAACCGGCTGAGCGACCCCGACTCGGCCCACTCGGCCGGGGCGACGTCGAAGCTCTGCACGAGCCCCTCGGGCGCCAGCCGGAGCACGCGAAACTCCGCGTGCTTCTCGTTCCAGAGCCGGACGACGACCACCATGCCGTCGCCGTAAGGCTCCGCGAGCTGCACCTCCCCGAAGCTCGTGCCGCTGTGAAGCAGCCATGCGTGCTCGACGCGGTCATCGCGTACCAGGGCGAGCTTCACCTCGGACGCCGATGCATGGACGACGACCCCGACGCCACTAAGGGTGCTCCGGGCCGGTTGCGCCGATGCGAGCTGCCTCACGGGCGTGAACGGAGGACGTCCACGGCCCGGTCGGCAAGCCACATCTCCGAGGGGTAGGAGTGGACCAGCGGGCCGCTCGGACCGACGCGAATCATGTCCGCGGTCGGCTCGGCCAACCGCGTGGCGGCAATCGGCGCGCCCGCGGCCGTGAAGGCCCGAACCAAGGGCCTGGCCGACGAGTCGAGCACGTAGACGGTTCCGTCGCCGTCCACGGCGAGGTCGCCCTCGCCCCCAGTGAACTCGATCGGCACATGAACGGGCCGAGCCCCGTGTCGCAGCACGACGAGCCTGCGGTTGACCTGGTCGAGCAGGACGACCGAGCCGTCGGGTTCGACGTCGAACGCAGATGGGCCGATGCGCGACTGCTCGCGACCGCTGTCCAGCCCGAGGGCGGCGTCGCCACGACCCCACGAGAAGCCCCGGACGACGGAGGACGGCGCCCGCGAATGCCCGAAGTGCGCGGCGCCTACGTCGACCGTCGACCAGTCGTCGAGCGCCCACACGTGCTGCGGAGCCTCGGCGCCGGCCTCGGGCAGCGTCGCCGTCCGGCCGCGCCCGTCGTCCACCACTGCGTAGTAGTCGAACCCGGCGCGCCCGTTCCTGGCCGTGACCTCCGCGGACAGCAGTCCATCACGCTCTCGTTCGAGCGGCAGCCTGGTGAACGTCGAATCGCCTTCGGGGCGCACGAAGACCGAGCCCGACGGAGAGCAATGCGACCCCGGCTCGTCCTTCAGCGCGCCGCAGACGACGTCGTACGAGAGCTCCACCGATTTGCCCGCGCGCGCGAGCAGCACGGGCGTGTGCAGGATCTCTCCGAGGCCGGCAGCGCGAACGGCCACGGGCTCGGGACTGTTCGCCCCCACCACGTTGACGGTCAGCACGGTGGCTCCGACCAATGCTCCCAGGACGAAGCCGGCAAGCGGCCATCTCCATTTCTTCTTCATCCCCGCCTCCTAGTTGTCTGAAATGACAACGTAGCGAGCGAAGAATCACTCGTCTGCCACACCTATGTGACAAGAGACGCGCGGCCCAGGCTCAGGCGCGCGCAGGCGCCGACGGCTGGGCGACGCCGATCATCGAGTCGCGCGTCACCAGCTCCGCCAGCTCGGACTCGCCCAGCTCCTCGCTCCCGGCCGGGCGGCGCGGCAGCACGAGATACCGCACGTCAGCCGTCGAGTCGAGCACCCGCAGCTCGACGTCCTCGTCGAGCTCGACCCCGAATTCGGCGAGCACTCCGTGCGGATCGGAAACCGCCCGCGAGCGGTACGGCAGGCTCTTGTACCAGTCCGGGGGCGGCCCCAGGAGCGCACGCGGGTAGCACGAGCAGAGCGTGCAGACGACCATGTGGTGCACCGACTCGGTGTTCTCGACGGCGATGACGACGGGCGACGGGCCCGAGTCGAGATCGAGCTCGTTCGCAGCCGCCCGCGCGTCGGTGAGCAGGCGCTGCTTGAACTCCGGATCGACCCACGCGCGGGCGACGAGCCGCGCCCCGTCGGCCGGCGAGCGCGAGACGAGCCGGTCGATGTTGCGGCGCACGTCCTCCCGCTGCACCAGGCCCTTCTCGACGAGCAGCTCTTCGAGCGCGCGCGCACGCGCCGCAGCCGGCGGCTCGCCGTCGCTCGTGATCGGATCGTGATCGTGATCGTGATCGTGCTCGCTCATTCCGCCTCCAACCAGTGCTCGAAGATGTCGACGCAGGTCGTATCGCCGGCCCGTCGGCGCGCCGACGGCCAGAGCTCGCCCTGCGCGAAGCAGACCTGGTAGAGCACCTGCTCCGGGAGCCCGTCGGCGCCGTACGCACGCGTCTCCGGGTTCGTGAAGCTGCCGAACACGCGCTCGACACGGCCGCGCTTGCCCTTGACGTAGGCGGGGGTCCGATGGTGCCCGTCGTGCGCCCGCGCCGCGACGCGCACCCGGTCTCCGGCCCGGAACGTCATCCGAGCCTCGCATCGAGCTCGCCGGGCGCCAGCACGCCCTTCTCGACGAGGATCGTCTCCGCCGCGAACAGCCAGCGCTCGTAGTACGACGCCTGCTCGTAGTCGTCCGGCGGCATGCTCTCGATCCCGCGCCGCATCTCGTCGACGTTCATCAGGCCCTCGTGACCGAGCACGCCGACGAGTGCGTCCGTCAGCAGCTCCCAGTCCGCGAGCTCGTGCTCGCTGCGATCGATCGGCGTGTCCGCCGGCCAGGCGCCGCGGTCGTGCACCGCCCGCTCCATGCCGCCGATTGTACGGGCGACTACGAGACGCGCTGGGAGAGACCGCCGGCCGCGTACCCAGGCTTCGTGGCGGTGTAGGTCAGGCGACCCTTCTTCCGCGGCCTGAGCCGGAAGGTGATCTTGCCCGTCTTCTTCGTGTGGCCCTTCTTCGCGCGGATACCCGCACCCGTGACCTTGACCGTCGCGCCGGCGACCGCGTGGTTCAGCGGATCCGAGACCGTGACCGTGACCTTCGTCCAGCGCTTGCGCATCGCGGAGCGGTTGACCGCGACCTTGAGGCGCTGCGCGATGTCGATCCGCTGGGCCTGCGTGAAGTCGCCGATGTTGAGCGCCTTGTCGCGAGCTGCGACGCGCCAGTAGAACGTCCCCCCGTTCGCGTAGAACGGATGCGTGAGGAGCGGTGCGTAGCTCGTGTTCTCGGTCGACACGTCCTCGAGCGTCGTCGAGAAGTCGGGCGTCTGGGAGATCTGGACGCGGTAGTCCTTGGCTCCGAGCTTCCAGTTCCAGGAGAGCAGGACGTGGTTCCCGGAGACGCTCGTTTTCGAGCCGCTCGGCTCCGCCAGCGTCCGCGTGAACGCCACGTAAGGCGACCACGGGCCCGTGACGACACCCGACGGCAGCTTCGGGAACTCGGCGCGCACGCGCCAGCGCCAGATCCCCGGCCCGAACAAGTAGACGAACGAGGCCGTGGTCAGACGATTGCCCGGCCACTCTTCATGTTGGCCACTCGGCCCGTCCATCGCGAACGTGTACCCAGAAGCACCTGTGACGTTGGACCAGGAGAACAGCGGCGTGAAGTCACCGATCGTCGGATTGCCGGGAGGAATCACCGGCGTCGGCAGTTTGCGCTGGAACGTCCTGACGCTCGACCAGGTGAGGCCGATCAGGTTCTCGTCGTCCGCGCGGACGCGCCAGTAGAGCGTCGTGTCGGCCGGATAGGTCGTGAGCGGCGTGTACGAGGTTGCAGGCGTGAGGACATCCTCGATCGGGTTCGCGAACGTCGGCTCCTGCGCGACCTGGAAGCGGTAGCGGCGCGCGCCTTCGACGGACGACCAGCGGAAGACCGGCTGAATGGTCAGCAGCGCGCCGTCGTCAGGGCTCACCTGCGACGGCGGCAGCGACTGCTTCTGGAAGTTCGAGGGGGCAGCGGACAGTGGGTCGCCGACCGCGCCGCTCCCGTTGAAGCCCGTCGCAGGCAGAACGGCCCAGTAGTACAGCGTCGTCTCGTCCGAGTAGGTCGTCGGCCTGGTCAGGCTGCGCGGCGAGTACGCGGGAACCTGCGTGAACGCGTAGTCGGCCAGGTTCGAGAAGTTTGCGTCCTTCGAGACGATCACGAAGTAGCTCTGCTTGCCGGCCAGCGGCTTCCAGGTGATGAGCGGGGTCTGGCGCGTGAGGGTTCCGCGGGCGGGCAGGACATAGTCGTCAGCACCGAGGTAGCCGGGGTTGCACGTCGGGGTGCAGGCGCCGCCGGTCGGATAGCCGACCCACTGGAACGCCGACCCCGTGCCGTCGTCGAGGTACGTGAAGTCTCCGTAGACGTCCTGGTTGAGCGAATCGCGCTCGCCCCGAGCTCGCACGCGCACGCAGTAGTGCTGGTTGAGCGTGAGCGGGATGCCGTCGGAAGCAACGGGCATCGCGTCCGGGTACGGCTTGATGTTGTTCCAGCCGCTGCCGAGTGGAGTCCACGACGCGATCGATGTCGAGACGCGCCAGCTGGTTCCCCACTGGCACACGCCTCCGTTGTCCGGTGAAACGTCGATCAAGTAGGCCGAGGCGCCCGGGACGGGGTCCCACTTCACGATCGGGACGTTCGTCTGGTAGCCCGGCGAGCCCAGGTCGACGTCGGTGCCCGGATCGGCCAGGTTGTCACGCATGTGCATGTTCTTGATGCTTGGGGCCGTGACCGGCGGCACCTTGTCGAAGGTCTTCACGAAGTCGGGCCCGCGGTTCCAGACGCCGGCGTTGCCGACCGCGTCGAGCGCTCGGACGCGCCAGTAGTACGTGTTGTCGCGAAAGACGACGTTCGGAGCCAGCGAGGTCGACGTCGTCAGCTGCGCGCAGCAGACTTTCGAGCCCGGGGCGAAGTCGACGGACGAGTTGACCTCGACCTCGTACTTCGTCGCGCCGGGAACCGCATCCCACGAGAACTGTGGGTCGAACATCTCGTCTGCGGACATGAGGTCGCTGACGTGCAGCGTCGTGGTCGAGGGCCAGGCCCACGAGAATGACGAGACCGGGGAAGGGGTTCCGCGGTTGCCCTCGGAGTCGAGCGGGACGACGTTCCAGTAGTACGTGCCTGAGGGCAGCAGATTGAAGTCGGGAGAGTAATTCGTCGCCCAGGTCTGAAGCGGCTGGCCGTTGTTGATGACGACGTTCGCGAGCGCTGGATCACTCGCGAGCGAGATCATGTAACTGGCGGCGTACGGAACAGGAGCCCATCCGACTCCTATCGGGGCAAGGGGGAACGTGAACGGGTAGCCCGGCGCGGGCGTCTGAGAGCTCGGTACGGCAGTCCAGGCCTTGATAAACGAGCGCGGCGTCGACCACGGAGATGCTTCGCCCTTCTTGGTCGTCGCGCGGACGCGCCACCAGTAGCGGCCGTTCGGCAGCGTCTTCTTCAGCGTCGCGCGGGTGTTCTTCGTGACGAAGTTGCCTTCGCCCTGGCCGAGCACCGGCGAGTTGAAGTTCTGGTCGGCAGCGACCTGGAACTGGTACTGGTCGGCACCGGGGACCGGGCTCCACGCGAACGGGGGAATCGCTTCGAACGAGGCGCCGTTGCCTGGATCGAGCGGAACCGGTGCGGTCAACGCTCCCATCGCCGGCGCGGCGAGCATGAGCACTCCCGCGGCGAGAGCGGTGAGGAGGACGAGGAAATGGCGGCGATCGGCGCGCATCGGTTCGGTGTGAGCCCGCTTGGCGGCTCGAGTTCCTCATCGCGTCTCCGGCACCCTTTTCCCATCCCTCGGTTGGGGGGTTGCCGACTTTGGGCGATAGGAGCGCGCCTCGGTCCGCGAAGATGGCTCCGTGACTCGCGTGGGACTTCTCTTTCCGGGCGAGATGGGCGCGCTCGTCGGATCGGCGGTGGCCGGCGAGGTGCTCTGGGCGAGCGAAGGGCGAAGCGAGGCCACGCGCAGACGTGCCGAGGCTTTCCGCGACGTCGGAACCGTGCGTGAGCTCGTCGCAGGAAGCGAGCTCGTGATCAGCCTCTGTCCACCCGCGATCGCCGAGGACGTGGCCGGAGAGGTCGCCGCGGAGGGGTTCGACGGGATCTACGTCGAGGGGAACGCAATCGCGCCGGAGCGCGTCAAGCGCATCGCGGAGTATCTGCGCTGTGTCGACGGAGCGGTCATCTCTCGCGAGGACGTCAATCTCTATCTGTCAGGTGATCCGCCGGACGTCGCCGAAGTCGCCGAATTGTTCCGCGGCGGCGAGGTGAAGCCGATCGCGCTCGAGGGCGGCGTCGGCTCGGCCTCGGCGCTCAAGATGGCCTTCGGCGGCTGGAACAAGATCGGAACCGCGCTGGTCGCGCAGGCGCACGCGATCGCGCGTGCGTACGGCGTGCAGGAAGCGCTCGCCGCAGAAGGCGTCAACAGTGACCGCTTCGTCCGCTCCGCACGCAAGGCGTGGCGGTGGGCGCCGGAGATGGAAGAGGTCGCGGAGACGTGCCGCGCGCTCGGCCTTCCGGACGGGATGGGGAGCGGGGCGGCGGAGCTCTTCAGCCGCTGGGATGCACACCGCGACCGGCCCGCAGCGCCCGATCGGCTGCTGGACGACCTCACCGATGCCTAGAGCCGGGAGAATGCGCCCGTGAAGACGAAGTTCGTCCGCGAGTTGCGCGTCGCGCCCGGATCCTCTCCGGGGCTGGATCAGCGGAAACCGGACATCCGTCCACGCGGCCTCGACAAGAAGAAAGGGCTCGACCGTCTCGCGGACCGGGTCGAGTCCCTCGGACTGCAGCACGCCCGGCTCGCGGCCGAAGGCACCCGCGCGGTGCTGCTCGTGCTCCAGGGCCTGGACGCGTCCGGCAAGGACGGGACGATCAAGAGCGTGCTCACGGGCGTCAACCCGCAGGGCTGCCGGATCGTGTCGTTCAAGGCGCCCGCGGCGACCGAGCTCGCCCACGACTACCTCTGGCGGGTCCACGCGCTGTGTCCGGCGCGAGGTGAGCTCGGGATCTTCAACCGCTCGCACTACGAGGACGTGGTCGCCGTCCGCGTCCGGAAGCTCGCGCCCGCGAAGGTCTGGCGCCGGCGGTACGAGCACATCCGCAGCTTCGAGCGCATGCTCGTCGACGAGGGGACTGCGATCGTCAAGGTCTTCCTGCACGTCTCGCGTGACGAGCAGCGCAAGCGGCTTCAGGAACGCATCGACGACCCGGAGAAGCGGTGGAAGTTCCGGCTCGGCGACCTCGACGACAGGAAGCTCTGGGACCAGTTCATGAAGGCCTACGAGGACGTGATCCGCGAGACGTCCACCGACTGGGCGCCCTGGCACGTCGTGCCGGCCGACCACAACTGGGTCCGGAACCTCGCTGTCGCGGAGATCCTGGCCGAGACCCTGGAGCGCCTCGATCCGCAGTTCCCGCCCGCCGACCCGGCACTCGACGGTATCGAGATCGTCTAGCGGCGCTTCACTGAGGCTGAATGGAGCCGAGGGGGATCGAACCCCTGACCTCCAGAGTGCCACTCTGGCGCTCTCCCAGCTGAGCTACGGCCCCTTGATGCCGTCGCAGTGTAGCCGCGAAGTCGAAGTCGTCAGCCCAATTGATCCTCCGCTTCTGGTTGTTCAGCGTCGGGGCGATTCGGAGCTGGATCGTCGGTTTTGTCTCTGCTAGTTCAATGGGAATGAGGAAGCAGCGATCGAGATCCATCGAGTAAGCAGCGATCACATCCACCTCTTGGGCGGAGTAGGTCGTCTTCTTCCAGCCGGTTCTGGTGCGACGAAACGTGTAGCAGCGGACTACCAGCACCTGCTTGAGCGATGCGGCCCATTTGCATTGCACTCGAAGGAGCCGAGATCCAACATCGAGGATCAGGTCGTACCGACCGCCCTCGCCCAGCGGCCGATACACGTCTACGCCGAGCTTCATCGCCGCGAGCGCTATGGCGGCCTCCGCGATGGCTCCTTTCTGATCCGTTGTCATCTGAGACAACCTAGCTGTCGCATCGGCTGGGCCGTGTCCGTTTGGGACACGCACGACCCTGGCTACACTCTGGGCGGACGAACGAAGGACAAACGAGACTCTGACTTCACTCGAACAAGCACGCCGAATCGCCGGTCTCGCCGAGGAGAAGCTGGCGCAGGACATCGTCATCCTCGACATGCGGCCGGTGTGCGCGTACACCGACTACTTCGTCGTCTGCTCCGGCCAGAACTCGCGGCAGACGAGGGCGATCGTCGACGAGGTCCGGCACGGGCTCAAGCACGGCGACGAACGCATCCTCCCGCGCGCCGTCGACGGCGAGCGCGAGGGCGACTGGATCGTCGCCGACTATCTCGACGTCGTCCTCCACGTCTTCACGCCGGAGACGCGCGACTACTACGGGCTCGAGGAGCTCTGGGACGACGTGCCGTCGGTCGAGCACGCCACCGCCGGCTAGGTCGCGCGGTAGAGACCTTCCTGCTCGATCAAGCTCGCGACGGCCGCGGGCACGAGGTCGTCGATCGGCTCGCCTCTCGCTACACGCGCACGAATGTCGCTCGACGAGATCGGCGGCGACGCGAGCTGGAACGGAATCACGCGGTCGCCGTAGCGCCCGAGGTCCTGGTCCGGGAAGCCGAAGCGCGTTCCGATCGCAAGCTTGACGTGCTGCAGGATTTCCTTCGGCTCCTTCCACTTCTCGAACAGGGCTCCTTGATCCGCCCCGACCACGAAGGCTGCGTCTCCGAAGCGACCGTCGCGCACGGAATCGACGGTGAACGCGTGCGGGTCGAGCTGGACCTCCGCGTCGGGAAACGCGGCCTTCGCGAGCCTCAGGCGCGTCTCTGCGTCGGCGACGACGCTCCGATGCCCGGGCTGCTCGGCGACCAGCACCACGAGCCGGTCGAGAGGCACCGCTTTCAGCGCTGCCTCGGCCAGCTCGACATGACCGTTGTGCGGCGGGTCGAACGTGCCGCCGAGGAGGCCGATCACGAGAGCTCGACCAGCTCGTCGCCGACCGCGACCTCGTCGCCCTCTTTCGCCCCCGCCTCGCGAAGGGCCTCGGCGAGCTCCTCATCGCCGGGCGGGCGGCCCATCACCCTGAAACCCGTATCGGTGCGGAAGATGCGGAATCGACGGCCACGCGGGCTCGGAGAATAGACGAGGTAGTCGGCGAGGCCCTCGGGCTTGGCTTCGGGCGCGGCCTCGGGCTCGGGCACGTGCTGGAAGAGGCCCCGGCTGAAGTCGTCGATGCCCCGGCCCGTCGCAGCCGAGACCGGATAGACGGCGATGATCCGTTCGTCTGCGACACGCAGCTCGGGCGGCTCGGACATCAGGTCGATCTTGTTCAGGACGACGACCTGAGGCAGCGCGTCCAGTCCGGCGCCGTACGCCGCCAGCTCGCGGTCGATCGTGCGCCAGCGCTCCGCAGGCTCTCCGTCGGCGGCGTCGATCACGTGCACGAGCATCCGCGCCCGCTCCAGGTGCGCGAGGAACTCGTGCCCGAGCCCTGCCCCCTCGCTGGCGCCCTCGATCAGGCCCGGGACGTCGGCGACGGTCAGCTGCCGGCCGTCCGGCGCGTCGACGGTGCCGAGCACCGGGGCGATCGTCGTGAACGGGTACTCCGCGACCTTCGGCTTCGCGTTCGAGATCCGCCGGAGCAGCGACGACTTGCCCGCGTTCGGAAGGCCGACGAGTGCCGCGTCCGCGAGCAGCTTCAGCCGCAGCTCGAGGTCGCGCTCCTCGCCCGGCAGCCCGACTTCCGCGAAGCGCGGCGCCTGACGGGTCGGCGTCGCGAAGCGGCGGTTTCCTCTGCCTCCCGCCCCGCCCCGAACGAGCATCATGCGCGCACCCGGGCTCGCGAGGTCGGCGACGAGCTGGTCGTTCTCGAAGACCTGCGTCCCTGCGGGCACGCGCAGCTCGACGCTCTCTCCCGAGGCGCCGTGCTTGCCCGAGCCGCCGCCGGCCCCGCCGCGCTTGGCCTCGATCCAGCGTCGCCGCTGAAGGCCCGACAGATCCCGGAGATCCGGGTCGGCGATCGCCGAGACGTTTCCGCCCGGGCCACCGTCGCCGCCGTCGGGACCGCCCTTGGGAACGTACTTCTCCCGCCGGAAGCTGAGCGCGCCGTCACCGCCGCGCCCGGCCTTCACCCGGAGACGCGCACGGTCGTGGAACACTTCTTACTCCGAGGAGTTGACGGCGACGACGCGGCGCTCGCCGCTCGCCTGGAACTCGACCGTGCCGTCGCGCTTGGCGAAGATCGTGTCGTCGCGGCCGATCCCCGCGCCGATTCCCGGGCGGAACTTCGTGCCTCGCTGGCGGACGAGGATCATCCCCGCCTTCACCGTCTGGCCGTCGTAGATCTTCACGCCGAGGCGCTTCGCCTGCGAGTCGCGGCCGTTCCTGGAGGAACCGAGCCCTTTTTTGTGTGCCATCTAGCTCTCTTCTTTCGTCGTCGTGCTCGCCGGCTTCTTCGCGGCGGCGGCCGGCTTCTTCGCCGTGGTGCTCCGCTTCGCGCCGATCGCGGTGATCTCGATCTGCGAGAGCGAGCTACGGTAGCCCGTGTGGCGACGGTAGCCCGTGCGCCTGCGGTACTTGCCAATCCGGATCTTCTCGCCCTTCACGTGGCCGAGCACCTTCGCCGTGACCTGGATCTTCGGCTTGAGGTCGGCCTTCCCATCGCCCCCGGCGAAGAGGATGTCCGGGTGGAACGTCTTGCCCTCGTCGGTCTTGACCCGGTCCACGAGCAGCTTCTCGCCCTCGTGGACGCGGTACTGCTTGCCACCGACTGAGATGATTGCGTAGTTGGACATAGGCGTGGAAAACGCGGGCTCGGGCCCGCGAGACGGTCAGTTTAGCCAAGGATTCGCCGGACCGGGTCTCCGCGAGGCGTATGCGCTCTGGGCGCTCTTCGGCCTGGTTGCGCTGTGCGTGCTCGTCACGTACTCGCGAATCGAACCGGACCTCCTCTACCACGTGAGCCGAAGCGGGCTCGAAGGCGGACTGAGCCGAGTCCTCGTCCAACTGAACTTCCCGACGGCGCTGATGGCGATCGCCGTCCTCGCGCTCGTCGCCGAGCGAAGGAGGATGGGCTGGTGGGCGCTCGTGCCGCTCGTGCTCTGCGCAGTGATCGTCGTCCCGGGCGTCGTCGACGAAGGCGACCTCGACGCGCGGTGGATCAACGTCGTGCCGGCGCTCGGCGTCCTGATCGTCCTCGTGCTGACCCTGCGATCGGGGATCGGCCCAGCGGGCGATCCTCGGGGCGACCGCGTCCGAATCGCGGTCGCAGCCGTTCTCGGCGTGCTCGCGCTGCCGTGGATCTTCGCGGAGCTTGGGTTCTACATTCCCGGGGGCGTGTTTCTGGCGCACCAGGAGTACCAGGGCCATGCCACGGTCCATCTCGGCGAGCACCACGGGCTCGAGGGCTACCTCCTCGTCCTCACGGCGCTGCTCCTCTCGCGGCAGCTACCGCGGATGCGGCACCCGACCCCGCTCGCCGTCTACCTGTCGCTGATGATCGCCTACGGCGTCGGGAACATGGCCAACGACGCCTGGTACGAACAGGTCGTCAAGCGTGGCTGGACGAGCTGGAGGATCCCGAGCGTCCTCCAGCCCGGGCTCACCTGGATGTGGGGGCTCCTGATCGTTGCGGGTGCAGCGATCTTCTTCACCGCTTTCCAACCGCGTCGTGACCACGCGGCGACCCACCGCGCGAGCAGCGAGACCTAGCGTCGAATCAGCCGCTGGAGGAGTCGGACTTGGCCTCGGTCGAGGCTGCCGCCGGCTTCTTGCGCCGGTTGCGCCCGCCGCGCGAGCCTCGGCGTGTCCGCTTCTTCTTCGGCGGCTGCTCGCCGTCCGCGTTGGCGGCACCGTCGGTCGCGGGCTCCTGGCCGAGCTCCGGCGACGGGACGTGGATCGTTGCCTTGGTCGGCGCGTCCTCGGCCTGGCCGTTCTCGGCAGCTGCTGCTACGGCGGGCGTCTCCTCGGCCTGGCCGTTCTCGGCGGCTGCCGCGGCGGCCGGCTTCTTGCGCCGGTTGCGTCCGCCGCGCGAGCCGCGTCGCGTCTTCTTCTTCGGCTTCGGCGGCTCCTCGGCGGTGGCGATTGACTCGTCGACCGTCTCCTCAACGACGGCCGCTTCCTCTTCCGTCGGGGGGACCTCCCGGTTCCCCCGAGCCCCCTCCCCCGGTCCGCGTTCGCGGACAGGCCGCTTGGCAGCCGGCTCCTCGACAACGGCCTCCTCTTCGGGCCTCATGCTCGGTCTTGCCTTCCTCGACCTTCTTCTTGCGCGGCGCACGGGTCGGCTTCTCGGCCTCGGACTCGGCCGTGATCGGCCCCTCGCCCTGCTTCGCGGTCTGAGCCGCGGTCTGGACGAGCGTCGCGTAGGCGGCGCCGTTCAGGACGCGCTCGATGCGAACCTTGGCCTTCTTGCCGACGAGGTTCGCAGCGTCCGCCACGGAGATCGAAAGCCCGTTCAGCTTGCCGACGCCGGCCGCGATGTCGTGCTGGCCGACCTCGACGAGCTCGAGCCGGATCTCGGCGCCCTCCTCGACCGGAGCCTTCGGCGCGATGTCCGCGAGCTTGCCCTCGGCCTTGACCTTGAAGTGGTCGAGCGCCACGCCTGGCTTGCCCTCGAGGAAGAAGCGGCGCTTGGCGAGCGCCTCGATCTCGGTCAGACGCACCGCGCCCGGGCCGATGAGATGCGACGCGACGTTCTCCTCGAGCTCGACGCGGAACGCCTCCACCCCGCGCTTGGAGCTCGCCGCCAGGTCGCGCAGCTTGCGCTCCATGTCGATCGCGGCCGAGTGCGTGGAGAGGACGATGCCGTCTCCGCCGCAGGTCGGGCACTTGTCGGTGAGGATCTCGCGCGGGCCCTCGGTCACGTTCTGGCGCGTCATCTCGACGAGCCCGAGCGGCGAGATCTCGACGACGTAGGTCTTCGTCCGGTCGCGCTCGAGCTCGGTCTTCAGCGCCTCCTCGACGGTCGCCCGGTTCTTCGGGTTCGCCATGTCGATGAAGTCGATGACGATGATCCCGCCGATGTCGCGCAGCCGAAGCTGGTGGACGACCTCCTTGACCGCTTCGAGGTTGTTCGCGGTGATCGTGTCCTCGAGCCGCCCGCTGGACGACTTCGAGCGCGAGCCGACGAAGCGCCCGGTGTTGACGTCGATCACGGTGAACGCCTCCGCGTAGTCGAAGACGAGGTAGCCGCCGGACGGAAGGTCGACTCGCCGCGAGAGCGTGGAGCGGATCGCGTCGTCGACTCCCGTCGCCTCGAAGAGCGGCGTCTTCTCGCGGTGGCGGATGACGCGGTCGACCATGTGCGGCGACGTCTTCTTCAGGTAGCCGACGATGCGCTTGTAGGTGCGCTCGTCGTCGACGAGGGCCTTCTCGAAGTCGTCGGTGAAGAGGTCGCGCGTGACGCGGAGCGGCAGCTCGGCCTCCTGATAGACGAGCGCGGGGGCCTTCGCCTTGGCCGCGTTGGCCTCGATCGACTTCCAGAGGCGCTGCAGGAAGACGAGGTCGCGCTCGACGTCCTCGGCCGATGCGCCCTCGGCTGCGGTGCGAACGATGACCCCGCCTTTCTTCGGCGCGATGCCCTTGACGATGTCGCGCAGCCGGATGCGCTCGTCGTCCTCGAGCCGGCGCGAGACGCCGAGGCCCTCGCCGCTCGGGACGAAGACGACGAAGCGGCCGGGGAGCGAGATCTCAGTTGTGAGCCGCGCGCCCTTCGACTTCATCGGGTCCTTGACGGCCTGCACGAGGATCTCCTGGTTGCGCTTGAGGAGGTCCTGGATCTTGCGGCCGCCGCGGCCCTCGAGCTCGGGCGTGACGATCTCGTCGACGTACAGGAAGCCGTTCTTCTCGAGACCGATCTCGATGAACGCGGCCTCCATGCCCGGGAGGACGTTGTCGACGGTGCCTTTGTAGACGTTGCCGGCGATCGAGCGGCGCTCGGGGCGCTCGAGGTAGACCTCGGCGGCCCGGTTGTCTTCGAGGACCGCGACTCGCTGCTCGCCGACGTCGACCGAGACGAGAAGCTCGCGCTTGGCCTTCGGAAGCGGCGGGCGGCGAGCCGGCTGGCGGCGCCGTTGCTGTTGCTGGCGTTGCGAGCGCTGGCTGCGCTGAGCCGGCTTGCGATCCGACTTCTTCTCGGCTGTCTTGGGCTCTTCCTTGGTGGTCTCGGTAGCCGTGCCCGAGCCGGCAGGCTTACGCCGGTTGCGGCCGCCGCGGGATCCGCGTCGCCGCCTCGGCTTGGTCGATGTGGGTTGTGCGCCCGCCTCGGCAGGCGGCTGTGTTACTTCAGGTGGTGCGGGTGGTGGTGCAGTCTCACTGGGTGCCTTCTCCTGGCGCAGCTTGCGCCGAAACAACTTCAGCAAACGAAATCTCCTTCTCTGGCGCGCGCGCAGTCGTCACCCAAAGGGCGGTGCGCGCGCAGCGTGTGTAGGTGGTGCAGGTCATAGAAACCTCGGTCTTAGGCTAGCAGGAGGGGAAGTCGCCCCTCTGCAGGCGTATCGGCAATCTCTCGCGAGGGATGAGCGGGGGCCGGACGGTTCTTCAGCGGCTCAATCGTTCGCGAGCGACTCGCCGCGCTGGGGCCTGACGAACGGATCGTTGTGCCGCGCCGACAGCTCCTCGGGCCAGTCGCGCGGGTAGTCGCCGAGGCTCCGCGCTTCGCCGCCGGGGATCTTCAGCTCGACCGCGATCCGGTCGTTCTCGACTCGGATCAGGTTGTACGCCGGGTGCGGGAATCCGCGCGTCCTGAACGTGGAGACCGTGCCGGAGTGGACGATGTACATCCCGGCCACGGGCCACACGTACGGGACGTGGCGATGGCCCGACAGGACGAAATCGACGCGCAACTGGCGCAGGAGCGAGATCACGTCGCCGGCGTCGAGCACCTGGTTTCGCTCGCGGCCGGTGCCCGGTACCGGCATCAGGTGGTGGTGGCACACGAAGATCCGTAGGCCCGCGTCGCCGGCGAAGCCCTCCTCGATCCAGCCGTAGTGCTCGCGCCCGATCTCGCCCTCGTCCAGGTCGGGCTTCGACGAGTCGACGGCGACGAGCGCGACGTCGAGCCCCGCGCACTGGAACCGCACCCGGGTGTCCCGCGCACCGAACGTGTCCTCGAAGAGCGCGTAGCCGACGTTCCGCGCATCGTGGTTGCCGGGGACGAGAATCACGCGCTCGCAGGCAATCGCCTCGAGCTCCCGCTTCGCGAGCGGGTACTGGTCGGGATAGCCGTCGTCCGTGAGGTCGCCGGCCACGACGACGACGTCCGGCCCGGCCGCGTTGATCTCGCCGATCGCCGCCTGCAACAGCTCCTGGCTGTAGCGGGAGCCGCCGACGTGGACGTCCGAGAGCTGCGCGATCAGCACAGCGGGAAGTATTAGTTGCTCAGCACGCTGTAGGCGAGCGCCGCGCCGAAGCAGATCAGCCCGATGCCGGCGACGAGGTCGACGACCCGGAGCAGGCGCTCGCCCGCGGCGCGGCCCACGAGCGCCGTCCCGCCGGCGAGCGTCACGTCCCAGGTCAGGCTGCCTACACCGACGCCGACGACGAGCAGCACCGCACTGCCGACCGAGCCCGCCGCGCCCGCAGCGCTCGCCGCCGAGAAGATCGCCGCCCAGGACGCGATCGTCAGCGGGTTCGACGCCGTCGCCGAGAGCGCCGTCAGGAATCCGCGCCTCGGGCTCACGGGCTCCGCCGCCTCGCCGAGCCGGATCCGGAACGCGCTCCAGAGCGTCCTCGCGCCGAGCAGGACGAGCACCGCTGCGCCGACCAGGCCCAGGATCACGTCCAGCGGGCCGATCGCGAGCAGCGGCGCCGCGCCCGCAGCGCCGAGCGCCGAGTAGGCCAGGTCGATGGCCGCGATCCCGGCCGCGATCGCGAGCCCGACGACGAAGCCGTTCCGCAGCGTCGAGCGGATCAGGTACAGCGAGAGCGGCCCGAGCTGGAGCGCGACGAAGAACCCGAGGCCGAAGCCGACTGTGAAGGCGTGCACGTCGCATTCGAAGATCTCAGAAGGGCGCGCACGTCCCGGCGTTGAAAGGATCCGCCCGAACCCGTCTCAGGAGGAACCATGGAACCCGACACCACGTCTCAGTCGTCCTACCCGGTGCAGTTCGACGTCGACTACCCGGATCGCGAGCTCAACCGGTGGAGCACGGCCTTTCGGATCTTCGCGGCGATTCCGATCCTGATCCTCGCCGCGACGATCGGCGGCACCACCTACGCGAACTGGGGCGGACATACGACCAACGCCTCCATCACCACCGTCGGGCTCCTGACCCTGCCGGTCGTGCTGATGATCGTCTTCCGCCAGAAGTACCCGCGCTGGTGGTTCGACTGGAACCTCGAGCTGATGCGGTTTCTGAACCGAATCGGCGTGTACCTCTCGCTGCTCGACGACCGCTACCCGTCGACGGACGAGCGCCAGAGCGTCATGTTCGACATGCCCTATCCGGACGCGAAAAACAACCTGAACCGCTGGCTGCCGCTCGTCAAGTGGATCCTCGCGATCCCGCACTACGTCGTGCTCTTGTTCCTCGGCCTCGCGGCCTTCTTCGTCGTCGTCTTCGCGTGGTTCGCGATCCTCTTCACCGGCCGCTATCCGCGCGGCGCTTTCGACTTCGTGGTTGGGGTCACCCGCTGGTACAACCGAGTCCTCGGCTACGCATTCGCCCTCGTCACCGACGAGTACCCGCCGTTCCGCCTCAGCCCATAGCTTCAGGATTCCTACAGCGATGCCCGCGATCATTGACGGAGCTTCGGCCCAGCCGGCGATGGCCCGTCTCGACCCCCGTCCACTCTCCAGAGACGGGCCTCGCCACTAACAGACTCCTTACGATCGTTGACGCATCTGCGTCAGGCGGCGAGGCGCTCGCGCCCGCGACCCTGCGGGCATGCTCGTCGAGTTCCCAGAACAACCGCGGATCGGCCCGCTTGCCGCAGGGCTGGCCCGTCTGGTTCGTAGAGCGCCGCGGACCTCAGACCGCGGACTGGTCGTCGCCTTGATCCCGGCTCACAACGAGCAGGATCGGATAGGAAAGGCGATTCGCTCGCTCGACGAGCAGAGCTCGAAGCCGGACCTGACGATCGTCATCGCCGACAACTGCACTGACCGCACTGCCCTCGCGGCTCAGTCAGCGGGCGCGGACGTCTTCGTCACGGTCGACAACGAGCGCAAGAGGGCGGGGGCCTTGAATCAGGTCCTCGACCTCCTCCTCCCACAGCTCCGCGACGATGACGCCGTTCTGATCATGAACGCCGAATCGTTCCTCGCCCCAACCTTCGTGGACGAGGCCCGCCGACGTCTCACGGAAGACGTCGGCGGGGTCGGAGGCGTCTTCATCGGGCTGGAGGGCGGCGGCTTCGTCGGGCTCCTGCACAACACGCAGTACCAACGGTTCGCCCGCGACCTCGCCCGGCACCACGAGGACCCGCTCGTCGTCACGGGGGCGGCGACGCTGTTCTCGGTGCAAACGCTGTGGAACGTCGTCATGGCCCGCGCGGCGGGGCTCCTGCCCGGCGGAGGGTCGTATGTCTTCAACCAGGAGTCCGCCGATCCGGACGCCGAGCTGACCCTCGCGCTCGTGCATCTCGGCTACAAGGTGATCGCCGCGCCGTAGGTCTTTGCAGGATGCTTACAACTCTGCCCGTCTTTTTTTACATTCTTCGCCTCTCCTGAGAGAGATCTCTCTACCACGGAGGCTGAACCAGCAAATGAAGACGAAGATCCTGATCGCAGCATCCCTTGCCGCCCTGGTCGTGCCGGCCGTCTCGTTCGGCAGCGGCCCGACGGGGCAGGATCGCCAGAACGGCGCCCGCGCGTGCCGTGCTCTGCGCGCATCCCTCGGTGAGGACCTCTTCCGGCAGTCGTACGGCACGGTTCAGAGCCATCGCCGGAACGCGATGGGCCGCTGTGTCTCGCAGTGGGCGCACGCCGAGCATCAGAACCGGGTCAGCGCCCGCGCAGCGTGCAGCGCCGAGCAGGCCGACCCGAACTTCGCTGCCAATCACGACAACAAGAGCTTTGCCGAGTTCTACGGCACCGGCCCGAAGCATCGGAATGCTTTCGGCAAGTGCGTGTCCTCGAAGGCCAAGACTGCTTCGGACCAGCAGAAGAGCAACACGCTGAATGCGGCCAAGTCGTGCAAGGCCGAGCGCAGCTCGATGGAAGGCCCCGCCTTCCGCGCGAAGTACGGCAAGAACGCGAACGACCGCAACGCCTTCGGCAAGTGCGTGTCGCAGCTCTCGAAGTCAATCGCCTGAACATGTAGGGCCCAGCTCTGCGGCCATGGCGGATAGCACCGGGGGGACCAACGTCCCCCTTGTGCTTTTTCGCTTCGCTTCGCTCGCTTTCACGGGTGAACCCCTGGTTCCCCCGTGTGCCCCCTCCTTGCGGGCGGGTCGGTGAGAGCGGCGTTTCAGGAGCCGCCTGACGTGATGCTCAGCTCAGGCGGTTGCTTTGCGTTTGTGAGCCTCCCGGCCGGCTAAGCCGGCCTCCGGCGGCGGATGGTTCCGACTCTAGATGTGTTTCCTACGCGGCTCTGGCCGGGCGAAGCTTTTGACGCTTCGTTCTGATCGCTCGCAGGCGCTGGCTCAGTCGGGCCCACGCCCACGGTTCTACTTCCTTGTAGCGAACTGCTGACTGGCCCCTCGTCGCGGCGAGGTACTCGAACCAGGCGTCGGCCTCTTCGATCAGCAGCAGCTCGTGCGCTTCTCGTCTTGTCGTCGCCACAGGGGAACCACCCTTTCCTTGCTGTTGCGCGGAAAGGCTAGGACCCCCACCGGACGGACCTTTCGGGTCGCTGCGCTCGCTTTCACGGGTGAACCCCTGGTTCCGCCGTGTGCCCCTCCTTGCGGGCGGTAGCTCGCTTCGGCGCGTTTCAGGAGCCGCCAGCGGTTTCCGCGCTGCGACGGCTCCCTCACGTTGGTGAGCCTCCCGCCCGGCAAAGCCCGGCTCCGGCAGCGGGAGGTGAACGACGCTCGAGGAGGTCGACAGAAATGTAAGTTGCTTCTTACGTAAGTATTTGCTTACATAAGAGGCGTGGAGGCTGCGCTGAAGGCGATCGCCGCTCCTCGGCGGCGGCAGATTCTCTCTCTTGTCGGAGACGGCGAGTTGAGCGCGGGCGAGATCGCGTCGCACTTCGACGTGTCGCGCCCGGCGGTCTCCCAGCATCTGAACGTCCTCAAGGAGGCGGGGCTCGTGAGCGAGCGACGGAACGGCACGAGACGCCTGTACAGCGTGCGGACCGAGGGCCTCGAGGAGCTCAGGGAGTTCTTCGAGCGCTTCTGGGATCCGCGCCTGGAAGCCCTCAAACGCGAAGCAGAGAAGGAGGAGCGACGGAAGCATGGACGCAACGACTGAGACAGCGATCGTCGAGCGCACGATCTCGATCGACGCGAGCCCGGAGACCGTCTGGGAGTTCTTCGTCGACCCGGAGAAGCTCATGCGCTGGAAGGGCATCGACGCGAAGCTCGAGCCGCAGCCGGGCGGGATGTTCAGGTGCGAGGTGATCCCCGGGCATGTCGCGGCCGGCGAGTACGTCGAGCTCGATCCGCCGCACCGGCTCGTCTTCACGTGGGGCTGGGAGAAGAGCGACTCGCCGACCGCGATCAAGCCCGGGACGTCGACGATCGAAGTCGAGCTGACGCCCGAGGGTGACGGCACGCGGCTGCATTTCGTGCATCGCGACCTGCCGAGCGAGGCGGCGGCCGAGTCGCATGCGGTCGGCTGGGATCACTACCTGCCGCGGCTCGAGGTCGCGGCGGCGGGCGGGGACCCGGGCGAGGACCCGTGGCTCACGCAGGACATGGAATCGACGAGCTAGGAGGGAGAGTCAGATGGCACATCCGGTAGTCCACTTCGAGGTCGCGGGCAAGGACCTCGGCAAGCTGCAGCAGTTCTACGGCGACCTCTTCGGCTGGAAGACGCAGAAGATCGAGGGCGAGATGCCGTACGCAATGGTCGAGAAGGAGGACGGCGGGATCGCAGGCGGGATCGGCGAGTCGCCCGACGGGACCGGGCACGTGACGTTCTACGTCGGCACCGACGACCCGCAGGCGACGCTCGACAAGGCCGAGCAGCTCGGCGGCAGGACGATCCTGCCGGTGACCGAGCTCCCGGAGGTCACGATCGCGATGTTCGCCGACCCGGAAGGCCACGTCGTCGGCCTCGCGAAAGGGGATGTAACGGACACGTCTCCGGACCTGGTCCCGGGACATGTCTCGGGACCAGGTCCCTGGACAGGGCTGCTTGGGCTTAGCGGCGGCGGACGCAGATGGATTGGAGGACGCCGATCGCGAGCAGGTTCGCGACCATCGAGCTGCCGCCCACGCTCACGAACGGAAGCGGAATGCCCGTGATCGGCGCCATCCCGATCGTCATCCCGACGTTGATGAAGATCTGCACCAGCAGCGCGAACGCGATCCCCGCCGCCGCGATCGCCGCGAACGCGTCCCGCGCCAGCGTGATCACCTTGATCGCCCGCCAGATCACGAGCAGGTAGAGCAGGAGCAGGACCGTCACGCCGAAGAAGCCGCGCTGCTCCGCGGTCGAGGCGAACACGAAGTCGGTCGCGTGCTCGGGCAGGAAGTTGAAGTTCGTCTGCGTCGCGCCGGTCGATCCCCTTCCATCCACCCCGCCAGCGCCCACGGCCGTGATCGACTGGTTGATGTTCCAGGTCGCGCCGCTCGGGTCCTTGGACGGGTTCGTGAAACCGACGATTCGCTCGCGCTGGTAGTCCTTCAGCACGTTGACGCCGAGCGCCGGGCCGAGCCACAGGACGAACGTCGCGCAGGCGAGGCCGACCGCGAGCAGGAGCGAGACCTGCGACCAGCGAGTGCCCGCGATGAACAGCGTCGCACCGAGGATCCCCGCGTAGACGATCGCCGTCCCGAAGTCGGGCTGCAGGAAGACGAGCAGCATCGGCAGGGCTGCGAGGCCGACCGCCGTCAGAGTCGTCCGACGCTCGTAGATCCGCTTGCCGCGGTCGGCGAGGAACGCGGCCAGGAACAGGACGAGCAGGAGCTTCCCGAACTCGGACGGCTGGAAGCGGAACGGCCCGAAGTCGATCCAGCGCCGGGTGTTGCGGACGCTCGAGCCGAGCACCGGAGTCAGGACGAGCATCGCGATCAGCACGCCGTAGACGATCCGCGAATGCTTGCGCCAGAAACCGGGATCGATCGAGCGTCATGCCTGCGAGACCCAGCGCAGCCGACGAGCGCGTACGCCGCCTGGCGGACGACGTAGTAGTTCGGATTGCCGTGGATGTCGTCCTTCGTGATCCCGGAGATCACCCAGAGCCCGTACGCGATGATCCCGCCGACCGCTGCCAGGAGCACCCAGTCGACGTTGCGCAGGTACGTGCTCTCGCGCGCGCGGGCGCGCTGGCGGACCGCGAGGCGTCTGTCGGCTGCGTAGTCGGCCATCAGTCCGTCGGCCTCGTGCTCACGTTGGTGGCCTTCTTCCCGAAGAACTGCTCGAACACCCGAAGGGCCGAGGGCGCCGCGACCGCGCCGCCGAAGCCGCCGTTCTCGATCACCGCGCAGACGACGAGCCGCGGGGCGTCGAACGGGCCGAAGCCGCACCACCAGGAGGTGTTCGTATCGTGCGCGTACCCGCTGGCGTCGTCGGCATGCGTCTCCGCCGTGCCCGTCTTGCCGGCGATCGCGACCGGATAGCTGCCGAAGGTGCTCGACGAGGTGCCGAGCCCCGAGTGCGTCGCCTCGAGCAGCCCGTCGCGGATGGCCGTGATCGCGCCCGGGTCGAGGTTGAGCTCCTTCGTCGGAGCCTGGTAGCGGCGGAGCACCTGCCCGCCCTGCGACGGGCCGTTTCGCGGCCCCGGCTGCTCGATCGTCGAGACGAGGTGCGGCGTGACGAGCTTGCCGCCGTTCGCGAGCAGCGCGTAGAAGCGCGCCATCTGCAGCGGCGAGGCGAGCATGTCCTTCTGGCCGATCGCGAGCTGGATCGAGTCGCCGGGCTTCCAGAGGCGGTCGACCTGCCAGTTGTAGGGGTCGGTCTTCTTCGTGAAGGTCGCGTGTTTCCAGGCGATCGTCGGCAGCAAGCCGGCGGTCGCTGGGCCGACGTCGAGGCCCGGCTGCCGCCCGAAGCCGAACGTCCTGGCCCAGCGCTGGAGCGGCTGGCCTCGGTCGGGCGGCAGGTCGTAGAACGCCTTGCCCACCTGGTAGAAGTACGTGTCGCACGACTGGGCGATCGCCGTCGGCAGCGTCATCGAGGTGTTCACGAACGGGTCCCAGTTCTTGAAGATCTGACCTGCGACCTTGTACGTGCCGGTGCAGGGCAGCGCGTTGTACGGCGACAGGATGTGCTCCTGCATCGCGGCCAGCGCGGTCACCGGCTTGAACGTCGAGCCCGGTGGATACGCGCCGGAGATCGCGCGGTCGAGGGCCGGATAGTCGTCCGCTTGGGCCACGTCTGAGTTCGTCAGTGGCGCGAGGGCGTTCTTCTTGCGGCTCGTCCACACGTCCGGATTGAAGGTCGGGTACGAGGCGAGCGCCCGGATCGCTCCGTCCTGCGGGTCGAGGGCGACGATCGCACCCGCCTTGGCGTACCACTGGTGGTCGGCCTGAGCGAGGTTGATCCCGCTGACGATCGCCTGCTGCGCGGCGCGCTGGAGCTTCGCGTCGAGCGTGAGCCGGACCGCGTAGCCGGGCGTCGTGGGCGTGCGCTGCTCGATCGGGCTGGTCGGCCGTCCGAGCGAGTCGACGCGCAACTGGCTCAGACCGGGCTGCCCGCGAAGCTCCTTGTCGAACGAGGACTCGACTCCGGCCTGGCCGATCTTGTCCCCGAGGACGTAGCCCTTGCTCGACTTCAGCTGATCCTTGTCGATCTCGCCCACGTAGCCGAGGATGTGCGCGGCCAGGTCCCCGAACGGGTAGTTCCGCACGAACGTGTTCGTGATCGCCATGCCCGGGAACTCGGACTGGTGCTCGTACAGGTAGTTGACCTCGTCCCGGTTGACCGAGTCGCGGACGGTGACCGGCGTCACCGGGTCGCCGCGATGCTTGTCGATCTGGCTCGTGACGTCGGCGAGGGGGACCTGGAGGATCCGGGCGAGGCGACGGAGCTCGGCGTAGGCGCCGTGCTTGGGCAAGTCGGCGGGCCAGATCTTGACCGCCGTCGCACTCGTGTTCTCGACGAGCACCCGGCCGTAGCGGTCCTCGATCGGGCCGCGCGGCGCGTCGGTGCGCATCACGCGCAGCTGGTTGTTCTGCGCGGCGACGCAGGTACTGGTTCCCGGACAGCACCTGGAGCGCCCAGAGCCGGAAGAAGAGGACCGCGAACGCCGCGAGCGTGAGGAAGCCGAGGATCCCGATCCGGAAGACGAGCTGCGGGGTCAGCCGGTACGGAGCGTCGACGCGGGGGTCGCGCGGGAGGAAGCGCCCTGGTCGGATGGGGATCGGGCGGCTAGCCAACGAACTCGATCTCCGGCGGCCGGTCTGGCGCCGCGAACAATCGCCGGACGAGCGCGAAGACGGGGAGCGTGAGCAGCAGGTTGAGCGCGATCGTCCCGGGCAGCTCCTCGACGAGGACGACCTGCGCCGGAGCGGGCTCGCGGAGCAGGAAGTGCATGACGAGCGAGCCGACCGCGTACAGCACCGTCACGACCCCAACGGACAGGAGCGGCGCGTGCGAGCGGTCGCGTCCCGTGGTCTCTCCGTAGCGGCCGATCCAGAAGCCGGCGAGCGTGAGCAGGAGCGACGTGAAGCCGAGCGTGCCGAGCCGCGCAATGTCGATCAGCAGGCCGGCCCAGAAGCCGGTGACCGCGCCGAAGATCGAGCCCTGCGTGAGCGCGACCGCGACGAGCGTGACGAGCACGAGGTCGGGCGAGCCGCCGAGGATCCCGATCTCGGACACGATCGTCACCTGCGCGATCGTCACGAAGAAGAAGAGGACGGCTGCTTTCGCGGCGGGAGCGATCACGGCATCTGCGGACGCGGCTTCTTGCTAGCCAGGACGAGCACGTACTGGAGCGACGAGAAGTCGACGGACGGCATCACCTGGACGTCCTGGAACGGGTCGACGTCGGTCTGGCCGACCCGCGTCACGCGGCCGATGGGGATGTTCTTCGGGTACAGGGACGAGAGCCGGTGGCCCGACATCTGGCCCGCGGTGATCACGAGGTCGCCCTGGTTGACGCGCTTGTTCTTGAGCACGCGGTCGAGGAAGAGCAGGTCCTCGGGGCCCTGGCTGTGGCGGACGACGCCGACCGCGCTCGTCTGGTGGTCCTTCGCAGTGACGGCGCTCTCCTTGTCGGTCAGGAGCGTGACGAGGGCCGTGTCGTGCAGCACCTTCGTCACCTGGCCGACGAGGCCGCGGTCGGTGACGACTGCGTCGTAGACGCGGACGCCCCTCGAGCTGCCCGCGGCGATCACGACCGTCTGGTCGAACTGGCTGACGGGGTTGGACAGGACCTCGGCGGTGACGGCCGTCTTCGCGTAGTCCTGGTAGGCCGGCAGGCGCTGGAGCTTCACCAGCTTCTGCAGCGCCGTGGCCTCCTGCGCGGCGGTCGCGGCCTGGATCGCCTCCTGCTGCAGCCGCTTGTTGTCCGCCCGGAGCTGCTTGTTCTCGGCCTTCGCGTGGAAGACGTCGGCCGTCCAGTTGTAGGCGTCGTGGAACGGGCGCGCGATGCGGTTCGGCGCCGATCTCGAACGGGCGGAGCGCGGTCGAGCCTGCGCTCTGGAAGCCGTGCAGGGTCCCGTTCGGCGACTCGCGGAAATAGACGGTGATCATCACCAGCGAAACGAGCACGAGCAGGCCGACGACGAGCCGCCTGCGGAGGGGGCCTGACGACCTGGAGGAATACCGGGGGGCAACCGCGCGTCGGACCGGAGAGCCCAGCGCCGCCACCCGCGCGCTGCGAGTCCTAGGCACGGGTTTGGAGGGTAGCGAAGTGTGCGGCGAGATCGAGGATCTAGCGCCGGTAGCCGTTCCGGCTCTTCGCCCGGTTCTTCGCGGCCCGCTGCATGACCTCGAGCACCTCGAGGCTGCGTCCGGAGCCGACGGCGACGCAGGTGAGCGGAGACTCGGCGAGTTGGGTCGGCATCTGCGTCTCGTGGCGAAGGCGCTCGTCGAGGCCGGAGAGGAGCGCGCCCCCGCCGGCGAGGACGATGCCGCGGTCCATGATGTCGGCGGCGAGCTCGGGCGGCGTCTTGTCGAGGGTCGAGCGGATCGCGTCCAGGATCTGGCCGACGGGCTCCTCGAGCGCGTGGCGGACCTCGTCCGAGCTGATGACGACGGTCTTCGGGAGGCCGGTCAGCATGTCGCGGCCGCGGACCTCGGCTTGCACCTCGTCCTTGAGCGGGAAGGCCGAGCCGACCTCGAGCTTGATCTCCTCGGCCGTCTGCTGGCCGATCAGGAGCTTGTACTCCTTCTTGATGTGGCTGGTGATCGCCTCGTCCATCTCGTCGCCGCCGACTCTGAGGCTCTGCGAGACGACGATCCCGCCGAGGGAGATGACCGCGACCTCGGTGGTGCCGCCGCCGACGTCGACGATCATGTTCCCGGTCGGTTCGCTCACGGGGAGGCCGGCGCCGATCGCGGCTGCCATCGGCTCCTCGATCAGGTGGGCCTCTCTGGCGCCGGCCGAGAGCGTCGCCTCCTCGACGGCTCGCTTCTCGACTCCGGTGACGCCTGACGGGACGCAGACGACGACTCTCGGGTGGGCGAAGCGGTGCTGGTGGACCTTCTGGATGAAGTGGCGGAGCATCTGCTCCGTGACGTCGAAGTCGGCGATGACGCCGTCCTTGAGCGGGCGGATCGCGCTGATCGTGCCGGGCGTGCGGCCGAGCATGCGCTTCGCCTCGACGCCGACGGCGTGGACTTCTCCCGAGCGCTGGTCGATCGCGACGACCGACGGCTCGGAGAGCACGATGCCGCGCCCGCGCACGTAGACGAGCGTGTTCGCGGTGCCCAAGTCCACGGCCATGTCGCGGCCGCCGAAGCCATTGAAGTACCCCAAGAAGCCCATCGTCCCGCGCCCGAGTGTAGTGATTCTGTGGAAAACCGCGAAGGACAGGCCCAACACCACCATGCCCCGTGTCAGACACTGGACATGTCCGCCAACCGGCACAATCTTTGGAACGGCTTACGCGCGCTCGAGCTTCGCGCTCCGTCTCGTCCGTACCCTCGGCTCATGCCCCGACCACCACGACTGCTGATCGCCGGCGGCATGTACCACGTGACGTCTCGTGGCAACCGCCGGCAGGCGATCTTCCACGACGATGACGACCGCCGACGATTCCTCGCGCTGCGCGACCGGGTCATTCGTCGCTACGGCTGGCGACAGCTACGCCTACTGCCTCATGACGAACCACTTTCACCTGCTCGTCCAGACTCCTCAGCCGAATCTGTCGCAAGGCATGCAGCGGCTGAACAGCGAGTACGCCGGGTACTTCAACGAACGGCATCGGCTCGACGGCCACCTCTTTCAACAGCGATTCGACTCGCGGCTCATCGAGACGGACGAGTACTTCGCGGACGCGATGCGGTACATCGCGTTCAACCCGGTGCGTGCAGGACTTTGCGGGCACCCTGCCGAGTGGCCGTGGAGCAGCTTCTTCGGCGTCGCGGAGACTTCGCTTTCGAGCGGTGACCTGTCCGCCGCGGCCATGTCTGGCGCCTGGCACCGGACATGGCTGGATTAGCCGTAGCCGTACGTGCCTGGGAAGCGTTGCGACAGGAGACGGACGAGCAGCGCGGCTGGGAGGCCGACGACGTTCAGGTAGTCGCCTTCGATGCGCTCGACGAGCGACGCGCCGAGGCCCTGGATCGCATACCCGCCCGCGCGGCTCTCCCACTCACCGCTCCCCACGTAGTGCGCCAAGTCGCGGGCCGTCAACGCCCGGAACGTGACCAGCGTCGTCTCGCTGTGCAGCTCCTCCCAGGCAGACGTCCGCAGGCAGAGACCGGACACGACCTCGTGCGTCCGGCCCGACAATCGCTCGAGCATCGCCTCGGCCGCCCCCGCATCGGCAGGCTTGCCGAGCGCCTCACCGTCGACGACGACCTCCGTGTCGACGCCGAGCACGGGGCGATCGCCACCTCGACCGAGCGCGCCTTCCCCGCCGCAAGCTCCACCGGATCGCCGCCCGGACTCCTCGAATCGAGGCGGAACGACCTCGAACGGAACGCCGAGCTGCTCGAGAATCGCCCGCCGCTGCGGCGAGACGGACGCCAGGATGAGCGGCGTAGCCGGCGGGACGCTCACCCGCGCTTGCGGGCCTTCCAGATCTCCTCGGCCGGCCACTTGCGCGCCCACTCGGCCGAGACGAAGTCGTAGTAGTCGTGCGTCGCCGCACTCTCGGGAGCCTGCAGCTCCCACAGCCCCTCGATCTCGAACCCCTCAGCGCGCAGCAGCCGGATCCACTCGCCGTGCGGAAGCTGGAAGTCGACGCCCTCGTCCTCGCCGGACCACTCCATGCGGTGCAGCCCGAACTGCGGCCGGAGCAGCCGATCGCCGACCTTCCCGTCGGGATCGTCCGGCGCGCAGAGAACGCACAGCGTCGAGTTCCGCAGGAAGACGAGCTCGCCGCCGGGCCTCAGGAGCCGCGCCGCCTCCGGGATCCACCGGTACGGATCGCACCAGATCGACGCGCCGTACTCCGAGAGCGACAGGTCGAACGACGCGTCCGGCAGCGGCACGTCCTCCGCGTTCGCCTCGATCAGCTCCATCGGGACACCGAGCTCCTCGCTGCACCGCCGCGCCGTCTCGAGCTGCGCGGGCGTGAGATCGACACCGGTCACCCGAGCCCCGCGCCTCGCGAGCCACCCGCCGAAGTACGCGGTCCCGCAGCCGAGCTCGATCACGTCCTTCCCGGACACGTCTCCGAGCACGCCGAGCTCCGACTCGGGAACGCCGAACATGCCCCACTCGATCTCCTCCTGCCGCCAGCCTCGAGCGCGCGCGCGTCCGTGTACTCCGCGTTCGCCTTCGTCCAGACCTCGGCGGTTCCGCTCGAGGTAATCAGTCAAACCAGAGCGCGATCTCGCGTGCCGCCGACTCCGGCGAGTCCGAGCCGTGGACGAGGTTGTCCGGCATCGACAAGCGCGAGGTCGCCGCGGATCGTCCCGGGGCCGGCGTCGGCCGGATTCGTCGCGCCCATCGTCGTGCGCACGGTCGCGATCGCCCCCTCCCCTTCCAGCACGAGCGCCAGGGTCGGCCCCGAGGTGATGAACGCGACGAGCTCGCCGAAGAACGGCTTCTCCGCGTGCTCCGCGTAGTGCTCTTCGGCGAGCTCCGCGATCGACCGTGCAGGAGCCGCGCCTCGCGGATCTCGAGGCCGCGCAGCTCGAAGCGGCGCAGGATCTCGCCGGCCAGGCCGCGCCGCATCGCGTCGGGCTTGATCAGGACGAGTGTCCGCTCAGCCGCCATCGGCGGCGGACTCTACTCGGACCCGGTTTCCTGCCGCGGTGCTTCGAGCGGAGGGAAATGGATCGGCGCCGTCGACTCGATCGGCGTCTCGCAGTAGGGGCAGACCTGCCAGAGCGGCTCCAGCGGCGCCTTGCAGTTCGACGCAGGCCTGGCGCAGTCGCGTCGTGCAGACCGGGCAGACGAGGAAGCTCTCGTCGATGTCCGCGCGGCAGACCGGGCAGCTCTGGTGCCGCGCCGCGGCCGAGGCTCTCCTCCATCGCCTTGATCTCGAGCTCCCGCTCGCGCACGTCCTCCAGGTACTCGGGCGGCCGGAAGAGCATGTAGACGAACGCGCCCACGAACGGCGGGCACGAGCCCGAGGATCGTCGCCGCCCCCACGAGCCACGGATCCTCGATCCGGCGCCGCGCGTCCTTGAACACCCAGTAGCCGACCGCGAGCCAGAAGACGACGACCATGAAGATCGCGACGTTCCGCAGGACCGGCCACGAGCCCGAGCCGAAGAAGTCGTGGAGTTGTCCCGAAGAACCCGGAATCCCCACTCGCTGCGAGAACTGTCTTCACTTTCGTTACCCCGTTATAGGAGAAGTTGCCCGACGATGTAACCGAGAGCGAACGCGATCCCCACGATCAACAGCACGACGAAGGCCGCGAACGCGAAGACGGTGATCCGTTCGCCAGCTTTCGTCAACGTGCACCGTCTTCCTCTCGCGCGTAGAGATCCGCGAGGAGATAGAGGGAGCCGGTGACGAGGACGGGGCGCCCGAAGGAGCGCGCGCGGGCGAGCGCCTTGCGCGGATCGGCGACCGAGTGGACGTCCGAGAAGTGCGCTTCGGCGCGTGCGGCGAGCTCTTTGGCCGGAAGCGCACGCGGGTTGCTCGAGCTGGTCGCGACGAAGGTGCTGCCCGCGCGCCCGAGCCGCTCGAGCAGTTCGTCGACGCGCTTCTCCCCCAGGATCGAGACGCAGAGGACGTAGTCGCGGGCCGGGATTCGCGCCAGCAGCCAGTCGACTGCCTCCGGGGTGTGCGCGCCGTCGCGGATCTCACCGTCGCGGCGCTCGAGCCGGCCGGCCAGCGAGACGTCGACCTCGTGCTCGATCGTTCCGTCCGAGGAACGCTTCTGCGGCTTCGCGTGCGCCGCCGATCACGATCGCGGCGTCATCCGGCACGAGCTCGCTCGAACGTGTTGTCCGACATGACAACTACTCTGGCCGCATGAGCAACGGCGAGCTTCTCCTGCGCGATCTCCTCGCGCGTTTCGCCGAGCACCTCGGTGTGCTCGAGCGCGACGTTCGTCAGCAGGACGACCTCGGCGTCGACGACGTTCGTCGCGTCGAGCCGTCCGCCGAGCCCCGCCTCGACGACGGCGACGTCCACTCCCTGCTCCGCGAACTCGAGCAGCGCGGCCGCGGTCAGCACCTCGAACTGCGTCGACCCGAGCTCCTGCGCGGCACCGCGAATGCGCGCGACGGCCCGCTCGAAGCCTGCCTCGTCACAATCCAACCGCTCGTGCCAGCCGGCGACGTGCGGCGAGGTGTACGCGCCCGCGCGTAGGCCCTCGCTGCGCAGGAGCTCGGCGATCGTTCGGGTGGCGGTCGACTTCCCGTTCGTGCCGACGACGTGAATCGCGGGATACGCGTCCTGCGGATCGCCGAGCCGCGCGAGGAGCGACCGCATCCCGTCGAGCCCGAACTCCTCGGGCCACGGACTGAGCGACGCGACCCAGGCTGTCGCGGCCCCCGGGCTAGTTGCTGATCGCATCGAGCTCACGCCGGTAGCGCTCGAGCTTCTCTCGCTCGGCCTCGACGACCTCGGCGGGCGCCTTCGAGGTGAACCGCTCGTTGGCGAGCATGCCCTCGGCGCGCGCGATCTCCTTGCGGAGCCGCTCGCCGCTCGGCATCGACGTTGCCGTCCGTCTTGACCCGGTCGGGCCTGACAACGGCCTCGAAGATGCGCAGATCGTCGCCGTCCAGCTCGACGCGGACGCCGCTCCGCGCGGAAGATGGCCGCTGCCTCCTGGGCACGGTCGAGCGCATCGCAGGTCGGCGGCGAAGCTGTCGTCGGGCCCGGCCAGGGAGCGACGATCAGGCGCGTCTTGCGACTCGGCAGGTGCGACCAGATCTCCTCGGTCACGTGCGGCATCACGGGTGGAGGAGCTTGAGCAGTCGCTCGAGCGCGGCGAGGGCCGTCGCGCGCGCGTCGTCGTCGCCCGCCGTAGAGCCGAGGCTTGATCGCCTCCGCGTACCAGTCGCAGAAGTCGTCGAACGTCAGGTGGTAGAGCAGGCTCGATCGCGCGCGAGAAGTCGAACTCGGCGAGGTCGCGCTCGAGCTCCGCGCGCGTCGCGTCGAGTCGGGCGAGGATCCAGCGCTCCTCGACGTCGCGGGGCCGGAGGTCGGGATCGACGTCGCTTGCCTCCGCCGAGCACGAGCCGGGACACGTTCCAGAGCTTGTTCGCAAAGCTTGCGACCCTCTTCGATCGGCACCGACCGAGAAGCGCACGTCCTGCGTGGACGACATCTTGAGGAGCCCGTAGCGGGTCGCGTCGGCGCCGTGCTCGTCAATCAGCTCGAGCGGGTCGATCCCGGTGCCGAGGCTCTTCGACATCCGCCGCCCGTCCGGCGCGAGGATCGTCGCGTGGATGATTCACGTCGTGGAACGGGATCTCGCCCATCAGCTCGAGCCCCGCCAAGATCATCCGCGAGCTCCCAGAGGAAGATGATGTCGCGGCCGGTCGAGCTCACGTCGCCCGGATACCAGACTCGCAGCTCGGGCGTCTCCTCGGGCCAGCCGAGCGTCGCGAACGGCCACAGCGCGGACGAGAACCACGTGTCGAGCACGTCCTCTTCCTGCGTGAGGTCGGCCGACCCGCACTCGGCGCACGCCGTCGGGGTCGGTCTCGGCCACCGTCGCGTGCCCGTCCGGCGCAGTACCAGACCGGAATCTGGTGACCCCACCAGAGCTGGCGCGAGATGCACCACGGGCGAATGTTCTCGAGCGAGTCGAGAGCATCACACTGGTCTGCTGCTCCGGATGCGAGCGGACACGGCCGTCCTCGAGCGCCGCGATCGCAGGCTCGACCAGCTCCTCCATCTCGCACCCACCACTGGAGCGAGCACGAGCGGCTCGATTCGGTCGCCGGAGCGGTCGCAGTGCCCGACCGAGTGACGGTACGACTCTCGCTTCTCGAGCAGCCCGCGCTCGGACAGTTCCGCGACGATCCGCTCTCGGCCTCGTCCTGCGTCAGGCCGGCGAGGTCGCCTGCTTTCTCGTTCATCCGCCCGTCGAGGCCGATCACCATCGGCTCGGGCAAGCTCGTGGTCGCGCCCGATCTCCCAGTCCATCGGGTCGTGACCCGGCGTGATCTTGAGCGCGCCGGTACCGAACTCCGGATCGACGCGCTCGTCGGCGATGATCGGCACGCGCCGCTCGACGATCGGGACGATCACCTCCTTCCCGACCAGGTCGCGATAGCGCTCGTCGCTCCGGGTGCACGGCCACGGCGACGTCGGCGAGCATCGTCGGCGGGCGCACGGTCGCGATCGTCACGTGGCCGTCGCCGTCGGCCAGCGGGTAGCGGATCCACGTCAGCGTGTCGTCGACCTCCGCGTGCTTGACCTCGAGGTCGGAGACCGTGCTCTCGCAGCGCGGGCACCAGTTGACGATCCGGTGACCCGCGATAGATGCAGCCCTTGTCCTGGAGATGCACGAAGAACCGCATCACCGCCGCCGCACGTAGTCGTCGTCCATCGTGAACCGCTCGCGCCGGTAGTCGAGCGACGCGCCGAGCCGTTCGGAGCTGCACCATGATCTGGCCGCCGTAGTCGCGGAGCCAGTCCCAGCAGAGCTCGACGAACGTCTCGCGGCCGACGTCGTGGCGCGTCTTGCCCTCGGCGGCCAAGCGCTCTCGTCATCACGGTCTGGAGTCGCGATCCCGGCGTGGTCGTAGCCCGGCTGCCAGAGCGTGTTGAACTCGCGCATCCGGTGCCAGCGGATGAGCAGGTCCTGGGCCGAGCGCGTTCAGCGCGTGGCCCATGTGCAGCCGCGTCGGTCACGTTCGGCGGCGGCAGGCAGATCACGTACGGCTGCGCGGATCGTCGGCCTCCGCGTTGTAGAGGCCTTCGTCCTCCCAGGTGCGCTGCCAGCGCTCCTCGATGCCCTGCGGTTGGTAGAGCGGCTCCATGCGCGCATCGTACGGCCGCGGACTCTCGGAGTCCGTAGGCAAAACTCGGATGCGGTCAGGCAGCGACTATGTCCCCAGTATGGCCGGAGTTCCGTCTTCCGGCAAATGCGGTAAAAGCAGGCAATGCGACTTCGCCGTGCCGTCGGCGCGCTCTCCGAACGCAACTTCCGCCTCCTCTTCGCAAGTTCGACGATCTCCGGGCTCGGCGACGGCATCTCGGTCATCGCTCTCGTGTTCGCCGTGTTGCAGGTCTCCGACTCGGCGATCGCGCTCGGGCTCGTGCTCGCCGCGCGCCAGATCGCAGATGCGGCGATCGTGCTCGCCGCCGGCGTCTGGGCCGACCGGCTCCCTCGCCACCTCGTCCTGATCGCGATCGCGGTCGTCCAGGGCATCGTCCAGGCGATCACCGGAGCGCTCGTCCTGAGCGGCTCGGCGACGATCGGGATGCTCGTCGTCCTGCAGGCGATCTACGGGCTCGCCGAGGGCTTCTACCTGCCTGCGTCGACCGGACTGATCCCCGCGACGATCAGCCCCGGCCGGCTCCAGCAGGCGAACGCGCTGCTCGGGCTCGCGCGGAACGCGACGAGAATCGTCGGCCCGGCGATCGGGGGCGCGATCGTCGCGGCGGGCAGCCCGGGGTCGGCGCTTCTGATCGATGCCGTGTCCTTCGGGCTCGGCGCGCTGCTCCTCGTGCCGCTGAGGCTGCCGGCCCGCGCCGAGACAGTGGAGGCGAAGTCCTTCGTCTCCGACCTGCGCCAGGGCTGGGACGAGTTCCGCCGTCAGACCTGGATCTGGACGACGATCGTCTTCTTCGGGATCGGCAACTTCGCGTTCGCGTCCTACTGGGTGCTCGGCCCGATCGTCGCCAAGCGCGACCTCGGCGGCGCGCCGGCGTGGGCCGCCCTGACCGCGGCGTTCAGCATCGGCGCCCTCGTCGGCGGCCTGCTTGCGCTGCGGATCCGCCCCAAGAAGCCGCTTGCCGCCGCGTGCATGGCGGCCTGGGTCTTCCTGCTCCAGCCGCTCGGCATGGGCCTCGGGCTTCCGCTCTGGACGCTGATCGTCTTCTCGCTGCTCGCCGGCTGCGGCCTGGCGATCCACATCGCGCTCTGGTTCACCGTCTTCCAGCAGAACGTGCCCGAGGAATCGCTGTCGCGCGTCAGCTCCTACGACTCGTTCGGCTCGTTCGTCCTGCTCCCGCTCGGCGCGGCGCTCGCCGGCCCCGTTGCGGCGGTGATCGGAGTCCAGCAGACGCTCCTCGCCGCCGCGTTCGTGATCGCGATCACCCAGGCGATCGTCTACGCGCAACCAAGCGTCCACGCGATCCGCTCCCGCGAGGAACCAAAGGAGCCCAGCGAGGCCCCCGCCACTGCCTAGCTAGATGGCGTTGCTTGTCCAATTGCCTCGACGTAACACAACGCCGCGGATGCGGGCTTTGCCCGCGTCCGCACACTGCACGCCGGGCGACGAGATTCAGCCGATGAAAGTCGTCATGGCGCGCGCCAGCGCGCCGGACTTTCATCGGAGCGCCGTCAGGCGCTCTCTTCGACGAGCTCTTCCGGCTCTTCGTTTGCGCCGCCCGAAGTGACGAGCGTCGGCTTGATGTCCTGCGCGATCGTCTCCTTCGTGATCGCGCACTTGGAGACGTCCTTGCGCGACGGGAGCTCGAACATCACGTCGAGGAGCGCGTGCTCGATGATCGACCGCAGACCGCGCGCGCCGGTCTCGCGCTCCAGAGCCTTGTCCGCGATCTCCCAGAGCGCGTCCTCGGTGAAGACGAGCTCGATGTCGTCGTAGGCGAAGAAGCGCTGGTACTGCTTGACGAGCGCGTTCTTCGGCTCGACGAGAATCTGGACGAGATCCTCGCGCTGCAGCTGGTGCACCGCGGAGACGACCGGGAGCCGGCCGATGAACTCGGGGATCAGCCCGTACGAGAGGAGATCCTCGGGCATCACGTCCGAGAGCAGCTCCGACTTGTCCGAGTCGTGCCGCGAGCGGATGTCCGCGCCGAAGCCGACCGCGTTCTTGCCGATCCGCTTGCCGATGATCTTCTCGAGCCCGGCGAACGCACCGCCGCAGATGAAGAGCACGTTCGTCGTGTCGATCGAGAGGAACTCCTGGTGCGGATGCTTGCGTCCGCCCTGCGGCGGCACCGAGGCGACGGTCCCTTCCAGGATCTTCAGCAGCGCCTGCTGGACGCCCTCGCCGGACACGTCGCGCGTGATCGACGGGTTGTCCGCCTTGCGCGCGATCTTGTCCACCTCGTCGATGTAGATGATCCCGGTCTCGGCCTTCTTGATGTCGAAGTCCGCGGCCTGGATCAGCTTGAGGAGGATGTTCTCGACGTCCTCGCCGACGTAGCCGGCCTCGGTCAGCGCCGTCGCGTCCGCGATCGCGAACGGGACGTTCAGGATCCGCGCCAGCGTCTGCGCCAGCAGCGTCTTGCCGCACCCGGTCGGCCCGAGCAGCAGGATGTTCGACTTCTGGAGCTCGACGTCGCCGTCCTCGGAGCCCATCTGCACGCGCTTGTAGTGGTTGTAGACCGCGACGGCGAGCGTGCGCTTCGCCTCTTCCTGCGAGACGACGTAGTCGTTGAGGACGGCGTAGATGTCCTTCGGGCGAGGCAGGTTCTCGAGGTCGAGCGAGGCCGGAGCCGTCAGCTCCTCGTCGATGATCTCGTTGCAGAGATCGATGCACTCGTCGCAGATGTAGACGCCAGGCCCGGCGATCAGCTTCTTGACCTGTCGCTGCGACTTGCCGCAGAAGCTGCAGAGCAGCTGCTCGTTTCCTTCGCTGGCCCTAGCCATCCCCGTTCACCTTGTACATCGAAAAGGCCTTTCTGCCTAGCCCTCGACTCAGCGATGCTCGATGACAGTGTCGATGATTCCGTACTCCTTCGCTTCCACTGCCGTCATGAAGAAGTCGCGCTCCATGTCCTTCGAGACCTTGTCCAGATCCTGGCCCGTGTGCGTTCCCATGATTTCTTCGAGCTTTCGCTTCAGGGCAATCGTCTCCCGTGCGTGGATCTCGATGTCGGTCGCCTGACCCTGGAAGCCGCCCCAGACCTGGTGGATCAGGATCTTGGCGTTCGGCAGCGCCATGCGCTTTCCTTTCGCGCCGCCGGAGAGAAGCAGCGCCCCCATCGACATCGCGATCCCGACGCAGATCGTCTGCACGTCGGGCTTGATGAACTGCATCGTGTCGTAGACGGCGAGCCCGTGGTACACCGATCCGCCCGGTGAGTTGATGTAGAGGGCGATGTCCTTGTCGGGATCCTCCGACTCGAGGTGGAGGAGCTGGGCGATGATCAGGTTCGCGATCTGATCGTCGACCGGCGTCCCCAGGAAGATGATCCGCTCGTTGAGCAGCCGGGAGTAGATGTCGAACGCGCGCTCGCCGCGCGAGGTCTGTTCGACGACCATGGGGACGAGTGGGCTCATTTGGGGGTCGTATCTCATGCAGGCTCCTTGCTGCTCGGGGTCCACAGTTTCGTAGCGGTCGCGGGTTTTTCCTTCTCGGGCGTCCAGATGCTGTCGCGCGCCCGTGCGAGCTCGACGGGAATCGGTTTCACGTCCTCGACGATACGGTCCAGGGCCTTCTTCAGGCGGAGGTCCGAGCGCAGGCGCTCGTGCTGGCCCGACTGCCAGAGCTGCTCGATGACGGCGTCCGCATCCTCTTCGGCGGCCTCGGCCTGCTCGCGGACGAGCTCCTTGACCTCGTCGTCCGAGACCTCGATCGCCAGCTTCTCGGCGACCGCCTCGAGGACGAGCTCGCGTGAGATCGCGCGCCTCGCCTCGCCCCGGAGGGTCTCCCTGAGCTGGTCGGCGGTCTGGCCGGTCACCTGGAGATACGTCTCGGCGTCGAGGCCGCGCCGCTCGAGTGAGCGCAGCATCGCGGAGAGCAGCTCCGCGGCGCGCGCTTCGACGAGCGTGTCGGACACCTCGACGTTGGACGCCTCGACGAGCTTGTCGATCGCGGCGGCGCGGAAGTCGGCGTCGAGCTCGGCCTGGATCGCCTCGCGCAGGCGCTCCTCGATCTCGGCGCGGAGCTCCTCGAGCGTCTCGAACTCGCTCGCCGCGCGCGCCAGCTCGTCGTCGAGGGGCGGCAGCACCGGCTCCTTGAGCTCCTTCAGGGTCGCCTCGGCCTGCTTCGTGCGCTTCTCGGTGTCCGTGTAGGCGATCGTCTTCGTGTCGCCCGGGCTCATCCCGCGGAGGCCGCGCTCGATGTCCTCGACGAGGCGGCCCGCGCCGAGCTGGACGACGTAGTCGCGCTGCGCCTCTCCCGACTCGTCGACGAGGTCGACGACCATGACGTCGCCGTCCTTCGCCGGGCGGTCCTCGACCGGGACGAGCTCGGCGACCGAGGCGCGGAGGACCTCGAGCTCGCGCTCGACCAGCTCCTCGGGGACGTCCGGCTCGGGGGCCGGCACCTCGAGCCCGGCCCACTCGGCCACGTTCGGCGGGGGCTGGACGGCGAACTCGGCGGTGAAGCTGAACGGCTCGTCCTCGGAGGTCGGCAGGTCGTAGTTCAGCTCCGGCTGTGAGACGGGCCGGACGCTCGCGCCGTCGGCCGCGTTCCAGAACCAGCCGCTGATGTGGGACTCCACGGCCTCGCTGAAGATGCGGTCGCGGCCGATCCGCGCCTCGAGCACCTTCTGCGGAACCTTGCCCTTGCGGAAGCCGGGGATCTTGGTGGACGCCGCGAGATCCGAGGACGCGTGCTCCACGGCGTGCTTCATGTGGTCGACGGGGACCTCGACCTGGAGGCGGACGCGGTTGTCCGCGAGCTCTTCGACCTGAGTCCTCACGCGGGCCATTCTGCCAGCCATCGCTCCCCTGACCGCGGCTCGCTTCCCTGACCGCGGCGACTCCCGCCGGGCAGAGCCCGGCTCCGCCGCCGCTCGCGCTGCTGGCCGCCCTCCAGCCGACGGGCCGTGTGGCCAACACTGTCCCGTCGGCCTACGTGCGCCCAGCAACGCGTCAGGAAACCGAGAACACCTCCCAGCTGTCCGACCACAGCAGCCGGCGCGCCCCCCGAACGAGGCATCGGAGAACGTGCCGGGCGTCCGATGACGAGAGAGACGCAGCGAGCCGCCCTCGCAGCTGGGGTTCCTACGCCGCACAGCTCGCGTCCGCGCCGCCCGCGGACGCGACGCCCCTCGGAACACGTCGCTCTATCCTGTCCACACGCGGGTGTGGCGGAACTGGTAGACGCGCCGGGTTTAGGACCCGGTGGGCTGTGCCCTTGGAGGTTCGAGTCCTCTCACCCGCATAGCCGATTGAAGTGGCCCCTGCCGATTGAAGTCCGGCCCGCTGCGCGGGCCATGACGACTTCAATCGGGTCGGTCTTACGCCCGGGCGTGAGTGAGCCGCAGCCGCGCATGTCGGCTGCGGCGGCCGTGAAGCCTCCGATCG
This sequence comes from uncultured Actinomycetes bacterium, assembly GCA_963742635.1. Taxonomy (GTDB): domain Bacteria; phylum Actinomycetota; class Thermoleophilia; order Gaiellales; family Gaiellaceae; genus VAXT01. Next base: position 348,414 of record CAVUMW010000001.1, read on the forward strand.
TCTTGTCACCCGAAAGAGGGATGCCGGCGCGCTCGTGCGTTGGAGAAAATCGTTCGGCGTGGACGTGGCACTCGCACCTTCTGCGGCACTCCCAGGGCCGATCAGCCCAGAGCTCGTACTCGTCTCGCCGCCGGAGGTGGCACGGCTGGCTCGCAGCCTCCTCTCCCCCGAACCTCCGGCGGCGGCACGGGTCGCTCCGCCTTCGCAGCACGAGTTCGGCGCGGTCGAGCTGACGGCGGTCTGGTTCTTCAGCGTCGCGGCGACGCTCGGGCCGCTCCTCCTGTACCTGTTCGCGAGCCGGACGAGCTAGGGCAGCGGCGGCGCGCCGTGGCCGGCGAGGCAGTCGGCCAGGTAGAGCGCGACCCCCGGATCGCCGGTCCACAGCGTGAAGCGGCCGCGGCCGTGGGCTTCGCGGGCGTGTGAGACCTGCGCGGCCGCGTGCATCGCGAACGCCCGGGCGCGCTCGAGCCAGAGCTCGTCTCCGGTTCGCTCGAGCAGGGCGAGAAACGCGTAGCCGTTGCCGGCGGTGCCGTGACAGAGGCCGGCTTTTCCCGGCGAGCGGGCCGGCGCGCCAGGTCAGCTCGCCGCCGGCTCGAAGCAGCCGCTCGTGCTCGTCATCGTCCGGTGCGAGCCCGGCCAGTGAGGCGACGATCCCCGGCGCGCCGTGGCACCACTGGACGCGGATCCGGCCGTCGGGCGCCTGCAATTCGTCGTCGTCCGCCGGAGGCCAGTTGGCCATGCCGTCCTCCTCGACGGCGAGCCGACGGGTCACCGCGGCGGCGCGCTCGTGAAAGTCCGCCGTGGCCTCGAACGACGCGAGCGAAAGCATGCATCCCGCAAAGCCGTGCGCCGGACCGAGGTACCGCGCCGCCTTGCCTCGGATCTGCTGCGTCCAGAGCCCCGTCTCGGGGTCGCATTCGTCCTCGAGCCAGGCCGCGCTCTCCTGCCAGAGCTCGAGCCAGCGAGCCTCGCCGGTCGAGCGGTGCAGCTCGGCCGCGACCAGCATCGTGCCCGCGCTCCCCCACATCAGCTCACGGTGGTCGTCGTGCGCGTTGTCGGCGATCAGCTCGGCGAGTCGGTCGGCGTTCGTCGCTCGACGGCGCGATCCGCTGGCGCACGAGTCGGATCCCGGCTGGCCCCGAACGAGAGGCTTCGCTCGTGATCGTCCTCCGGCCAGTCCGGGACGTAGTCCTGGTCGAGGTACGGGACGTAGTCGCGCCGGAGCTCGACGAGCCCGCGCTCCTGCAGCTCGTCGAAGCCCCTGGATCACGCCGGCGCCCCCCATGTACACGCGAACGGAGGCGCCCGTCCTCCTCGTCGTCCGGATGCGGCCGCCCAGCCGTCGTCGAACGCATCCTCGGCCTCGGCCGACGATCTCGCGGATCGCCGCCTCGATCGCGGCAGCGTTCCAGGGCTCCTCGCGGAGCGGCTCGTGGCTCTCGGGATGGAAGAGCGCCAGGGCTAGCCGACCAGTTCCTCGAACGCGGGCTCGTCGCGGATCGGATCGAAGTCGGAGTCGCCGGCGGCCATCGTGCGGAACTGCTCACTGCGGTCGATCGCGATGCGGAGATGCTCGATCGCGTCGGCGGTCCGGCCCGCGAGGCTCTCGCAGCACGCCACGTTGTAGGCCAGGTCGCCGTACTGGGGATGAGCGTCGAGCAGCTCGCGCCCCTGGTCGGCGGCCTCGGCGTACTTGCCCGACTCGTAGAGCGGGTGGACCGGCCACCAGAGCTCGGGCGCGAAGCTCGTCGATGCTCTCGGGCAGGTCGAGCCACCGGTGCCGCCGCGAGTTGTAGCCCGACTCGGTCGGCGGCGGGAACTCGGGGTCGGCGAACGCGCCGACGGAGATCACGATCAGGTCCGGCTCGGTCGGCTCGGTGTAGAAGACCTGCGAGCCGCAGTCGGGGCAGAAGTGGAAGACGTGCTCCTTCTCGTCCGCCTCGTCGGAGATGCGCGAGTAGCCGTTGTAGCGGCCGACGATCTGCACCTGATCCGGTTTGAACGCGGACTGCATCCCGAAGGCGCTGCCGGTGCGCCGCTGGCAGTCGAGGCAGTGGCAGATGGAGACGACGAACGGGTCACCGGTCACTTCGAGGTGAAGCTGGCCACAGTGGCAGGCGGCCTGGCGCGCGGGCATGCGGTTGATCCTAGAGGGACAGTGCGCGCTCGAGCGCCGCGCGATCTGCTGGATCCGCGTGCGTCGGGAGCACGACGTCGACGGGCAGGTCGAGCAGCGGGCGCAAGCGCTGGACGACTTCCTCTGCGGCGATGCCGGGCCCGGGCCACTCCGGATGCACCTGGAGCCCGTTGCCGCGGTCGATCAGGGTGTCGCCGCAGACCACTGCGCGCCGGCTGTCCACGTAGAGGACGAGGTCGATCGGCTCGAAGGCCTCGAATGCGCGGATGCCGAACGGCAGCGTGTCGCCGCCGCGGAAGACCTCGCCTCGCACCGGATCGGGATCGTGCTCGTCGGGCGGCGGAACGTGGATCGGCAGGCCGAGCTGCGGAGCGTCGCGGCGGTGCCACGGACACGTGAGCACGACCGCGCTCGCGCGCTCGAGGAGCTCCGCGGGAACGTCGACCGGGTCGAAGAGCAGGACGCTCTCCCCGGTGTCGACGGCATAGGACGAGACCATCTGGTCCCACTTCTGGCCCGGCTTCCACTCCGGGTGCGCCGCCTTCCAGTGCCAGACGCCGGTCGCCACCTCGCGCATGCGGCGGACCCTACCGACGGTCGCCGCGCGCCTAGGGAGACCAGAGCAGCCAGGAAGAGTCCGGGGCTTAGGTGCAGCCCTCGGTCACGACCGACGTCGGCACGCCGGTCGAAGGGCGACCTCGCCCGTCGTAGTTGACGATCGTGTAGCGGTACGTGGTGCACGGGTGCGCAGACACGTCGCGGTAGCTCGTCCCGCGGCCGCGGAAGACGATCACTTTCGATCTGCGCGCGCCGACGGCCCGGATCACCGCGACGTGGTCCGAGTCGACCGGGCGTTGCCAGCTGAGTCGCACTCCGCGCCTGGTGACGGCGGTTGTAACCCCGAGCACGTTCGCCGCCGGCAGTGCGGCCCGACCGGATAGGCGGGGCCGGGCGGACGCTCCCCGGCGGGTCGACGTCGGCTCGGAGAGGGGCTGCGTTCTCGTCTCCGTCGCCCTCGTTGACCGTCCGCACCTTGACCTGAGCCTCGAACGGCACCGGGGGCGACGCCGCGTCCTTTCGACCGAGGAAGCCGCCGGAAGCCGCGCCTGCAGCGAACACGAGCCCCGCGAGCAACACCGTCCTGCGCCAGCGACTTCTCCGTTGCGGACGCGCCGGACGCCCGGGCTGCCTCCGGCCGCTCGGAAACCGGCGGGCTCCAAGCCACCGGGACGACTCGAGGCCTTCGCGTCCGCTCGGTCGGGTCGGGCAAGCAGCATCCGCGCTCGCTCCGCGAGCACGCGTCGACCAGCGCGAGCTCCGGACTGATCGGGCCGAGGTCGGCGGAACGGGTGCGCTGCTCCGAGCCGCGACAGGAGTTCCTCTGGGGTCCATCCCGACAGTCTTACAAGCCGCTCCCGGCGCTCGGGGCCAGGTCCCGGAGGCGATCCCGGGGCTTATTCTCGTCGAGTGATCGAGAAAAGGCCGCTCTTTGCGAGCGCTGTGAAGCAGTGACTCTGGGCGGCGCACATCGTCGCCGCAATGGTGTAGAAGACTCGGCGCACATCGCCCACAAGCCAGAGCCCAGCTGGCGATGAGGCGGGTGGCCGCCCAGGACGGACGTCCGCCTCCTCCGCTCCGAAGGAGCGTTGCACGCCACACGGCTCGCGAAAGGGAGGGGGGACATGAGCATGCTGCTCGTGTTCGGCAACTCGCCGAGCGCCGACGATTTCGAGAAGGACGAACGCCATGAAGCACGTGTCGCTTTCTCGAGGAAGGACGTCGACTCGGTCGTCATATCCCATTGCTCGCGCTGGGTCTGCGTCCTTGGTGTGACGATCGCAGGCTCGCAGCCTGCGCACGGCCTTTCGCGCATCGGGGATGTCGCGACGAGCGCCACCTTCGGCAACCGGCTCACGGTGCAGCGACCGACGACGACGACGGCGGAGATCTACTCGTCGCCTCGGTCTCCGCGCGCCTGTCAGGTGCCGATTCGATCGTTCCACCGAACGGCTGGACCCTGATCAGGCGGGACAGCAATGCGCCGCCGTACCTCTCGACTGACGCAGGCGCTCTACTACAAGGTCGCCGGGTCTTCCGAGCCGGCGAACTACGGCTGGACTTTGGGCTCGTCGGTCTCCGTGGCGGGATCGATCGTGGACGTGCATGGAATCGATGTGTCCGCGCCCGTCGACTCGCACAGCGGCGCATTCACTCCCAACAGTCGGTCTTTCGTCGCACCGTCGATCACGACGACGGCGGCCGGTGACATCGTCTTGGGGTTCTTCGGCATGACCTCGAGCAAGAGCGATCAGGCCACCCGACGTGATGACCGAGCTGTTCGACGCGCCCTGGCCGTCTCGACGGTGGGCTCTGGACGGAGAGGGTGCGTCATACGTCCAGGCATACGCGGGCCAGACCGGAGACATGACCGCCTCGACATCGGGAGTACGGCCGAGCAGCGCGATCGGGCAGCTCATTGCGCTTCGGGCCGGGGCTGCGCCACCGCCACCGCCACCGCCACCGCCTCCGCCGCCGCCACCACCGCCGCCGCCACCGCCACCGCCACCCCGCCCCCGCCGCCGCCACCTCCACCTCCGCCCCCGCCGCCTCCGCCGCCTCCCCGCCACCTCCACCGCCACCGCCGCCTCCGCCCCCGCCACCTCCGCCCCCGCCATCGCCGCAGGTGGTGTCGTGATGAGCGAGGATCTCGGCTGGGCTCCCGTACCGCCTGCGAGCCTGCCGTGGAGCGACCTGAACCAGCTGATCCTGTTCAACCTGGCAACCTCGAACGGGCCCGGCCTCGACCAGAGCAACATCGCGAACATCAACGTTCCCGCCTGGGTCGCGACCGTGCACGCGCACCCCGGGATCAAGGCGATCATCGCGATCGGCGGCGCAGGCAACGAGCAACTGGGGGCCCGCGTGCAACGACACGAACCGGGCGCAGTTCGTCCAGAACCTCGTCGGCTTCGCGACCTCGAACAGGTTCGACGGAATCGACCTCGACATCGAGGACGGCGTCTGGATGACGCAGGGCCCGCCGAACCGCGCCATGACCACCTGCGTCAACGCGATCGCCGCCGCCGGGCACTCGGCCGGGCTGTTCGTGTCCGGCGACGTGATCACGAACTGGGACGGACGCTGGTGGGCGCCGAGCCCGCCGTCGATCGACCAGTTCAACCTGATGACCTTCGGAGACGACCTGGCGACCATGCAGCGGGACGTGGCGGACACGATCAGGCAGGGGCTGCCGGCGTCGAAGTTCGTCGTCGGGATCGACGTCAACGAGCACCCGCAGCCGCCCGGCGGCTGCGGCCAGTTCTCGAACTACGCGGCCCAGGCCGGCCTGGCCGGTGCATTCGTCTGGGAGGCCTATGCGGACTACCAGCACGGGAACATCTGCGCCGATGGCTCAGGTCATCGCCTCGCACCGCCGCCCCGCGACCGCCGCCCGCCGCCGCCCACCGCCGCCGCCACCTCCTCCCCACCTCCTCCGCCTCCCCTCCGCCGCCACCTCCCCCGCCTCCGCCCCCTCCGCCGCCTCCGCCCCCCTCCGCCGCCACCTCCTCCGCCGCCCGCCGCCACCTCCTCCGCCGCCGCACCACCTCCGCCACCACCTCCACCGCCTCCTCCTTCGTCAAGGGACTGACCGTCTCTGAACACGCTTCGGGCGAACGGGAGCCCCGTTCATCTGCACGGCGTCAACTACTCGGGGACCGAGTACGCGTGCATCCAGGGCTGGGGAATCTTCGAAGGGGCCGAGTGACGCGCCGCCGATCGACGCGATCGCTTCCTGGCACGCGAACGTCGTCCACATCGGCCTGAACGAGGACTGCATCCTCGGCATCAACGGCGTCCCGTCCCAGTACGCGGGCTCCAACTACATGAACGCGATCACCGGCTTCGTCAACCGCCTGCACGCGCGCGGCCTGTACGCCGAGGTCAGCCTGATGTGGGCGGCCCCGGGGACGCAGAGGGCGCTCGACCATCCGCCGATCCTCGACCAGGATCACTCGCCCGCGGCGTGGACAGCGATCGCGAACGCGTTCAAGGCGGATCCGCAGACGATCCTCGGGTTGCAGTCGGAGCCGCACGACATCACCTGGGCCTGCTGGAAGAACGGCGGTGCCTCCTGCTCGGTCGGCTACACCGCGTTCGGGATGCAGGCCGCCCTGAACACGATCCGTGCCGCCGGTGCCAGGAACGTCGTCACCGCGTCAGGCATCGATTACGCGAACAACCTTCAGCAGTGGCTGGCGAACAAGCCCGCCGATCCGCTGAACCAGCTCATGGCCGAACAGCACGTGTATGGCGGCAATTCCTGCTACCAGCCGGCCTGCTTGACCCAGTACACGCGCCCCGTCGCCGACGCAGGTCCCGGTCATCTTCGGCGAGTACGGGGAGCACTACAACGACTCCTGCAACTCGACGAACACGTCTGCATTCATCAACTGGGCCGACCAGAACCACGTCAACTACGAGGCGTGGACCTGGGACATCTGGGGCACGTGCTCCGACCTGATCACCAACTTCGACGGCACCGTCAAGAACTCGGCGTACGCACAGTGGGTCCACGACCACTACCTGGGTCTGCCTTGATCGGCTGACCGGCTGCAAGAGCGCAGGAGCTCTCCTGAGAGCCCCGACAACGGAAAGGGCTCTCAGGCAGTCAAATCGTCAAGCGTTTAGCGCGGCGGGCGGCCCAACCAGGGCCGCCCGCCGCGCCGTCTCACTCCGACGACGCATTCCCCTCGACCAGCTCGCGGGCGCTTTCGTAATCAGCTTCGGCGACGTGGATCTCGACACCGACGCCGATGCTTCCGCACGAGAGCGGCCGAGGGACCGCCAGCCGGTGGCCGGGCTGCGCTCCCAAGGGACGCCGAGTGGCCCCGGGAGGAGTCGAACCTCCGCACACGGATTCGAAGTCCGTTGCTCTATCCGCTGAGCTACGGGGCCGCGGGCTAGGAAGCGTAGACGGGATTCGGAAGCGGTCTGCCGGCCTCCGCAGCCTGCAGGTTGTCGACAAGAACGCGGGTCATCGCCTCGCGCGTTTCCTGCGTCGCGCTGCCGAGATGGGGCGTGAGGACGACGTTCGGGAGCTCGAGCAGTTCCGGCGGCACGTTCGGTTCGTCGGTGAAGACGTCGAGGCCGGCCCTGATCCGGCCCGCAGGCGAGCTCCGCGACGAGCGCCGGTTCGTCGACGAGCGCTCCGCGTGCGGTGTTGACGAGGCACGCGCCGTCGTGCAGGAGCCCGAGCCGCCGCGCGTCGAGCAGCCGCTCCGTCTCGGCGGGTCAGCGGCACGTGGACCGTGACGATGTCCGCCTCCCGCAGCAGGTCGTCGAGGTCGCGGTACTCGAGCCCGAGCTCGTGCTCCTCGGCCGCGGGCAGGCGCTCGCGCTTCGTGTAGAGCAGGCGCATCTCGAAGCCGCGTGCTCTGCGCGCCACGGCCGTGCCGATCCGCCCGAGGCCGACGATGCCGAGCGTCGCGCCGGTCACCTCCTGGGCGAGGAGGGTCGTCGAGGCCCAGTCCGTCCCCCACCTCCCGGCCCGGACGAAGGCGTCGGACTCGACGACGCGTCGCCGCGTCGCGAGGATGAGCGCCAGCGCGAGGTCTGCGGTCGCAGCGTCGAGGACGCCCGGCGTGTTCGTGACGGCGACGCCGTGAGCGGCGCAGGCCGCGACGTCGATGTCGTCGTAGCCGACGCCGTAGTTCGCGACGAGGCGCAGGTCGGGGAACAGCTCGAGCGTGCGCGCGTCGATCACCTCGCCGACGACGGCGAGCGCGTCGACGTCCGGCCGCGGCCCGGTGAGCGGGCCTTCGTAGTACTCGACGTCGCGAAGCTCGTCCCAGGCAGGGCCGGGGAAGCGACGAGAGGCGAGGATCTTCACTGCGGAGTTAGTGCCCTACTAGGGGTGGCGGACGGGACTTGAACCCGCGACCACCGGGACCACAACCCGGGGCTCTACCAACTGAGCTACCGCCACCGCGCACGGCTCAGAATAGCCGCTTCGGCCCACGCGTCTCGGGGTCCGGCCGCGGGCCTCCCTCCGGTCAGGACCCTATCGACGAACTTCGCACGCGTGGGGAACGGGACCGTGACGAAAGCGCAACATCTGCGCGGCCCGTGCGGCGGCGCGAATCACCCGACCTCGGGTGCCGCTGGAGCGCCGTTCTGCCGACATTCGATACGCGGGGTCTCAATGCGTATCCGAGTCCAAGAAGCGGCCGACCTGCCCGGCCTGGTCGCGTTCCTACGGGAGCGCGCGTACGTCGCCGACGAGGTCGGCCCGAACACGATCGAGGTCTCACGGCTCTCGTCTGTCCGGCACACCCGCGTGCGCGTGGAGCTCGATCGTCACCTGAGAGACTGGCACGCGGCCAATCCCGAGGCCCAGGCCGAGTTCGTCGAATAGGCCGCTACCCTTCGCTCGGGCGCCTGTAGCTCAGAGGAAGAGCGGCGGCCTTCTAAGCCGTTGGTCGGGGGTTCGAATCCCTCCAGGCGCACCTCGGCTCCCTGGCCGGCTTCGGGCTTCGCCCTTGCCTCGCGCCGCTGACCGCCTTCCTGCGAGCGGGCCATGCGGCGCAGCATTGTCCCCGCTCACATACAGGCGCTCAGCGACGCGCCAGGAAACCGAGGACGCGTTCTGTTGCCGACGCCTGAGTCGAAGCCGTCTGTGCGATCAGCCGCGGGCGCCGAAGTCTGCGGTCACGATCGTGACCGCGCGGCCGCCGAACGTGCCCTTCGCGGCGGCGAAGTGCACGGCCCCGATTCCGATCTCACGCCACTCGGGCGCGAGGATGTTCTGCCGGTGCGGCGGGCTCCCCATCCACTCGCCGACCGCACTGGCCGCGCTCGTGTCGGGCGTCTCCCAGAAGATGTTCTCGCCCACCGACCAGGAGCCGCGGCCCATCGGATAGAAGCGCTCGATCCGCTTCCAGAACGGTGCGCCGTTCAGCGACTCGTGCTCGAAGAATCCCTGGGCCCCATCTCGCGGGAGTGGTATGCCGCGGCGGCGTCGAGCCCCGGGAGATCCGGAGCGGCCGCAAGCCCCGTGCTCCGCGCTGCGCGTTGATGCGCGCGGCGACGTCGAGCTCGAGCGCCCGCAGGCCGTTGTCGGCTTTCTTGGGACGCGCGGGAAGCGAGCGCACCGCGGCGTGCCGCAGGAACAGGCTGAGCTTCTCCTGCCGTGGAACCCGCATCGCGTGCGGGCGCGCGTCGGCCTGCTGCGCGGAACCGAGCAGCAAGATCGAGAGGGCGCCGGCCGCAAGGATCGTGCGCATACGACCGTGATCGGTGCGGCTGCACGTCCGGCTTCAGCCCGAACGAGTGATCTTCAGATGGTCGCGGCCTGGCCCTGCCGTGCACGCCGGTGCTGGAGCCACGCGATCAGGAGCACCTGGATCGTCCCGGCGACCGGGATCGCGGCCAGAGCACCGAGCACGCCGGCGAGCTCTGCCCCGATCAGGACCGACACGAGGATCACGAGCGGAGACAGCCGGACCGTCCTGCTATAGACGAGCGGCTGCAGGAGATGATTCTCGATCTGCTGGTACACGATGAAGAAGACGATCAGGACGATGCCCGCGACGATCGAGTGGATGAACCCGACCGCCGAGACGAGGATCGCTGCGAGAGTCGCGCCGGCCAGCGGAATCAGGTCGAGGATCGCCACCAGCAGCCCGAGCGCCACGGCGTAGGGGACGCCGAGCGCGACCATGACGATCGTCGACGAGATCCCGGCGATCACGCTGATCAGCAGGTTCCCGGTCACGTACCCGCCGACGGTCTTGTAGATCTGGTGGCCGACCCCGCGCCAGTGCGCGCGCGACGACTCGGGCAGAAGCGTGAAGAAGCGGTCGACCCAAACCGGCCCCTCGAGCAGCATGAACACGGTCATGAAGACGATCGTCACCGTGGCGACGATCGCCGTCACGATCCCCTTCGTAATCGCGACCGCGGTGCCGGTGAGACCGAGCAGCTTGCTCGCGCCGCCGTTCTCGAGCTGGTCGCGGACGCGCTGGGTGATGTGGTACTTGGACTCGAGGAACCCGAGCCGCCCGCGCCGATGCGTGATGTCGTCCACGTAGCCGGGGAGCGCCTTCGCGAAGCCGTTCACCTCGTGGACGAGCGTCGGAAGGAAGAGGGCGCCCAGCGCGGCCAGGCCCGCGAGCGTGAGCAGCACCGTGATCGCGGTCGCCGCCCCGCGGCGCTTCACGCCGTGGCGTTGGAACCAGTCCACGGCGGGGTTGAGCGCCAGCGTGAGGAAGACCGCGATCAGGATCCACGTGATGATGTGCCGCGCGATCCAGATGATCTCGAGCAGCAGCGCAACCGCGATCGCGATCCCGAGCACCGCAAGGACCGTCGTGGCCCGGAACCGGACGAGGCGCTCCTCCACGTCAAGGCAGGATCACGGCGGCGTCGGACGGCTCGATGTCCTACATCAGCCATTCCTCGCGTTCGAAGCCGCCGTACTCCTGGATCGCCCCGTAGATCTCGTGCACCAGCCGGGTGTCAGAGATCTTCAGGCGGCAGGTTCCGTAAGGCAGTTTGTTGCGACGCTTCTTCTTGCTGTACTTCGAGTACCGATTGACTGTGGACTTACTCAAGCAGGTCTGTGGCAGGCCGAGCACGCGGAGCCAGAAGCCCTCGATCTCTCGTTGTTTTTCCGCGTGATTCGCGAAGAGGTTGCAAGTAACGCGGATCCTGGCATCCGGAATCGAGAAGCACGCCCTCAGGAAATGCAGGAAGAAGACGACCATCGCCGGGTCGGAGTTGACGAACTCGACCGCGTTCCTGTTTCGCGATCCTTCCGCCCAATAGAGCATGCAGCCGGCTGCGTGAAGAACGTCGCCCTGACGAGCCGCGACCCGGCCGTTGCGCTGAGCCTCGCGGCGCCTTGCGAGCGCGCGGGCCGCGTTCGTTTCCGAGCCCTTGATTCTCCCGCTGCCCGATCGTCGACAAAGATCCTCCTGCTGCTCGTCCGTCAGGTCGATATCGCGGACCCACAGACTGATCGTCGAGCGAGAGACGCGAAGCAACGCGGCCAGTTCCTTCACCGAACGACCCTCTTCGCGTCGAAGCTTTCTCGCCCGCTCTCGCTCTGCCGTTTTCATAACAGACAACAGCGTAGAGACAGCGTCGGATGAGGAAGCGTCCGACCGGACTCGAACCGGTGACTAGAGCTTGGAAGGCTCTCGTGTTACCACTACACCACGGACGCGGAGGCCCATAGCGTAGCGTCCACTTCCGTGCACGATCCCTACGCCTGGCCGCTCGACTTCGAGGCGCTTCTCTTCGTCCCGGCGCTCGCTCTCGGCTACGCGTTCCTCGTCCGGCGCCACCGGACGGAGCGCTGGCGGGTCACCTGCTTCGTGGCCGGGCTCGCGCTGATCCTCGCCGTCTTCGTCACGCCGCTGCACCCGATCGCGCTCCACTATTTGCTCTCGATCCACCTGCTCCAGAACGTCGTCCTGGCCGAGTGGGCTCCGGCGCTCTGCGTCATCGGGCTGCCGGCTGCGATCCGCGGGCCGCGGCTGCTCACCCACCCGGTGGTCGCCCTGCCGCTCTGGGCCGGGACGTACTTCGTCTGGCACATCCCCGCCGTGTACGACGCCGCACTTCGACACCAGGGCTCGCTGCTGCACGTCGAGCACCTCTCGTACTTCCTCACCGGATGCCTCTTCTGGTGGCCCGTGCTGCGCGACGAGCCACACCGGCTCACAGCCGGGGCCCGGGCGATGTACGTCTTCGCGGCGTTCGTCGTCGCGAGCCCGCTCGGGCTGCTGCTCGCGCTGATCCCGCGGGCCGTCTACGACTACTACGTGCAGGCGCCCAGGCTGTGGGGGCTCTCGCCGCTCACCGACCAGCAGATCGGCGGCGGCGCGATGGCGCTCGAGCAGGCAGCCGTCCTCTTCGCCGTCGGAACGTGGTACTTCCTGCGCTTCCTGTCCGGGGAGGCCCGCGTCGACACCTTCCGTACGCTGGGCGCACCTCCGTCCGTACAATCACCGCGGGAGATGAGTGATGGACGCTGAGCTCGTCCGTCAAGGTGCACGGGCCAGGACCAGGCACTCTTGGCGGAACACTGCGGTCTCCGCGCTGGGCCCGCTGACCGCGCTCGCCGGCCTCGTCTGGGCGCTCGTCCAGCCGTACCGGATCACGCTGCTCGACCCCGACAAGCACAGCTTCTGGTACCTCGCGGTCCAGCCACCGCTGCTCGTCATGCTCGTCGGCGCACTGTTCCACTTCTGGGTCGTCCCGGGCTTGCTGTCCGACCTGGAAGAAGTGGAGGAGCGGACAACGTAGATGGAACCGCCGGCCGAGGTCGTCCATTGGATGTTCGGTATCGGCTTTCTCTTCCTCGGCCTCTGCCTGCTCGCTGAGGCGATCATCGGGCGCGAGGTCTGGCGTCGACGCGCGTGGCGCGCGTACCTCTGGCCCGGCATCGCGTTCCTGATGGGCGTCCTGATGTGGCCCGTGATGGTCTTCTACACGAGCTCGGCCATCCACATGCTCGCGCACAGCGCGTGGGCGCAGGTGATGATGCTCGTCGGCGGCGCCCAGCTCGGGCTCGTGCGGGGCAAGCTGCGAAGTCCGCTGTGGGAGCTGACTCTGCCGCTTGCACTCCTCGTCTCCGGCTTCGCGTTCCTGATCCACGAGCAGAACCCGTGGTTCTTCTCGCGCGCCGCATTCCTTCACCATGCCCTCGGGTGGACGATGCTCGTCGGCGCGGTGATCACCCTCGGCCGTGCGGCGCAGCCGCGCTCCCCGGTCTTCAACGCGGGGTTCGCAATGATCATGATCGCCACGGCCGCGCTCCTCTTCTGCGACCGGAACGTCGCGCCCATCTTCGGCCACCTGTCCCCGCTCGCCGGCGGGCGATGAGGGCGAAGGCGCTAGCGGCGGCGGTCCTCGTCGCGCTCGCGCTGCCGACCTCCGCGCTCGCTCACGCCGTCCTGCTCGAGCGGGTGCCGACCTACGGCGCCCGACTCGCCACTGCTCCGCGATCGGTGTCGCTCCAGTTCGACCAGGCCGTCGACGCGTTCGCGAACTCGATCGACGTCCGGAGCGCGAACGGGAAGAACGTCACGGCCGGCCCGGCACACACGACGGACAGCGGCCGCAAGGTGGTCGTCCCTCTCCGCAAGCTGCCCAGAGGCGCGTACACGGTGCGCTGGCACATCACGTCCAACGAGGGTCACGTGATCTCGGGCGTCTACACCTTCGGGGTTCGCGTCAAGCCGCCGCCGCCGACCGAGGCGTACGGCGCCGGTGGGCCGACGAAGTTCGAGTACGTCGCCAAGTGGGGCTACTTCGTGGGGCTGGCGCTGCTCGTGGGTGGGCTCGCGTTCCGGCTGCTCGTCCTGCGCGGGCGCACCGTCACACCGGCGCTCGAGCGCCGCTTCTACTGGATCGTCGGGGCCGGAGTCGTGGGCGGCATCGAGCTCGGCATCCTCGGGTTCATTCTCCGGGCTGCCGACGCGTTCCAGCTTCCGCTCGACCAGCTCGTCTACGGCGACCTGTCGCCGCTCGCGCGCGGCACGCGGTTCGGGACGGCGTTCATCGCGATGACGCTCGGCTTCGCCCTGGTCGCGGCGTTCCTCTTCCTGGCCTGGCTCACCGACCGGACGATCCTGCTCTGGCCCGCGTTCTTCCTCGGGCTCGTGCTCTGCTCGGGCCTGTCGCTGTCGGGGCACTCGGCCGTCGACGTCGGATCGACGTGGAAGTCGGAGCTCGCCGACTACGTGCACCTGGTCGCCGCGTGCTTCTGGGTCGGAGGGCTCGTCATGCTCGCGTTCGTCGTCTGGCCGACGGCGCCGGGACTGCGGCGAGAGGCGTTCCATCGCTTCTCGCAGCTGGCGGCGGTGCTCGTCGGAGCGATGGTCCTAGCGGGCGCCTACCTCGCGTATGACCGGCTGCCCAAGGTCGCGGATCTCTGGCAAGTCCGTTACGGGCAAGTGCTGCTGATCAAGAGCTCGCTCGTCCTGCTCGCCCTGTCGTGGGGCGCGCTGCACCACTTCGTCGTGGCGCCGGCACTGGAACGCGGCCGAGGAGTGGGCTCGCGAACCGTGGCGCGCAGTCTGCGAGGCGAGAGCGCGGTCGCGATCGCGATCCTCCTCGTCGTCGCCGTCCTTGTCGACGCGAACCCACCGGCGAAGCCGGTCCAAAGACCGACGCAGGCAGTCGTCGCGCCCAAGTAGGCGCTCTCGGTTTCCTGGCGCGTCGCTGCGTGCCCGTATGCCGGTGGGACAGTGCTAGCCACACGGCCCGCCGGCAGGAGGGTGCGCAGCGGCGCGAGGCCGGACGCGAAGCGTCCAGGCCGGCCAGGGAAGCGAGAGGTCGGGGTGGCCGGATTCGAACCGGCGACTTCCTGCTCCCAAAGCAGGCACTCTAACCAGGCTGAGCTACACCCCGAAGGCTCCCGAAGTGTAGTCGGATAGGTTCGCGGAGTGTCCGAGCCGATCGTCGCCGTGGACCCGCAGCCACATGTCCGCCGGCCGGTGGTCGGCTACGCGATGGTGCTCGCCGCGACGGCGCTCTGGGGGATCAACGGGTCGTTCGCGAAGGCCGCCCTCAGCTCGGGACTCTCGTCCCTGCGCCTGACCGAGGTGCGCTCGACCGGAGCGGCGCTCGTCCTCGTCGGAGCGCTCGCGATCGCGCGCCCGCGCAGCCTGCGAATCAGGCGCGGAGAGCTCCCGTTCCTCCTCCTCTTCGGCGTCGCCGGCCTCGCCTTCGTTCAGCTCCTCTACTTCGTCGCGATCCACAGGCTCGAGATCGGGGTCGCCCTGCTCATCCAGTACGTCGCGCCCGTGCTGATCGCGCTCTGGGCGCGGCTCGTCCTCAAGGAGCCGGTCAGGCGACGGGTCTGGGCCGCGCTGATCCTCGCGCTCGGCGGGCTCTCGTTCGTCGTCGACCTCTGGAGCGGCGTCGCGCTCGACGGGCTCGGAGTCCTGGCGGCGCTGGGGTCGGCGGTCGCATTCGCCCTCTACATCCTGCTGGCGGAAAGCGCCGTCACCCGACGGGACCCGGTCTCACTGCTCGCGCTGGGCTTCATCTTCGCCGCCCTCTTCTGGGCCGTTGTCCAACCATGGTGGTCGTTCCCGACGGAGTATCTGGACGACCGGGTCAGTCTCGACGGCGCCGTCTTTTCCACCACACTGCCGGTCTGGGCGCTGCTGATCGGCGTCGTCCTCGTCGGCACGATCGTGCCGTTCCTCCTGCTCCTCGGAGCGCTTCGCCACCTCACTGCGACCCGGGCCGGCGTGACCGCGATGTTCGAGCCGGTTGCGGGCGCACTCGTCGCCTATGCGCTGCTCGGGGAGTCGCTCACGGGGGCGCAGCTCGTGGGCGGCGCGATCGTCCTCGCGGGCATTCTGCTCGCCCAAACGGCGCGCTGATCGTAAATTTCCGTGCCGTAAATCGGTCCGTAACTCGCGGAAACTATTGAAAATTGCAGTTGTAAATGTGGACGATGTCATCTTCACCCATTAATCTCGCGCGACCTTCTGATGTCTGGGAACTGCCGCATTCTCAGCGTCATGGTGCTCTTGCTCGGGGTGGTCGCGCTCAGCGCCGGGGCCCGGGCAGACGCCGACTCTGTCGCCACGTCCAGATCGCTCACGTCGAGCGGCGCGGCGCTCGGTCCCGGTGAGCTCGCCGTCGTCCGCCTGATCAATTCGTTCCGCGCGCAGAACGGCGTGCCGCCGCTCCTCGTCGGCCCCGCGCTCACCCGCGCGGCGCAATCGCACTCGGCCGACATGGCCCGTCGGGGCTACTTCGACCACGGCGCCTTCGTGACGAGGCTTCGTCGGTTCGGCGTGCGGGCGCCCTACGTCGGGGAGAACATCGCCGCCGGCTCGAGGCCGCTGACGCCGGCCACCGTCGTCCGCATGTGGATCAACAGCCCGCCGCACCGCGAGAACCTGCTCGACCGTGGCTTCCGACGCATCGGTGTCGGGGAGGCCGGGCATTCGACCCGGCTCGTCACCGCCGACTTCTCGGGCCGCTAGCTGACTCAGTCGTTGACCAGCAGCTGCCGGAGCGCGGCGAGCCGCTCGCGTCGCCGCTCCTGGAGCGCCCCGCGTTCGATGCGGTCGAGGAGGTCGTCGATCAGCGGTGCGAGCTCCAGCGGGTCGAACGGCTTCGTCACGTAGTCGACGCCGCCGAGCTCGAGCCCACGCGCCTGGTCGCGGAGCTCGGCCCGCGCCGTCAGGAAGACGACCGGGATCTTCGCCGTGCGCTCCTCCTCGAGCAGCAGGCCGAACACGTCCCAGCCGTCCATGCCCGGCATCATCACGTCGAGCAGGATCACGTCCGGTGTCTCGCGCCGCGCGATCTCGACTCCGGCCACGCCGTCCCCGGCCTCGTGCACGACCATTCCGGCGGCCTCGAGGTTGACGCGGCAGAGGAGACGGATCGGCCCCTCGTCGTCGATCACCAGCACTCGCGCGGCCATGCCCGTCCTATACCCCGCTCTCGCCCTGCGCAGTCGCTTCGGCGAGCGGCAGCTCGAACGCGAAGCTCGATCCTCCGCCCTCGGCCGAGTCGACCCAGATGCGCCCGCCCATGGCCAGGACGAGGCCGCGGGCGATGAAGAGCCCGAGCCCGGCCCCGCTGTAGCCGCCGGTGCTGTCCGCACGGTGGAACTTCGAGAAGATGTGCTCCCGCTCGGCCTCGGGGATGCCGTCGCCCTGGTCGACGACGCGGACCTCGACTCGCCCCGCCCGGCGATACACCTCGACCGTGACCGTTCCGCCGCCGGGCGAGAACTTGACCGCGTTGTCGAGCAGGTTCCTGAGGATCTGGCCGAGCTTCTCGCGGTCGGCGGAGGCTGCCAGCGGCTCCTCGGGCAGCTCGAGCACGAAGCGGTGTCCGTTGACGGCGGCGCCGTCCTGGATGCTTGCGACCGCGTCCGAGACGACGTCGCGCAGATCGGTCGGCACGAGCTCGACCTGCATGTCGCCGGCCTCGAGCCGCGCGACGCTCAGCAGCTGGTCGACGATCGACGTCAGCCGCTGCGCCTCCGAGGCGATGTACTCGAGGAACGTTCGCCGCTCCTCCTCGCCGAACAGGACGTCGCGCCTGAGGAGCGTCTCGGCGAAGCCGTAGATCGAGGTCAGCGGGGCGCGGAGCTGGTGCGAGACGGTCGAGACGAAGGTCGACTTCATCTCCTCGACGATCCGCTCCGAAGAGACGTTCCGGAAGGCGAAGATGCGACCGGAGACCGACCCGACCGGGTCGTGCATGACCGCCTCGGTGAGCGAGAGCCAGACCTCGTCGCTGCCGCGCTGGATCGACAGCAGACGCTCGCCCGCGGTGCTCTCGCTCTCCGACGCGAGCTCGCGCTGGAGCACCTCGACCGGGGTCCGGCCGAGGGCGGCCTCTGCAGGGACACCGGTGATCGTCTCGGCCGACTCGTTCCACAGGACGACCTTGCCCTCGCGGTCGACGGCGACGATCCCGTCGGCGACGTTGGAGAGGATCGCGTAGCTCCGCTCTCGCTCGAGCGCGACCCGCTGGTAGAGCTCGGCGTTGGACAGC
The DNA here is from genome assembly GCA_963742635.1 of uncultured Actinomycetes bacterium. GTDB lineage: Bacteria > Actinomycetota > Thermoleophilia > Gaiellales > Gaiellaceae > VAXT01. Next base: position 366,097 of record CAVUMW010000001.1, read on the forward strand.
ACGGCCGAGGCGTTCCCGGCCAGCGCGGCGAGCGCCTCGATCTCCTCCTCGCGCCAGACGCGCGGGCGTTGCGAGTAGACCGCGAGCACGCCCTGGAGCCCTTGCTCGATCCCGACGAGCGGCACGCCCAGGTAGGCGGCGTGACCCGCGGCGAGGATCGGGTCGTCGGCGACGAGCCTCGCGTCACCCTCGACGTCGGCGTGGACAACCGGCGAGCGCGCCTGGACGACGTCCCCCGCAGGCCGGGCGGTGGAGGGCGAGCGCGAGCCGGCGACCGGCGGAGCGGTCACGCCTCCGACCGCGCTGACGACGAGCTCGTCGCCCTCGACCAGCAGGATCGCGCACGCGTCGGCACCGAGCAGCGCAGGAGCCTGGTCGGCGACCTCCTCGAGGATCGCGGCGGGCTCGAGCTCCGTCGCGAGGAGGCTGCCCAGGCGCGCGAGCTGCTGGGAGAGAGCGCGCGCGGTTCGCTCGCCTTCGTAGAGCTCGCTGCGCTCGAGGCCGGCGCGTGCAGCACCGGCCAGCCGGCGGCCGAGCTCGAGATCGTCGTCGGTGAACGTCCGCTGCTCGGCGAAGAAGACGACTACGAGCCCTCCCTCCTCGCGCCGTGGCGGGTCGACGGGAATCGCGAGCAGCGACCTGACGCCCGCGAGCCGACGCCACTCCCGGCCGAACCGGTCGTCGTCGTCGAGCGACGACGCGGACAGGAGGCGCCGCTCGCTCGCTGCGGTTACGAGCACCGAAGCCGACTCGGGAATCTCCTCGCGGAGCGTGGCCGCGAGCTCGTCCGGAAGGCCGTGGGAGGCTGCGAGACCGAGCCCGCGCGCCTCCGGCATCAGCACCGCCGTGAACGACCCACCGAGCGCCTCGTTCGGCCGCCTCCGCGACCGCGTCGAGGGTCGCCGACTGCGAGAGGTGCTCGGACAGCGCGGAGGCGATTCCGTAGAAGCCCCGTTGCACCCGCGCCTGGCGGACGCTCTGCTCGTAGCTCGCCGCGTTGCGGACCGCGAGCGACGCGAGACCGGCGAAGGTCTCGAGCAGGCTCTTCTCGAGCTCGCCGAAGCGCCGCTCCGGGTCGCGCGTCGCGACGCCGAGCACGCCTCGCCGTTCGCCGGACCAGGTCATCGGTGCCGCGATGGCGCTCGCGAACCCCCGATACGCAGGGTGCGGCACGGGCTCGGCGAACCGAGTGTCGACCGAGCGCTCGGCGAGGAGCTCGAAGTCGACGAGCTCCGGATCGAGGCCGTGGACGGCCGCGCAGCGGAGGAGCGAGTTGTCCGCGTCGAAGAGGTAGCAGTCGGCCGCGTCGGCATCGAGCAGCTTCGTCACCTCGTCGACGAGCCGCTGGAGGACGGTCTCGAGCCGGAGCTCGCTCGTCACCACCTGAGCGGCACTGAGGAGCGCCGTCTGCTGTTCGAGCCGCTGCGCGTTCTCGTGGAGGAGCTGCGCCGCGTGGATCGCGATGCCCAAGCTCACGCGCGACCGCCTCGGCGAGCGCGATCTCCGCTTCCGACCACGCGCCCGGCTCGGAGCGGTGGAGGCCGAAGATCCCGATCATGCGGTCGAACACGAGGACGGGCGTCGCGAGCACGGCGCGGCTGTCGAGCTCCTGCAGCGTCTCCGTCCCGCCCAGCGCTGCATCGTCGAGCGCCGGTTCCTCGCGAATGTCGCCCACGGCCACGGTCCTGCGGTCGCGCGCGGCCAGGTTCGAGACCGCGAGATGGTCGGCGACGTCTCCGATGGGGGTGAAACCGGGAGCCGTCCACTCGGCCGCGATCGGCATCGGGTTGCTCGGCTCGCCGAGCCTGAGGAAGCAGCGGCTGACGCCGGTCGCGGACCCGGTCGACTCCACGGCGACCCTGAGCACGTCGTCGAGGTCGAGCTCGGAGCGGACCTTCCTCCCGATCGATGCAACGAGCCGTTCGCGCTGGAGCGCGTCGGCCAGGGCATCTGCAGAGCTCGCGCGATCGAACGCGAGCGCAGCCTCGGCGGCCAGCGCCTGAATCAGCGACAGCTCGTCTCCCGTGAAGGCGCGCGGCGCCTGCGTCGTCGCGAGCACGAGCACGGCCGGCACTCGTTCCTCGGACACGAGCGGGACGAAGACGGCGCTTCTTGCTCCGCTGCGTTCGGCGAGGCCGCGGTTGACCTGCTGGGAGCTCGCGATGTCGTAGACGACGACCGGGCCGCCTGCGAACACCGCGCTCGCGATTCCCGACGGCTCGCTGTCGAAGTCGACCGCGACGCTCGTCCACCAGTCGAGCTCTCCCTCCGCGCCGGCCGCGAGCAGGCCCTGAGCGCGCTTCATGTCTTCGCTGACGAGGGCGACCGCCGCCATGTCGACGGCGAGGAGCGAAAGGCAGGTGTCGATCAGGATGCGGGCGACGGCCTGCTTGTCCTTGGCGCGGACGAGCGCGCTCGACAGGGAGGCGATCGCGGTCAGCCGGTCTGTGCCCGAGTGGGGCTCGGACTCGTTGTCGAGCGCCGCAGGGGAGGTTGGCCCGTCGGCTCGACGGTTCCGGCGAAACAGCATTAGTGAGCCAAACGTGGAACCACTGGGCCGTATGGATGATAGGCCGCGCATCCCGCCCACGCCACCGGGCTCCCTGGATCGAGGAACCGCTATACACCTTGCAAAGATGGGCCTCTCGGCCTATTCACAAGCACTCGGCAGCCCGTTAGCGTCCAGCCACTGGGCGATGCGAACCGCGGCTGTGCGTACCTGGCCACGAAGGCCGCGGTGAGCAATCTGGGAGGCCCGCCGCACTGACCCCCCGAGCGGCGGGCTTCTCGTTTTTTGCCACAGCCAAAAACGAGAAGTCGATGAGCCCGCGATGCGCGTTCGAGAGCGCACGGCGAACTGGCCCAGCTTCCAGGAGCCAAGGACTGGTCGCGCAAAGGCGAACTAGACTGGCTGCGTGGTCAAGCGGGTCCTTCTAGCGTCGCCTCGCGGTTACTGCGCGGGAGTCGAACGCGCTGTCGACACCGTCGAGCAGCTTCTCGACCTGCACGGGCCGCCGGTCTACGTGCGCAAGCAGATCGTCCACAACGCACACGTCGTGCGTGATCTCGAGGCGCGCGGCGCGATCTTCGTCGAGGACGAGGGCGAGGTACCAGAAGGCGAGACGGTCGTCCTCTCGGCGCACGGGGTCGCGCCGTCTGTCCATGCGAACGCTCGCGGCCCGCGGGTTGAACACGATCGACGCCACGTGCCCGCTCGTGACCAAGGTGCACGTCCAGGCGCGCCGGTACGCGGCGGACGGGTACACGGTCCTCCTGATCGGGCACGCCGGTCACGAGGAGGTCGTCGGGACGATGGGCGAGGCGCCGGAGTCGACGATCCTCGTGCAGTCGGTCGAGGACGCCGACGCGCTCGAGCTTCCGGCAGACGCGAGGGTCGCCTACATCACGCAGACCACGCTCTCCGTCGACGAGACCGGCGAGATCATCACCGCGCTGCGCAGGCGTTTCCCGGAGATCCACGCGCCGAAGAAGGAAGACATCTGCTACGCGACCTCGAACCGGCAGTGGGCGGTGAAGGACCTGCTCGGCGAGGTCGACCTGCTGCTCGTGATCGGGTCGCGGAACTCGTCGAACTCGAACCGGCTCGTCGAGGTGGCGCGGGCGCACGGTGTGGCGGCGCAGCTGATCGACGACGAGACGGACATCGACGAAGCGTGGCTCGACGGGGTGGAGACGGTCGGGCTCACATCCGGGGCGTCTGCCCCGGAGAAGCTCGTCGAGCGCGTGTGCGACTGGTTCCGCGCCCGCGGCGTCGGCGAGATCTCGGCGCACAGGCTCGTCCAGGAGGACGTCGAGTTCCGGCTCCCGGTCGAGCTCCGCCGCGAGCTGGCTCTCGCCGAGACTCAGAGCTAGCTACTTCTCGCTGACGTCGGAGTAGCGGAAGCAGTCGACGACGTGATCGTTGACGAGCCCGCACGCCTGCATGAACGCGTAGCAGACCGTCGGGCCGACGAAGCGGAAGCCGCGCTTCTTCAGGTCCTTGCTCATCGCCTTCGACTCGGCGGTCTCGGCAGGGATCTCACCGAGCTTCTTCCACCGGTTCACGATCGGCTCGCCGTCGACGAAGCTCCAGAGGTAGTCGCTCAGGCTCTCGAGCTCGAGGACACGTTTCGCGTTGTTCACCGTCGACTCGACCTTGAGCCGGTTGCGCACGATCCCGGGATCGGCGAGCAGCCGCTCTACCTTCGTCTCCGAGAAGCGGGCGACCTTGGCGGCGTCGAAGTCGGCGAACGCTTTGCGATACCCCTCGCGCTTGCGCAGGATCGTCGACCACGAGAGGCCGGCCTGGGCGCCCTCGAGCGTGAGCATCTCGAACAGGTGCCGGTCGTCCCGCGACGGCACGCCCCATTCGTCGTCGTGGTACGCAACGTAGTCGGGATCCGCAGCGGGAACCCAAGCGCAACGCTTCATCCGGGGTCAGACCCCTTTACAACTGGCGGCTGCGGAGACACGTCCTCGACGAACGACTGTAACCGCTCGAGCGCACGGTCTCGGTTCCTCCCGAAGTACGTCAAGAGCCACTCCTCCGCGAGGCAATGGGGCGGGCGTCGACCGCGGATGATCGCGGTGTAGCTGCTCCAGGGCCAGGACGCCGCGTCTCGGCACGCACCGGCGCGGACGGGGTTCAACGCGAGGTAGCGGACGAGCTCGAGCGCATGGGCATCCGTCTCGATCGGTACCGAGTGGTAGCGCCGCTCGAAGCGGTGACCGGTCTCGCCGTGACGCCGGTTGAAATGTTGCGCGTAGCAGGCATTCAGCCGCTGCATGCCTCGCGCGAGATCCGGGTTCGGCGTTCTCACCAGCAGGTGGTAGTGCGTCGTCATCAGGACGAACGCATGGCATGACCAGTCGAACCTGGCGACGACGTCGTCGAAGAGCTTCAGGAACTGACGTCGATCCTTGTCGTCCCTGAAGATCGCCTGACGAGCCACGCCTCGAGCCGTGACGTGGTACGCCGCACCGGCAATCTGGAGACGAGGTGGGCGCGCCATTCGACAAAGCTAGTTCGGCCGCCGCACCGCAACGCTGAGCGCGCGACTTTCGTGACGAAGGCGTGACGCTTTCGAGGCGGGGTCTGACCCCGGGGTTAGGCCTTGGCGATCTGTGGCTCTGCGCTGCCGCCGTCTGTGCGGATCTCGACGGCGAGCACTTCGTCCTTGATCCAGTCTTCGTGCGCGAGGAGATCCGACGCGGCCTGCGGGAGCGTGACGACGATCCGGTCCGTGAGCTCGAGGCCCGCCTCCCTACGTTTCGCGTTCAGCTCGTGGATCAGGTCGAGCACGCGCTTCTCGAGCTCGAGCTCCCCGTCCAGCTCCGTGTCGAGCGCGACCGTGATCCCGTCGGCGTGAGCGACGGCCCAGCCCTCCTTGCCGACTCGTTCGACGAGCACCTCGTCGGACGCAAGATCGTGGCCCGCCACGCGGAAGCCACCGTTCACCTCTTCGAAATCGCCCGCCTCGAGCGCCGCACGGACCGCGCCGAGCTCCTTGCCGAGCTTCGGCCCGAGGACGGGCAGGTTCGGCTTGACGCGGAGCTCGGTCGCCTCGACCTCGCCGAACTCGACCTCCTTCACGCGCAGCTCTTCGCGGATCTCGTCCTCGTGCTCCTTCGCGAGCTGCGCGCCCTGGACGACCAGTCGGCGTAGAGGCTGGCGCAGCGGCAGCTGAGAGCCCGCACGCGCCTGGCGGCCGAGATCCACGATCGCGCCGGGTCTCCGCGACCTCCGCGAGCAGCTGGTCGTCCCGCTCGCCGGCCTCGGGCCACGAGACGAGAAAAACCGACTCGGGCCCGCTCTCGCGCCGCAGCACTCGCCACAGATGCTCGGCCAGAAACGGCATCACCGGCGCGATCACGACGAGCGCCTTCAGGAGCGCGTGGTGAAGCGTCATGAGCGCCGCCGCGTCACCGTCCCAGAAGCGCCTCCGCGACCGGCGGATGTACCAGTTCGACAGGTCGTCGACGAACGACTCGAACGACTGGATCAGGTCCGGCGTCCAAGAGCGCTCGTACGCGTCCGCCATCTCGGCGACGAGCTGATCGCTGCGCGACTCGAGCCAGCGGTCGAGCGGCCCGAGCTCGCCTGCCTCGCCCGGCTCGGAGACGTTCGCGTAGTCGACGAAGAACTTGACCGAGTTCCAGAGCGTCAGCAGCCGGCGCTTCACCTCGTGCGCAGGCCCGTAGCCGAACTTGATGTTCTGGCCCGGGTTGGCCTCGCAGAACTGCCAGCGCATGACGTCCGCGCCCATCTGATCGAGCGCCTCGTCGGCGGCGATCGCGTTCCCCCAGGAGCGGTGCATCTCGCGCCCGTGCTCGTCGAGCAGCTTCTCGTAGGTGAGCACGGCCCGGTAGGGCGTCTTCCCGATGAGCGTCATCGACATGAACGAGATCGAGTAGAACCAGAGCCGGATCTGCTCGCGCATCTCCGAGATCCAGTCCGCGGGGAACCACTGCTCCCAGTACGCGTGGTCGGGCAGGTCCGCGCCGGACAGACCCTCGGCCGCGCCCGTCGCGTAGCCGTGCTCGATCCACTCGGGGTTGTTCCAGCCGAGGGTCGAGAACGGGACGATGCCCGCGTCGAGCCAGGCGTCGCCGACCTCCGGGATCCGGCGCACGTCCTTGCCGCAGGAGGCGCACGAGATCGTGACGTCGTCGATCCACGGCCGGTGCAGCTCCTGCAGCCCGTCGATGCCCGCGGTCGCGCGCTCCTCGAGCTCTGCCCGCGACCCGATCACGTTCAGCGTCGCCGCAGTCGCACGGATAGAAGGGCAGCGGCAACCCGAAGTAGCGCTTCCGGGAAATGTTCCAGTCGCCCATGTTGCGAAGCCAGTCGTCCATCCGCTTCGAGTAGAAGTCGGGCGTCCACTGGACGGTCGCGTTCGCGTCGAGCATCGGCTGGCGGATCTCGTCGCAGGCGATGAACCAGTCGTCGACCACGCGGAAGACGAGCGGCGTCCCGCAGCGCCAGCACGTCGGATAGCGGTGCGTGATCCGACCGGAGTCGACGAGCAGCTCGCGGCGGCGCAGGTCCTCGACGATCACGTCCTCCGCCTCGTCCGTCGAGAGGCCCTCGGCCGGGCCGAAGCCGGGCAGCATGCGGCCCGACTCGTCGATCGGGACGAGCACGTCCAGGCCGTGGGCGCGCGAGAGCTCGAAGTCCTCGGCGCCCGCCCCCGGTGCGATGTGGACGATGCCCGGTCCCCTCGTCCAGCACGACCTCGTCCCACGGGATCACGCGGTGGACGATCCCTTCCTGTGCCGGCAGCGTCGTCGAACGGCCCGACGTACTCGAGCCCGACCAGCTCCTGGCCCTTGACCTTGCGGTCGTACTCCTCGCCTTCGAGCGCCAGGCGCCACTGCCCGTCGCGCAGCCCGTACTCGGCGTCCGGCCTGACAGCCGCGGCCACGTTGGCCGGAAGCGTCCACGGCGTCGTCGTCCAGACCACGAGCGCTTCGTCCTCGCGCTCCTTCAGCGGGAAGCGCACGTAGAGCGACGGGTGCTCGAGCTCCTTGTACTCACCCGCGAAGAGCTCGTGCTGCGAGATCGAGGTCCCACAGCGCGGGCACCACTCCGTCGCCCTGTGCCCCGTGTACAGCCAGCCGCGCTCGTGGACCACCTTCAGGAAGCCCCAGATGTACGAGATGTTCGTGTCCGAAAACGTGTGGTAGTCGTTGTCCCAGTCCATCCACATGCCGAGGCGCCTGGATTGCTCGGTGATCACCTCCGCGTACTCGGCCACGCGCTCCTTGCACCGGGCCGCGAACTCCGCGATCCCGTACTCCTCGATCTCGCGCTTCGAGTTCAGGCCGAGCGCCTTCTCGACCTCGACCTCGACCCACAGGCCCTGGCAGTCGAAGCCGTTCTGGTAGCGCTGGTCGAATCCGCGCAGCGCCTTGTAGCGCTGGAAGACGTCTTTCAGCGTGCGGCCCCAGGCGTGGTGGACGCCCATCGGGTTGTTCGCCGTGATCGGGCCGTCGATGAAGCTCCAGCGCTCGCCGCCCCGGTTCTGCTCGCGGAGCCGGTCGAAGACGCCCTCGTCGTCCCACCAGGCGAGGATCTCGCGCTCGAGAGCGGCGTGATCGGGTACGGCGGGCAGGGGCTTGAACGTCTGAGCCATGGTGTTCGATTCTACGGTCGCCCGGGAAGAGCACACTCGACGCGAGCGTTCTAGAAATAGGAAAACCGATTACGAAAGGAACTCTGGAATGGCAGATGCGGTGACCGAATCGACCTTCGAGCACGAAGTGCTCCAAGCGGACAAGCCCGTCCTCGTCGACTTCTGGGCGGAATGGTGCGGGCCTTGCCACGCGGTCGCCCCGATTCTCGACCGGATCGTCGAGGAGCGCGACGGTGAGCTCAAGCTCGTCAAGGTGAACATCGACGAGGAGCCGGAGATCGCCGAGCGCTACGGGATCGCCTCGATCCCGACGATGGTGCTCTTCAAGAACGGCGAGCCCGCCGCGGCGGCCATTGGCGCGCAGCCGAAGGGCGCGCTCGAGATGCAGCTGGGACTCACGCCCGCCGAGACGAACGGCTCTTCGGGCTAGCTCGACCCCACTGACGCCCTTCGGGGAAGACGGCCGCACGAGCAAAGCTCGCACGGCCTCTATGGTCGGCGCCGCCGAGTCGGCGCCTTCGGCGCCGAAATGCAGCTCGGGCTCACCCCCGCCGAGACGAACGGCGCTTCGAGCTAGGCCTCGGCCTCTTCCTTCTCCGGCTTCGGCAGCGGCGAGATCGCACGACTCGTCGGCTCGTCGACGAGCTTCAGCACGCGCATGCCGTGCGTGAAGACGATCGCGCCGCCGAGCCAGCCCCCGGTCGCGAGCAGGACGTAGCCCACGAGCGTCAGGACGAGCGATCCACCGCCGACCGTGCCGTCGACGTAATCGGCGTGCCCGGCTCCGGCGGTGATCGCGAACACGACCGTGGCAGCGAGCATCGCGCTCAGGTGGATGGTGGCGGTGCGCCAGAGCGGCGTCCCGCTCTCGATGTAGAGCCAGTCGGCGAAGCCGGTGATCGCCGTCGGCACGGTGAGGACGAGCCCGGTGGCGACCGCCAACCACCAGGCGGTCGCCGTGTTGTGCTCGCTGACGCCCAGCTTCGAGAGCACGGCCATCGCCGTCGCGAACGTGTAGGCACCGATCGTCGCCCCGGTCAGCGGCGGGTGGAACGGGTGCCCCGGAAGGCCCCGGAAGAGGTTCATGCGCTTACCTCCTGGCGTCGACTCCGTCCAGCAACGTCCAGTTACCCCTGAGCGCTGCTTCGGCAACCTCGACCAGGCGGTCGACGTCCCCGTCGTGGACGAGCTCGAGCTCGCGGCGCGACTCGGCGGCGTGCTCGTGGTCGCGCTCGGAGTGCAGTGCGAAGTACGCGGCGCCCGGCTCGTCGGACGCGACGCCGTAGTGCTCGCCCAGCCCGTCGAGCTTCGCCTGTGAGACCGCCGGCTGGCCGGCCTCGATCGCGTACATGACGGCGAGCGCCTCGCGCCGGTTCTCCGGAGCCGTCCAGGCGACCACGCACTCGGCCGTCTCGGGGTCCGGCTCGCGATCCGTCTCGGCGCCGAAGGCGGCGGCGAACTCGTCCCAGAGCGCGACGTGCTCGGCTTCCTCGCGCGCGTGCTCCTCGTGGCCGGTCTTCCTCGCTGTGTCCGCCAGCGCGACGACTGCGTGCCGGTACTCGCCGGCGTAGTGCGCCAGCTCGTCGCGGGTCAGCTCACCGCAGCTCCAGCGCGTGTAGAAGGGATGCTCGAGCACGTTCCACCGCTCGCGGGCGGCGTCGATCCTTTCGATGAGTTTCACAAACGCTCCTTTCCGGGGATTGAACGCGATGCTAACGCGATGGACGGCCTCCTCGTCATCAACCCGCGCTCGGGGCAAGGCTCGAACGCCGATGAGCTCCGAAACCAGGCGACCGAGCTGGGCCTCGAGACGCACGTCCTCGGCCGCGACGAAGACCCGGCGGAGGTCGCGCGGCAGGCCCCGCACGGTCCGCTCGGAATGGCCGGCGGCGACGGATCTCTAGCCGCGGTCGCCGACGTCGCAATCGAGCGGGGGGTGGCGTTCGTCGTCGTTCCGTTCGGCACCTTCAACCACTTCGCACGCGATCTCGGGCTCGACCTCGACGATCCGGTTGCAGCCCTGAGGGCGTTCTCCGGACGGGAGCAGACGGTCGACGCAGGGCGCGTGAACGGCAGGCTGTTCCTGAACAACGTCTCGCTCGGGCTGTACGCGCGGCTCATCCACGAGAGCGGGAGCGGCAGTTCCTTCGCGCGGCTGAAGGCCCTCGGCCTCCTCCTGCGACGGCCGAGCGGCCTCGGCATAGCGGTCGAGGGCCGGAACGTCCACGCGCGGGTCATCGTCGTCTCGAACAACCACTACGAGCTCGATTCGGTCCCGCTCGGCGAGCGCGCGCGGCTCGACGAAGGCGTCCTGTACCTGTACATCGCGCACGGCTGGCTCCCGAGCACCTGGGAGGAACAGCCCCTCCAGACGTTCACCGTCGACGCTCGGGCGGGTGAGCTCGAGGCGGCCATCGACGGTGAGCCCACCAAGCTCGAGACGCCGCTGCGCTTCGAGATCGAGCCGGCCGCGCTACGCGTGCTTCTGCCGGAGCGCGGCTAGCACCTCTCGCGTGTGCGGGAACGCGAGGTCGTCGTCCGGGATCTCGGACGGCGCGAACCAGCGGAGCTCGGCCACGTCGTCGTGCGGCTCGGGCACGCCCTCGACGATGCGCGCCGTCCAGTAGAAGTTGAGCGTGGCTGCGGCCGAGCCGTCTCCCCCGTAGCGGTCCATCCACACGCCGAGGAGCTCGAGCGGCTCGATCTCGACGCCCGCCTCCTCTCGGAGCTCCCGGCGGACGCAGTCGAGCGGGTGCTCCTCCTCGTCGAGGAACCCGCCCGGAAGGTCCCACTTGCCCGCGAACGGATCGACACCGCGCCGCGAGAGCAGGACGCGGCCATCGTCGTCGAGACAAACGGCGCTCGCGGTCGGCTTCGAGCTCGCGTAGACGCGGAAGCCGCACTCGCCGCATTCGACCAGGCCGCCGCCGGGCTCGACCACGGCTCCACAGCGCGGGCAGTGCTTCCACTGATCGAGCTCGCCCACGTCCGCAACAATAGGCCCGTGCCACGGTTCGCGACAGCCACGGTCACGGAGCTCGCCCGCATCGGGCTCTTCCAGGAGCTCCCCGGCGAGGTGCTGACCAAGCTCGCCCACAACATGCGCCGCGCCGACGTGGCGCCCGGCGACCCGATCGTCCTCGAAGGCGAGGAGGGCGACCACTTCTACGTGATCCTGCGCGGGCTCGTCGCGGTCAGCAACCAGGGTGGCCTCGGCCCGCGGCGGATGCTCCGGCCGGGCGACTACTTCGGAGAGGTCGCGCTGACGATGCACGTGCCGCGCACGGCGTCTGTGACGGCGCTCGTTCCGACGACTTTGGCAAGCTGCGACAAGCAAACCTTCGACGAGTACGTTCGCCCGCTGTTCGCCGACGACGACCTAGCACCGTCCGGGGGTTCAGGCAGGGACGACTAGCGCCGATGGCGAAAGCGGGACCGCCCAGTGTCTTCCGCACGCAGAATTCCCGTCTACCGAGGCCACTTCGGCCCTGAGCAGGCCGAGCGGCTGCTCTGGCGTGCCGGTTTCGGGCCGCGCCCGGGCGAAGAGAAACGACTCGCGAAGAAGGGCCTGCACGGAGCCGTCCATTCGCTGACGCACCCGAAGCGCGACCGCCTGACCGGCCCGAAGCCGGTCGACGACGACGGACATCCGATCGCACCGATCGACGCCTGGGGCCACGACCACCTCTGGTGGCTCGACCGCATGGTTCGCTCCAACCGCCCCCTCGTCGAGCGCATGACGCTCGTCTGGCACGACTGGTTCGCAACCTCGAACGCCGGGGTCGGCTCGCAGCGGCTGATGCTCCAGCAGAACGGGCTCTTCCGCAGCCACAGCCTCGGCTCCTTCTACCAACTGCTGCTCGCGGTCACGAGGGACCCGGCGATGCTGCTCTGGCTGAACGGCACCGAGAACGAGAAGGACGCGCCGAACGAGAACTACGGGCGCGAGATGATGGAGCTCTTCACGCTAGGCGCGAGCCGCGGCTACTCGGAGCGCGACGTCCGCGAGCAGGCGAGGGCGCTGACCGGCTGGCGGAACGACTGGGACGACGACAAGGGCCCGGTCAACTTCCGCTTCGACAGCAAGCGGCACGACACGGGCACGAAGCGGATCTTCGGGAAGCGGGGCCACTTCGACTGGAAGGACTCCTGCCGACTGGCCGTCCACCACCCGAAGCACGCGTCGTTCTTCGTCACGAAGCTCTGGAGCTACTTCGTCCCGACCGCTCCGCCGGCCCCGACCCGCCGCGCGCTCGAGTCGCTCTACGTCCGGCACCACTACGCGGTCCGCCCGGTCGTCGAGGCGATCCTCAAGCATCCGGTGCTCTACAACGGCCCGCGCATGGTCAAGCCCCCGGTCGTCTATCTCGCCGGGATGCTGCGTGCGCGCCGGCGCGGGATCGACACCGACTCCTGGACGTGGCTCTCGAACCAGGCCGGCCAGCAGCTCTTCTACCCGCCGAACGTCTCGGGCTGGGACGACACGCGCTGGCTCGACACGGCGTCCTTCCTCGCGCGCTGGAACCTCGCAGGGCGCGTGCTCCGGCCGTCGGTGCTGAAGGACGACGACAAGGCGCCGCTCAACGCGGAGAAGCTGCTCGACCGCGCGCTCGCCTACTGGGGCCGGCCGCGACTCACGCCCCCGACGAAGCGCGCGCTGAAGTCGTTCGCCCACCACGCGATCAGCGACGCCGACCGGAAATGGAAGAAGGAGCAGTACCCGCCGCTGATCGAGAACGCGCTGCGCCACCTGATCGCCATCTCTCCTGACCAGCAGACGAGCTGATGCCGCACCACGACTGCACCGAGCACTCACGTTCCGCCCTCCTGCGCAAGGCCGTCGCGCAGGCCGGAGCCGGGCTGCCCGATATCGAAGCGGGGATGCCGCTGCCCGCCGGCACGGGCCTCGACCGCCGGAGCTTCATCGCGCGCTCGGTCGGGCTCGCGATCGCCGTCTACGGCGCGACGGCGCTCACGCCACGCGCTCTCGACCACGGAATCGCCCAGGCGCTCGCCGCGGGCCCGTCGGACACGGTGCTCGTCACGGTCTTCCTCGACGGGGGCATCGACTCGCTGTCCGTCCTCTTCCCGCACGGCGATCCCGACTACCACCGCCTCCGCCCGAAGCTCGCCCTCGCGGACTCCGGGCTCGTCTTCCCGGAGGACCCGCGCCTGCGCTGGCATCCGTCCGCGGCCGCGTTCAACACGCTGCACGCCGAGGGCAAGCTGGCCGTGCTCCCGGCCGTCGGGTACACGAACGCGGATCAGTCGCACTTCACGTCCCGCCACTACTGGGAGGTCGGCGACACCGATTCACGGCTCCAGACGGGTTGGCTCGGCCGCTACCTCGACCATGTCGGGAAGGCCGACAACCCGCTTCAGGGAGTGAGCCTCGACGGCGAGCTCTCGCCGTCGCTCGCGACCGCGAAGAAGCCCGTCGCCGCACTGAGCGGCGCCGGCGACTACTCGTTCTGGGCGCCGGGCGTCTACGGCCAGGTCGAGGACCGCATGCTGTCCGCCGTCGGCTCGCTCGGCTCCTCGCGTGGGCACGACAAGGTGCTCGCGGGAGCGCGCGAGGTCACCTTCCAGTCACATCGGCTGCGCCAGCAGCTCGCGCCCTTCAACGGCGGATTCCAGCCGCCGGTTCCGTACCCGAAGTCGGACAGCGGCTTCCCGGATCAGATGGCCGGGCTGGCCGCGCTGCTCGCTGCGGGCCTGCCGCTGCACTGCGTCGCCCTGAGCGCGAACGGCGGATACGACACGCATTCGGACCAGGCGCAGGACCTCTCCGACAACCTCGAGCTCGCGAGCAAGACGCTGCTCGCGTTCCAGCGCGACCTCGAGGCGCGCGGGCTCGGGAACCGCGTCCTGACGCTCGTCTGGTCGGAGTTCGGCCGCCGCGCCGAGGAGAACGGCTCCGACGGCACCGACCACGGCGCCGCGGGAATCGGCCTGCTCATGGGCTCGCGCGTGCGCGGGACGATGATCGGCGAGTTCCCGGGCCTGCGAGGCGGGCTCGACGAGGACGGCAACCTCAAGGCGACCGTCGACTACCGGACGATCTATAGCTCGGTGCTCGAGCAGTGGTTGTCCACGGACGCCGCGGCGATCATCCCGCACGCGAAGTCGTTCGGGCGCGTGCCGCTCCTGCGATGAAGCGCTTCGGGCTCTTGCTCGTGCTCGTCGCGTCTGCAGGCGCGCTCCCCGCGCAGGCCGCCGCGCCGCTCGGCCGGGTCCAGGTCGTCGCCGTCGAGTTCCACTACCGGCTGTCGCGGGTCCGGGTCCCGGCGGGCCCGGTCCGGATCGAGCTCGCCAACTTCGGCCAGGACGAGCACAACCTGACGGTGCGGAAGGTCGGCACGACGAAGGTCATGACCATGCCCGGCGCGCTCCCCGGGACTCGGGAGACCGCCACGCTCCGCCTCAAGCCGGGGCTCTACGTGCTCAAGTGCACGATGGCCGACCACGCGATGCGCGGGATGAAGGCGCGGCTCAGGGTCGTGCCTCGGCGACCACCGCGTCGCTGAACGCGGGCCACGCCTCCTTCGCCCAGTCGCCGAAGTCGAGGTCGGTGAGGAGCGCGAGCGCGAGGCCGGCGTCGGGGTCGACCCAGAAGAGCGTCCCGCTCGCGCCCCAGTGCCCGTAGGTGCGCGGCGAGGTGAGCGTGCCGGTGAAGTGCGGCTGCTTCCCGTCCTTGAGCTCGAATGAGAGGCCCCAGTCGTTCGGGTCGAAGCGGCCGAGGCCCGGGATCACACCGGCGAGCCCGGGGAACTGGACGCGCGTCGCCTCGGCGAGCGTCTCCGGCGCGACGAGCGTCGGCGTCATGAGCTCGTTCGTCACCTTTACGAGGTCGTCGAGCGTCCCCTGCAGTCCCCCGGCGGGCGTGCCGCGGTGAACGGCCTCCATGTGCAGCGGATCGAGCACGGCCTTCCGGAGGTACTCCTCGAACGGCATCTCGGCATTCGCCGCGAGCCGCTCCGCGAGCACCTCGAAGCCGGGATTCGAGTAGATCCGCCGCGTGCCCGGCTTCGCGATCGGAGGTCCCGCGTCGAACGGCAGGCCGGACGCGTGCGCGAGCAGGTGCCGGATCGTCGAGCCCGGCGGGCCGGCCGGCTCGTCAAGGTCGATCGTCCCCTCCTCGGCGGCGACGAGAGCGGCGAGACCGACGACCGGCTTCGAGACGGAAGCCCAGCGGAAGACGCGCGAGGAGTCGCCGCGGCGCCCGAGCTCGCCCTCGCTCGAGAGCGCTGCGACGGCAACGTTCTCGGCGGGCCACGTGTCGGTGAGTTGAAGCGCTTCCAGGGCGGCGATACTACGGGCGTGAAGCAGATCTTTCCGTCGAGCATCACGGCCGGCGGGTTCGCCGCGGGCGTGAGCGTTCTCGACCATACGTTCGGCAAGACGAAGCCGTACACGCTGGGCGTCGAGGAGGAGTACATGCTCCTCGACCCGGACAGCTTCGACCTCGTCCAGCACATCGACACGTTCCTGGCCGCGGTCGCCGGGCACGAGCTCGAGGCGCAGATGAAGGCGGAGCTCATGCAGTCCGTGCTCGAGATCGCGACGCCGGTCTGCGACACGCCCGCGGAGGTCGACCGGGAGCTCCGGAAGCTGCGCGAGTACGTCACCTCGGTCGCGTCGCAGAAGTCGCTGCGCGTCGGCTCGGCAGGCACGCATCCGTTCAGCCTGTTCGAAAAGCAGTCGATCACAGCCCGTGACCGGTACCGCGCGCTCGTCGACCAGATGCAGTACGTGGCGCGCCGCGAGCTGATCTTCGGGCTCCACATCCACGTCGCCGTGGACGACGCGGAGAAGGCGATCCAGGTCGTGAACGGGTTCCTCGTCGAGCTGCCGCTGCTGCTCGCTTTGTCCGCGAGCTCGCCCTTCTGGCGCGGCCAGGCGACAGGGCTCGCGTCGACCCGGCAGCTCGTGTTCGCGGCCTTCCCGCGCTCGGGCCCGCCGCCGAGGTTTCGCGACTACGCGGACTACGCGGAGGTCGTCGGCCAGCTCGAGAAGACCGGCTGCATCGCGGACTACACGCACATCTGGTGGGACATCCGCCCGCATCCGCGGTTGGGGACGGTCGAGGTCCGGATCTGCGACTCGGTTTCACGAGTCGAGCACGCGGTCGCGCTGGCCGCGTACTGCCAGGCGCTCGTGAAGATGTACTGCGAGCGGTTCGACCGAGGCGAGGAGATCCGCTCGTACCACCGGATCCTGACCAGCGAGAACAAGTGGCTCGCCGCGCGCTACGGGCTCGAGGCGCCGCTGATGGACCTCGCCACGGAGGCGCGGAACCGCGTGCCCGTCGCGCAGCTGATCCGGCGCCGGCTGAAGGAGCTGACGCCGCACGCGAAGGAGCTCGGCTCCGAGAGCGCGCTGGACGGGATCCGGGAGATCCTGGCCGGCGGGAACGGCGCCGACCGCCAGCTCCGCGTGTTCAACGCGAACCGGGATCTCACGGAGGTCGTCCGCGAGATCGCCGACGCGACAGAAGCCGCCGCGGTTCCGGCCTAGCGCACGGGCAACCCGGTCGCGGCCTCGAAGAAGGAGCTGTGCCGGGCGCCGATGGCGACCACACGCCGACCGCCCGCGGTGAAGCCGACTCCGAGCACCCGCTCGCGCACCCGGGTCGGGCCGCGGACGACGCCGTAGGCAGTGTCCATGAGCCAGAGCCCGTGCGCGCTCACGAACGCGAGCATGCGCCCGTTCGGAGAGACTGCGGCGCTCGGGCCGACCCCGTACAGGTAGTTGCCCGTCGGCACCGCTCGGAAGCGCGCGGTGGAAGAGACGTCGAGCGCGTCGAGGTCGACCGTCGTCACGCTCCCGGCGAGCGGGCTCGCGAGATAGAGGCGACGCTCGTCCGGGAGACAGCGTGAGCGCAGTTGCGCCGGCCCACGTGAGGTCGCCGCGCAGCGGAAGGTCGATGCAGTGCGCGAGACCGGTGCGGAGGTCCAGCGCGTGGACGAAGGTTCCGCCGTCGGGCTTCACGTAGAGCGTGTACAGCCACGAGCCGTCACGGGTCTCGACCGCGGTCATTGCGAGGCCGGTCATCTTCTCGTCGGGCTCGTCGAGTCTCGTCGGGCTGAGGCGCGCGCTGCGACGCGGTCGTACTGCTGGAGGTCGTAGCCGCCGCTGCGGTGCCAGTGGACGAGGAACAGTCGCCGTCCGTTCTGGGAGAACGACTCGAGCTCGTAGGTGCCCGGAAGCCGGACGGACTCCGACCGCCGTGGTCCGTCCAGCGTGAACACGGTCGCCCGCGCGCGCTTTCCGAAACTTGAAGCGCGCGATCCTGCGGCCGTCCGCGGAGACTCCGACCACGCTCCACGAACCGGGAACCGTTCGGAGCGCTCGTCCGCGGCCCGTACGGGTGTCGTAGCGCACGAAACGAGTCTTGTGATGCCCCTGGACGGCTGAAACGAAAACCCGACCGTCGGCGGAGAGCATGCCGCTCGGGAGCTCGAATCGCTTGCGACCGGTCCGCAGGTCGTAGACGGACAGCAGCCCTTGCCGCCCATTCGGGAAGACGAACGCGAGGCTCGACCCGACCGGCGCGACGCTCGTCGTCCCGCAGGTCGAGGGTGGGCAACCGTCGGCGTGAGCGGCCGAGGGGAAGGGGATCGCGAGAAGCACGAGGAGTGGGAGTAGGCGTCTCATGTCCTCTGATACGCGCGTGCGCTGCCGGAGAGGTCCCGGACCTTTCGACGGCCGGCCCGCGTATGGACCTCGTGCCCGATGACACTCGTATAGTCAGCGCGTGGTGGGCCCCGGCCGGCAGGAGCGCTCCTGGATACGGGGCGCCCGAGCGGGATCTGTCTCGGACCTCGAGGCGCTGTTTCGCGAGCACTGGCCGCGGGCGCACAGGGCCGCCTATCTCGTCGTCCAGGACGCAGCCGCAGCGGAGGACATCGCGCAGGAGGCATTTCTGTCCGCGCTGCGCAACCTCGACCGTTTCGACCGGCGCCGTTCGTTCGGGCCGTGGCTGCACCGGATCGTCGTCAACCGGGCGATCGACTGGGCGCGCGCCCGGACGCTGCGCCGTGAGCTGTCCGAGGTCCCGGGCTCCGAGGACTTCGACACGGGCGACCTCGGCACGTTCTCGGAGGGCGTCGCGGCCGGGCTCGCGGGGCTTCCGCCCGATCAGCGCGCCGTGATCGTGCTGCGCTACCTGCTCGAGTACACGCCCGGTGAGATCGCAGACCTCCTCGATCTGCCGCGCGGAACGGTCAACTCACGCCTGCGCCGGGGCCTCGACCGGCTCGAGGCGATCGTCGACAGGGAGCAGCGATGAGCGACGACGTCAAGCGGGCGCTCCAGCGGATCCACACGCCCGACGAGATCGACGCGCAGCGCCGGGCCTGGGCGCTCGTTCGCGCGTCGTTCGACGCCCGCGAGCCGGTCTCGTGGCAGCGCCGGAACCGCCGGCCGCTCCTCGTCGCGGCGCTGGCGCTCCTCGTCCTGCTGGCCGCGTTCCTCTCGCCGCCCGGCCGGGCGCTCGTCGGGAGCGTGCGCGACGCGGTCACGCCCAACGAGCACAATCCGAAGCCGAAGCCCGCGCTCACGGCCCTGCCGGCGGGCGGCTCGCTCCTCGTCAACTCGAGCCGGGGCCCGTGGATCGTCCATCCCGACGGGTCGATGCGACTGCTCGGCCCCTGGTGGGAGGGCGCCTGGTCGCCGAACGCCGAGCACGTCGCGGTCACGCGCGCGCATCGCCTCGCGGCGCTCGCACCGGACGGGACGATCAAGTGGTCGCTGGCCCGCTCGAAGCTGCTGCACGGCGCACGTTGGTCGCTCGAGCCACGGGCCGAGTGCTGCCGGATCTCCTATCTGAACGGCAGGCAGCTGCGCGTCGTGGCCGGCGACGGGACCGACGATGCTCCGCTGCGCAATGTCGTCGGGGCGGTTGCACCCGCCTGGCGGCCGGGCGTGACCCGGCAGCTCGCCTTCTCGACGATCGACGGGCGCATCGAGCTCGTCGACGTCGACTCGACGAAGACGACCTGGCTGAGCGCTCCGGGCGACCCGCCGACCCAGCTCGTCTGGTCCGACGACGGTCAGCGCCTGCTCGCGCTCGGCGAGCGGTCGCTCCGCGTCTTCGACTCGAACGGGAACAAGCTGTGGGCGATCGGGATGCCCGTCGGGCCCTCGGGCGTCGTCTTCGTCCGCAAGAGCCACCGGTTCATCCTGATCCGCTACTCGACGGCGACCCAGCGCAGCGACCTCGTGCTGTTCCAGGCCGAGACCACGCCCGGCGAGCCGCGCTTCCTCTATTCGGCGACCGGCGACTTCGGGACGCTCGCGATCTCCCAGAACGGCGAGTGGCTCCTCGTCGGCTGGGTCAACGCGAACCAGTGGCTGTTCCTGCGCCTCACGTCGGCCAAGGTCGAGTCGGTGTCGAACATCGTCGAGCAGTTCGGCGGCTCGGCGAACGCACCGCTCGAGAGGTCATTCCCCAAGAGCGTGTCCTGGTGCTGTCCCCCGTCTCCCTAGTGGACTCTCTCACGCATAACGCGATAGTCGACGAGCAGAGAGCCAGTCGGTGAGATGTCGCTTCGGATCGATTCGAGCTGAATCGATGGCAAGCCGTCGAGGAGTCGTCGTCCGCGGCCGGCGATCCTCGGCGCTATCACGAGCCTGAGTTCGTCGACAACGTCGGCGGCGAGCAGCGACTGCGCGACCGAAATGCTTGCGTGAACGCCGACATCACCTCCGGGCTGCTGCTTGAGATCCTGAACGAATTCGACCAGCCCGCCGTCGATCGCCGTCGCATTGGCCCAATCTCGGTCAAGGGGCGTCGATGTCGCGACGTGCTTCGTGACCCCGTTGATGAATGACGCGAATGGCTCGATCTGGCTGCTCGGCCAGAACTGCGCCCACTCGGTGTAGCTACGGCGGCCGAGAATGACCGCGTCCTGTGTCGCGATCACAGCGGCAAGGTCGGCGTCCATCGCGTCGTCCCAGTCGGCGAAGAAACTATCCGGGTCCTCGGCAACCCCGTCGAGGGACAACAGCTCGTACACGACGATCTTTCGCACGCCCTACACCTCCGATTGGTCTCTGGTGTCGTCAGCTGAGGTTGGCCGCCAGGCCTTGATAGGCAGGGTGGAGCTCGTCCCACCGCGCCTTGACGTCGTCGCGCCGCTCACGCCCGGCGAGGTGGTCAGCGAGATCTTCGACATGAAGCTGCACCCCCGCCCCGTACGCGGAGACCAGGTCCAGAGGCATCCCTCGCTCCTCCCAGACCACGATCGTCTGGTCGCCGTCGGCGGTCAGCATGACCTCGATGTCGTTCTCGTCTGGCGCGTCCGCGTCCTTGATGCGCACCAGGAGCCGCTGCCCGGGCTCGCACGCGTCCACGCGCCCGGTGCCTTCCCATCCGCTCGCAAAGAGGCGTGCGCGATACTCGCCGCCCAGGCGAAGGTCGCCCTCGACCTCGCCGTACCAGCGGACCAGACGCGAGGGGTCGGTGAGTGCCGACCACACGTCGTCGACGTCGGCGTCGAAGCGATCCTCCATGCGCACGACGCCCTTGCCATTTGCTGAGTGAAGGCTGCCGAGGATTCGGCCACCTCCACGTGCCTTGCTCGTCATCTGGTGCTCCCTCGTTCGCGGGCTTTGAGTATGCTTTCCTCAGAGACTCGGCACGCGCGCATAAATCATCGGTCGGCGTAGTCGTCGGGTGACATTCGCGCACACCTGGCCCAGCGGCGTGTCATCTCGTCTGGCCGACGGGTCGCAGGTCAGCGTCGGCCGCCGAACTCCCAGTCGTGGATCTCGATACTCGGGAAGGCCGTGAGGCCCGCTCGCTTCTGTTCGAGGAGTGTCTCGACGGCCCGCCTATCCCGGGTTTGGACAGCTACCGCAACGCCGACCAGTGCGGCGTCGTCCAGGGTCCCCAGCGCGCCATAGACGATCAGTTGCTCGCGCAACTCTGTCGAGAGGCTCTCCAGTGGCACCGGCCGTCGTCTCGCTGCGGACTCCGAACTGCCGTGCGAATGGGCGATGATCATGAACTTGGGTTCGTCGGATGCGCCCGGGAACTCCCACATCGTGCGCCCGAGCAGATTCTCGAAACGCCAGACCGAGTGCTCCGCGTAGACGCCGGCGCGGTTGTTCGGTTCGCGTGCGACGAATTCGTGCACCGCATCCACGCTCGGAAGTCCGACGACGTGAAGGCTGCCGGTCACCGTCCCGCGATCAGTGCCGAACGTCGGCCCGCGGGCAATCATCGAGGCCGCGAACCGATCCATGTACGACCAGTGCTTTTCGAGCAACTCGTCATCGTCTCGAAGCGCTTCCGTTCCGGGCGCATCGCGGCTGTACACGAAGAAGTCCAACATGCGCCGAAGCCTAAGCGGAGGACATCAACCTGCCGGCAAGACGGTGGGCCGGCTTACGAGGAAAGTCGCTCAGCCTGAAGCCGCATGCTCGAGATACCGAACGATCGGCCATGCGCCATCGCTCGTGTTCGAGATCACCGTGAGCGTCACGCGTGCGCGCGGATCGTGCACGGACCGGAACGAGACACCCGCGTCGTACCCCTCCAGGAGGACGGCGTCGTTCGACGCGTGGAGCCAGAAGCCGAGCCCGTAGCGCTTCGAGTGTGTCGGCGCGTCGCTGCGCGGCCGAACCATCTCCGAGACCCAGTCCGTGGAGACGATCCGACCGGCGAAGAACGCCCGCCAGAACGAGCTGATGTCCGCAGCCGTCGAGTAGATCCCGCCGTCGCCGCTCCCCCGCACGGGAAGATGGAGGACGTTGCTCCTCCACGCGCCGTCGACCTCGACGTAACCGAGGGCGGTCCGGGCGGGGAGCTCGTCGGAGCGCAGGAACGCCGTGTCCGTGAGTCCGGCGCGCCGGCACACGCGCTGCTCGACCAGCTCGTGGAAGGGCATGCCGCTCGCGCGTTCGGCGATGAGCGCCAGCACGACGTAGCCGGCGTTGCAGTACTCGAAGCGTTCGCCGGGCGCGAACTTGCTCGGGTGGCCGTCGAGCACCACGAGGTAGTCCTCGGTGGTCGCGAGCTCGTGCACTGGTACCGGCATCACGTACTCCTCGACCTCCCAGTCGGCTTCCTCGTCGAGGTAGTCGCCGATGCCCGACCGGTGCGACAGGAGGTGCTCGACCGTCACGCCGTCGTCGATCTCCGGCAGATCGCTGCCGAGGACGGAGCGGGCGGGCGTCGAGAGCTCGAGCACGCCTTCCTCGATCAGGCTCACGACGGCGAGCGCCGTGAAGCCTTTCGCCCCGCTCGCGAGCCCGAAGCGCGTGTCCACCGCGTTCGGGATCTCGAAGCCGCGATGCGCCAGGCCGTACGCCCTCGCGAGCTCGATCCGGTCGCTGTGGTCGATCCGAACGACACCCGAGAACCCTGTTTCCGACGCAAGGGCGTCGAGCTCGCCACCGAGATCAGACATGCGGCCGACTGGGTTGTTCTGCGACCGAGACGATCACGTCAGGACAGACTCCGCTAGTCGGCCCACCAGTGGCGCTGGCCCTCGACGTCTTCGCGCGGATCCTCGCCGAGATTGGGCGCGCCGACGACGAGGATCTCGAGGCCCTCCGGCCCGGCCTCGTAGCCCCGCCACATACCGGGCGGGACCCGCACCGCGTCCCATTCCTTGAGCTCGACGATCTCGTCGTCGACTTTCATCCGCCCGCTCCCGCTCACGACCACGTACACCTCCTCTTGCCGTCATCGTGCGTGTGGCCGTACGGAAAGCGATAGCCGGGCGGGACGCGCTGGTAGCTCAGCGCGGATTTCTCGAGCTCGAGCGCCTTGGTCGCAGCGCGGAACTCCAGGTCCGGCGCGCCGTCGAACCCAGGGCCGATGTCCTCTAGATCCTCCTTGATGTTGCTGAGCGTGAACGGCACGGCGCAATCCTATGGCGTGGTTCCGCGCCTTCGTCTCGCCGGTCCTTGACACATTCCGATATCGGAATATGATGATGCCGTGGCCCGCTCCTCCACGACATTGGATGTCTTCAACGCGATTGGCGAGGCGCGGCGTCGCGAGATCCTGGACACGCTGATCGCAGGCGAGAAGTCCGTCGGAGCGATCGTGAACGACCTCTCGATCTCCCAGCCTCAGGTCTCGAAGCACCTACGGGTGCTCAGCGAGGTCGGGCTCGTCACGTGCCGGGCGGAGGGGCGTCGTCGGCTGTACAGCCTGGAACCCGTACGCCTTCAGCCGTTTCACGACTGGCTGGCCAAGTACGAGCAGGCGTGGAACGAGCGACTGGATCGGATGGACGACTACCTCAAAGAGCTACAACAACAAGGAGAGCCGCAGTGACACTTAATCGACATGGATCGTCAGTCATCGAATTCCCGAACGAACTCGAGATCGTCACCACTCGAGAGTTCGACGCTCCGCTCGAACTCGTCTTCGACGTATTCACGAAGCCGGAGCATGTGCGCAACTGGTTCGCTCCATTTACGTGCGAGGTGACGGAGTGCTCGATCGACCTGCGCGTCGGAGGGAGCTACCACGTCGTCTTCGTGACCGAAGACGGAACCGAGTGCTCGTTTCGCGGAACCTACTTGGAGGTCGAGCCGCCGACCCGGACGGTCGCGACGTGGCTGTTCGAAGGGTGGCCAGATGCGGACGCTGTCGAGTCCGTGGATCTGCACGAAACGGACGGAGTGACGACGCTGACGATGAAGATGGCGTTCCGCGACAAGGCCGGCCGTGACCACATGACCAAGTCCGACGGCCAGGAAGACAGTTTCGACAAGATGGAGGATTACTTGAGGACACTGGTCGAGCAGAAGGAAACGGTCTCTCGGTAGTCGAGGCTCGAACCAGACTGGTCGCGTGATGTCACAGGTGCCGTTTGTCCCGTCCGGATTCGTCGTCCCGCTCGCTCTCGCGACGGAGCAATTCAGGCTCGAACCACTCGGGCCGCAACACAACGACTCCGACTACGAGGCGTGGTCGTCGTCGGTGGAGCACATCCACATGACGCCCGGTTGGGAGACGAGCTCCTGGCCCGACGACCGCAGCATGGTGGACAACCTGCGCGACCTGAAAGCGCACGCCGACGACTTCGAGAACAGGGCGGGCTTTACCTACACCGTCCTCGATCCTGCGACCGGCGACGTGATCGGCTGCGTGTACATCTATCCCGACGACAGCGAGCAGCACGACGCGCGCGTGCGCTCATGGGTGCGGGCGAGCCGGCCCGAGCTCGACGTGCAGCTGTGGCGGGCGGTCACGGACTGGCTCGCGGACGAGTGGCCGTTCGAGCGTGTGGCTTACGCAGAGCGCGCCGACGCTCCCGCTTCGGGCTGACTCAGATCGCTCTCGGGTGACATTCCCGAACACCGGCCCAGGCGACTTTCAGGATTCCAGGAGACGGGTGCTCGGCCTATCGGTTCGTGCATGACCGGGAGCTAGGTTCGGCTCCTATTGCTCTGCCGGCGTGGGATCCTCCGGCGACCATCATCGAGGAAAGGGGTCGGGATGCTTTCGGACCAACAACGGGCGCGCGTCTTCGGCGTCCTCTACCTCATCACCTTCGCCACGTCGATCCCCGCGCTGTTGCTCTATCAGCCCGTGCTCGACGATCCCGTCGGCTACATCGCCGGCGCCGGGCACAACAACCAGATTGTGTTCGGGGTGCTCCTGGAGCTGTTGCTGATCATCGCGAACATCGGCACCGCCGTCGTGATCTTCCCGGTCGTCAGGCGACAGAGCGAGGAGCTCGCGCTCGGGTATGTGACCGCCCGCATCTTCGAGTGCACGTTCATCCTCGTCGGCATCGTCGCCGTCCTGGGGATCGTCACGTTGCAGCAAGAATCTGCGGGCGCTGCCGAAGGCACGGTCGCCTACACGCTCGCCGCGATCAAGGACTGGACGTTCCTCCTCGGGCCGGGCTGGGTCGTCGGCTGGGGCAACGGGCTGATCCTCGGCTACCTCATGTACAAGTCCGAGCTCGTACCGCGAAAGGCGTGCTGGCTGGGTCTCGTCGGCGGGCCGCTCATCATCCTGTCGGGCACCCTCGTCATGTTCGGCGTCGACCATCCAAGCGGAAACCTGCAGGGCCTCGCGACGATCCCCGAGTTCCTCTGGGAGCTGTTCCTCGGCGTCTACTGCACGGTGAAGGGGTTCAGGCCGTCCGCTCCGATCCTGCAAGCCGCCGCCGGTGGGGATCGCATGGAAGCGATGCCGCCAGCAACACCCGCCTAGCGCGAGCAGGCATGATCCTCCCGTGAATCCGGCGGCGAGGTAGCGATCTGGCGCGGCGAGCAGCCGCGCGTTTCCGGCGCAGTGTTGCCGAGGCCCGCGCTGCGGGCTCGGGCGGCTGCGCGCCACCGCTACGACTCGGAGGTACCACGAATGAATCGTCAGAACCTGTTCTCCGACGAATGGGACGGAGAGAACGAAGAAGCCGCGACTCGGCATCGAATCTTCTGGCGGCCGGACGACGCCAGGATGGGAGCAACGCTGTACGAACTGGCCCCCGGTGCGCCTGACATGCGGCTGCACATGCACTTCGGAGCCGAAGAGATGTTCTTCGTCCTGAGCGGTCGTCCACTCTTCCGGAACCAACACGGCGAAGAGGAATTGGCCGCGGGCGACTTCGTCTTCTGCCCCGAGGGACGTGCCGGGCTGCACGCGTTCAGCAACCCCACCGAAGAGCCCGCTCGGATCCTCGCGATCAGTGCCGGGGGCTTCCCGGACGTCGTCGCCTATCCCGAACAGGGATATGCATGGGTGGCGACTCGCGATCCCGATCCAGAGCTGCTCGCGAGAGGCGGCGACCCCGGCATCATCGCCCGCTTCGAGATCCCGATCGAGTAATCGCTCGACCGTATCGACCATCGCCAGAGAGCCGAAGAGGTCGCGAGAGTGGCCTCTTCGCTCATCCGCACGGATCCTTTACGCTTGTAGCGAGGAGGTACGTGCACGACTGCACGCGATGCGGAGGCTCGGTGGGCGACGCGTTTCGCTACTGCCCATGGTGCGCCGCGCCCCAGCGGCTGAAGCTCGTCGAGTTCTTCCGAGGACGGCCCAACGAGGAAGACAAGGCGCTACGCGTCTCGCGCTACCTCCACGACGAGCTCGACGAGCGGCATGTCCGGTTCAGCATCTGGAGCGACGCGAGGGTCGAAGCCGCCGTCTCACTGGAGGACGACGAGGCTGATCGGCTCGGCCGGTTCCTGCTCGACTCGGCGCCACCGCCTCGCAACCCGCTCCGCGAGCTCGTCGACCGCGTCGCGGCGATCAGGTTCTAGGTCGCTCTACCAACGACTCGTCGCGAGGTCGCGACGGTAGGGTCGCTCAATGCTCGGTCCCGGAGACAACGTCCCCGACGCAACGGTCTGGATGGCCCCTCGGGAGCCGGCGATCTGCTCGAACCTCGTCGCGGGGCGCTCGGCGCTCTTCCTCTTCTTCCTGTTCGCCTGGTCGTCGACCTGAACGAACGAGCTCGAGCTCCTGCGTGACAGGAGAGCGGAGTTCGAGGAGGCCGGCGTGACGCCGTTCGCGATCTCACGGGACTCGCCGTGGACGCAGACGGCGTGGAGCCAGGCGCTCGACCTCGGCGAGATCCAGTTCCTGTCCGACTGGAACGGGGACGCGGTGCGCGGGTTCGGCGTCGCCCACGAGTTCCGCGGCATGCAGGACGTCGCCGAGCGAACGACCTTCCTGGTCGAGCGCGGCGGTACGGTGCGCCGCGCATGGCGTCACGATCCCGGCGAGGTTCCGGACTTCGACGAACTGCTCGCGGCCGCGCGGGCCTTGTAGCGCTCGCCTGCGCGCTCTTCGTCGGGGCAGGTCTGTTTGCGACGTGGCCCGGGACCAGGTCACCTGGGCACGTCCTTCATGGCCGAGGGGAAGCCCGGCTACGGCGAGGCGGCGCCCGGCGATCACCTGCAGACGGGCTACAACCTCTGGCTCGTCGGGCACCAGCTCGAGCACGGACGGGCGCCCTGGCGCGATCCGTACAGCTTCCAGCCCGAGGTGAAGCCGCGCTGGAACCTCGCGGGCTGGCCGTTCGGATACGTGTACTGGCCACTGCAGGCGGCGCTCGGGACCGTGCTCGCGTGGAACGTGTTCGTCCTGCTCGGCTTCCTCGGCGCGGGCGGCTTCACGGCGCTCTGGCTCCGGGAGGTCGGCACGCCTCGCGGGGCCTCGCTCGCGGGCGGGCTCGCCTTCGCGCTGGCGCCGTACCTCCAGGCGCAGTGGAGCGCCGGCCACCTCCTGGCGTGGATCGCGATGCTCCTGCCGCTGTCCCTGTACGGGCTCGAGCGGGCGAGAAAGGGATCGGACTGGTGGCTCGCCCTGGCCGGCGGAGCGCTCGTCTCGATTCCGCTCTCGGGCCAGCTCCACCTTGCCCTCGGAGCGATCCCGTTCTTCGCCGCGTACGCGCTCGTCCGGCTGCCTTGGGCGGCTCTGCTTGCCGTGCCCGCGCTCGGCGCCGGGCTGATCGCCGATCGACTCGCCGTGCACGGGACGACCGGGGCGAGCGGCCGCCAGTTCCGCCAGGTCGAGCACTACTCCGCGAGCCTGCCGGACTTCCTCTCGCGCGACACGCACGCGCTCGAAGGGATCGTCTACGTCGGCTGGACGGTCGCGGTGCTCGCCGTGGCCGGGCTCGCCGCGCTCGTCCTGCGCCGTCGCTGGGGGATGGCGCTCGTGCTCGGCCTGGGAGCGCTGATCCCGATCCTGTTCTCGCTCGGCGGGAACCTGCCCGGATACCACTTCATCTGGGAGCACGTCCCGGGGCTGCGGCACACACGCGTGCCGGAGCGGATGATGCCGATCGCCTGCCTCGCACTCGCGGGGCTCGTCGCCGTCGCCGTCTCGAGGTTCCGCTGGCCGGCAGTCGCCGCGATCGTGGCTCTGCTCTTGCTCGTCGACCTGCGGATGGGGCTTTTCCATCAGACAGCCGCCGATCCGCACAGCCCTGTCTACGCAGCGCTCCGGCAAGACTCGCCGGGACGCCTGCTCGAGCTCCCCGTGTTCGACGCGGGCAGCCAGAGCGCGAGCGTCTACCTCTACTACCTGATGCAGGCGCCGCACGAGCATCCGTCCGGCTACTCGACGACGGCGCCGCTCGCGGCCGACCTCCGGCTCCGTGAGCTTCAAAAGACGCCGTGTCGATACCTAGAGAACTTGGGTATCCGCGAGATCGTCACGCACTACGACTGGAAGAAGCACTGCGGCGCGCGCCTCGTCTCCCGCTCCGGCCGAATCGCGCTGTATCGGGTTCCTGGTTGAGACTCGGATCAGGGCTTCGCGTCAGAGCCGGGCGGCCAGGGCAAACGCACCGGCTGAAAATCGCCCGGCCAGTCGGCGTACGCCTCATCGGGCTTGTCCGTCTCCTTCGCAACGGACGCTCCGTACTTCGCTGCGGTTTCGCTGACCGGATAGCGCAGTGTCTCGACCTCGGGCCGCGCACCGAGCATCAGAATCGCGCTCGGCCCGTCGCCGGCGCCGACGATGATGTGATGCGTCCCGGCCGGGCAATGGAAGTAGTCCCACTGCCGAAGCGGCCGCTCCTCCTCTTCGACGATCAGCGTGCACTCGCCCAGGAGCACCAGAAACCCTTCCTGTACGCCCTCCGAGTGGTAGAGCGCGTTCGGCTCGCCGGGCGAGAGGACACAGACTCGCACTCCCACGTCCTGGAACGGGTGCTCGCGCGCCTCGAGCGGATACGTCGCGCCACCTTTCTCCTCGTTTCGCACCGCAAGCGCATCTCCCAGGTTGAGGACGAACCAGCCGTCCGACGTGACGTAGCGGCCGTACGGGGTTTCCTCCAAGCTTGCTTCGTTGACGGGCATTCGTCCTCCTCGGTGCCGGGGATTTCTGCTCTTAGCTAATCAGCGCGAACGAGGGCGTGGAGCTCTGTGAGCGGATCGCCTTCGAGCTCGTACCGCTCCCAGCTCTCGCCGCGATCTTCACTGCCCCACAGCTGCCCGTCGGCGAGGCCGGCCACGACACCGCCCTCGTAGGCGACGAGCGCGTACGGCATCGCCGGCAGCGGCTCGGGGAGACCGCCCCCGAGCGCGGTCCATGCACCGTCACGACGGCCGTAGATCAGCGCCTGCGGGTCGCGCCCGCCGTGCGCCGCGTACGGGCCCGTGCTCGCCGAGACGTACCAGCGCTCCGGCGTCGTCCGGATCGACCGCGACCGACCAGGTGTAGTGCCGGTCCCGGCCTTCGTCCGCCGCGTGCCAGGAGTCGCCGGCGTCGTCGCTCCACGCAGCGCCGCCGCCGCCGGCCTCGTACGCCCGCCCGTGCTCGCGCGGGTGCCACGCGAGCGAGTGGACGTCGCGCTGCGCACCGGGACGATGGTCGTGCCAGGTCTCGCCGCGATCGGTCGAGCGCATGAGCCCGCCCAGCTCGATCCCGACGAGCAGAAGGTCGGCGTCGTGCGGGCTCGGCGCGATCCACCGGACGTGCGACGTCCAGGGCCGGGGCGGGAAGCTCCACGTCGGGCGGGATGGCAGCTCCAGCAGGCCGGCGAGCTCGTCCCAGGTCTCCCCGCGGTCGTCGCTGCGGTAGAGCGCGCTCGGCTCGGTGCCGGCGTAGACCGCCCCGTCGGCCGCGCTGACCGCGAGCGAGAAGACGCCGGGGGCAGGAAGCTCGCAGTCGATCCAGGACTCGCCGCCGTCGGTCGTCCGCCGGACGCCGGACTCGCGCAGGCCGGCGTAGACGACATCCGGGTCGGACGGATCGAGAGCGAGGCACTGGGCCCCGCTCCCGGTCAGGGAGATCGTCGTCCGCCAGACGCCGTCGCTTTCGTCTAGGCGCGCGATCGCATCACCGGTGGCCGCGTACAGGCGTGCCATGCTTGACGAGAAGCTACTGCCCCCTCAGTATCGGCGCAGCCCGGGTTCCGGGGTAGCGAGGAATGGAGGGAATCGTGAGTGGAACGCTGAAGGAGTTTCGGGACTTTCTCCTCCGGGGGAACCTGATCACGCTGGCGGTGGCGTTCGTGATGGGTCTCGCGTTCGCCGCGCTGGTGAACTCGTTCGTGGCGAATCTGGTGATGCCGATCATCGCTGCGATCGTGGGCAAGCCGAACTTCGACGACCTGACCTTCACGATCCACAAGTCGGTGTTCACGTACGGAACGTTCATCACCGATCTGATCTCGTTCCTGGCGATCGCGGCAGCGGTCTTCTTCTTCATCGTGAAGCCCGTCGACATGATCGCGAAGCGCCGGAGGGGTGGAGCTGAAGCCGAGGAGGAGATCTCCGACGAGGAACGCCGCCATCAGGAGCTGCTCGCGGCCTTGCGCGCGCGGGCCTGAGAGCGGTCTTACTCGACGAGCGAGGCCCTACATGCCCATCGCGTGGTACCCCGAGTCGACGTAGAGCGTCGTCCCGGTCACATTGCGCGCGTCGTCCGAGAGGAGGTACGCGGCCGCGGCGCCGACGTCGTCCGCGTCCACGTGCCGACGGAGCGGGGCGCGCTCCTCGACGATCGCCTCCATCGTCGGGAAGCCGTGGATCGAGCGCGCGGCGAGGGTGCGCACCGGTCCCGCCGAGACCGCGTTGACGCGGATGTTCTTCTGGCCGAGGTCCCACGCCAGGTACTGAACCGACGAGTCGAGCGCGGACTTCGCGACGCCCATCACGTTGTAGTGCGGGACGGCGCGGACGCCGCCGAGGTACGTCATCGTCAGGATCGAGCCGCCGCCGCCGGCTTCCATCAGCGGCTCCGCCGCGCGCGCGGTCGCCACCAGCGAGTACGCACTGACGTCGAGCGCCATCCAGAAGCGATCGCGCGGTGTGTCCGTGAAGCGCCCCTCGAGGTCCTCGGCGGCGGCGAACGCGACTGAGTGCACGAGCAGGTCGAGGCCGCCGAGCGCCTCCCCCGCCTCGCGAACGACACGCTCCACGTCCTCGTCGGAGCGTACGTCGCACTCGCTGACGAGCGGGCTCGAGACGCTCTCCGCGAGGTCGCGCACGCCCTTCTCGATGCGCTCGCCCTGATACGTGAATGCGAGCTGAGCGCCTTCTTCGGACAGGCGCCTCGCGATCGCCCACGCGATCGAGCGCTTGTTCGCGACACCGAGGACGAGGCCGCGTTTGCCTTCGAAGCGATTCATCGGTTGGTCGATCCTAACGACCGGGTTACTGTGGGCCACCTTGCGGGTCGCGGTCGTCACCGGCGGCGGGTCAGGCATCGGCGCCGCCCTCGCGGGCAAGCTGGCCGAGCGCGACTGGTTGTGCGTGCTCGTCGGCCGGCGCGAGGACCGGTTGCGGGCGACGGCCAAGGAGGTCGGCGGAGAGCACGAGGTCTGCGACGTGGCCGACCGCGACGCGGTCGAACGGATGGCCGCCTCCATCCGCGAGCGCCACCCCGAGGTCGGGCTGCTCGTCAACAACGCGGGCGTGTCCGGACGCGGCAATTACCTCGACCTGCCTCCTGAGCGGATCGAGGAGCTGATCCGGGTCAACTACCTGGGCTCGGTCTGGTGTCTCCAGGCTTTCCTGCCCGCGCTCGAAGCCGCGGCGCCGTCGCATCTCGTGAACGTCGTCTCCGTCGCCGGGACGGTTGCTGTCGGGCCCTACTCGGCCTCGAAGCACGCGCAGCTCGCCTTCTCCCGCTCCGTTGCGCGGGAGCTGCGGCCACGCGACATCCACGTGCATACGATCAACCCGGGGTTCGTCCACACGGAGGGCTTCCCGCAGGACTGGCTGCTGCGCGGCCGGTTCAAGCGAGTCGTCGTCGGGCCCGAGCACGTGGCCGAGCGCATCGTCGGCGCGATCGAGCGCGACCGGGCCGAGATCTTCGTTCCGCGCTGGTACCGGGCGGCCGCGATCGCACAGGCGCTCGTCCCGGGGACGTTCCGCCGCGTTCCCGCGCGCCGAGCCCGCTCGTAGCTACGGTGGAGGAGTGGAGATCGAGTTCCTGTTCTGGGACGGCTGCCCCTCGCACCCCGAGGCCCGGCAGCTCCTCGACGACGTCCTCGCCGAGCACGGCCTCGACGTCGACATCCGAGTCCGGGAGGTCTTCACGCAGGCCGAGGCCGAGGAGCTTCGCTTTCCCGGCTCGCCCACGATCCGCGTCGACGGAGAGGACGTCGACCCGGAGAGCTCGTCGGCGCGGCCGGCGCTCAACTGCCGCATCTACCGCCAGCCGGACGGCCGTCCGTCGCCCGTGCCCACCCGCGAACAACTGGAGGCCGCACTGTCATGACGATCGCTCTCGCAACCGACGCTCCGACCTTCGACCTGCCCGGAGTGGATGGGCAGCAGCATTCGCTGGCCGACTACGCGGACAAGCCCGCGCTCGCGGTCGTCTGGTCGTGCAACCACTGCCCCTACGTCCAGGCCTGGGAGGGACGGATGGTCGCGCTGCAGCGCGAGTTCGGCGACCAGGGCTTCCAGCTCGTCGCGATCAGCTCGAACGACGCGGACGCGTATCCGGAGGACTCGTTCGCCGCGATGAAGGCGCGCGCCGAGGAGCAGGGGTTCAACTTCGACTACCTGTACGACGAGGACCAGTCGGTGCTCGAGGCCTACGGCGCCGAGCGCACGCCCGAGGTCTTCTTGTTCGACCGCGACCGTCGGCTCGTCTACCACGGCGCGATCGACGACTCGCGCGAAGAGGAAGGCGTGACTCAGGAGTATCTGCGGAACGCGATCGTCGCGGTGCTGGCGGGCGATTCGCCGGCGGAGGCCGAGACTCCGGCCGTCGGGTGCTCGGTGAAGCGAAAGCCGTAGCGACGGCGCTCCTTCTTAGGCACTGTCCACCTCCTCCCCGCTGCGATCCTATTGAGAGCGGGCGCACGTGTCTGTCACGCGATTGCGCCAGAACTGCTACTTCGACGCGGCCCGCTCGCGCCTGACGAGCTCGAGGGCTTCCTCGCGGGTCGCGATCGTTCCGGCGGCGCGCTCCTCGGCGATCAGCTCCAGCAGGCGGCCGATCTCCGGGCCCTGGCGGCACGCCGAGCTCGTCGCCGCGTAGAAGCGGGCCGGCCGGCTCACGCTCCCGCGCCGCGAGCACCTCCGCCTCGAGCTGCGCCGCCCCGACGAAGACGAGTGCGTCCAGCGCCCAGGGCTCGGTCGCCCGTCGAAAGCGGTGGATCGACCGCGGCGATCCGTCCGCGGGAGCCTCGGCGCGTAGCAGCTTCTGCGCGTAGCGCTTCGTCTCGTTCGACACGGGAAACCGGCGCAGCGCGTCGCCGAAGACCGCCACGAGGCGGAACGCCGGCCGGTCGACGAGAGCGGGCCGGTCGAGCCCCGCGCTCGACCCTTCGAGCGGCGCCAGCAAGCCCAGCTCGTCGGCCCGCCGGTAGCCGTCGACGGAGAGCCGCACCAGCTCGGCCAGTGTCCGCTCGCGCGCCGGCTCGGTCACGAGCGCCGCGTGCTCGCGCACCAGGCGCTCGGTCTCGGGCTCGAGCCGGAAGCCGAGCTCGTCCTCGAGGCGCGCCGCGCGCATCAGCCGCAGCGGGTCGTCCGTGAACACCGACGGCGAGACGACACGGATCAGCCGCGCATCGAGGTCGGCGCGCCCCGCGAACGGGTCGATTGCGTCGCCGCCGGCAAGTGGCACCGCGATCGCGTTGATCGTGAAGTCCCGCGTCGCGAGGTCGTCCTCGATCGTCCCCGGGAACGGCGTGAAATCGACTGTGTGCCCCGCTTCGAGCGCGACCCGCCAGGCGCCGTGTCGTTCGGAGAGCGGGAACGGGTCGCCGCCGGAGCGCTTCGCATAGGCCCGCGCAGCCGCCTGCGGCTCCCGGACGGCGATGTCCAGGTCGACGAGCTCCCGTCCGAGCAGCTCGTCGCGCACGGCGCCGCCGACGATCCACGCCTCCTCGCCTGCGAGCAGCTCTCTCGCGAGCTCACGCATCGATCACCACGCGCCGCGCCCGCGGCCGGCTCGAGTCGATGCGGGTCGAGAGCTCGTAGTTGAGCGTGTCCGGCCACGCGCGCGTGATCCTCGATCAGCACGCCGTGGCCGATGAGCGTGACCGCCGTCCCGACGGGAAGCTCCCGATCGAGCTCGACGGCGAGCGCGTCCATCGAAACGGCGCCGACGACCCGGCAAGGCCGCCCGTCGACGTGCACCCGCGTCCCGGTCAGGTCCCGGCGGAAACCGTCCGCGTACCCCACGGGCACGAGGCCGATCCAGGTCGGCTCCCGCGCCACGAAGACCCTCCCGTACCCCGTGCTCTCCCCCGGTGCGAGCCGCCGAACCTGCGCCAGGTAGCTCTCCCAGCGCAGCGCCGGCTCGAGCCCGTCCACGGCCGGCGGCTCGCCGAAGGGCGACATCCCGTAGAGCGCGACTCCGCACCGCGCGGCATCGAAGTGGGACTCGGGAATCCGCAGCGCGGCCGCGCTGTTCGCGATGTGGCGGATCACGTTCGGCCGGCCGGCGGTCGCCGCCTCGAAGCGCTCGATCTGGGCGCGCGCGAAGCCCGGATCCGAGTCGGCGGTCGCGAGATGGCTCATCAGCCCGACGAGGTTGATCGGCGGCGCGGGCAGCTCGGACAGGCCCCAGCGGCCCATGCCCGTGTCGAGCTTGAGGTGGACGCGCACGCCCTCCGGAACCGGCTCGTCGAAGACGGCGAGGTCGAGATCGGCGTCGCGCGCCTGGGCGACGTCGCGGTCCGTG
This sequence comes from uncultured Actinomycetes bacterium, assembly GCA_963742635.1. Classification (GTDB taxonomy): domain Bacteria; phylum Actinomycetota; class Thermoleophilia; order Gaiellales; family Gaiellaceae; genus VAXT01. The sequence continues at coordinate 400,813 of CAVUMW010000001.1, forward strand.
CTCGGCCCGAGCACGAGGATGCGCACGCCCGGGAACTCCCGCCGGAGCGGCAGCGCCTCGGCGACGGTCGCGACGCAGAGCGCGAGCGCGCCCTCGCCGAGCGCCGCGCCCGCGACGTCGACCGCGCCGTGCCCGTAGCCGTCGGCCTTGACCACGGCCCAGAGCTGCGCGCGCCCGAGAGCGCTCCTCAGCCGGCGGACGTTGCGCCGCACCGCGCCGAGGTCGATCGTGATCTCGGAGCGGTGCATCAGTGCCCGGAGAGCACCCTCGGCAGCGCGTCGAGCAGATCGCTCGCGATCATCCCCGCACCGAGGGAGGCCTCGATCGCGGCCCAGTGGTGCGCCGTCGCGCCCGCGGCCGTCGCCAGCCGTGCGTCCATGCCCTTGGCGAGGAACGCGGCGATCACCCCGGTCAGGACGTCGCCGGTCCCGGCGGTCGCGAGGCTCGGGTCGCCCCCGTCGACGAGGACGCCGGCTCCAGGCGCTGCGATCAGCGTCCCGGCGCCCTTGAGCAGGACGACGCAGCCGAAGCGCTCGACCGCGCGGCGTACGGCCGCGACCCGGTGCGCGTCCACCCACGACGCCTCCTCGCCGATCAGCCGGCCCAGCTCGCCGGAGTGCGGAGTCAGGACGCGCGGCGCGGGCCACTCGGCCGGCTCGAGCGCCCAGAGCGCGTCACCGTCGACGACCGTCGGCAGCTTCGCCTCCGCGAGCACTCGCCGCACGAACGCCTTCGTGCCGTCGCTGCGCCCGAGGCCCGGGCCGATCGCGAGCGCTCCCGCCTTCTCGACCAACTCCAGGACGCGTGGCCGCAGCGTCCTCGGTCACGAGCCCGTCGCCGTCCGAAGCCAAGGGCCGCTTGACCGCCTCCAGCACCCAGCTCTCGAACACGTGCATCGCAGGCTCCGGCCCCGCGAGCGTCACGTACCCCGCGTCGGACCGGAACGCGGCGAGCGCCGACAGGCAGGGCGCGCCGGTCATCCCGCGCGATCCGCCGACGACGACCACGTGGCCGGACGTGTACTTGTTGCCCTCGGGGCTGCGCCGCGGGACCCGGTCGAGGATCGGCCTGGACACGCGTCCGTTCTCCGTCTCGACCGGCTCGAGGCCGATGTCGGCCACCTCGACGTAGCCGGCGAGGAACGCGCCGGGAGTCACGTAGTGGCCGACCTTCTCGCCGTGAAACGTGACGGTCAGGTCCGCGTCGACGGCGGCGCCGGCCACCTCGCCCGTCGACGCATCCACGCCCGACGGAAGGTCGACACTGAGCACGGGCGCGCCGAGGTCGTTGATCTGCTCGATCAGCCGCGCCGCGCCCGGACGCGGCTCGCCCTCGAAGCCCGTCCCGAAGAGCGCGTCGATGAGCACGTCCGGGTCGCCGAGCTCCTTCTCCTCGTCCTCCGGCTTGGCGTCGACGACGAGCACGTCGCGGCCCGCCTCCTCGAGCACTCGCGCGGCCACGCGGCCGTCGCCGCCGTTCGAACCGCCCCCGCAGACGACCGTGAACTGGCGGGCGTCGCCGAAGTCCTCGAGCGCGTGCTGGGCGACCGCCCGCCCCGCGCGCTCCATCAGCTCGTCGACGGTTCCCGGGTACGCCTCCTCCGCCGCCCGCATCTCGGCCGCGGTGTAGAGCGGCTCACGCATCCTGGTCGGCAACGAGGCAGACCGCCGTCGCGAGGCCCTTCGAGTGCGACATCGAGAGGTCGATCGCCCCCGCGCGCACCTTCTCGGCCCAGGCCTTCGTGCGCCCGGAGAGCTTCACGCCCGGTTTCGGCCGGCCGACGATCTCGATCTCGCGCCACGTGAAGCGAACGCCGCAGCCGAGCGCCTTGCCGACCGCCTCCTTGCCCGCGAACCGCGCGGCGTAGTGCTGCGCCGGCCGGCCGCGGCTGTCGCAGTACTCGCGCTCCGCATCCGTGAAGCAGCGCGCTCGGAACCCCGTGTAGCGCTCGAGCGCGCGCTCGATGCGCTCGATCTCGATCAGGTCGACGCCGACCTTCATCTAGAGCTCGGCGAGATAGTCGGGAACGTCGCCGATCGAGTCGACGACCGCGTCCGGCTTCACGAGCGCCTCGTGGAGCGTCTCCTCGCGGAACTTGCCCGTGCGGACGAGGATCGCGTTCAAACCGCAGCCCTTCGCGCCCGCGATGTCCGCCTCGAGGTCGTCGCCGACCATCCACGTCCGCTCCGCATCCGCGTCGAGCGCTTCGAGGGCGGCGCCGAAGAAGGCAGGGCTCGGCTTGCCGAGGATCGTTGCCTCCACCCCGGCCGCATACTCGAGACCCGCGACGAAGGCGCCCGAGTCGAGCAGCGGGCCGCGTGAGGTCTGCCACCACGCGTTCTTGTGCAGGCAGTAGAGCTCGGCGCCGGCATCGAGCTCGGCGAACGCGCGGGCGAGGTTCATGTAGCTGAAGACGCGGTTCGTCTCTTCCGTCTCGTCCGCGCCTCCGATCAGGACCGCGTCCGCTTCCTCGCCGACGAGCTCGACGCCTTCGAGCTCCGTCCGGATCGCGGCCATGGTCAACGCCAGCACACGCCTGCCGGCCAGCGTGCGCGCCGCGGCGCGGGGCGTCGTCTCGAGCTCCTCGTCCTCGAGCTCGACGCCGAACGCGCGCAGGTCGTCGGCCAGGTCGGCGCGCGAGCGCGTGGTGCTGTTGGTGACGAAACGGAGCCGGTGGCCGTCGTCGCGCAGCCGACGGATCGCCTCCGCGGCGCCGTCGATCGGAAGGCCCGAGACGTGGAAGACGCCGTCGACGTCCAGGAGAATGGCTGCCATGGAGCGCGAGTCTATTCGCGTCAGCCGATCTGTCTCCATCCCGCTCTCGGAGATTTCGTTCCGCTACTCGCGCTCGAGCGGCCCAGGCGGCCAGCATGCGCAGAAATCGGAGACCCGCGTGGAGGCGCTCTTCGACGTCGAAGCCTCGTCGGCGCTCACGGACCGGCAGAAGCACGGGTCGTGCGGAAGGCCGGCCCGGTCCTGCGCGCGATCGCGCAGGACGAGCGGAGCCAGGCGCGAAACCGGGAGCTCGCGGTGGAGCGGATCGCCGACGCGTTGCGGGAAGCGCTGCGTGTCGAGCGCCGTCGGGTCGCCACGAAGCCGGGCAAGGCCGCAGTTGAGCGCCGACTCGAACAGAAGCGCCGCCGCTCGGCGACGAAGCGCCTTCGTCAACCGCCTCGAGACTGAATGCGGTAGATCACGCCGCGCCCCCAGTCCGCGACGAGCAGCCCGCCCTTCGGGTCGACGACGAGCGCCAGCGGATGGTCGAAGCCGCGCGCGAACGTCGTCACCGCCTTCGCACGCCCGCCCGGGCCGAGGTCGATGCGCACGAGCCTCCGCCCGTGCCGGTTGCTCAGGTACTGGCCCCAGAGCGCGACGAACAGGTCTCCACGCCAGAACGCGATTCCGTCCGCGGACGAGTGGGGCTCGAGGTACGCGATCGGAGGCGTCACGCCGCGGCAGCGCCCGGCGAGCACCCGCATCCGGTAGCTCGGCCAGCAGCGAGGCCAGCCGTAGAACGCGCCGTTGCGGACGAGCACGATCGACTCCGCCGGCTCAGGGCGCGTGGCCGTTCCGAGATGGTCCTGACCGTTGACGGACGCGTACAGCCGGTTCGTCCCCGGCTGGAAGGCGAGCCCGAACGGGTTGCGCAGTCCCCGGGCGACGATTCTCAGATCGCTGCCGTCGGGCCTGAGGGAAAGGATCGTCGCGCTCCGCGGGTTCTTCTCGACGCAGACATCGCAGGTCGAGCCGCTGCCCAGGTAGAGACGCCCGTCGCGGCCGAGGACGACGTTGTCCTGCTGATGCTCCCCGAACGGCAGGCCACTCACGATCACGCGATGGTTGCGAAGCGTCGACCCGCGCAGGACGAAACGGCTGAGCCGGCCCTGCTCGGAGACGTACAGCGTCCGGCGGCGCCAGGCGAGCCCGAGCGGCGTGCGCAGGCCGCGCGCGACGACGACCGGTTTCCGCGAGCCGCGCCCGGCGACGACGAGCAGTCCCGTGTCCTCGGTCACGTACAGCCGCCCGTCGGGGCCCCACGCCATCGCCGTCGGATCGTCGAGGCCCGAGGCGAACGTCGTCACGCCGTAGCCGGGCGGCACGCTGATCCTCACCGGAGGCGCTCCCGCGGCGGGCGCGAGCAGCGCAGCCGCGACGACGGCCCCGGCGACGCTAGTGCTGATGCGCGTGCTCACGTGCCCGCGCGCCCTGGAGGTAGCGCTCCGGATCGGCGTCGAAGCGCGCCTTGCAGCCGGGCCCGCAGAAGTAGTACGTCGTCCCGTTCCACTCGCTCGCGAGCTCGGTCTTGCGGTCGACGGTCATTCCACACACGGGATCGCGGGCGCCGCGCCGGAGCGTCAGGCCGATCAGCACCGCGGCGATCCCGAGGAAGACGATGTTCAGGAACGTCGTGTAGTTCCAGCCGATCGCGCGCTCGGTGATCGAGTCGACGGCGGGCCGCTCGGACGGGATCAGGCCCGCGAGGCCGAACACACCGCTCACGACCAGCGCCGCCAGGATGATCGAGCCGAGCATGATCGACGAGAGGAGCAGGGCGATCCTCGTCCCGTAGTACTTCCGGTAGATGAGGAGGATCGGGATCACGAGCAGGTCGGCGTAGATGAACGCGATCACGCCCGAGAACGAGATCCCGCCGGCCCAGAGCACGGCCGCGAGCGGCACGTTGCCGATCGAGCACACGAACGAGAGGACGGCCACGAGCGGCCCCACGATCACGTTCTCCGGGATCCGGATCCAGGCGGGCGCGTCGGTGAGGAAGAGCGCGTTGAAGAAGCCCATCGGCAGGAGCGCGACGAAGCCGGCGATCAGGAAGCCGGCGCCGATCTCCTTCCAGAGCATCTCCCAGTCGCCGCGGAAGTTGTGCGCGACGTCCGACCACGCTGCGACCGACGTCAGCCGCTCGCGCCACGAAAGCCGCTCCGAGCCGGCCGAGTGGTGCTCGTGCCCGGTCTGCGCCTCGAGCGCGTGCGTGCGCGCCTCCTCCTCGAGGCTGCGCGTGACGAAGAGCCTGAGCCCCGCCCACATGAACGCGATCAGGAGCAGGCCGCCGACGAGCTCCGCGAGGGTGAACTCCCAGCCGAGGAAGATCCAGATCACGATCCCGAGCTCGAAGACGAGGTTCGTCGAGGCGAACTGGAACGCCATCGCCGACACGAGGCTGGCGCCTTTCTGGAGCATCGACTTCGCGATCGCGACGGCCGCGTAGCTGCAGCTCGACGAGGCGGCTCCGAGCCCGGTGGCGAGAGACACGGTCCGCAGGTCGCGCGCGCCGAGCGCGCTCTCGATGCGCGACCGCGGGATCCAGGCCTGCACGATCCCGGAGAGCGCGAAGCCGAGGATCAGCGCCCAGCCGACCTCCCACGCCATGCGGAAGGCGTTCCAGAGACCGTCGCCGATCCAGCCGAGCACGTCCATGTGGCGAGCCTAGACTGCCGATCGCTGCCTGCGCCGGTAGGCCCTCGTCTTCAGCCGGTTGCCGCAGAGGGACATCGAGCACCAGTGGGCCGAGCGGTTCTTCGACTCGTCGAAGAAGGCCCAGCGGCAGTTGCGGCACGCTTTCAGGCGCTGCCAGCTGCCGTCGAGCATCGCGGTCACGGCCACGCTGACGAGCTGTCCACAGAGGCCGTCGATGCCGTCGACGGCCGGCTCGAGCTTCGGCACGCCGTCTTCGAAGACGACGGACAACCGCGCCGCGCGCGCGGTCTCCGTGAGCAGAGCCAGGGCGGCCGCATCCCGCTTTCGGTCGCGGTTCGCGGCGAGCAGGGCGCGGAAGGCCTCGCGCAGGTCGAGGGCCTGCTCGCAGGTCACGCCTCGAGTAGCGCGTGCCGGCCGGCGCGAGGTTCCGCTCACGCGCCCAGGCCGCGAGCGCGGCGGGATCGCCGAGCCACTCGCGCTCGTTCTCGAGGTCGACGGTGTTGACGAACGACTGCACGAGCCGAAGCGGCTGCGGCGCGGCCTTCGGTACGTCGTAGCGGGGAGCCTTCGACACCTGCAAAAATACTTTACCGGTGTTCAGGGAACACACCACCACGTCACTCCGCCGCCTGGGCGTTCCCATCCGGCTCGGGCTCCGGCGCGTGACGGCGCGTCCGGCGGCGTTCGTCCTGGCCGCGGCGGGCGTCGCGTTGGCCGCGTGCGCGCTCGCCACGGTCTCCGCCGCGAGCCTCGTCGTCAAGGACCGCGCGGTCGGCCGGGCGATCGCCGCGCTTCCGCCCGATCAGCGCGCCGTGCGCGTGACCTGGGTCGGCGTGAGCACGATTCCGGCGGACAGCTTCGCGTCGCTCGACCGCCAGGTGCGCGCGGTCACGAGGCCGTTGGGCACGAAGCCGCCGACGGCCGTGCTGCTCTACCGGGACACACGGTTCGGCAAGCAGATCCTCCGCCTGGGCGCGGTCAACGGGCTCGGCCGGGCCGTCGCGCTCACCTCCGGGCGGCTCGCGCAGTCGTGCGTGCCGGGCCGCTGCGAGGTGGTCGCGATCGGCAAGAGCGGCTTCGGAGCGCCGGGCTTCACCGTGACGGGCCGCGGCTCGCTGCGAAGCGATCCGGTCGGCAGCTTCTTCCAGAGCGTCGCGCCCGGTGGACGGCTGCGGCTCGCCGGCGGGGTCGACGGCCTCACGCGGCAGCCGGCGCTCAGAGACTCGTTCCGCACGTACGGGTGGGTCGCGCCGCTGGGGCCGCACGACGTCAGGGGCTGGGACGTCGACGGCTTCCGGGCCCGGATCGGACGGGCGAGCACCGCGCTCGAGGCGAGCTCTCCGAACTTCTCGCTGACGGCTCCGACCGTCGCACTCGCGGACGCGGGCGCGAAGTCGCGGATCGCCGGCCGGCGGCTCCTGCTCGTCGGCGGCCAGGCGGTCGTCCTGCTGCTCGCGTTCGTCCTCCTCGCGGCGACGCGTCTCCGCCGCGGAGCCCGTGCGAGCGCGCGACGGCTCGACTCGTTCGGCGCGACGGGCTGGCAGGCGAGGCTCGCCGCGCTGGCCGAGGCGGCGCTCGTCGTCGTCCCCGCGACCCTGCTCGGGTGGCTGCTCGGGGCGATCGCCGCGCTCGCACTGGCCAAGGGGACGGACACACCTCCCGGCGCGGTCGTCACGCGGTCGGTCGCGTCGGTGACCGCAATCGAGCTGATGCTCGCCGTCGCCGTGCTCGGAACGCTCGTTCTCTACCTCGGCTCCCGGGCGCGGGCCGTCGCGATCGGCGGGCTGACGATCTCGATCGCCGATGTCGCCGCCGCCGGTGCGCTCGTCGCGGTGCTCGTCGCCTTCGCGGTCGGAGGAGCGGACGCGCAGTCGCTGGCCTCGAGCGAGGGCACCGGGATCGTGCTCATGCTGCTTCCTGGACTGATCGCGCTCGTCGCCGCGGTCGTGATCGCTCGCGTGCTGCAACCGGTGCTTCGCGCGTGCGAGCGGGCCGCCGCCGGGCGCTCGCTCTCGCTCAAGCTGGCGCTGCTCTCGCTCGCGCGGGCTCCCGGGACGGCCACGGTCGCGATCGTCTTCGTCAGCGTCAGCGTCGGGCTCGCGGTCTTCGCGGCCGCGTACCGCTCGACGCTGATCCGCAACGACTCGGATCGCGCCGCGTTCGAGGTTCCGCTCGACTACACGGTCAAGCAGGATCCGAGGTTCGTCTCCGACGCGACGCCGGTCGGCTCCGCGTACGCCGCGGCGTTCAACGCGGTCCCGGTCGTCCGGCTCCAGGGAGAGGCGCCGTCGCTCGACCGCCGCGCCGTGACGATGCTCGGCATCCCCTCGAGCGACCTCACGCGGCTCCACTGGCGTAGCGACTTCGCTTCCGAGAGCCCGAGAGCCCTCGCCGATCGGCTCGGGGGCCCGCCGGTCAGGCTTCAGGGCACGCGGATCCCGGCAGGCGCGCACCAATTTCGGCTCCCGGTCACGATCCGCGGCGACTCGATCCACCTCTCCGCCAACGTCCGCACTCCGAACGGCCGGTTCATCGTCCTCGACCTCGGCGAGCCGAACAACACGGGCAGGCCGGTCGTGGCCCGCGCACCGATCCCGCCCGCCGGCCGCGGCGGCGTGCTCGTCGGGCTCGTGCTCGAGTTCTCGCGCGCCGAGGCGTTCACCGCCGCGCACCGCGAGACCGGCAAGGCGCCGACATTCGCGGTCTTCCGCGCGGGGGTGCTTCACCTGCGGCGCCCTGAGGTGTCCGGGGTCGGAGGAACTCGGACGTTGCCGGTCGACTACCGTGACTGGGTCGGAGCCAGGGGGACGAGGGCGCCGGCCGCAACTGCCGGATCGCTCGCGCTGCGCTACCTGCTGACCCAGGATCAGGTCTTTCGCCTTCGGCCCGCGCAGCCGACCGACGGCGGCCCGGTTCCGGTGATCGCCTCGTCGTCGCTCGCGCGCGCGGTCGGGACCGGCACGCTCCCGCTCTTCATCGGTAACGCGTCGGTGAACGTCCGCGTCGCCGGAACCGCGCGCCGCTTTCCCACCACCTCGGGCGACTTCGTCGTCTTCGACCGCTCGCGACTCGAGACGGCACTCAACGCTTCGGTTCCCGGGTCCGCGGTCGCCGACGAGGCGTGGGTCTCCGGCCCAGCCGGCCTCTCGTCGCGGCTCGCGCAGAGCCCGCCCACTCCTGTTCGCATCACCTCGCGCCGCGCGGTCGAGCAGGAGCTCCGATCCGATCCGCTGGCGCGCGGCACGCTGCTCGTGCTCGGGGCGGCCGCGCTCCTCGCGCTTGCGCTGTCGCTGGTCGGACTCGCCCTGACCGTCGCCGTCGAGCTTCGCGACGAGGCCGGCGAGCTCTTCGACCTCGAGACCCAGGGCATGGGCCCGGCCGCGCTCAGGCACCAGGTCAGGCTGCGCGCAGGGGCCGTGCTGGTCGCGGGGCTCGTCGGCGGCCTCCTGCTCGGTGCGGTGCTCGCGCTGGCCGTGCTGAAGGCGATCGCCGTGAGCGCGAACTCGACCGCGCCCGTCCCGCCGCTCGTGCTCGCGCCCGACTGGCCGGTGCTCATCCTGGGCTTCGTCCTCTTCACGGCGCTCGCGCTCGGTCTCGTCGCGCTGATCACGCGCGCCGCCTTCCGCGAGCAGACCGCGACGCCCACCGCGGAGGCCGCATGACACCTGCAGTCGAGGTCGAGGACGTCTTCCGTGTCTACTCCACGGACGAGGGGACGGCCGCCGCGCTCCAGGGGCTCAGCCTCACGGTGCACGAAGGCGAGGTCGTCGCCGTGCTCGGACCGAGCGGCTCCGGCAAGACGACGCTGCTCCGGATCCTCGCCGGGCTCGACCGGCCCTCGGCCGGACGGGTTCGGGTCGCGGGCATCGACCTGCGCCGGCTGCGCGGCCGCGGGCTCGATCGCTACCGCAGCCGGCAACTCGGCTACGCGGACCAGCGCTACGGGCAGGCGCTCGCACCCGAGCTGACGGCCGCAGAGCTCGTCTCGCTGCGGCTGGCCCTCGCCGGTGAGTCGCCGCGCGAGCAGCGCAGACGGACGGCCGAGCTCCTCGGCCAGGTCGGGCTCGAAGACCGGGCCGGCGCCTACCCGCACGAGCTCTCGGGCGGCGAGCAGCAGCGGGTCGCGCTCTGCGCGGCGCTCGCGCACCGCCCGCGGCTCCTGCTCGCCGACGAGCCGACCGGCGAGCTCGACGCGAAGAACGCCGCGGTCGTCTACGAGCTGATCGGCGAGCTCGCCCGCGCGCAGGGCACGACCGCGATCGTCGTCAGCCACGACCCAGGCTCAGCGTCGATCGCCGACCGCATCGTCCACATCCGCGACGGCCGGGTGAGCGCCGAGCAGGCCAGGGCGCAGCCGGACAGCGAGGAGATCGTCGTCGCCCGCGGAGGCTGGCTCCGCGTGCCGGAAGAGCTCCTGCGCCGCGGCGGCATCGGCACGCGCGCGCGGGCGAGGCTCGCCGAGCACTCGGTGCTGATCGAAGGCACCGAGGACGTGCCGGCCGCGGAAGCCGAGACGCCGAAGCCCGCCCCGGCCGCGCCGGCCGACGGCGTCGCGATCGAGGTCCGGAATCTCGTCCAGCGCACGGGCGAGAGAACCATCCTTGCCGGCCTGAGCGCGGCGATCGCGCCCGGCCGGCTGACCGTCGTCACCGGGCCGTCGGGCTCGGGCAAGACGACGCTCCTGCACCTGCTCGCCGGGCTCGACCTCCCGAGCGCCGGCGAGGTCGTCGTGCTCGGCGAGCGGATCGACCAGCTCGACCGGGCCGGCCGCGCCGCATTCCGCCGCGACCGGCTCGCGCTCGTCGCCCAGGAGCCGCCGCTCGTCCCCTTCCTCAGCGTCCGCGAGAACGTCGAGCTCTTCCTCGGCCTGCGCGGGCTCGACGGCGGCGACGACGCAGGCACGCGAGACGCTGGCGGTCGTCGGGCTCGAGCAGCTCACGGAGCAGCGGGTCTCGAGGCTCTCGACGGGCGAGCAGGAGCGCGTCGCGATCGCCCGCGCGCTCGCCTCGGAGCCCGACCTCCTGCTCGCGGACGAGCCGACGGCGCGGCTCGACTACGCGAACGCGCTGGCGATCGGCGAGCTTCTCTCGCGCATCGCGCGCGAACGAGGAATCGCAGTCGTCTGCGCGACGCACGACCCGGCCGTCATCGAGCAGGCCGACGCGGAGCTGTCGCTGGCCTAGAGGGACGCTTCGACCGGCTCTGGCACGGGCCGCAGGTAGCTCCGCATCACCTTGCGCGCGTAGAGCCGTTCGCTCGCGGCCCGGTAGAGAGCGAGCGCGTTGTCGCCTTCGTGCGGGAAGGCGGCCCAGCCGAGCGTCGTCTTGGTCCGACCGTCCGCGAGCATGCGCTCGAGACGCGCCGCGAGCCGCGCGCCTCCATCGGAGCCCTGGACCGAAGCGAGGATCGCGAACTCGTCGCTCCCGACCCGCGCCACGTCGTCTTCCGGTCCGAACGACTTCGCGAGTCGGTCCGCGAGTCGTCGAAGCGCCTCGCTGCCCGCAGCGAAGCCCTCGTCGCGGTTGAAGTCCTTGAGCGCGTCCATGTCGGCGAGCATGAGCAGGAACGGCCGGTCGGCGGCCAGGCGCCTCGTGATCGCCGCTTCGAACGCCCTCGTGTTCGGGAGGCCCGTGAGTGAGTCGCGTTCGGCAAGCACGCGGAGCTCCGCCAGCATCGTGCGGTTCCGCCCGGCGAACCAGCCGATCAGGCCGCCGATCGTGACGTACGTGAAGGCCCGCGTGAGCGTCCCCTCGCGCAGCACCTCGTTCGACTGGATGTGAGGATTCAGGACGACGCCGCTGGCATAGAGACCCGTCGCCAGCAACCCCGCGGCCATCCCGAGCCTCGGCCCGACCGCCATCGCGGCGAGGGCGATCCCCAGGTAGTAGAAGTGCCCCAGCCCGAGCCCGGGGCGCTCGTAGACGAGGAAGGCTCCGAACGTGACCACGAAGCAGAGGCCGGCACACAGGAGCAGGAGGTAACGCGACGCCGCAGGCATTCCGCCTCAGCTTCGCGGGTTCCGCGCACCGGCTACCTCCCTCGAAAGGGTGGAGCGCCTGCCGCTACTCGACGGTGACGGTCTTCGCCAGGTTGCGCGGCTGGTCGACGTTCAGCCCCTTCAGCCGGGCGATCCGGTACGCGAGGAGCTGGAGCGGCAAGATCGCGAGGACCGCCTGCAGGAACGCGGGCGTCTTCGGGACGTAGATGACGTCGTCGGCGTGGTGCTGGATGTCCTCGTTCCCGTCCGTCGCGATCGCGATCACGTGCGCGCCGCGCGCCCTCGTCTCCTGGATGTTCGAGACGACCTTGTCGTAGACGTGCGAGTTGGTGGCGACGCAGACCACGGGCGTGTCCGCGTCGAGCAGCGCGATCGGGCCGTGCTTCATCTCGCCGGCCGAGTACGCCTCGGTCGGGATGTACGAGATCTCCTTCAGCTTGAGCGCGCCCTCGAGCGCGACCGGCAGCCCGATGTGCCGCCCGAGATAGAGGAAGAACGGCCTGTCGTAGTAGCGCTGCGCGATCTCCTCGACCGGGTGGCTCCCGTCGAGGAACGCCTGCATCTTCTCCGGCAGCTCGTAGAGCTGGTCGAGGATGAACTCGATCTCCTCCTGCGGGATCGTCTTCTTCACCTCGGCGAGCTTGAGCGCGATCAGGCTGATCAGCGCGACCTGGGCGGTGAAGGTCTTCGAGGCCGCGACGCCCACCTCGAGCCCGGTCCGCGTGTAGAGCACGGAGTCGACCTGGCGGGTCAGCTGCGAGCCCATCATGTTCGTGATCGCGACGGTGCGCGCGCCCTTCTCGCGGGCCAGCTTCATCGCGGCCAGCACGTCCGCGGTCTCGCCCGACTGGGAGATCCCGATCACGAGCGTGTCCTTCGAGAGCACCGGGTTCCGGTAGCGCCACTCGCTCGCGATGTCCGGCTCGACCGGGATGCGCGCCCACTCCTCGATCACGTACCGGCCGACGACGCCGGCGTGGTACGACGTGCCGCAGGCGAGGACGACGATCCGCCTCAGGTTGCGGATCTCCTTGTCGGTCAGCCCGAGGCTCTCGAGCAGCAGCTTGCCGTGGCGGACGCGGTCGCCGATCGTCTCGCGGACGCCTTCCGGCTGCTCGTAGATCTCCTTGAGCATGAACGTCTCGTAGCCTGACTTCTCGGCCGCCTCGTCGTCCCAGTCGACCGTCACCACATCGCGGTCGATCGGCTCGGAGCCGTTCTCGACGCTCGTGAACGTGGCGCCCTCGGGCGTGATCGAGACGACCTCGCCGTCCTCGATCAGCTGGAGCCGGTTCGTGTCGCGCAGGAACGCGGTCGCGGCCGAGGCGAGGAACATCTCGCCGTCGCCGACGCCGACGATCAGCGGGCACTGGACCCGCGCGCCGACGAGCTGCTCCGGATGGTCGCGGTGGACGACGACGAATGCGAAGTGGCCCTCGAGCTCCTGGTACGCGGCGCGCACGGCGGCGGCGAGATCTCCGTCGTAGTGCCGCTCGACGAGGTGGACGACGACCTCGGCGTCCGTCTCGGTGGTGAACTGGTGCCCGTCCTTCTCGAGCGAGGCCTTGAGCTCGCGGAAGTTCTCGACGATGCCGTTCAGGACGACCGCGATCTTCGCTTCGTCGCAGCCCGTGAGCGGGTGCGCGTTCTGTTCGGAGACCTTGCCGTGCGTCGCCCAGCGCGTGTGGCCGAGCCCGGTCGAGGACTGCGAGCCGTTGTGCTTCGCGATCTGCTTCAGGTTGGAGAGGTTGCCGACCGCCCGGGTGTAGTCGAGGCCGTCGTCCTCCAGCAGCGCGAGGCCGGCCGAGTCATAGCCGCGGTATTCGAGGCGCTCCAGGCCGTGGATGAGCAGAGGCTTCGCGCGCCGTGGCCCGACGTATCCGATGATTCCGCACATGCCCTCAACCTCCCTTTTGAAGCGCAAAAGCCCGGCCTTCCCGACCCCCCGCGTCGGAGGCCGATCAACCGAGCTCTCGTCGAACCAGGGCGCTGATGCTAGCACACAGCTCTGTTGCCTTTTGGAAATCCCTCGCCTCGGCGAGGACGCGGACGACCGGCTCGGTTCCCGAGGGCCGGACGAGAATCCGCCCTTCTGAAGCCAGTTCTCGGTTCATCCGCTCGACCTCGGCGAGCAACTCCGGCGGCAGTGTCTTCCCGGCCACCGGCACGTTTTCCTGCACCTGCGGGTAGCGCGGCATGACGGCCGTCGCCTCGCGGAGCGTTCGCCCCTTCAGCGCGCCGCAGAGGAGGAGCGCCGCGGCGAGGCCGTCGCCGGTCACGTGGTCACGCAGGTAGATGATGTGGCCGGACTGCTCGCCGCCGAGCAGCCCGTCGCGCTCGCGGAGCGCCTCGAGCACGTAGCGGTCGCCGACGTCCGTGATCACGACCTCGATCCCGCGCTCGCCCATCAACCGGTGGAAGCCGAGGTTCGTCATCACCGTGACCGCGACCAGGTCGACCTCCAGGTCGAGCGCGAGCACGGCGAGGATCTGGTCGCCGTCGACCGCGTTCCCGTCCGCGTCGACCGCGAGCATGCGGTCGCCGTCGCCGTCGAAGGCGATGCCGAGATCGAAGCGGCCCTCGGTCACGACGCGCTGCAGGAGCGAGAGGTCGGTCGCGCCGCAGCCGACGTTGATGTTCTCGCCGTCGGGGTCCGACGCGACCGCAGTCACCTCGGCGCCGAGTTGCTCGAAGGCCTGCGGCGCGATCCCCGAGTAGGCGCCGTTCGCGCAGTCGACTGCGATCCTGAGGCCGGTCAGGTCGGTCCCGAACCGCTCGACGATGTGCTCGAGGTAGCTGTCGGTGGCAACGTCGACGTGGTCGATCGCGCCCGGGGTCGAGGCCGGCGCCGCGTCGAGGAGCGCCTCGATCTCCTCCTCTGAGGAGTCGGTCAGCTTGCGGCCCTCGGCGTCGAAGAACTTGACCCCGTTGTACTCCGGCGGGTTGTGCGAGGCGGAGATCACGACACCGAGATCGAGCGCGAGCAGCGCGACGGCCGGCGTCGGCAGCACGCCGGCGAGAACGGCGTTCCCACCTGCGGATGCGACTCCTTCGGCGAACGCCTCCTCCAGGTCGGGCCCCGAGCCGCGCGTGTCGCGCCCGACAAACACGCGGCCACGTCCTGACCAGGCAGCGCTCGCACGGCCCAGTCTCTGCACCAGGTCCCGGGACAGGTCCTGGCCGACCACGCCGCGGACGCCGTCAGTGCCGAAGTAGCGGCGCGCCAATTAGCGCTTGGAGAACTGGGGCGCTTTTCTGGCCTTGTGCAGGCCGGCCTTCTTGCGCTCGACCTTGCGTGCGTCCCGCGTGAGGAAGCCTTCGCGCTTGAGCGGGATACGCAACTCGGGATCGGCCTCGACCAGGGCGCGGGCGATTCCGTGCCGAACCGCGCCTGCCTGACCCGTCGGGCCTCCTCCCTGGACGCGGACGCGCAGGTCGTAGCGGCCCTCGGCGCCTGCAAGCCTGAGCGGAGCCATCACCGTCGTGCGGTGCGTCGCGCGCGGAAAGTACTCCTCGAGCGTGCGCCCGTTGATCCAGGTCGTCCCGTCGCCGGGCCGCAGGATGACGCGCGCGACGGAGGTCTTGCGCTTCCCGGTGCCCTGGTACTGGGCCAGCTCAGCCATTTCCGTCCTCCAGCGGCAGCGGCTTCGGCGACTGGGCCTCGTGCGGATGCTCCGGGCCCGCGTACACCTTCAGCTTGAGCAGCTGTGCGCGGCCGAGACGGTTCCGGGGAAGCATCCCTCTGACGGCCTTGCGGAGCACTTCGGTCGGCCGCCGCGCGAGCTCCTCGCGGAGCGGACGGCTGCGGAGGCCACCCGGATAGCCGGAGTGCCGGTGGTACATCTTGTCGTCGAGCTTCTTACCCGTGACCGCGATCTTCTCCGCGTTGACGACGACGACGAAGTCACCGGTGTCGACGTGCGGCGTGTACTGCGGCTTGCCCTTGCCGCGGAGCGTCTCGGCGATCTGCGTCGCGAGTCGGCCCAGGGTCTTCCCCTCGGCGTCGACGACGTACCAGTGGCGCTCGATCTCGCCGGGCTTTGCGTTCCACGTTTTCTGCATAGAAGCGGCGAGCTCATGGCCCGCCGGGGCGCGATTGTACCAACGATTACGCGGCGGGCTCGGGGGCGGGCCGGATGCGGGCGAGGAAGATGGCCGGCGCGACCGCGATCGCCGTCGCGCCGAGTGCGAGGGCCGCCACTCCGAGCACGTCCAGAGCGACGCCGCCGAGCAATGCGAGCCCCGCGGCGGTCAGTCCCGAGAGCAGATCGCTGAAGCCGAGGAGCCTTCCGCGCTCCGCAGGCAGTGTCGCGTCGGCGAGCTGCGCGGTGGCCGCGACGAACGACAGGTTCCAGCCGATGCCGAGGCCGAAGAGGAGAAGCGCAGTCGTCGGCACGCTCGTCGCCCAGGTCAGCCCGGCACAAGAGATCGCCATTACGAACAGCCCACCGGCGAGCGCGGGACCGCGCCCGATCTTGTCGATCAGCGTCCCGATCACGAGCACCAGCGCGTACATCCCGAGCACATGCGCGCCGATGATCGGGAAGACCGACTGCTGCGAGTGGTGGTGGTGCTCGACGACGACGAACCCGGTCAGGTTCATGACCGAGACCATCACGCCGAAGCTCGCGATCGCGGCCAGCATTGCCGGAATCACGCCCGGCCGTCGCAGGATCTCCCTGAGCGGAGCGGCTTCGGTTGTAGCGCTTGTCAGCCGATCGGGCGCGATCCGCTCCGCAATCACCTTCGTGTCCGGCCGCACCGTCAGCGCGAGCCCGCAGGTAACGAGCGACAGGCCGGCCGCGGCGAGCCACGGCACGGTTAGCGTGTCGGCGGCAACGTCCTTGCCTGCGAACAGCGGCCCGAAAAGCGACGGGCCCAGCACCGCGCCGAAGACCGAGCCGAAGAGGACGTACGAGATGCCGCGCGCTCGGCGTTCGGGCGGATACATGTCGCCCGCCGCAGTTCTGATCAGGAGCGTCACCGCTCCGGCGATCCCAGCGAACGCGAAGCCTGTGATGAGCGCGACTCCCGAGCCCCAGTGGGTGCCAACGGCAGCGAGGCTGTAGCCGATCGAGCCGAGGAGGAAACCGACGACGATCACGGGGACGCGGCCGAAGCGGTCCATGGCGCGCCCGGCTGGGAGGGCGGCCAGCGCCGAGGCCGTCAGGAAGATCGCCGGGCCTGCCCCGAGCAGCGACCGGAATCCGGTCACGAGGACGAACGACAGGGACAGCACCGCGGCGCTGAGTTGCAGGACTGTCGAGTAGAGCGCCTGGATGACGGCCAGGGTCGCGGTGTTGCGCGCGATGGGAAGGTGCTGCTCAGACAAGCGCGGCCAGCCCTGCTCGGAACTCCTGAGCGCCGCCGTGCGAGGGGTGCCGGATTCCGGCCGTCCCGAGCGCAGCCTCCGCGACCCGGCCCACCGGGACGACTCGACGACCCGTGGCGACGAGCTCGAGGAACGGACGGGACGCCTCGATCTCGTCGGCCCGTGGACAACGGTTGGAGGAAGGCTCGCCGGGCCGGTGCGGGTGCGTGGGCACGACGTTCCAGAGCAGCACGTGCTCCTCGAGGCCGAGCTCGTCGAGCACACGGTGGACGATCGTCGCCGACGCCTCCGCGGGCCCGCGTCCCGTCAGCTGGCGCTCGGAGGTGAACGGGATGCCGCTGACCCGCGCGCCGCGGTACCCGCCGCCTCGCCGACGAGCAGGAGCTCGGCTCCCGCGCGCCGCCCGAGGTAGTCCGCCAGCCGGCGGCGAAGCAGCGCGGAGCCCGCGTACTGGTTGTACGTCGAGCCGATCCGCGCGGCCGCGAGGCGCTGGATCAAAACGCGTGCGCGCGCACCGACGGCGTGAAGAGGATCACGAGCTGCGCCACGGTCACCCCCAGCAGGACGATCAGCGTCGATCCGAACGGGAGCCCGACCAGCCACAAGGAGGTGAGCGCAAGGATGTCGAGGATCGCGGCGAACCCCCACGCGACGCCCGATCCCTTCCACAGCCCCCAGAGAATCGCGCCGTACACGACGAGCGAGAACACCGTCTCCGGAACGCCCGGGTAGTCCAGCTCGCCGGCGATCGCCGCGAACGGGTACGTCAGTGCCGTCAGCAGCCCGTAGAGGAGAATCAGCCGCTTCGCTGGCGAGGTCGGCACGTCGACAGGATAATCCGGCGAGTTGCGGCGTCTCGCCCTCATCCTCCTGCTCGTCGCGCTCGCCGTCGGGCTGCCCACGGCGCTCGCAGGTGGCGCGGGCGACCCCGGGATCACGAACGACTCGATCCTGCTCGGCGCGACCGTCCCGCTGAGCGGCGACGAGGTTGCGTACGCCGCCGTCGCGCGCGGGGCGAACGCGTACTTCCAGTACGTCAACGACCGTGGCGGAGTCCGCGGCCGCAAGATCCGCTACCTCTTCGTCGACGACGCCTACGACCCGTCCGAGACCGTCCGCAAGACCCGGGAGCTCGTCGAGAACGACAAGGTCTTCGCGATCTTCGGAAGCGTCGGGACCGAGCACGCGCTGGCGGTCCGCCCGTACCTGAACCAGCTCGGAGTTCCGCAGCTCTTCGTCGGCAGCGGCCTCTCCGCACTGGCGCTCGAGCACAGGCGCTACCCGTGGTCGATGGGCTTTCTCCCGCGCTTCGCCGGCGAGGGTGCGCTCTACGGGCGGTACGTCAAGCGGACACGCCCGCGGTCGCGCATCGCCGTCTTGCACGAGGACTCGGAGTACGGCGAGGACATGTTCGCGGGGCTCAGGGCCGGGCTCGGGACGCTGTCGTCGCGAATCGTCGCCGTCCAGACGTACGCGCTTTCGGACACGGACCTGAACGCCCAGATCGCGCGCCTCAAGGCGTCGCACGCGGACACGATCATGATCTTCGCGCTCCCAACGCAGACGATCCAGGCGTTCCTCGCGATCCACAAGCTCGGGTGGCGCCCGCGGATCTTCCTCAACTCGGTCTCGATCGACCCGTTCGTGATGGACGTCGTCCAGCGGAACACGGATAAGCGGCTCGTCGAAGGAGCGATCTCGAGTCAGTTCCTGAAGGATCCGACCGACCCGGCGCTGGCCAAGGATCGGGGGGTCAAGCTCTACAAGCAGATTCTGCGGCGTTATCTTCCGGGCACGAAGGTGCGCGAGGTGGCGAACCTGTACGGGATGGCGGCCGCGTTCACGATGGTCGACGCGCTGCGCCGTGCGGGCGCACAGCCGACGCGGGCCTCCCTGCTCCGCGCGGCCACGCATCTGAACGAGCGCGGGAACCCGTTTCTCGCCAAGGGCGTGACGGTGCGGACGGGCCCGAACGACTACTACCCGGTCGAGCGCACGCGGATGCTGCGCTTCCACGCCGGCCGGTGGCGCCAGGTCGGCGGCCTCGTCAGCGTCCGCTGAGCGACTCGCTCGAGATCCGGACGCTCACGGACGGCGGTCAGAGCGCCGTCGACGTGGCGAAGCAGGTCGCGTCCTTCCTGGAGGCGGCTCGGCGGTCGCTCGACCTCGCGCAGTACGACTTCCACCTGGCGCCCGAGACCGCGGAGCTCGTCGGCGGAGCGGTCAAGGCCGCGGCCGCGCGCGGCGTGGCGGTGCGGATGATCTACGACGTCGGCCATCGGAACCCGATCCCGGTGCCGCCGCCGCCGGAGCCGGACGTCGAGCTGATCTCGTCGCTGGGCGTGCCGCACCGGCCGATCGCGGGCATCCCCGATCTGATGCACCACAAGTACGTGGTGCGCGACGGCGAGTCCGTGTGGACCGGGTCTGCGAACTGGACGGACGATTCGTGGACGCGGCAGGAGAACGTGATCCTGATCGCGGAGTCGACGAGGCTCGCGGCCGACTTCACGGCGGACTTCGAGCAGCTCTGGTCGAAGGGGATCGTCGAGCAGAGCGGCTTCGTCGAGCCCAATCCGGTGCGGGTCGGGGAGATCAACGTGCGCGCCTGGTTCACACCGGGGTTCGGCGAGGCGTTGTCGCGGCGGATCGCGAAGCGGATCAGGCGGGCGAAGCGACGCGTGCGGATCTGTTCGCCCGTGCTGACCGTCGCCCCGGTGCTGTCGGCGCTCTGCGAGCGGATCTCGGACAAGCTCGACATCGCGGGCTGCCTCGACCGGCCGCAGATCGAGGGCGTCATCTACCAGTGGGGCATCGACGGCAACGCCTCGTGGAAGCTCCCGCTCCTGAGGCAGGCGCTCAAGGCCGACTTCTCGGCCAAGCCGTCCACGCCGTACGGCGTTGGCACGGTGCACGACTTCATGCACGCGAAGGTCACGGTCGTCGACGACGTCGTCTTCGCGGGCAGCTTCAACCTGTCGCGCTCGGGCGAGCAGAACGCGGAGAACGTGCTCGAAATCGAAGACGCGGAGCTCGCGAACCGCCTCGCCACCTTCATCGACGAGGTGCGAGCCCGCTACCCGCGCTTCACGCCTACCTGAACGGGGTCAGACCCCTTTACAAATTCGCCGTCCGCTCAGAGGTCGCACCGCTTGGTTGGGCGCGCCTGTGGACGGATTGTCACGCTTTCGTGTCGGGGTCTGACCCCGTTTCAGGTGGCGAGGGCGATCAGGACGGCGACCAGCAGGATCACGCCGAGGATCAGCAGGACGAGCGTGATCGCCGCGCCGATCAGGATTCGTCTGCCCTCGGCTCCAAGGCGCCTGGCGAGTGGGCGCGGATCGTCCGCGGTCACGATCCGGTAGGCCCGGCGCAGGACCCAGAATCCGATCAGGCGATACAGCACGGCCTAGGCGAATATGCCCAGACCGCGCCGTCCTACTCCCACTCGATGGTGCTCGGCGGCTTCGACGAGATGTCGAGCGCGACGCGGTTCACGGCCGGGATCTCGTTGATGATCCGGCTCGAGATCGTCTCCAGCAGGTCGTAGGGCAGCCGCGCCCAGTCCGCGGTCATCGCGTCCTCCGAGGTGACCGCGCGGATCACGATCGGGTACGCGTACGTCCGCTCGTCGCCCTGCACGCCCACGGAACGGATCGCGGGCAGCACGGCGAAGCTCTGCCAGAGGTCGCGGTAGAGCCCGGCGCGGCGAACCTCCTCCTGCAGGATCGCATCGGCCTCGCGGAGGATCTCGAGCCGCTCGTGCGTGACGTCGCCGATGATCCGGATCGCGAGACCGGGGCCGGGGAACGGCTGGCGCCACACCATCGCCTCGGGCAGCCCGAGCTCCTCGCCGACGCGCCGCACCTCGTCCTTGAACAGCAGCCGCAGCGGCTCGACGAGCTCGAAGTCGATGTCCTCCGGGCAGCCCGCCGACGTTGTGGTGCGACTTGATCGTCGCCGCCACGCTCTCGTCGCCGCCGGACTCGATC
Source organism: uncultured Actinomycetes bacterium (assembly GCA_963742635.1). Lineage (GTDB taxonomy): Bacteria > Actinomycetota > Thermoleophilia > Gaiellales > Gaiellaceae > VAXT01. The sequence goes on from CAVUMW010000001.1 coordinate 421,568, forward strand.
ACGTCCGAATAGAGCGTGCCCTGGACGAGGTACGCGAGCTGCCCGAGCTTCTCGGACTCTTGCTCGAACACACGGATGAACTCCTCGCCGATCGTGCGCCGCTTCTCCTCGGGGTCGGTGATCCCGGCGAGCTTGCCGAGGAAGCGCTCCTCCGCGTCGACGTGGACGAGCGGCACGTGAAAGTGGTTGCGGAACGTCTCGACGACCTGCGCCGCCTCGTCTTTGCGGAGCAGACCGTGGTCGACGAAGACGCACGTGAGCTGATCGCCGACCGCCTTGTAGACGAGCAGCGCCGCGACCGCCGAGTCGACCCCACCTGAGAGCGCGCACAGCACGCGCTCCGACCCCACCTGCGCGCGGATCCGCTCGACCTGCTCCTCGATCACCGCCGCGGCCGTCCAGGTCGCGGGCGCGTCGGCGACCGAGTAGAGGAAGTTCTTCAGGAGGTCGTTGCCGTACGGCGTGTGCACGACCTCGGGGTGGAACTGGACGCCGTACAGTCGCCGCTTCGAGTCCTCGAACGCCGTGATCGGAGTCGACTGCGAGGAGGCGACGACGCGTGCGCCCGCGGGCGGCGCAGTCACGGAATCGCGATGGCTCATCCAGCCGACCTGCTCCGGCGGAAGGTTCGTGAAGAGCTCGCCGCCTTCGACCGTGAACTCGGTCTTCCCGAATTCGGAGATCGCCCGTCCGCTCGACCCTGCCGCCGAGCTCCTGAGCCATGACCTGCATGCCGTAACAGATCCCGAGCGTCGGGATCCCGAGCTCGAAGATGCCCGGGTCGACCTGCGGCGCGCCCTCCGCGTAGACGGAAGCCGGCCCGCCCGAGAGGACGAGTGCCAACGGATGGCGGCTGCGGATCTGATCGGGCGAGATCGTGTGCGGAACGAGCTCCGAGTAGACGCGGCACTCGCGCACACGGCGCGCGATCAGCTGTGAGTACTGGCCACCGCAGTCCAGAACGAGCACCGGCCGCTCTTCTGCGGCCGGCTCGGGAGGTTGGAAGCGGGACGACTTCCCCCATCAACCCATACCGATCTTCTGGGCCTGCTGGAGCGACTTGCCCTCGGTCTTGATCGACGGCGCGAGCATGATCTCGGCCTTCTGGAAGTCGTGGATCGACTCGTACCCGCAGGTCGCCATCGACGTCCGGAGCGCGCCCATCAGGTTGAGCGTCCCGTCGTTCTCGCGCGCGGGGCCGACCACGATCTCCTCGAGCGAGGCGCTCTGGTCGACCTGGACGCGGGCGCCGCGCGGCAGCGTCGGATGGAACGTCGCCATCCCCCAGTGGAAGCCGCGCCCGGGCGCCTCCTTCGCGCGGGCGAGCGGCGAGCCGATCATCACCGCGTCGGCGCCGCAGGCGACCGCCTTCGAGATGTCGCCGCCGGTGCGCATGCCGCCGTCCGCGATCACGTTCACGTACTTCCCGGTCTCGAGCAGGTGCTGCACGCGCGCCGCGGCCGCATCCGAGATCGCCGTCGCCTGCGGGACGCCGACGCCGAGGACGCCGCGGGTCGTGCACGCATGGCCGGGCCCGACGCCGACGAGCACGCCCTCCGCGCCGGTGCGCATCAGGTGCAGCGCCGTCTGGTACGAGGCGCAGCCGCCGACGAGGGTCGGAATCGGCAGGCTCGCGATGAACTCCTTCAGGTTCAGCGCCTGCCCGTTCGAGGAGACGTGCTCGGCCGAGACGACGGTGCCCTGGATGACGAGCACGTCGAGGCCCGCCTCGAGCGCCATCTCGTAGTGGTCGCGCACCTTCTGCGGCGTGAGCGAGCCGGCCGCGAGGACGCCTGCGCGCTTGATCTCCTCGATCCGCGCCGCGATCAGCTTCGGCTCGACGGCCTTCGCGTAGATCTCCTGCAGGCCGCGCGTCGCGCGGTCCTTCGGCAGCTTCGCGATCCGCTCGAGCTCGGCATCGGGGTTCTCGTAGCGCGTGTAGATGCCCTCGAGGTTGAGGACGCCGAGCCCGCCGAGCTTCCCGAGCGCGATCGCGGTCGCCGGCGAGACGACACCGTCCATCGCGGAGGCGAGGAGCGGCAGCTCGAGCAGGTGCGGGCCGAGCTTCCAGCCGATGTCGACGTCCTGCGGGTCGCGCGTCCGGCGGCTCGGGACGATCGCGATGTCGTCGAAGCCGTACGCATGTCGTGCCTTCTTGCCGCGGCCAATCTCTACGTCCACGTGAGCCCCCCTCTATGCAAAAAACCCAGGCTCGATAGATCGCCTGGGCCAGAAAAACCGTGTCGCGTTACGCCTTTCAAAGTGGCAGTCGATCGTACCAGCCTCAGGAGACGGCCGGTTCGAGCTCGGTCACCTCGACGCCACCCGCCAGCCGGCTCGCCTCGCGTGGGTCGAATCGGCCCGCGCCGACCTCGAGCGTCGACGCCGCGCCGGCCCCGACGGCCGACCGGAGCGCCTCGTCGAGCGGCTTGCCCGGCGTCCCGCGCCGCGAGGAAGGCCGACAGGAGCACGTCGCCGGAGCCGACCGTCGACACGGGGTCGACCTCCGGCGCGGCAGCCCGCAGCCGCTTCACCTCCCGCTCCTCGCGGAGCAGCGCGAAGCAGCCCGACTCCTGGGTGATCAGCACGTTGCGCGCGCCGAGCTCGGCGATGTCGTCGAGCGCCTGGATGAAGTCCTGGTCCTCGTGGAACTCCTGGCCGACGAGGCTCTCCGCTTCGCGCTGGTTCGGCGAGACGAGGAACGGCTCGGCCGCGGCTCCCATCCGCAGCGGCTCGCCTTCCGCATCGAGCACGGTCCGGATGTTCCGCTTGTTCAGCTCGCGGATGAGGTCGCCGTAGAAGCTCGTCCTCGACGCCGCGGGGGAGCGAGCCCGCGAAGACGACGACGTCGGCCGCCCTCGCCAGGTAGCGCAGCTTCTCCCGGAACATGTCCAGCTCCTCGGGCTCGACGTGCGGGCCCCACTCGTTGATCTCGGTGTACGAGCTCGAGGTCGGGTCGACGACCGCCGTCGAGGTGCGCGACTCGTCGGCGATGCGGACGAAGTCGTTGAGGATCGCCTCGCCGGTCAGCTCCTCGACGAGGCGCGTTCCGGTCAGGCCGCCGGCGAGGCCCGTCGCGACGACCGGCACGTCGAGCCGCTTCAGCGCCCGCGCGACGTTGATGCCCTTGCCGCCGGCGATCGTCAGGCCGCCGCTCGCCCGGTGCCGCTGGCCGCGCTGGAAGTTGGGCACGGTCAGCGTCCGGTCGAGGGCTGCGTTCAGCGTGACGGTGACGATCATGGGATTACGAAACCCATCCCCACATGTTGTGCGCGGTGCGCTTCACGTACCAGCCCGCGCGGGCGGCGGCTCCGGGCTCGTCGATCGACCGGGCGGCGACGAGCGGCGAGCGCGCCACGAGCTTGCCCCGCTCGTACACGCGCACCTCTCCGAGCTCCTGGCCCTTCCGGACGGGCAGGTCGACACCCATCGGCGCCACGATACGTTCCACGAGCGGACGGCCCGTGACCACGGCGCGCCCGACCGAACGCGGCGCGACCAGGTCGAGGTCGCTTTTGCCGTACGAGGTGCGCGCGCTCGCATAGACGTGCCCGGCGGTCACCGTCTGGACGACGCGGAAGCGCGCGAGCCCCCAGGTCATCAGCGCCGCCAGGCCGTCGTTGCGAACGCGCCGCGACGGGCTGCCGAGGATCGTGGCGTAGACGGTGACGCCCGGGCCGCGGACCGCGCCGGCCTCCGACCAGCCCGCGGCGGCGGTATGCCCGGTCTTGACGCCGACCACGCCCGGATAGACGCCGAGCAGGTCGTTCCACGTGTGCAGCCGGCGATCGCCCTCGATCGTCGCGTCGCGCATGGCGACGACCTTGCGGACGACCGGCTTCCGCATCAGGAGCCGGGCCAGCGTCGTCACGTCGCGCGCGCTCGAGACATGTCCCGGTGCGTCGAGACCGTCGGGCCGGACGAAGTGCGTGTCGTCGAGCCCGAGCTGCCGCGCCCGCCGGTTCATCAGCGCGACGAACTTCGTCTCGCTCCCGTGGCCGACGTGGTCGGCCAGCGCCCAGGCGGCGTCGTTCGCGCTCTGGATGAGCGCGGCCTCGACGAGGTCGCGAACCGAGATCCGCTCGCCGGCGCGCAGGCCGATGCTGGACTCGCCGACCTCCGCCGCGTCGGGCGAGATCGTGACCATGTCGCCGAGCCGGGAGCGCTCGAGCGTGAGCAGCACCGTCATCATCTTCGTCAGGCTCGCGATCGGGACCCGCTCGCCGGGGTTGTGGGCGAGCAGCACCTCTCCGGTGCGCCCGTCCTCGACGACGTAGGCGCGCGCGTGGACGCTCGGTCCAGCCGCGAGAGCCGGGGGAACCAGGGAGAGAGCGGCCGCGCAGACGAGCAGCCTCAGCTTCACGGGCCGGAAGGCTACCCGCGGTCGGTCAGAGCGCGCCGCGCACGACGAGCACGGCCGCGGTGACGAGCAAGAGGAACGCGACCGGGAGCGCGTAGCGCTTCGCTTCTGTCCGCCAGTCCATGCCTACCACCCCGAGGCGGCCCAGACCTCGCTCTTCAGCCGCGCCGCCTCGGCCGCAACCGCTGCGCGCCAGTCGTCGTCCGTCGATCGGAACGCGTACAGCACCGAGCGCGAGGCCGCGACGAGCGCGCTCGCCGGCCCGCTCGTGAACGCACGAGCGACATCGGCCGGCCCCGCGCCCTGCGCCCCGATCCCGGGCAGCAGCAGGACGGCCCGCGGAAGCAGCCGCCGCGCCTCGCCGACGGCCCTCGGGTGCGTCGCGCCCACGACCGCGCCCACGCTCGACAGGCCGCGCTCGCCGACGAGCTCCTCGCCCCACTCCGCGACGAGGCTCGCCACGTGCTGCCAGAGCGGCTTGCCGTCCGAGAGGGCGAGATCCTGGATGTCCGCGACGCCCTCGTTCGAGGTCTTGACGAGACAGAAGATGCCCGCGCCCTCGCGCCGGCAGGCCGCGATGAACGGCTCGAGCGAGTCGAGGCCGAGGTACGGGTTGACGGTCATCGCATCGGCCAGCGGCGCGCGATCTTCGGCCCCTTCCAGGTAGGCGGACGCGTAGGCCCGCGCGGTCGAGCCGATGTCTCCGCGCTTCCCGTCGGCGATCACGATCAGGCCGGCCGTGCGCGCGTAGGCGCAGACGCTCTCGAGCGCCTCCATCCCGGGCGGCCCGAGCGCCTCGAAGAAGGCGAGCTGCGGCTTGACGCCGACCGCATAGGCGGCGACCGCGTCGATCACGCCGCAGCAGAAGCGGGCACACGCATCGGCCGCCTCCGAACGGCCGAGCCCCGCCTCGCCCGCGAGCTCGAGCGGCAGCAGCTCGGGCATCGGGTCGAGCCCGACGATGAGCTGGCTCCGCTTGCGCTCCACGGCCTCGGCGAGCCTGTCCCCGAACGCGGTCACCGTCGTCGTGGGCCGAACCTCGATGTCCTGCATCATCGCGGTGAGACTAGCGAGCGCCCCGGAAGAAAAGAGAAGGGCCGCCTCAGCAGCCCCTCTCGAAACTTCCGTGTTGCCGCAGTGCTACATCCCCGCCCCGCTCTTGACGGCCTGCTTGAGCTGGCTGCCAGCGGAGAACTTGGGAACGGTCGTCGCCGGGATCTGTACTCGCTCCGTCGGATTCCTCGGGTTGACGCCCTGCCGCGCGGCGCGCGCCTGGGTCGTGAACTTCCCGAATCCGGTGAATGACACTTCGCCGCCCGAGCGCAGGACATCGGTGATCGAGTCCAGGAACGCGTCCACCGCTTCCGCAGCGTCGCGCTTCGAGAGCCCTGCCTTGTCCGCGACCCTGTCGACGAACTCCTGTTTTGTCACGTGCAACCTCCCTCTAACGTTGCCGGTTAGCGCAATCGGACCCTAACAGCCAAGCCGTTTCGGCTCAACCATGCGGCTTTGCGGCGGTTTTCTGCGCCGAGAGCAACTCTCCTGCCCGAAAAAGCGGCACGAGACGGGCTCCACGGCGCGCGAGAGCGTCCGCTCCGCCCTCCTCGCGGTCGAGCACACAGACCGCGATCCGGCACTCCAGACCGGCTTCGCGGACGGCGTCGAGGGCCTCCACGACGGCCCCGCCGGAGGTGACGACGTCCTCCACGAGGCACACGCGCTCGCCCGGCTCGAAGACGCCTTCGAGGCGATTCGCGGTGCCGTACTCCTTCGCCGCCTTGCGGACGATCAGGAACGGGAGCCCGGAGGACATCGACGCCGCCGCGGCCAGCGCGACGGCACCGAGCTCGGGGCCTGCGAGCCGCGCCGCGTCGGGCTCGTGCTCGGCCACCGTGGCCGCGATGTGCTCGCCGAGCGCCGAGAGCAGTTCGGGCCGCGTCTCGAAGCGGTACTTGTCGAGGTAGTAGTTCGAGCGGCGTCCCGAGCGCAGGACGAAGTCGCCCTCGAGGTAGGCGTGCTCGCGGATCGCGGCTCCGAGGTCCTCGCGCTTCACGTAGCCGGCGGCCCGGAGGGCGTCGCGCGCGTGGACGAGCAGCGGGGCCGCCTCGGGCGAGTCGCCGTGCAGCGAGACGAGCGAGCCGTCCGCGAAGTAGAGGTCGATTCGCTCGCGCCCCTCCCGGCCCCGGCGCGCATAGAGCCCGATGCCGAGCAGCGACCCGACGGCGAACCCGAGCGCGATGAGCTTACGGCGTCCCATTGCTCTTGGGCCGTGTCGTGCGCGGCTTCGGCTTGGCTTTCGGCTTGGCTTCGGCTTCGGTTTCGCGGCCGGCTTTGCAGGCGGCTCGGCGACGGCCCGCAGACAGCTCTTCAGGTCGTAGAAGACGAGCCCGGCCGTGGGCTCGGCGGAGGTCGAGGCGGCGATCATCGTCGGCCCCGTCCCTCACGACGAACAGGCTCCCGTCCCCGGTCGACGCCTCGATCTGCGTGAGCTCGCCCTCGCCGATCTGCCCGGCCTGCTCGAGCAGCGCCTTCGCGCTCGTGGCGACGCGCTCGGCGCGATCCTCGGGAACCGTCGCGGCGACGACCTTGCCGTCGGCGTCGAACAGGACCGCGGACTCGATCTGCGACGAGATCTCGGTCAGCTCGGCGAGTGCAGCGCTGGGCTCCGTCATGGCTGAGAGACTAGCCTCCCGCACCATGCGCGAGGTCTTCAGCAAGTTTTTCGCCGATCGGGGGACGCACCTCGCGGCGATGATCGCCTATTTCGCCCTCCTCTCGTTCGTTCCACTCGTCTTCCTCGCGCTCGCGTTCCTCGGGTTCGCGGGCCGGGCCGACGAGTCGAGCTACCTCGTCACGGAGCTGAACAAGGCGTTCCCGACGAGCTCCGTCGAGAGCATCGTCCGCGTCGTGCGCTCGGTGCAGGACAACGCCGCGACGCTCGGCGTGATCGGCGCGCTCTTCCTCGGCTGGACCTCGCTCTCGCTCTTCAGCGTGCTCGAGTCGGCGTTCAACATCGTGTACGGGAAGCCGAACCGCTCGTTCCTGCACGGGAAGCTGCTCGCGGTCACGCTGCTCGTCGGGTCGCTCGTCACGCTGTTCATCGGGCTGCTCGTCGGCTCGATCGGCTACGAGGTGCTGACGCGCTTCGCGGGCGGGTTCTTCGGCAACTCGTACGTCGCGTTCGTGAGCTCGATCCTGGTTTCGACGCTGGCGGTCTTCGTCTTCCTCTTCACCGTCTACTACCTGCTCACGAACGAGAAGCTCACGTGGCAGGAGGTGCTCCCGGGTGCGATCGTCGCCACGATCGCGCTCGAGACGAGCTTCCAGCTCCTGCCGCTCTACCTGCGGTTCTCGAAGAACGTGATCGCGCTCCAGGCGTTCGGCGCGCCGGCGCTCCTGCTCGTGTGGCTGTACGTGATGGCGAACGTGATCGTCTTCGGCGCCGAGATCAACTGGTGGCACTCGCGCGGCCGCCGCGAAGCGGTCGAGTTGGAAGAGGCCGCCGGACTCGCCTAGACTCGCTTCGCTTCGCTCGCTTCACGGGTGAACCCCTGGTTCCCCCGTGGGCCCCCTCCTTGCGGGCGGAGGCGTAGGGCTACCGTTTCAGGAGCCGCCGAAGGTGCGCGTGCTCCCTCTTGGACGCCACCTGGGCTGCGCTCGGGCAAAGCCCGGCTCCGCCCGCGGATCGGCTCCCGAGGTGGCTGACCCCTAAGCCCACCCCGGGCGCTTTGGCACCAGCGACTAGGCGCTGGCCTAGGTCGCTTTCTGCCAGCCTTCTTCGCCGTGGGCCCACGGCACCGCGTTGCTGCGCTCGAAGACGAGATCGTTCTCGCCGCCCGCCCAGACGCCGATCGTGTCGCTGTCTGGATAGACGGAGACCGCGTACCCCAGGCCCCGCCGCGAGAACAGCAGCGTCCTCGCAGGTGCATCGCTGCGGTTCATGATCTTGTGCGCCCCTTCCGGACCGGCCGGGAAGCGGACGAGCTCGCCACGATCGACTGTGTGCTCCCCGTCCGGCGTCCGCACGACGACCGTGCCGTCGACGACGAGCAGCCACTCCTCGTCGTATTCGTAGTGGTACGGCGACGAGCTCTGGCCCGGCGCGAGGTCGTAGATGAACATGAGGCTCTCGGTCGAGCCGGTGGCTCCGCCGACGTCGATCCTGCCCCCGGTGTTCTCCGCGCTGATGAGGTTGATCGAGTTCATGAGCGCATTATCGAGGCGAGCAGGGCGCGGGCGGCGCGGGCTCGGTGCGAGTTGTCGCGCTTCCAGTCGTTGCCGAGCTCCGCGACGGTGCGGTCTTCGCCGTCGGGACGAACACCGGGTCGAAGCCGAAGCCTTCGCTGCCGCTCAGCTCCTCGGCGATCCGGCCCTCGAGGACGCCCGTCCCGCGGTGCTCGGCTCCGTCCGGCGAGATCGCCACGAGCTCGCAGACGTAGCGCGCTCGGCGGCCCTCGCCCTGCACGCCTTCGAGCTCCTCGAGCGCTCGCTCCGCCTCCCGGCCCGCCGCCCAGCGCGCCGAGCGCACGCCCGGGCCGCCGCCGAGACCCTTCGATCTCGACGCCCGAGTCCTCGCCGAGCACCCAGCGATCGGGTGCGAGCGTGCGTCCGAACTCGGCTTTCGCCCGCGCGTTCTCGACGTACGTGGCCCCGCTCTCGGGCGGATAGTCCTGCGCGTCGAGCGACTCGAGCGACCAGCCGTCGAGCGCGTGACTCCAGCTCGCGGAGCTTGTTCTCGTTCGCGCGAGGCGAGTACCGCCCGAATCAGTGCGCCCACCGAACACCGAGCACGGGCTCGAGGCGCATCAGCTCCGCCGTCACCGCTTCCGGCTGTGAGTGCTCGACGCGCACGTCGAGTGCGACCCGGCGGCGGTCGCGTGCGTCTTCGACCTCGAACGCCCGCACGGCGACGCCGCGCGACTCGAGCGACTCGAGGAGGACGGACGGGCTCTCGTTGGCGCGCAACTCGACCTCGAGCCGGAGCTCGCCGGGCCGGAGGCGCTCGAAGATCCTGTGGGCCAGGATCCGCAGCGGCCAGAGGCTGACCAGGACGACGATCGTCGCGACCAGCGCGCCCGAGTAGTAGCCCGCACCGGACGCCATGCCGATCGCCGCCACGACCCAGAGACTCGCGGCGGTCGTCAGCCCGCGGACCGAGAGACCCTGGCGGATGATCGCGCCGGCTCCGAGGAAGCCGATCCCGGTCACGATCTGGGCGGCGATGCGCGTCGGGTCGTAGGTGACGCCGTTTCGCGCCGAGAAATTGAAGTCGGTCCAGGCGTACGCGGAGACGATCGTGAAGAGCGCGGAGCCGACGCCGACGAGCATGTGCGTGCGCAGACCCTGCGTCGCGCTCCCTGAGCTCGCGCTCGGCCCCGATCGCACCGCCGAGGATGCCCGCGACCACGAGGCGGGCCAGAACGTCCAGCCAGCTCAGCTCAGGTAGCACGGACCGCCTCCACGGCCTCCCGCTGAGCGAAACCGATCTCCTCGATCCCGCCCGTGGCCAGGTCGAGCAGGTCGTCCAGCTGGTCGCGGGAGAGCGGAGCCCGCTCGGCCGTCGCCTGCACCTCGATCAGCCGGCCGTCACCGGCCAGGACGACGTTCACGTCCACCTCGGCCGAGGAATCCTCCGTGTAGTCGAGGTCGAGCAGCGCCTCACCCTCGACGATGCCGACCGAGACGGCCGCCACCGAGTCGCTCAGCACGCGGCCGAGCCCGACGTGGTCGAGCGCCCTGCGCGCCGCCACGTACGCGCCCGAGATGGCCGCGCACCGGGTCCCGCCGTCGGCCTGGAGCACGTCGCAGTCGAGCCAGAGCGTCCGCTCGCCGAGCACCTCCATGTCTGCGACCGCGCGGAGCGCCCGGCCGATCAGCCGCTGGATCTCGACCGTCCGCCCCTTCTGGCGCCCGGTGCTCGCCTCGCGCTGCGTCCGTTGCCCGGTCGAGGCCGGCAGCATCGAGTACTCGGCGGTCAGCCATCCGCGCCCGTTGCCGTACAGCCAGCGCGGAACGCCGTCCTCGAGGGACGCCGTGCACAGCACCCGCGTCTTGCCGAACGAGATCAGCGCGGAGCCGCTCGCCTGCTCGAGGAAGTCGGGCTCGATCGTGAGCGTCCGTCAGCTCGTCAGGGCGTCCGTGCCGCTCGGACGGGTCACGCCGCGGCCGCCTCCAGCTCCGCGATCGCGACCTGCTCGACCTCGCCCAGGGGAAGCTGCAGAAAGCGCTCGCCCACGGCGCGGAACCGCTCCGGGTCGCCCGTCGTCAGGAACCGGTAGCGACCCTCGCGGCCGGGATCGTTCTCGAACCCCTTGCGCTCGAGCGTCTCGGCCACTTCGCGCGCGGTCTCCTCGGCGGAGAAGACGAGCGTGACGCCGCGGCCGAAGACGCGCTGGAAGATCGGCCTGATCAGCGGATAGTGCGTGCAGCCGAGGATGACCGTGTCCACGTCGGCCTGCTTGAGCGGCGCCGCGTACTCGCGAACGGCCTCGACCGTCTCCGCGCCGAAGGGCTCGTCGCTCTCGATCAGCGGCACGAGCCGCGGGCACGCGACCGGGAAGAAGCGGGCGCCCGCGTCGAGCGTGTGGACGAGCTCCGCATAGCGCCCGGCGGTCACCGTCGCCTGCGTCGCGAGCAGGCCGATGCGGCGGTTCCGGGTCGTCTGCACGGCGGCGTGGGCCTCGGGCGTGATCACGCCCACGATCGGCACCTCCAGCCGCTCCTGGAGCTCCGGCAGCGCAGCCGAGGTCGCGGCGTTGCAGGCGGCCACGACGAGCTTCACGCCCTGCGCCTCGAGATAGCCGGCGATCTCGCCTGCGAAGCGGCGGATCTCGTCGAGCGGGCGAGGCCCGTAGGGAAGCCGCGCGAGATCGCCGAGGTAGATGAAGTCCTCGTGCGGCATCGTCACCAGGCACTCGTGGAGAACCGTCAGCCCGCCGGTGCCAGAGTCGAAAACGCCAACGGGCCGGGGATCCATGCCGCGATTGTAGGCTCATGGCATGTCGCGTCTCGCCGCAGCGCTCGCCGTCCTCGCACTCGCAGCGCCGGGAACGGCCTCGGCGTTCAGCAAGCAGGACCGGCTGATCCCGATGAGCGACGGCGTCAAGATCGCGACCACGTACTACGTCCCGGACGGCGCACCGCCTGCGGGCGGCTGGCCGGCCGTGATGCTGTTCCATGGCCTCGCCGGGAGCAGGACCGACCCGGGAAGCCCGCTCGGGATGTCGCTCAACTCGCTCGCCGAGACGCAGCTCGCGCCGCAGGGCTACGCCGCGCTCACCTTCGACGCCCGCGGCCACGGGCAGTCGGAGGGGCTCGTCTCGATCGACGGGCCGCGCGAGATCCAGGACGTGCGCGAGCTCTTCGGCTGGCTCGCGGGGCAGCCGGGCGTCAACGGGCAGCGGATCGGCGCGTTCGGCTACTCGTACGGCGGCGGCGCGATCTGGCGCGCGACGGCCGAAGGCGTCCCGTTCGCCGCGATCGAGCCGGCGATCACGTGGACCGACCTCTACTCCGCGCTCCTGCCCCAGGACCTCGCCCGCTCGGGCGTCCTGCTCGGTTTCTGGCAGTCGATCCAGGCGCGCGCGGCTCCCGGCCTCGACTCGATCGTGAACGACGCGATCGCAGGTCGGAATCTCGCGCGCGCTCCACGCGTTCGCCGACCAGCGGTCGACTCGCACGCAGCTCGCCTCGATCCGGGTGCCGACGTTCCTCATGCAGGGTCGGCGCGACTTCGCCTTCGACCTCGAGCACGCGTTGACGGCGTATGCGCGACTGAAGGCGCCGAAGCGGCTCTACCTCGCCGATTTCGGGCACCCGCCGGCCGCGAACCCGCCCGCGGAGGCGGCGCACGTCCTGGCCGAGACGCGCGCGTGGTTCGACCGCTATCTGAAAGGCCTTCCGAACGGGATCGACCGGCAGCCGCCGATCGAGGTCGCTCCCGATCCGTGGACCGGCCGCACGTTCCACTACAAGGCGCTGCCCGCGAGCAAGACGCTGCGGTTCGCGTTCCCCGGCCGCGCGGCGATCGGCTCGACGGGCAAGGTGGCGCGAACACGGCCACGGCTGCGCACCCGCACCGAGACCTTCGGCGCGCCGGTGCTGCGCGTCTCGCTCGCGAGCCCGAACGGCTGGCCGCAGGTCGTGGCCGTCCTCTCGGCGCTGACGCCGCAGCGCAAGGAGCTCGTCGTGAGCGCCGGCGGCGCGCGCGTCCACCTCGGCGCGAGGCCGAAACGGGTCAGGATCCGGCTGATCTCGCAGCTGACCGCGATTCCGAAGGGCTCCCGGCTGCGGCTGACGATCGCCGCCACCTCGACCGCCCAGAGCTCCGGCAACCTCCTCTACTTCACGGGGATTCCGTCCTCGCGGCGGCTCGTCGTCGGGCCCGCGAGCCTGTCCGTGCCGGTGCTCGCGAAGCCGATATCCCACTGAATCTGTTGACCGGACGGTCCGATGGGCGGTTAACTCCGGCTGTGATTTGACGTCTCATGACAAGAACTCCGAGGAAAGGACACGTATGAACAGGGTCATCCGGCTTGCGCTCGTAGCGAGCGCAGCCGTCGTCACGCTCGCGTTTACGGGCTCAGCCTGGGCCTCGTACTCGCCGAGCCTCACCGTCACCACATCGAGCAACAAGCCCGGCGCGGCGACGAGCCTGCTGCTCGGTCACATCCAAAGCGCGGCGGATGACCCGACGGCGAAGGACACGATCTACGCGCCGCTCGGCTACGGCGTGAACCTCACGCAGGCGCCGGGAACGAAGATCGGCGACGTCAGCGCACGGCTGATCCTCCGCAACGGCGGGAACGCCGAGGTCGACGTCGACGGCACCGTGGTCGCCGACAATCCCGCGAACCACCCGAACGACCAGTGTGCTCCCGGCCTGCACCAGGCGGTCTGGAACCTGAACGTCACGGTCGCAGGGACACCGCTCACCGTTCCGCTCTATGTCGACGCAATCACGACGGGCCCCGAGGCGACGTTCGCATCGGCGAAGGTCCAGTTCTGCCTGGCCGGCCCGATCGGCACGCCTGCGGGCGCCCAGCTCGAGTTCGCGTTCTTCGACGTCAACGGCGTGTTCTCGAATCCGACGAGCACGACCGATCACATCTGGCACGCGACGTTCACGCCGTATGTGGCGGGCCAGCCTGTGCCCAATCCCGCCGGCACGACCGAGGGACAGGCGGTCGTTCCAGGACGGGTCGGCCTGACGATGAAGACGAAGAGCCTCAAGCACGGCGTCGTGATCGTCTCCGGGCGGCTGACGGTCGACGGGCAGGCGTTCGGCGGCGCGCTGGTCGAGCTCTACAAGCCGGGCAGCGCCAAGCGAATCGGCAAGGCCCGGACCAAGGGCAACGGCAACTACACGATCCGCATCAAGATCAAGAAGAAGACGCGTGTGCTCGCACAGGTGCTCTTCCTCGGAGATCTCCCGGCCTGTCCTGCGCCGCCGCTTCCCGGTGTGCCGCAGGGCTGCAAGACGGGATCGCTCTCGTTCTTCGCCGTCAAGATCGGCACCGCTCGCAAGAAGAAGTAAGTCGCGATTCGAGCACGGGAGGCTTCCAGGCGAAGCCTCCCGTTTGCTCTTGACGCGAATTGCCAAACGTCACATACTTCTGGCCGCGGTCGCAGCCGCCGCTGCGACTCCTGCTCAGCGCTCCAGGCCCACCCGGTCGGCGGCCCGCTTCGCGACTTCGTGCGAACGACGTCGGGGGACGGGGCGGGACGCCGACACGGGCTCTCGAAGCGGGAACGACCGCTAGCCTGGGCCGCGTGGCGGCGACGATCCGGGTCGGAACGTGCTCGTGGGCGGACGAGGCGCTGACGAAGCACTGGTACCCGAAGGGCGTCCCCGCCGGCGCGAGGCTCGCCTGGTACGCGGAGCACTTCGACACGGTCGAGGTCGACTCGACGTACTACCGGCTGCCCGGCGAGGAGATGGTGCAGCGCTGGGCCGAGCGCACGCCGGACGGCTTCGTGATGCACGTCAAGGCCTTCGGCGTGATGACGCGGCACCCGGTCAAGGTCGAGCAGCTCCCTCCCGACCTCCGAGACGAGGCTCCGCAGGACGAGCGCGGGCGCGTCGATCGTCCGTCGCGCGAGTTCCGCGGAGAGATCTTCAGGCGCTTCCTCGAGGCACTCGAGCCGTTGCGTGCCGCGGGCAAGCTCGGCGGCCTCTTGTTCCAGTTCCCGCCGTACGTCGTCCCGAAGGAAGCCTCCTACGACTACCTGGCCTGGGCGCGCGAACAGGTCGGGGACGACGAGATGCTCGTCGAGTTCCGGCACCGGAGCTGGTACGAGGAGGACGGGCGCGACGAGACGCTTCGCTTCCTCGAGGAGCACAAGATGTCCCACGTCGTCGTCGATGCGCCGCGGAGCGAGGGCAAGAACGTCCCGCTGACCGTGCTCGCGCTGACGACGCCGATCCTCTACGTGCGCATGCACGGCCGGAACGCGGGGACGTGGAACGTGCGCGGCGGGAGCGCGGCGCAGCGCTTCGACTACCTCTACTCGGACGAGGAGCTCGGGGAGTGGGTGCCGCAGCTGAAGGAGCTCTCGCAGCGGGCCGAGCAGGCGTACGTGGTGTTCAACAACAACAACCGCAGCCGCGTCGGCGGCCGGGAGACCGCGCAGGCGCCGATGAACGCGGAGATGCTCCGGGACGCGCTCGAGCTGGGGAAGGTCGCCGTCAGCCGGCCCGGCTCAGGAGCTCGCGCAGAATCTCGTTGAAGCGCTCCGGCGCGTCGACGCTGACGACGTGACCGGCACCTTCGACGACCTCGAAGCGTCCGTCGGGCGCCGACTCTGCGATCTGACGGGCCTCGTCGACCGGGAGGAGCTCGTCCTGGTCGCCGACGACCACGGTCAGCGGTCCCTCAAACGAGGCGACGACGTCGGTCGCGTCACGCCGGTCGCGGAGCGCCTGGATGCCGCGCACCAGCTCGTCGACCGTGCGGTCCTCGGGCCCGGGCGGCGAGAACTCGCGGTTCCAGCCTTCGATCCCCTCGGCCTGGACGACGCGGATCATCTCCTCGCGGGCCGCACGCCGCTCCGGCGGATCGGCCGTCGCACGCGCGCCGGCGAGCAGGAGGCTCGTGACGCGATCGGGCGCGATCCGGGCCATCGCCAGCGCGACGTAGCCGCCGAGCGAGGCGCCGACCACGAGGAGCTCGCCTTCGGTGCGCTCGAGCACGTGCTCCGCCCAGCCGTCGACCGAGTTGCCGCCGAGCCCGTAGAGGTACGGAACGTAGACGTCCTCGTCGGCGAGCGCCTCGAGCTGCGGGTCCCACATGCGGTCGTCGAGCGGGAATGCGTGGACGAGGACGACCCTCACGAGTGCTCGACCGTGACGGATCCGTCCAGCGCCGACGCCTCTTCGGCGGACAGGCTCACGCCCTCGATGCCGAGCGTGCGTGCGATCTGGCCGAGGAGGTCCTGGGCGGGCGGCAACTCGGCGGCCGAGTCCGCGGTGCGAGCCGCAGCCCGGATCTCCGCCGGCTTCGCACCGGTCAAGCGGCCGAGCAGCGTGGGGTTCGCGCGCATCGCGATCGCGTCTCCCGGCGGCAGCGGCCCGTAGTACTCGGGCACCGACAGGTACTCGTCCGCGACCCGGCCCCGGTCGTACGCGACGAGCCGAACGACTTCGCCCTGCTCGGCGCCGAGCGCGACCACGACGCCGCCCGACACGTACGAGAGCTCGGACGCCAGGCGCCGCAGCTGCTCGGGCTGGGCGGCCGCAGCGTCGTCGTAGACGCCGATCCACCCGTTCCGCGGAGGCCCGACGACACTCGACTCCGAGCGGACGACGCGCGGGACCCAGCGGGCGACGGCCTTCTCGACCGCGCCGAGATCGTCGGTCTGGAGGTGGATCGAGCCCGTGGAGGCGACCTCGCCGCCCGTGAGCCGACGCTCGAGCGACTCGAGGTCGGTGAGGAGCGAACGGCGATAGTCCGTGAAGCCGAGCCGGCGCCAGTAGGCGAGCGCCTCGTCGTTCGGGAGCTCGACGTTCAGCGAGACGTGCTCGATGCCCTGCCCGCGAAAGTGCGCGACGAGGTCACGGACGAGGTCGTTGCCCCCGCCGCGTCCGCGCGCCTCGGGCTTCAGGTAGACGAAGCTGACGTGGCCGAGGCCGTCCCGCAGCTCTCCCTTGGCCATGCCGACGACCTCGCCGCTCTGCCTCGGCGACCACGATCCGGCCGTCCTGCAGGTACGGCCCGGGTGGAGGTGGCGGATACGGACGGGCCCAGTGCTCGTCGAGATAGGCGTGGACGAACTCCTCGAGCAGAGGGAAGTCCGCGTCGCTGGCTTCGCGGACGTTCATCGGGCGGCCAGGAGCGCGGTCTCGGCGGCGACCGAGGGACGCTCGCCCGTTCGCGCCAGCCAGTCCGTGACGGCGGGGTACGGATCGAGATCGACGCCGAGCATCGTCTCCGCGCGGTGGATCCACGGCAGGTACGCGGCGTCGGCGATCCCGAACTCGCGCCCGGTGAGGAATGGTCGGCCGGCGAGCACGGCATCGAGGTTCGCCAGCTCGTGTCCCAGCCGCTCGCGGGCGTCCTCGTCTCCTCGGCGCAGCGCGTAATACGGCCCGCTGAGCCGGTCGAAGCGCTCGACGAGCAGGCGGCCGGCCGCGCGCTCGGCCGGGTCGGCGGGCCAGAGCGCGGGCTCCGGGTAGCGCTCCTCGAGGTACTCGTTGATGACGACCGACTCGGGCAGGACGAAGGCGTCCTCCTCGAGCACGGGCACTCTGCCGAGCGGGTTCTTCTCGTAGATCCAGGCGGGGCGGTCGTCGAGGTCGACGACGACGGTCTCGTGTTCGAGCCCCTTCTCGGCGAGGACGATTCGCACGCGGGCGCAGTAGGGGCAGCGGTCGGCGTCGTAGAGCGTGAGCACCTGACCGATCCTAGGTGGCGCGGAGCAGTCCGGCGAGGAGGTAGTGCGCCGTGAGGTTCTGGAAGGGGTCGAAGCGCTCGCCGAGCGCGCGCACCTCGTCCGTGGTCAGGCTGCGCCCGTCGCCGTAGTAGCGCGACGCGGCCTTGCGGACGCCGAGATCGCCGGCCGGCCACGCGCGGGGCCGCGCCAGGTGGCGGGCGAGGAACCAGTCGGCCGTCCACTCGCCGATCCCGGGCAGCGCGGTCAGCGCCGCCTTGACCTCGTCGTCGGGCAGGAGCGCGAGCGCGTCCAGGTCGAGGTCGCTGCGCGCCAGCCCGGTCGCGTACTCGGCCTTGCGATGGGAGAAGCCGAGCGCAAAGAGCTCGTCCGGCTCGGCCGCGGCCACCCGCTCGCGCGTCGGGAAGGCGTACGCGTGGTCGGCACGGACGCCGAAGCGCTCGATCAGCCGGTTGCGGATCGCGAAGGCGGCATGGAGCGAGACCTGCTGGGCGGTGATCGACGTGACGAGGCTCTCGAAGGGCTCGACGGCGATCGGCGGACGCAGCCCGCGGAGCTCGTCGACGAGGCCGGCGAGCACCGGCTCGGTGGCGGCGAAGGCGTAGAACGCGTCGAGGTCGAGCTCGGCGCCGAGGAGCTTGCGCACGACGGGCTCGATCCCGGCGTCGAGCGGTTGGACGTCGACACCGCCGGGCGCCTCGGTGATCCGCACCTCCCGGCCCTCGACGACCCGGTGCAGCCCGCCCTCGTGCCAGAGGTTGGCGAGGTCGGTGCCGAAGGCGCGGTAGCGCGCGGTCGAGAGCTCGAAGGCGTAGGGCTCGGGAAGCTCGAGGAGCGCCACGCCTACGCGGCGAGCGCCTCGGACAGGGCATGGAAGTCCGTGAACGGCTCGAACGGCTTTCCCTGCTCGGCCAGGTAGCGCGCCAGGCCGGACGTCGCGAAGACACGGTCGGAGGCGAGCGCGGCGCAGCGGTCGGAGTAGCCGTCGCCGACGTAGACGACATGACCAGGCGGAAGCAGCGAGCGCTTGCACGACTCGCCGCAGACATCGCAATCGTCGGGGTAGCGCCACTCGACGCGCCACCCGTCGGGGCGCGCGTCGACGCGGTTCGCGTGCAGCTCGACCTCGACGCCTTCGCGCTCGAGGACGGGCTCGATCAGCTCCTCGAACCCGCTCGAGACGACGTGGACCTGCCAGCCGTCCGCGTGTGCGGCGTCCACGAACTCGGCGAGCCCGGGCCGGACCTGCGCCTCGTCGAGCACCCACGCCACGACCTCCGCCAGAGGCGCAGTGACCGGCTCGAACTCGCGCACGATCACGTCGCGCAGGGGCAGGCGGCCATCGTGGAGGCCGTCCTCGACCTCCTGGTAGACGGCCGGGTCGCCGAACTCGAGCGCGATCCGGTCGAGGAGATCCGACTCCGTGACCGTGCCGTCGAAGTCGAGGACGACGGACCGGCTCTCTCGGACCGCCCCTTTCCAAATTTGCGTTCGCCATGTCATCATGTTTCCTGAATCAACTCCCCTGAGGTGTCCAGATGGCTGCCCCGAAAGCCACTGCGGCAGTTGTGCGATGAGGATCGCCTGCGTCGGCGGCGGACCGGCCGGCCTGTACCTGGCGATCCTGATGAAGGCGCGCGACCCGAAACACGACCTCACGGTCTTCGAGCGGAACCCTCGAGGGGTCACGCACGGGTGGGGCGTGGTGTTCTGGAACGATCTCGTCGAGCAGCTCGAGGCCGGCGATCCGGCCACCGCGAGCGAGATCCGCGAGAGCTCGTTCAGGTGGAACGGCCAGCTACTGGCCGTCGGCGACAAAGAGCCGGTGCGCGGAGGTTGGCACGGCTACGGCATCGGCCGCCAGCGGCTGATCGACATCCTGGTCGAGCGTGCACTCGGCCTCGGCGTGCGGGTCGAGTTCGAGCGCGAGATCGAGAGCACGGACGCTCTGCACGCCGACCTGATCGTGGCGTGTGACGGCGTCAACAGCCCGATCCGAGAGCTCCGCCGCGAGCAGTTTCAGACCCACGCCGTCGTCGGTCGGAACAAGTACATCTGGCTGGGAACGACCCGGGTGTTCGACGCCTTCACGTTCGCGTTCGTCCACACGGAAGCCGGCTGGATCTGGTGTCACGCCTACGGTTTCGACGGCGACACGAGCACGTTCATCGCGGAGTGCTCACCGGATACCTGGACCGGGCTCGGCTTCGACCGGCTCGACGAGCCCGACACCATCCGGCGACTGGAGCAGATCTTCGAGCGGCACCTCGAGGGCCATGCGTTGAAGAGCAAGGCGCGCACTCGAGAACGCGCGGCGTGGCTCAACTTCCGGACGGTCACGAACGCGACCTGGCACGCCGACAACATCGTGCTGCTGGGCGACGCCGCCCACACGACGCACTTCACGATCGGGTCGGGCACGAGGTTGGCGCTCGAGGATGCGATCTCACTCGCGGCGAGGCTGCAGAACGAGACGAGTCTCGCGACTGCGCTCGAGCGCTACGAGACGGAACGGCGACGCGCGCTACTACGAACGCAGAGCGATGCACGGCTCAGCGCCCGCTGGTTCGAGAGCGTCCCGCGTTACATCGATCTCGACCCGCCGAAAGTCTTCGCCCTGATGACGGAACGGCGCTCGCCGCTCCTGCCGCGCGTCCCGCCGTCCGCCTACTACCAGCTCTACCGGGCCACGCAGAGCAACGCGGCGCTGCGGACGCTTCGCAGGTGGGTCGCTCCGGCGGTGAAGGGCGTCTACAGCCGCGCCGCTAGAGGTGAGACGTAGCCCCGGCCGGGTCCTGGTCGTACGTGTGCGTCCCGCCCGGCTCCTCGTACCACGAGTACGCGTACTGACCGTCGTCGAGCTCCTTGGCGAGCTTCGAGAGCTTGAGCGGATGGAACGTGTCGCACATCACCGCCAGCTCGTGCGTCTCCGTCGCCCCGATCGACTTCTCCGCGAGCCCCGGCTGCGGCCCGTGCGGGATGCCCGACGGATGCAGCGTCACTGAGCCGATCTCGATCCCCTTCCGCGACGAGAACTGCCCGTCGACGTAATAGATCATCTCCTCGCTCTGGAGGTTCGAATGGTGGTACGGGATCGGGATCGCCAGCGGGTCGAAGTCGAGCTTGCGCGGGCAGAACGAGCAGATCACGAAGTTCGGGCCGGCGAAGGTCTGGTGCGAGGGCGGCGGCATGTGGATGCGGCCCGTGATCGGCTCGAAGTCGTTGATGTTGAACGTCCACGGATAGAGGTAGCCGTCCCAGCCCACGACGTCGAACGGGTGGTAGTCGATGACGTAGTCCTGGTACCCGTCGCGCACACGGATCTTGAGGTTGAAGTCGCCGCGCTCGCGATACGTCTTCAGCTCGGTCGGCGGGTGGATGTCGCGGTGGTAGAACGGCGCGTGCTCCATCAGCTGGCCGTACTCGTTCCGGTAGCGCTTCGGGATCTCGATCAGGCCGGGCGTCTCGAAGAGCACGTAGCGCTGCGGGCCTGACGGCTCGAACCGGTAGGTCGTCCCGCGTGGGATGACGACGTAGTCGCCTTCGCCGGTAAGGCAGGTCGCCGAACGTCGTGTGCAGCGTCCCGCTGCCCTCGTGGACGAAGTAGACCTCGTCGCCCTCGCCGTTGCGGAAGAAGTAGTCCATCGTCTCGCTCGGGCGGACGAGGGAGATCTCGACGTCGTTGTTCCACATCAGGAGCTTGCGTCCCGAGACCTCGTCGCCCTCGGGCTCGGTGCCGAAGGTCTTGAAGTGGCGGTGCGCGTGCGCGTCGGGCACCCACTCCTCGCGCTCGATCGGCTGGAACGCGCCGAGCTCCTTCACGCGGCAGGGCGAGATCAGGTGGTACAGGATCGACTCGTTGCCCGTGAAGCCCTCGAGGCCCATCACCTCCTCGGTGAGGAGGGTCCCGTTGTCCCGGAACTGGATGTGGCGCTTCCGCGGGACCTCGCCTCGGCTCTGGTAGGTCGGCATCAGCCCGAAGGATAAAGAAGCCTAGGCCGGCTTCGGGCCGACTCGGTTCCGCAGCACGCCGATCCCCTCGATCTCGAGCTCGACGACGTCGCCCGGCTGGAGCCACCGGCCGTCGCCGTGCTCGAGGATGCAGCCCGTGCCGACGGTTCCCGAGCCGAGGACGTCCCCGGCCCGGAGGCGCGTGTTGCGCGCCGCGTGCGCGACGATCGCGTCCCACGAGTGGTGCATGTCGCCCATGTTCCCGCGCGAGCGCTCCTCCCCGTTGACGCGCGCGAGCATCTCCAGCTTCAGGTCACCCAGCTCGTCGGGCGTGACGACGTACGGGCCGAGGCTCGTCGCGAAGTCCTTGCCCTTCGACGGGCCGAGGCCGATCTTCATCTCGGGGCGCTGGAGGTCGCGCGCGGACCAGTCGTTCATGATCGTGAAGCCCCCGATCTGGCCGTCCTTCCCGATCACGACCGCCGCCTCGAGCTCGTAGTCGAGCTCGTTCGTGCCCTCGGGGTACGGGATCTCCGCCTCGGGGCCGTAGATCGCCGCCGGGTTCGTGAAGTAGAAGGCCGGGACCTCGTACCACTCGGGCACCATCTCGAGGCCCCGCAGGCCGCGCGCGGTCTTGACGTGCTGCTCGAAGGCGTAGAAGTCGCGGACCGCGGGCGGGTAGAGCACCGGCGGCCGCAGGTCGACGTCGGCCAGCGCGTACTCCGCGTGCTCGCGCGCCTGGCCGCCTCCGGCGAAGAACGACTGGAGCGTCTGCGCGGCGAGCTGGACGACCTTGTCGCCGTCGACGCGCCCGGCCAGCCTCGCTTGAGGTCGGCGCCCTTGGGACTGAACATGCACAACTTCATGGCTCGGTGTGCACGCTAACGTCAGCGAGCCCGGGGAGGGCGCGGCGAACGTCTTCCTCGACCTCGCTCGCGAGCGCGTGCGCGTCGGCGAGCGTGACCTCCGGATCGAGCCCGAGGGTGAGGAACGCGACGAGCCCGTCCTCGGTTTGGAGGAAGCGCACCTCGCGAGGAGGAGCCCCGGTTCGACCCGCGACGATGCTCCTGATGCGCTCCGCGTCAGCCTCGACGTTCGCACCCCCGAGGGCGCGCCCGGCGGTCGGCTCACGGAGCGGCTCGAGGTGCGTCTGCACGGAGACGACCTCGGGAACGGCATCGGCGATCGCTTGCTCGACCTGCGACGCCACCTCGTGCGCCGTCTCCAGGGTCAGCTCCGGCGGCAGCTTGAGATGGAGGGCCACCTGGAGGCCGTCGTCGACCGAGACGACGCGGATGTTGTGCATCTCGCGAACGCGCGGCACGGTGAGCGCGGCGGCGAGGATCCGCTCGCGGAGGGCGGCGTCTTCCGGCGCAGGCTCGACGTGGACGACGACGTCGCTCTCGGGCAGGGCGCTCTGCACGGCGGCCTCGACGGCGTCCGCGGCGGCATGACCCTGGCCGACGCCCGCGTCCGGCGAGACGCCGATGACGACGTCCGCGAAGTGGCGCCCCGCGGCCTGACGCATGCGCAGGCGCCGGAGCTGCACGCCGGGCTCCAGCTGCTCGATCGCGGCGAGCGCAGCCCGCTCGGCGTCGGCCGGCACCCGGTCCATGAGGACGTCGACGTTGCGGCGCATGAGCCTGTACGCCGCGATCAGGACCAGCACCGCGACGAAGAGCGCCGCGACCGCGTCTCCCTCCAGCCAGCCGGCGCGGGCGAGCAGCAGCCCGAGCAGAACGGCAGTCGATCCGACCAGGTCGCTTGCGAAGTGGAGCGCGTTCGAGGCGAGCGCGGGGCTGCGGTAGCGCCGCGAAGCGCGAAGCGACACCGTCGCCCGGCTCGCGTCCACGGCGATCACGATCAGGACGACGACGAACGCGTACCAGACGGGGTTCACGTTCGAATCGGCCGAGCCGACGAGCACCGCGAGCGACCGGTACGAGATGTAGAGGCTCGCGAGCGCGAGGAAGCCCGCCTCCGCGAGCGCGGCGAGATGCTCCGCCTTGCCGTGTCCGTACGGGTGCCCGCGATCGGCCGGCCGCCCCGAGACGCCGACGGCGAACAGCGTCAGCAGCGCAGCGACGAGATCGGTCCCGGAGTGCACCGCCTCCGAGACGAGGCCGAGGCTCCCGCTCGCGAGCCCGGTGCCGAGCTTCAGCGAGATGAGCACGCAGGCGGCGACGACCGAGACGAGAGCGGTACGCCGTTGCGGGCTCATCCCGCGAAGGCTACGGCGTCAGGTGCAGCTCAGTACCAGCGGCCTCGGCGGAACCCGCCGAACAAGAGGCCGAGGACGATCAGGATGATCCCGATGACCCAGTTCCAGATGAAGCCGAGGATGATCCCAAGGATGATGAGGACTGCTCCTATGCCCACCAGCTGTCTCCTCTCGCGTTAGAGATTGCCCCGCAAGGCCTGTTCGCGTTCGATCGCCTCGAACAATGCCTTGAAATTGCCTTCTCCAAACCCGCGCGAGCCGTGGCGCTCGATGATCTCGAAGAAGAGCGTCGGCCGATCCTGCGCGGTCTTCGTGAAGATCTGAAGCAGGTACCCCTCCTCGTCGCGGTCGGCGAGGATGCCCAGGCGACGAAGGTCGTCGTACTCCACGTCGATCTCGCCGACGCGGTCCTCCAGGTCGTCGTAGTAGGCGGTCGGGGTCTTGAGGAACCGCAGCCCGCGCTCCTCGAGCTCCTGCACCGTTCCGACGATGTCGTCCGTGGCCAGCGCCACGTGCTGCACTCCCGGCCCGCCGTAGAAGTCGAGGTACTCCTCGATCTGGCTCTTCCGCTTGCCCTCGGCCGGCTCGTTGATCGGGAACTTGATCTTGCCCTCGCCGTCCATCATCACCTTCGACATGAGCGCCGAGTACTCGGTCGAGATCGCCTCGTCCGAGAAGTGGATCAGCTCGGTCATGCCGAACGACCGCTCGTAGAACTCGACCCAGTGGTCCATGCGCCCGAGCTCGACGTTTCCGACGACGTGGTCGATCACCTGCAGGCCGATGCCGGTCGCGGGCGAGCCGTTCTCGGTCGTCGACGTGTAGCCCGGGAGATACGGGCCCGCGTAGTCGTCGCGATTCACGAACGTGTGGATGTTCTCGCCGTAGGTCGCGATCGCTGCGAGCTCGACGCGGCCGAAGTCGTCGTCGACCCAGTGCGGCTCGACGACGCTCCTCGCGCCGCGCTGCACCGCCTGCCGGTACGCCTCGGTCGCGCTCGGCACGGTGAGCGCGACGTCCTTCACGCCGTCGCCGTGCGAGCACGCGAAGCGGGTGATCTCGCTGTCCGGGCGGAGGCCGCTCGTGACGACGAGCCGGATGCCGTTCTGGTCGAGGACGTACGACGCGCGGTCGCGGACCCCCGTCTCCGGCCCGGCGTACGCGGTCTGCGTGAACCCGAACGCGCGCTCGTAGAAGTACGCCGCCTGTTTCGCGTTGCCCACGTAGAGCTCGAGGTGGTCCCACCCCTTGATGGGCATGAAGTCGGTCGAGCTCACGAAACTGATCTTAACGCGCGGGGCCTCTCTGCGGCGCAACGCTCGGCGCGGCCGGCTCCGCCGGGGGCGTGTCGACCTCCTCGCGGAGCGGGACCTGCTTCAGCCACAGCGCCACGATCACGAGCGTGACGAGGCAGAGCAGCGACGCCGCGAGGAACGCCGGCTGCAGCGCGTTCGCGAGCGACTCCCGCAGGTTCGGCGGCAGCCGGTGCACCGATCCACGGTCGAGGTGCGATCCCGCGCGGCAGGCCGTGGTTGACGATCACGCCCATCGCGGTCACGCCGAGCGTCGCTCCGATCGCGCGCGCGGACTGCGTCAAGGCCGTCGCCGACCCCATCGCCCGCATCGGGACCTGGTTCTGGACCGCGACCACGAAGACCTGCATCATCATCCCGAGCCCGACGCCGGCGACGACCATGTACGCGGCCGCCTGCGCGTTGGTCGTCGACGTGTCCATCCGGGAGAGCAGGAAGAGCCCGGTCGCGAGCACGACCGGCCCCGCGAGCGCGTTCGGCCGGTAGTGGCCGCTCCGGGAGATCCACTGGCCGGAGATGGCGCTCGCGGTGACCGCTCCGAGCATGAACGGGGTCAGCACGACGCCCGAGGAGGTGGCCGACGTGCCGATCACTCCCTGGACGAAGAGCGGGACGAACGCGATCGTTCCGACCATCGCCATCGCCGACAGGCCGACCGAGGCCACGCCCGCGGCGACGATCGGGTTGCGCAGGAACTCGAACGGCAGGATCGGCTCCTTCGCCCTGCCGCTCGACGAACACGAACGCCGTCAGCGAGACGAGCGCGATCGCGAACGCGCCGAGCACCTGCGTCGAGCCCCACGGATGCGTCTCGCCGCCCCAGACGAGCCCGAGCAGGAACGAGCTCGTCCCGATCGCGAGCAGCGTCGCCCCGAGCAGGTCGAGCGAGTGCTCGCGGCGCTCCGTCCGCTTCGGGATCGCGATCGCGATCACGACCAGGGCGGCTGCGCCAACGCGGCAGGTTGACGTAGAACACCCAGCGCCAGGTCGTGTGGTCGACGATCAGGCCGCCGAGCGCGGGGCCGATGATCGAGCCGGCGGCGAACGTCGCGCCGATCAGGCCCTGGTAGCGGCCGCGATCGCGCGGCGGGACGATGACGCCGACGGTCGCGATCGCGAGGGCGAACAGGCCGCCGGCCCCCGTGCCCTGCACGGCGCGGGCCGCGACGAGCTGGCCCATGCTCTGCGAGAGCCCGCAGAGCACGGAGCCGAAGAGGAAGATCGAGATCGCGACGATGTAGAGCAGGCGCCGCCCGTGGATGTCGCCGAGCTTCCCGTACAGCGGGACGGTGACCGCCATCGCGAGCACGTAGGCGGTGATCACCCACGAGTAGCTCTCGAGGCCTCCGATGTCGGCGACGATGTGCGGCAGCGCGGTCGCGACGATCGTCTGGTCGAGCGCGGCGAGGAGCAGCGCGACCATGATCGCGCCATAGATCGCCAGGACACGTCCGATGTGAAGCGATATCCGGGCGGCTTCCGAGCGAGACGAGCACGTAACGAAGCCACTGCTTCTAAACGTACCCGCTGGTCTCGCCCTCACTCCGCAGGCCCGAGCGGCGGCCGGCGTTCCCGGGAGATGACGATCCCGGCCGCGATCGCCAGTCCGCCCACGACCTGAACCCAGGTCAGGCGCTCGTCGAGGAGCAGGAGCGCAATGATCGCCGCGAAGAACGGCTGGAGGTTGGCGAAGACCGACGCGCGCGAGGGCCCGACCCGGTCGATCGCCGTGAACCAGAGCAGGTTCGTCAGCACGAGCGGGCCGAGCACGGCGAAGACGAAGCCGATCCAGGCGAGCGCGCCGACGTCGAAGCTCTGGTCTCCGAGCTGCGGCGCGGCGAGCAGCAGGAGCGGGACGGAGACGACGCTGAGGAAGACGGCGCTCAGCCGAAACGGGGAGTAGCGTTGCATCAGCGGCGCCACGACGACCGAGTACCCGCCCCAGGTCGCGGCCCCGAGCACCGCGAGCAGGTCGCCGCCGAGGTTCGCCGAGACGCTCTTCCCGGAGCCCGCGGTGACGAGGACGACGCCGGCGAACGAGAGCGAGGCCGCGATCCAGAAGCGCCGCCCGAGCCGCTCGATCCCGACGAGGCGCGAGATGAGCGCCGTGAAGATCGGCAGCGTCCCGAAGAGGAGCGCCGCCGTCGTCGCCGTCGTCAGGTCGAGCGCGAACACGAAGCTGAGCTGGTTCACGAGCAGCAGGACGACCGCGAGCGCGACCAGCGGCAGGTCGCCGCGAGCGATCCGGAGCGAGCGCTCGCGCGGGAACGTGAACGCCACGAACACGAGCGCCGCGGCCGTGTAGCGGAGCGACGAGTACGGCAGCGGGCGCAGGCCGGCGTCGAGGA
The DNA here is from genome assembly GCA_963742635.1 of uncultured Actinomycetes bacterium. Lineage (GTDB taxonomy): Bacteria > Actinomycetota > Thermoleophilia > Gaiellales > Gaiellaceae > VAXT01. The sequence continues at coordinate 448,649 of CAVUMW010000001.1, forward strand.
TGTACTTCGAGACCGTGAAGTTGAGCGCCCAGATGGTGACGGTCAGCAGCAGCATCAGGTCGGCTGCTGACGCCCGGCGCACCGCAAGAACCTAGTGGACTACGCTTCTCGCCCGTGGCCGGTCCGACCAGAGACGACGTCGACGCGATCGTCGGTCCGGCGACGCCGCACTTCGCGTACCAGCTCCGCGCGCGGGTCCTCGAACTGGTCGAGGACCTGCCCGAGAATCACGAGGTGCGCCGCTATGCCGAGGAGAAGGCGGAGCTGCTCGACCGGCTCGGCCACGCGTCGTCCAAGGCCGAGGGCGGGCCGCGCGAGGCGGAGACACGGCTCGGCTGGGAGCAGATTCCGAGCGCCGCTCCGGCCGACAAGCCGCTGAAGCGGTGACGATGCAGGGCGCGACCGTCTTCGTGACGGGCGGCTCGCGAGGGATCGGGAAGGCGATCGCGCTGCGGTTCGCCGACCTCGGCGCGGCGCGGGTGGCGATCGGCTACCTGCGGAACGACCGCGCCGCCGAGGCGACGGCCGAGGAGCTGCGCGCGAAAGGAGCCGAGCCCGTGCTCGTCCGCGGCAATGTCTCGTCCGAGCGGGTCGCGCGTGAAGTCGCGGAGCTGGGGCCGCTCCAGGCGCTCGTGCACAACGCGGCGACCGGGGTGATCCGCCCCGCGCTCGAGACCGAGGACAAGCACTGGGACTGGACGCTCGCCGCCAACGCCCGCGCACTGCTCTCGCTCGCGCGCGCCGCGGCGCCGCAGATGCCCGAGGGGAGCTCGATCGTCGGCATCTCGAGCCTCGGCTCGACGCGCGTGCTCCAGGACTACGTCCTCGTCGGGACGTCCAAGGCCGCCCTCGAGTCCCTCGTCCGCTACCTCGCGGTCGAGCTCGCGCCGCGCGGAATCCGGGTGAACGCGGTCTCCGGCGGGGTCGTCGACACCGAGGCGCTCCAGTACTTCCCGCAGAAGGAGCAGATGCTCGAGTGGGGCCAGCAGCGCACACCCGCGGGCCGGCTCGTCACGGCAGAGGACATCGCGAACGCCGTCGTCTTTCTGTGCTCGCCCGAGGCGGAGATGATCCGCGGCCACGTCCTCGTCGTCGACGGCGGCTTCCTGCTCGCGGCGAACGCGTTTGCTCCATGGTTCGTCAGGCGAGTGAGTTCGGTCCCGTCCTCGTTGATCGAATAGATGTCCCAGAAAGAGGGCGGAGGCGGCGGAGGCGGCCCGAGTGGCGACTGCGGTCCAGTAGGTGACATTGCCCTTCGGACCGCCTTCGTAACTCGCGAACGCGATCTTCCCGTTGGTCGCTTCCTTCGGCACGCTGGTGTCGGCGCCCAGAGCCCCGTAGGCCACCAGGAGTGACATGACCACGCAGGACGCCGCCGCGACGATACGGCCTCGCTTTCGGAGCACGGCTCAAGGATCAGCCCGAGCCGGGGGCGAAGTCAAGACGTCCTGCAGCGCGGCCCTCCCCGCGCGCTCGATAGCGCTTGTAACACTGTGTTACGAGGTGATTCGAGAACGCAGCCGACCGATCAGAACCGTCGCCGGCGTAGTTCGCCGTCAGCGCCTGAACCCGGTGAGACGTCAGACCCTCGGTCGCGAGGTCAAGTCGTTCGCGCCGCTCGCCGCCCGCGAAGAGCCTCCTCTTTCGACTCTGTTGCGGCCTTTCGTGCTTCGCCCCAGTCGTCGACGTCCGGACGCCGGAAGAGCGACCTCAACCAGAGGAGCAACCTCACGCCCCAAGTCTAGCGAGAAACTCCCTGCAAGTCAGGCGGTTTTCTCGCTTTCGACCAGTACTCTCTCAGCATGAACCCGTCGCTCCTCGACGAGTTGCGCGAGTTGCCGGGCGCCGAGGTCGCGCCGTCGCAGTGGACGAAGGAGCCGGCGATCTGGGTCGACGGGCGGGAGATCGTGCACGCGCACGAGCCCTGGGTCGAGATCCGTCTCACGAACAAGCTGATCAATCGGCTGGACGACGACCGGGTGCTGCGCCGCGCTCGCACGTCCGACTGGATCATGGTCGACGAGGCCGACCACGAACTGATCCTCGACCTCGCTCTCCAGGCGGCAGCCGCGAACCGAGCCGGTTCTCCCTTGTAACACTGTGTTACAAGGGGAGTCGTGGAACCGACCGAGCAGAACCGCCGTGCCTGGGACGAGATCCACCGCCGCCGCACTGCGGCAATGGCCGGCCAGCTCGGGATCCCCGACAAGATCCGCGAGCTCCTGCCGGACATCGAGGGCAAGCACGTTCTCCACCTCCAATGCGCGACCGGCGAGTCGACGGCAGACCTGGTCGAGCTCGGCGCCTTCGTCACCGCGGTCGACATTTCAGCCGAGGCGCTCGAAATCGCGCGAGAACGTGCCCCGGACGTTGCCTACGTGCACGCGGACGTGCACGAGCTGCCGCTCGAAGCAAGGCGGGGACGATTCGACCTCGTCTTCACCGGGGGCGGGGTCCTCGTCTGGCTGCAGGATCTGGACGTCTGGGCGTCCGGGATTGCTTCGGCGCTCAAGCCGGGCGGCATGTTGCTGCTGTACGACGCCCATCCCCTCACCCAGTGCGTCGACCACCTCGGACACTGGCGCGACGATTACTTCGACGAGTCGGTCTTCGCAGAGGCAGGCTGGGAGCATTTCGAGCCGACGGGACCCGCCGCGACCGAGGAGAAATACGAGCGCTACTGGCGGCTCGACCAGGTCATCGATGCAATTGTGGGAGCCGGCCTTCATCTCAAGCGCTTCGCCGAGTTCCAGACGCTCTACAAGGGGCTCCAGCGCGACCGCCGCGTGCCGTGGGACTTCGCGCTCCTCGCCGAGAAGCGCGACTAGCGGCGGGTGACGATCCGCGAAGCCACGCAGGACGACGCACCGGCCGTCGCCGCGCTGCTCGGCGAGCTCGGCTACCCGACCTCACCCGACCAGGCCGCCGAGCGGATCGAGCGGATCGCGGCCGATCCGATCACGTGGGTGATCGTCGCCGAGGTCGACTCGGAGCTCGCGGGCCTCGCCGCGCTGCACGTGCAGAACCTCGTCGAGCGCGACGAGCCCGGCTGCGAGGTCGCAGGGCTCGTCGTCGGTCAGCGCTTCCGCCGCCAGAGGATCGGCGAGCTGCTGATGGACGCCCTGGAGGCCGAGGCGCGCCGGCGCGGCGGGAAGTTCATGGTGCTGAACACGGCCCACCGCCGGGCCGACGCGCATGCGTTCTACGAAGCGCTCGGCTACGAGCACACGGGCCGGCGCTACGCGAAGCAGCTCGCCTAGCCGGCGGCTTCCTCGACGATCATCAGCCCGTTGCCGTCGCCGTCGCGGAACATGAAGAGCAGCGGCACCACGCCGTCGCCGCCCATCAGCTCCTCGTCGACCTCGACGCCGTTCGCCTTCAGCTCCTCGTGGTCCACCTTCGGGTCCGGCGAGCTGAGCGCGATCCCGGTCTCGCGGCCGGGCTGGTACTCGCCCATTCCGTGGGAGAGCGCGATCGCCGCCCCGCCGCCCGCCGGCGTGACCTCGACCCAGCGGTCGCCCTCGCCGTAGGGCTGATCCGCGCTGAGCGTGAAACCGAGCTTGTCCGTGTAGAAGGCGATCGCCGCGTCCTGGTCGGACACCGGGATGATCACCCTGCCGAGTTGCGAAACCTTTGGCACGTTTCCTCCTTGTGGTGGGTCAGGAGTAGGACTTTTCACGGGGCATGAACTCATCGGTGCCGCGTTCGGACATGGTTGCAAGGGCGGATTGCGGCGGCACCCGCCTGCAGGCAGCCTCTTCGTGTGGCCGAGCCTTTGATCGAGCGGGCAGAGGTCGTTGCCCTACTCTTCAACGTCAGCGATATCGTCGCGCGGCTCGCAAGCATCGAACAGCTGCTGGAGGAGGACGATGGCGAAGAGGAAGTGGACGAAAGCTGAGCGCGAGGAGCGCCAGCGCGGGCGCGAGCGCGCACTCGAGAATGCCCGCCGCACACGCGAGCTGGCACGAGCGCGCGCAGGCCAAGCTCGACGCCGGGAAATCCCGCGACTAGGCGCTGACCGTCTAGGCCGGAGCGGCGGTCTCGACCGGCAGCCCGTAAATCTCGCCGAGCTTCGACTTCAGGTACCGGATGTACGGCCCTGGGTCCATCCCGCCGCCCGTGATCCGCTCCAGCATCTCCTTCGACGTGTACTTGCGCCCGTGGCGGTGCAGGTTCTCGCGCAGCCAGCCGGAGAGGTCGCCGAACTCGCCCTGCTCGAACTGCGCGTCGAGATCGGACAGCTCGCCGCGGGCCTTGTCCCAGAGCTGCACCGAGATCACGTTGCCGAGCGAGTAGGTCGGGAAGTACCCGAACGCCGCCGCCCGACCAGTGCACGTCCTGCAGCACGCCGTGGGCGTCGTCGGGCACGTCGATCTCGAGGTAGTCCGCCATCCGCGCGTTCCACGCCTCGGGCAGGTCCTCGAGCGACAGGTCGCCGGCCAGGATCTCCTGCTCGAGCTCGAAGCGCAGGATGATGTGCAGGTTGTACGTCGCCTCGTCCGCCTCCACTCTGATCAGCGACGGCTCGACCTTGTTGATCGCGCCGTAGTACGTCTCCAGCTCGACGTCCCCGAACTGGGCGGGGAACGCGGCCTGGAGCTGCGGATAGAAGAAGCGCCAGGCCGGTAGGCCACGGCCGACGAGGTTCTCCCACATGCGGCTCTGCGACTCGTGGAGGCTCATCGACGTCACCGACGCGAGCGACGTGCGCTCGTAGGCCGGGTCGACGCCCGCCTCGTAGAACCCGTGGCCGAACTCGTGGATCGATGCGAAGAGGCTGACCGCGAGGTCGGTCTCGTCGTAGCGCGTCGTCAGCCGGATGTCCTTCGTGCCCGCGCTCATCGCGAACGGGTGCACGGTCGGATCGAGCCGCCAGCTCTCGTGGTCGAAGCCCATCCGCTCGAGCACCTTCAGCGAGAACGCGCGCTGCTGCTCGATCGGGAAGTCGCCCCCGCGTAGCGACGAGTCGTCCACGCGGTCGGCGTTCTCGCCGATTTGCGCGATCAGCGGCACGAGCTCCCGCTTGAGCTCGTCGAAGACCGTGCGCACCTCGTCGGCGGTCAGGCCCTCGTCGAAGTCGTCGAGGAGCACGTCGTAGGCGGACCCGTAGCCCATGCCTTCGAAGCAGTCGATGTAGCGGTGCGTGAGCTCGACGTTCTTCTTCAGATGGGGCAGGAAGATCGAGAAGTCAGACTTCTCGCGCGCCTCGATCCAGGCCGGAAGGGCGTTCGCCCCGGTCCGGGTCATCTCGGCGCGCAACTCGGCAGGCACCCGCTTCGCCTTCTCGTAGTCGCGCCGCGCGATGCGGATCAGGCTCGCCTCGTCGGAGTCGTATCCCGCGCTCTCCTCGTAGCCGCGCAGGTCGTCCAGCAGTCGTCCGATCTCGTCGTCGATGAAGAGCTCGTGCGTGAAGCGATCGAGCGTGCTCAGCTGCTCCGCCCGCAGCTCCGCGCCCCTCGGCGGCATCTTCGTGTGCTGGTCCCAGCCCAGGATCGCCTGCGCCATCCGCAGGTCGTGGATCGTCGCCAGCCGGTTCTTGAGCTCTTCGTACGTCTGCGTCACTTGAGGTGCCTCCCGGGCGATTTTGCTTGCGGCTGGAGCCTACTTGAGGACTTGCTCCGTGTAGACGCCCTCCGGGTTCCAGAGCAGGAAGCCGCGGGTCCGGAAGCTGCGGGCGGCGGCGATCTGCGCGCGAACGTCCGCCAGTGCGGGATGCGGGCTCGTGAGCGAGAAGTCCTCGAGCCAGGGGATCAGCTGCGCCTTGCGGCCGAGCATCGCGTTCTGGAAGTCGCGGAGCGAGAAGGCGACCGTCTGTCCCGGGGCCGCGCTCGGATCGGGCAGGTTGAACTCGCCCGGGTTGTAGTGCGACGGGTAGACCATCGGATAGACGGCGTCGACGTACTTCGCCAGCCGCCCGGGCACCTGGCCGATCCCGAGGTCGTGGGTGGCCGAGAGGCCGAACACGTCGACGGAGACGCGCACGCCGAGCGGATGGAGCCGGCGCGCCGCGTAGTGGGCGAAGCGAGCGATCGTCCAGCCCATCGGCTCGGACGACCTGTGCGGGAAGACGGCGCTCTCGATCGGCCCGTCGCTGGGGAAGCGCACGTAGTCGAACTGGATCTCGTCGAAGCCCGCCCGCGCCGCGGCCTCGCCGATCCCGACGACGTACTTCCAGACGCGCTCGTCGTACGGGTTCGCCCAGCCGAGGCCCGCGTTGTTGACCCAGACCGAGCCGTCGCTGTGCTGGATCGCGAGGTCCGGGCGGGCCGCGGTCAGCGTCGGGTCCTCGAAGACGACGACGCGGCCGATCAGGTAGACGCCGGCCGCGCGCGCCCGCCGGGCGACGGCTTTGGCCTTGTAGTACGGCCGCGAGGCGCCGATCCGCCGCGCGAGCGTGGTCGCCGGCATCAGAAAGCCGACGTTGCCGGTCTCGTCCTTGACGTCGAGCTCGAGCGCGGTCAGCCCGGGGATCGCGAGGTACTGGCGGAGCTTCCCCCGCTCGTTGGCGAGTGACATCGTGACATGGACGCCGCGCACCTCACCCGGGAGCGGCGTCCGCCGAACCACCTGCTTGTGCGGCTTCGCCGTCTTCGCCTGAGTTCCGTCACTGCTCGACCCGTGACCGGCCACGACCGTCGCACCGAGGGCGACGAGCGCCGCGACGACGATCAGCGCGCCGAGCGCGACGGTTCGACGCAACCGATACCGATTCTTGCGCGCCTTGACCCGCCGCTGTCGAAAGCGCTCGTTCGGATCCGGCGACTCGGAATCGGAGGCCAAGCTGTGGAAAACCTAAGTGGCCCTCTTCGGCCGCGCAACAAAACGCCATTCGTTTCGGACCTCGGGATCGAGTGCCGCGACGAGCGCGTCGACGAGGAAGCTCGCCGCTATCCCCAGGAAAGCGGCGTAGAGCACCACCGATTGCATCAAGACGAGGTCCTGGGCTTCCGTAACTGACCACGGCCAGGCGACCCAGTCCGGGTTCTGGAAGGTCACCTCGACGAACGTCGAGAGCCCGATCAGCGCGGTGAAATCGACGGGGTCGCCTGCCTCCCCCGGCCAGATTGCGGGCCGGCTTCGACAGCAGGACGAAGAACATGACGAACACGAGCGTCGCCACCAGCCAGACGGCGAACAACGCCTGCGCGAGCCGGATCAGGAAGAAGCGCCGGTAGCTCAACGGCCGTCCGCGCCGAACAGCCGATTCACGGTGTCGGAGGCGACGTAGCCCGCGATCTTCGGGTTCTCCTGCAGGCGCCGCAGCGAGTAGCGGTACCAGTGCTCGCCGAACGGGACGTAGATCCGCAGGCGATGCCCGTCCTCGACGAGCCGGTTCGCGGCCAGCTCACGCACTCCGAGCAGCATCTGGAACTCGTACTGCTCGGGCGTCAATCCGCGCTCCGCAACGAGCCGCTTGCCCTCCTCGATGAGGAGCTCGTCGTGGGTCGCGATCGCGACGTACGAGCCAGCCTGGAGCAGCTCGTGCAGGGAGTCGACGAAGTTCTGCTGCACCTCCTCGTGGTCTCGGTAGGCGATCAGCGGCGGTTCGACGTAGATGCCCTTGCAGAGGCGGACGTTCGGCAGCAGCGGCGCAAGCGCGTGGATGTCGCGGATCGTCCGCCGCAGGTAGGCCTGGAGGACGATGCCGACGTTGCCGTGCCCCTCGGCGCGCAGCTCGCGGTACAGCTCGAGCGTGTCCGAGGTCGTCGTCGAGTCCTCCATGTCGATCCGGACGAAGTTGCCGCTCTCGGCCGCGTGGCTGACGACCTTGAACAGGTTCGCGCGGCAGAGCTCGTACGCGAGGTGGAGCCCGAGCGCGGTCAGCTTGACGCTGACGTTCGAGTCGAGGCGCTCCCGCTCGATCGCCTCGAACACGTCGTGGTAGGCGCGGACGACGTCGAGCGTCTCGCGCCGGCCCGTCGCCTCCTCGCCGAGGACGTCGATCGTCGCCATCTTGCCCTGCGCGTTGAGCTCCCTGACGACCCGGACGACGTCCGCGATCGTCGTCCCCGCGATGTACCGGTCCGAGATCCGGCGGACGAGCGAGCGCGGCAAGGCCGGCAGGACGCGGACGATGGTTCGATCGAGCATTGCCATGGCGCGAGGATAATTCGCCGCGCTCACGCGGGCGAAATAGTGAGCACCGCCGCAGGCGGTGCGAACCTCGACTGGCACGGCCTTGACGTAGCTCCCTGCTGGACGCAAGATCAAGAGCCGCGATCGAGGGGGAGAGTCTCTGACAGCTGCAGTCACCTACTTCGTGTTCCGCACGGGCCTGGGCGCTGTCTGCCTGCTCGCGGGCATCGAGAAGGCCCAGGCGCCGCGTGAGCTTCTTCGAAGGAGTGCGCCAGTACCGGCTCGTGCCGGCCCGCTTCGCACCGGTCGTCGGCGGTGCGCTGATCGCGGCCGAGCTCGGGCTCGGCGTGCTGCTCGTCACCGGTCTCGTCCCTGCCTTCGCAGCGCTCGGCGCGATCGTTCTCTTCAGCGTCTTCGCCGCCGCGCTCGGGGTGAGCCTCGCGCGGTCGAACACGGCTCCGTGCCACTGCTTCGGCGCCTCCGAGATCGAGAAGATCTCACCCGTGGCGCTCGTCCGCGCGCTCGCGCTCGCCGGGGTTGCAGCCGCCGTCCTCGTGTTCGCGCTCCAGGACACGGCGTCGATCGGCCGCCACGAGCTCCTGCCCGCGCTCCTGATGACCGCCGCGTTCGTGGCGATCACGCGCCTCTCGGGCCTGTTCCCGCTCGCCTGGTCGTTCCTGCGGCAGAAGGCGTCCATGCACCCGACGCCCACGCGGCGCGTCAGCTTCCGGCACCAGCCGCTCGAGATTCCGTTCCACCCGAGGGAGCAGAAGTGAGCGGCGTCTGGCTCGCGTCGTACCTCGTCCTCTGGCTCGTCGTCCTCGTGCTCGCGTTCCTGCTCGCGGGATCGCTTCGCCAGCTCGGCCTGATCCAGCTGCGCCTCGGTGACGACCCCGGCGCGCTGATCACCGACACGGGCCTCGAGCGTGGAGCCCAGGCCCCCGAGTTCGTGGCCGCGGACTCGGAGTCCGGCGAGCCCGTCTCGCTGTACGAGCTGCCCCCCGTCCCGAGGCTGATCGTCTTCGCCTCACCCGGCTGTCTCTCGTGCCGCGAGCTGATCCCGGGCCTGAACGAGGTGCGCAAGACGCGGAGCGGCGAGTTCGACTTCCTCGTCGTCTGCCGCGGCGACACCGAGTCGTGCCAGTCCTTCGGGCGCATGAACCGCCTCGAGGCGCCGATGGTGATCGACACGAACGGGCAGATCGAGAAGGACTACCTGGTCACGCTCACGCCGTTCGCCTACCTGCTCGACCACGAGGGGCGGGTCGTGATGCGCGGCGTCGCGAACGACTGGCGCCAGCTCGAGTCGCTGCTCGACCAGGAGGGAACGCTCCAGGCCGGCCGCGGCTGGGTCGACGCCGACGGGAACGGAGACGGCTCGGCTGTCACCGAGGAGCACTCGCATGGCTAGGACCGCACGGGTCGGCGGCCTGGTCGCGCTCGCAGGCGCGTTCGGGCTCGTCGCCGCGATGCTCGCCGGCGGGGCGAATCCGTCGGTCGGCGTCCCGTCGGTGTTCGTGCTCGTCAGCCTGAGCCTCGTCGTCGGGCTGTCGACGGCCGCCAGCCCCTGAGGACTGTCCATGGTCGGGCAGATCGGCCCCCTCGTGCAGGTGGGCAGGAAAAACACAGCGCTCGCCCTCCACGTTCTCGGCGGCGTCCTCGGCGGCCTCACGATCGGGATCCTGCTCGGCTTCGCGGGCGTTTTGCTGCGGAGCGCGATCGGCGACGCGCTGAACACGGTCTTCGTCGTCGTCGTCCCCGCTGCGCTCGTCTACGCGGCGTCCGTCGACCTCGGCCTGCTGCGCGTGCGGCCGATCACGTGGGTCCGGCAGACGCCCGGAGACTGGCCCTGCTCGATGGGCCACTACCCGGGGATCTTCGCCTGGGGCTTCGACCTCGGCCTCGGGGTGACGACGCGGATCCCGTACCAGTCGCTGCTCGTCATCCCGCTGGCGGCGTTCCTCGTCGGCGACATGGCGAGCGCCGTCGCGATCACGACGGCCTACGGAGCGGCGCGGGCGCTCGCGGTCGTGGCGGCCGTCACGTCCGCGAACGACGACTTTCCGGCGGTCTGCGACGCGATCCAGGACCGGGTGCTCACGTTGAAGAAGCTGGTCGGTGCGACGGCCCTTGTAATTGCTGCCCTAATCGTGATTTCCTAGCGGAACGGGAGGTGAGGGATGAAGGACGGATCGATCTTCCTGCTCAGCCGGCGGGTGAAGGGCGACCACGGAGAGTCGTACATGCAGAACGTGACCGTGTTCGCGAGCGACGCGAAGCAGGCGAAGTCGCTCGTCGACGACCAGTTCGCGGCGCTGCGTAGGACGGACAGGTCGCGTGAGCGCGCGTACCAGGCGCTGCCCGAGTTCGCCGTCGAGAAGGTTTCGCTCGAGGAGTACAAGATGATCACGGCCGGGATCACCACGTACTGATGGACCTGACGGCTGCAGCAGCTCGAAAGCTCGCAGGTCGTTCCTCGCGCCGGCAGTTCTTCAAGTTCCTCGGGGCCGGCACGCTCGGCACGAGCCTCTTCCTCACGCGCACCGGCGTCTCACTCGGAGCTGTCGAGGGCTGTGTCGGCTGCGGCGGCGGGCCTTGCAACCCGTGCTTCTCGCCGGCCGGGCTCTGCGACGACCGTGACCGGCGGCCAGTACGTCTGCAAGACGTGCCAGCAGGGCGGCGGCTGTCCGGAGGGCTGCTCGACGGGCGGCGAGTGGTTCTGCTGTCTCACTGAGCCCCCACCACCTCAAGGGCGAGGCGGCTGCCGGTTCCGCTGCTCGGAGTGCAACTGTCCGAGCGGCTGCGCGAATCCGTCCTGCCACTGCTTCACGAACATGGCCGTCCCGTGCACGCCGCGCCTCCACTCGGGCGACCAGCCGTGCGCCTGCCCGCCCGTCGAAGCGCCGATTCCGAGCCTCGCGCCGTAGATGGACCTGACTTCGGCAGCGGCTCGCAAGCTCGCCGGAAAGTCGTCCAGGCGACAGTTCTTCAAGTTTCTCGGAGCCGGCACGCTCGGCACCGGGCTCTTCCTCACCCGGACCGGCGTCTCCCTCGGATCCGTCTCGTTCTGCGTCGGCTGCGGCGGCGGCCCGTGCAACCCGTGCGGGTCGCCGGCCCAGATCTGCGAGAACCTCGGCTTCACGTGCAAGACGTGCCAGCAGGGCGGCGGGTGCCCTGAAGGTTGCTCGACGTCCGGCGAATGGTTCTGCTGCCTCACCAGCGGCCGCGTCGGATGCCGCTTTCGCTGCTCCGAGTGCAACTGCCCGCCGGGGTGCGCCGACGGGAGCCAGTGCCACTGCTTCACGAACATGGCCATCCCGTGCACGCCGCGGCTCCACTCGGGCGACCAGCCGTGCGCCTGCCCGCCGGTCGACGCGCCCCTTCCGAGCCTGAGCTAGCTCTCGCGCATGAACCCCTGGCGGGCCGCGCTCACGAGCGCGACCGCCTCGGGGAAGAGGACCCGCATGGCGTCCCGCAGCGCGATCGACTGCTCGTCGGGGCCGCCCTCGACCTTGATGCGCTTGAGGGCCGCGCCCGTGAGCTCGACCGCGGTGTTGAGGGTCAGCGTCGCGAACTGCTCGCGCTGGGCCTCGGCGACCGACTCCGCCTGACGCGCCGCGAACTCCTGCAGGTTCCGCATCAGCTCGTCGGGATCGCCGCCGAGCGGGAATCCAAAACTGCCTTCCATGCCGCCCACGATACCGAGGCGGCTCAGTCCAGCGTCGCCCGGTAGTTCGTCTCGACGTCGCGGACGAACTCGTCGATCGAGGCCATGCCCTGCTTCATCGCCTCCGCGAACGGCGACCCGGTGCTCGGGCCGAGCGCCTGCTCGAGGCGCCGCGCGGCCGCTCCGACCCGGTCGAGGTACGCAGGCTCGGCCAGTCGTGGAGGCGCGCCGATCGCACGTTCGAGCTCGAGCGCGGCCTCTTCCGCCTCCTCGATCCCCTCGGGCTGCTCGGTCATCCGGAGCGCCACGAGCTGCTCCCGGAGCTCCTGGAGCTCGCCTCCGCCGGCCCGCTCCTCGGCCAGCTCGCAGAGCGCGATGATCGAGGCCGTGCGCCGGACGATCTCCCGACTCGTGACCTGCCCGCCCTCGTCGTCGAGCACGAGCCACGTCCGCTCCTCGTCGCGGACGAACGCGCAGAGGTACGTCCGCTCGTCGGGCTCGGCCTGCGCGGGGACGACGCCTGCAACCAGCTCGCCGTCCTCGACGAAGCTCGGCGGCCGAAACGGCGACGCGCTCGAGGTCCTCCCTGAGCCCCACGGCGCCAGCTTAGACTCGACGCAGTGGCCTCTTTCTCCGAGCGGAACCGGGCTGCACGCGACCTCTTCGCGCCTCTCGGGCCGAGCTACGACCGCTGGAGCCGGTTGCTCTCGCTCGGACAGGATCCGCGCTGGCGGCGGTTCCTCGTCTCGCGGGTCGAGTGCGGGCCGGAGGGCTCGGTCCTCGACGTGGCGACCGGAACGGCCGCGGTGGCGATCGAGCTCGTCCGGCAGAAGGGCTGCCGCGTCGTCGGGCTCGACCAGAGCCCCGAGATGCTCGCGGGCGCGCAGGCGCGCGTGGAGGCGGCCGGCCTCTCCGACCGGATCACGCTCGTCGAAGGCGGCGCGGAGCAGCTGTCGTTTCCCGACGGCGCGTTCGACGCGCTCACGTTCACGTACCTGATCCGCTACGTCGAGGATCCGGGCGCGACGCTCGCCGAGCTGGCACGGGTCGTCAAGCCGGGCGGGATCGTGGCCGGGCTCGAGTTCGGCCTGCCCCGCGGAGTCTGGCGCCCTCTGTGGGAGCTCTACGTCCGCGTCGGGCTGCCCGTCTCGGGCGCGGTGATCTCACGCGGCTGGCGGGAGGTCGGCTCCTTTCTCGGGCCGAGCATCCGCGACCTCCACGAGCGGCTGCCGATCCGGCAGCAGGTCGAGCTCTGGCGGGCGGCGGGGATCGAGGACGTCCGCGTGCGCCGGCTCAGCCTCGGCGGCGGCTACGTCACCTGGGGGCGCCGTTCGTGAGCGCGAGCCGGCCGGCGTTCTACGCGCTGGAGCCGGGCGGCTGGCGCGACTACCTGACGCTGCTCCATCCGCCGTACACGCTCTGGCATCTCTCCTACGTCGCGATCGGAGCGGCCCTGGCGCCGCACTTCGAGGTCGAGCGGCTCGTGGTCGCGCTGGCCGCGTTCTTCCTCGCGGTCGGCATCGGCGCGCACGCGCTCGACGAGCTGAAGGGCCATCCCCTGCAGACGCGGATTTCCGACCGGATGCTCATCGGGCTGAGTGTCGTCTCGATCGCAGGCGCCGTCGCGCTCGGGATCTACGGGTCGATCGCGTACACGCCGTGGCTCGCGCCGCTCGTCGCGGTGGGCGCGTTCGTCGTCGTCGCGTACAACCTCGAGCTGTTCGGAGGCGCGTTCCATTCCGACGTCTGGTTCGCGCTCGACTGGGGCTCGTTCCCGCTGCTCGTCGGGTACCTCGCGATGGCGGAGCGGATCTCCATCGGCGCGCTGCTCGCCGCTTCGTTCGCGGGCTTCCTGAGCCTCGCGCAACGCCACCTGTCGACCCAGGTGCGCACCGTCAGACGGCGCGTGGCCTCGGTGAGCGGCACGCTCGAGCTCGCCGACGGCGCTCGTGAGCCCGTCACCGAGGTCACGCTGATCGGGGCGCCCGAGGCCGCTCTGCGCGCGATGACCTTCGCGGTCATCTCGCTGGCCGTCGGGCTGGTCCTGCTTCGCCTTACCTGAACAGGCGTTTTACGATGGACGCATGTCGGTTGAGTCCGCGTTCGAGATCGTCTTCGCCGTCGGCGTCATCGTTGCCGCGGCGGCGCTGGCCGGAGCGGCGTTCGAGCTCGCCGGCCGCAGAGAGCTGATCGCAGCTGCGGCGGCGATCGGCGTCGGCGCTGCCGCCGCATGGGTCGCCTTCGCGTTCGAGCCTTCGACGGGACTGGCAATTGTCGGAACCGGGCTCATCGCCTGCGAGCTCGCCGTCATCGGCGCCCTGGGGCTTCGCCGGGGAATGGCGCGGAGCCGTGCTCTGGACCGCGAGTTCGAGCGGGCGAAGACGCAGCTCGGGACGGCCGTCGAGAGCGAGACGCGAAGCCGAACCGGAGAGATCGAACGGACGCTCGCGCGCGCGAGAGCCGATTCGCTGTCCGCGTACGCGGAGGAGGAGCGCCGCCTCGCCGAGACGCGGCGCAGCGCCCTCGAGGAGAGCGAGGAGCGGCTGCGCCACGGGCTCGCCGAGGCGTTCACCAAGGTGCAGGGCCAGGTCGAGCAGCGGCTCGCGTCGTGGCACCAGGATCTCGACCGCGCGCAACGGAACCTCGGCGACCGCCTCGAGCAGGTCGCGCAGCACGAGCGGTCGCTGATCGAGGCGCTGGAAGCCCGTCTCCAGAACGACGCAGAACGGCTCCAGGCCGTCGACGAGGAGCAGCGGGCCGGCGTCGTCCGGCTCCGCGAGGATCTCGCGCGGGCCGTCGCCGAGTCGGCCGCGATCGCGGAGGCCGAGCTCGAGACTCACGCGACCGAGCGGCGCCGGGCGCTCCACCAGGTCTCCGACCGGATGACCGCGCGGGAGCGCGACCTCGTCCGCAGGATCGAGCGCGAGGAGACCGAGGCCTCGAGGCGGATCCAGAGCTCGTTCAGCGAGGTCGAGCGGCGCCAGGTCGAGCAGCTCGAGCGGGTTCTCGACCGCGCGTCCGGGAACTTCGTGGACGCGGCGACGCACGAGTTCGACGGCACGATCAGGGCCGCGCGCGAGGAGGCGGCGCGACGGCTGCAGCGCGAGCTGGAGCGTGCCGTGCAGCGGTTCGCCCGCGAGGGTGAGTCGCTGCTCGCCGACCGGATGACGCAGCTCGGCGACTCCGGCGGCCTGCGGCTCGAGAAGAAGCTCGGGCAGGTCTCCGCAGGCCTGGAACGGCAGCGCGACGAGTTCGTGGCGACGCTCTCCAAACGGCTCGAGGAGGTCGAGGCGGACTTCCGCGGGCGGCTGGCGGCGCTGGCGGACGAGGAGCGGGCGCTCGAGGAGCGGTTCACGGACCTCACGCGCAGGATCGACCACACCGTCTCGCGGGCCGAGCAGCGTCTCGACGCGCTGCAGGGGCTGCCGCGTTAGGCCTGTGCGCTTCGGCGGGCAGGGATTCTTGCGCGGAGGACGAATCAGCCGCAGAACGCCGATGACACAGATCGCCGAACACGATCAGAGCGAGCGCGCCAAGGTCGAGAGCTGGCGGCTCCATGTGCTGATGGAGGCGGGCTATCCGCTCCCGCTCGCCGAACGGCTGGCGCACAGCGAGGCGGATCTCCATGCCGCGGTCGAGCTCGTCCGGCGAGGCTGCGAGCCGAAGACCGCCGCCGAGATCCTCCTCTAGCCCCACGCCCCCACCCGGGTGGGGATGAGGAGTTCCACCCGCCACCCGCTTCGAGCGTATCGCTCGAATGCGCGCACGGGTGCGGCAGAAGAGCGACAAGTTCGTGTTGACCCGCGAAGCGGATCCGCGCGGCGCCGAGAGCGCGCCATTCAGGGCGTAGCATCAGAGTCATGAAGGTCGAGGCGATCGAGTACGGCGACCGCCGCGTCTACAGCGTCGCGTCGTTCAACCGCGGCATCGGCGAGTGGCTCGCGCGCCTGCCCACGGTCTGGGTCGAGGGCGAGGTCACCGAGCTTCGCCGCCAGGACCGCTGGCAGAGCGTGTTCCTCACGCTCAAGGATCCGGAAGAAGGCGCCTGCCTCGCGGTGACGATGCCCCGCGGACAGTTCGACGCGCTGCGGCTCGACCTCGCGAACGGCGAGCGCGTCCACGTCTACGGACGCCCCGAGCTGTTCGAGGCTCGCGGCGACTTCCGGCTGCGCGCGCTCTCGATCGAGCGCTTCGGCCTCGGCGACCACCTCGCCGCGCTCGAGCGGCTGAAGCAGAAGCTCGCGGCGGAAGGGCTCTTCGACACGAGCCGCAAGCGCCCGCTGCCGCGCCTGCCGCGCCGCATCGGGCTCGTCACCGGCAACGACGCCGCGGCGAAGAAGGACGTGATCGCCGCGATCACCGCACGCTTCCCGCCCGCCCGGCTGCTCGTCGCGGAGACGTACGTCCAGGGCCCGCGCGCCGCGCCCGCGATCGCCGACGCGCTGCAGACGATCGCGCAGGCGCCCGAGATCGACGTCGTCGTCCTGTCCCGAGGCGGCGGAAGCTTCGAGGACCTGCTCCCGTTCAGCGACGAGCGGCTCCTGCGCGCGATCGCAGCCTGTCCGGTCCCGGTCGTCTCCGCGGTCGGCCACGAGCAGGACACTCCTCTCTCCGACCTCGTCGCCGACGCCCGCGCCTCGACACCGACGGCGGCCGCGCGGCTCGTCGTACCCGACCTGTCCGAGCTGACCGCCCGACTCGAACGATCCCGGATGGCCCTCGCCACCGGCGCTCGCCGCGCACTCGAACGCGAGCGCCGGCGCCTCGACCTCTCTCGGGACCACCTGCGCCGCGCACCGCTCCTGCTGCTCGAGCGACGACGCGCGGCGGTCGAGCACTCGGCCGGCCGCCTCCGGACACTCTCCCCGCGGGCCACGCTCGACCGGGGCTACTCGATCGTCCGCACCGGGGGCGCAATCGTCCGCTCGAGCTCCGAGGTCGCGACCGGCACGCAGGTCGACGTCGAGCTCGGAACGGGCGGCTTCGGCGCAACCGTGGAGGACACGCGCTGAGCGAGCTCAGCTTCGAGGACGCCCAGCGCGAGCTGGAGACGATCGTCCAGCGGCTCGAGAGCGGAGAGGCGAGCCTCGACGAGGCGATCACGCTCTGGGAGCGCGGGGAGCAGCTCTATGCCGTCTGCTCGTCCAAGCTCGACGCGGCGCAGGGCCGTATCGAGGAGCTCGCCCGCCGGGTCGAAGCCGTCAAGCCCTAGCGCCCAACCGCCGTCACTGAATAGAATCCTCCGCATGGCGGCCCCAGAAGAACTCATCAGGCAAGTCCCGCTGTTCGCCGACCTCGACAAGAAGGAGCTCCAGGGTCTGGCGAGCACGATGAAAGAGCGGCAGTTCGACGCCGGCGACACGATCGCGAGCGAAGGCTCAACCGGGATCGGCTTCTTCATCATCGACGACGGCGAGGCGACGGTCACCGTGCATGGAGCCGAGGTGGGCACGCTCAAGCACGGGGACCACTTCGGCGAGGTCGCGCTGATCGACGACGGTGCCCGCACCGCCACGATCACCGCGAAGACGCCGCTCAAGTGCTACGGCATTACGTCGTGGGAGTTCCGGCCGCTCGTCGAGAACAACGCGAACCTCGCGTGGAAGATGCTCGAGACGATGGCGAAGCGGCTACGCGGCGCCGAGCAGCGCGCGGGCTAGCCGGCCCCCGAGCTCGACGAGATCGTCCGCGGCTCGATCGGGGTCGCCGCTCAGCGCGTGCGGCTCCGTGCCCGGCGGAGGCTCCTCGACGCGGCCTCCGAAGAGCTCGCAGCGCACGCCGAGCTCGCGGCACACCTTCACCACCTCGCCCACAGCCTTCCCCTCGGTCGACGAGCGGTCGAGCGTTCCCTCGCCCGTGACGACGAGGTCGGCCGTCCGCGCCTGGCCCGCAAAGCCGATCCGCTCGAGGACGACGTCCGCGCCCGAGAAGAGGCGCCCTCCGAGCGAAGCCAGCGCCGCCCCCAGACCACCAGCCGCGCCCGCGCCGGGCAGCTCGGCGTAGGGGCGCAGCTCCGCCATCCCGGCGAGCCGCGCCTCGAGCTCGTCCACCTGCTCCGGCGAGGCGCCCTTCTGCGGGCCGAACGCCCGAGCGGCTCCTCGCTCACCGAGCAGCGGATTCCGCACGTCGCACAGCACCTGCAGGTCGCGGCCGCTCAGCGATTCGCCCACGAGCTCGAGCAGCCCTGCTCCGCCGTCGACCGTCGCGGTGTCGCCGAGCCCGACGAGGATCGCCCCCGAAGACTCGCCGGCGATCGTGAGCAAGAGCTCCCCGAGGCCGAGACTGGATGCCGTGAGCGGATCGAGCTCCTCCGGCCCGACGAGCCGCAGCCCGATGGCCTCGGCCGCCTCGACGATCACGGACCCGTCCTCCAGGACGAGGTACCGCGCCACGACCGGGGAGCCGAGCGGGCCGGAGGCGGGCGTCGTTCGCCATTCGCCCCCGAGCGCCGCGGCAAATACCTCGGCGGTTCCCTCGCCTCCGTCGGCGACCGGCAACTCGTCGGCCTCGAGGCCGGCGCCGCGCATCCCCGCGGCCAGCGCCATCGCCGCCTCGACCGCGGACAGGACGCCCTTGCAGCTAGCGGGCGACGCGAGCGCGCTCACGCGGCTCTTCCTCGACCGGCTCCTCGTCCTCCCCATCCGGCTCGCTCACCTCGGCCTGTTCGGCGCCGGGCATGTGCTTGAGCATCGCGTACGAGAGCCCTTCCCGGGCGAGGAAGAGGAAACCGATGCCGACGCCGACGGACATCTCGATCGCCTGCAGCCCGATGCCGAAGGCGAACCCCTTGGCGTAGGGGACGCCGTACGAGACGAGCGGCAGCGCGACCGCCGCCTGCACGAGGCCGACGTTGCCGGGCCAGAGCGGGAACAGCATGGCGACGTTCATCAGGAGCAGCACGAGCCCCGCGGCCGGAAGCGGCTCGTGGATGTCGAAGGCGCGCATGGACGCCCAGACGGCGAAGAGCTGGCACAGCCAGCCGAGGCACTGAAGGAGCGCCGCGGACACCGCGGCCACAGGCGCGTGCAGGACTCCGAGCCCGTACCGCGCCATCGTGATCAGCCGGCGGACACCGCCTTCCGCGTCCTCGAGCACGGTGCGATTGCGGTGCCGCGCGCTCGCGAGAGCGAAACCGAACAGCGCGAACGCGACGATCAAGAACACGATCAGGCTCGCAACCGCCCAGTGCGGAATCTTCGCGGTCGCGGCGACGTAGCCGATCAGGAGCAGGACCGGGAAGAGGTCGAACACACGGGCCGCGAAGACGGTTCCGAGGAGCATCGCCCACGTGTCGGCCCGCCGCTCCTCCTCGATCCTCCGGCTCAGGACCGCGACCCGCGCAAGCTCGCCGATGCGTCCGGGCAGCATGGCGTTCGCGAACAGGCCGACCCCGAACGCGGAGAAGACGGCGCGGAACGGCGGCTGCGGCGGCGGGACCGCTTGCTCGATCACCTGGTTCCAGGCGCCCGCCCTCGCGACCACCGACAGGAGGTTGAGCGCGATCGCGGCGACGACCCACTCCCAGGCGACGAACCTGAACGCGTCGACGACGAGACCCCAATCCGGGCCGTGCCAGACGAAGAACGCGATCATCGCCCGCGAACGCGACGATCACGAACGCGGCCCGGGCCCACTTCGCCTTCAGCAACTTCGACATTCCTATGCCGCGAACGCCTTCGGCGACTCGACGATTCCCTGGTAGATCTCCGACAGTCGTTGCGCGATCCCCTCCCATGAGTAGCGCTCCTGTGCGAGCACCCGAGCCGCGCGACCCAGCTCTTCGCGCGCGGGCTCGTCCTCGAGCAGATTGACGACCGCGTCGGCCAGGGCCCGCGGCTCGCCCGGCGGCACGAGCCGGCCGGCCCGCGGTTCCATGACTCCCCGGTAGCCGGAGATGTCCGAGGCCACGACCGGCGTCGCGCACGCGAACGCGCGCGTGAGCACCATCCCGAAGCTCTCGCCGCCGAGCGATGGCGCGACGAGCGCCTTCGCGCGGAGCAGCTCCGCGGTCAGCTCGTCCTGGGACAGGAAGCCGAGCACGTCGACCCCCTCGTCCGGAACGCGGAGCCGTGCGAACAAGAGCCGGACGGCGAGCGGGTCGGCGCCGACCACGCGCAGCCTCGCCCCGGAGCGCCTTCTGATCTCCGGCCACGCGCGCAGCAGCACCTGCAGGCCCTTGCGCGGCTCGTGCCGGCCGACGAAGACGATGTGCTCCTCGCGCGAGCCGGCCTCGGCGACGTCTGGGACGAGCACGCCGTTCGGGATCAGCTCGTAGTCGCCCGGGGAAGTAGCGGGACGCCGTCTCGCGGGCCTGTTCCGAGACGGCGATCCGGTGGTCGAGCCGGTCGAGCAGGAACCCCCATGCCGGCTTGGCGAGCTTGAGCCAGGACAGCTCGCCCGAGGCATGGAAGGTCGCGACGAGCGGGCAGCTCGCCAGTGCCAGCGCCGCGACACACGGCGTCGGCGTCATCGGCTCGTGCAGGTGGAGCAGGTCGAACCGCTCGGCCTCGAGGACGCGCTTGATCCGGAAGAGCGAGCGCGGGCTGAGGATGATGTTCGGGAGCGACCCGTTCGCCGGGACGATCACGGACCGGCCGATCGGGATCACCTCCGGCGGAGGCTCACCGTGGCGCCCGAGCCGGGGGTGGAGCACGCGCGTGAAGCTGCCCGGAGGGTCGTTGCCCATCACGAGCCGGACGTCGTGTCCGAGGTTCCGGAGCGCGGCCGCCTGGAGCTCGGCGTGCTCGACGACGGCCCCCCAGAACGACCATGAATACGGGACGACGATCCCGACCTTCATCTCACACAAGTATCCACGCCCCGCTACCGTTGTGGGCCCGCATGACTCTCGCCCGCCTCGTACCAATCGCGCTCGTGGCGCTGCTAGCCGCCTCGTGCAGCGGCAACGACAAGAAGTCGAGCGTCACGACGACCGCCGCGACGACCACGACCCCGACCACCGGCGCGACGGGCTCGAGCTCGGGGAGCACCGGCGCCCGGCCGCCGGCCTCGTCGTCGACGGGTCGCCTGGCCGTGGGCAAGCGCGATCTCTACCCGCTGCTCGCCGGGAACCTCGCCCGCTACGTCTCGAAGCCGGTCAGCGCGACGTCGGCCACGATCGTGCAGGTCGCCGGGATCGACAGCTTCTGGGCCGGCCGGAACGAGAGCCGGCGCGTCCTCGTGAAGATCGACCTCAACGGGAAGAGACCGCCGAGGCTGCAGAACGGGCAGCAGGTCTCGTTCGTCGGACGGTTCGCGAAGGCCCCGAAACGGGGCGACAGCCTGGGCGTGAAGGCCAAGACGGGCCAGCCGTTGCTCACGAGGCAGGGCGTCTACATCATCGTCCCGATCGACAAGCTGAAGCTGCAATAGAGCCGTGGGCCGCAGGGTCCTGCTCGGGCTCGGCTGCCTGCTGATCGCCGTCGGGATCGGGGTCGCGTTCGTCGTGGTGCGCGACGGCGGAGAGCCGTCCGTGGCGCCGCCTCCGCCTCCCGCTGCGCCGCCTCCGCCGGTGCTCGAACGCGTGGACGACCTCGCTGCACGGGTTCCGCCCGGCCGGCACGTCGCGCTGCGCGCGCGTCCCGGAGGCCGGGTGCTCGCGAGCGTCGCCGCGCGGACCGAGTTCGGCTCGCCGCAGACGCTCGCGGTCGCCTTCCGCAAGGGCGATTGGATCGCCGTGCGAAGCCCCGCGCTCGGGAATCGGCGGGTCGGGTGGGTGCGCGCGGAGCCGCTGCGGCTCGTGCGGCGCCCGCTGCTGCTCGAGGTCGACCTGTCGAGTCGCCAGCTCGTCGTGCGCGACGCGCACGGGATCAGACGGCGGATCAGCGTCGCTGTCGGCGCGCCCGACACGCCGACCCCGGTGGGCCGCTTCTACGTCACCGACAAGCTCCGCGGAGCGGACTTCGGCTCGTACTACGGCTGCTGCATCCTCGCCCTCTCCGGCCGGCAGCCGAACCTTCCGCAGGGCTGGTCGGGCGGCGACCGGCTGGCGATCCACGGCTCCCCGACGCCTACCTGGGGCCACGCTGTCTCGAACGGCTGCCTGCACGCGGCCGAGGCCGACCTCCGCTACCTGATGAAGACCGTCCCGCTCGGGACCCCGGTGCACATCCGCACGTAGACTCGCCCGATGGTGGACGGAGGCCTCGCGGAGCTGCACACCCACCTCGGCGGGTCGGTCGCGTCGGACATCCTCTGGAGCCTCGCGCACGAGCAGGGGATCGCGCTCCCGGTGAAGGACTTCTGGGAGTTCGACCGGCTCGTGACCGTCTCCGATCCGCAGGGCGTCCAGGACCTCGACGCGCTGGACGAGATCTACCGCTGGACCGAGCTGATCCAGTCGAGCCCGCTCGCGGTCGAGCGCTCGGTGCACGCGGCGATCGGGGGCGCCTACCGCTCACAGGGAATCACGACGCTCGAGCTGCGCTTCAACCCGATGAAGCGGAATCGCGGGGGCGAGCGCGACCTCGACCACATCATCATGGCGGCCGTCCGCGGGCTCGACCGTGCGAGCCTCGAGTACCCGCAGGTGCGCGCCGGGCTGATCCTGATGATGGACAGGACGTTCACCGAGCGGCAGAACGCGATCATCGTGGAGAAGGCGATCCGGTACGCGCCGCGCGGGATCGTGGGCATCGACATCGCCGGGCCGCGCCCTGTGGCGGACGGGCCGTATCCCTACGGTGAGCTCGCGCCGCTAGTCGAGCAGGCTCGCTCGGCGGGTCTCGGGGTGACGATCCACGTCGGCGAGGAGGGCGGCGACCACGGAATCGCCGAGATCCGCGACGTCGTCGATTCGCTTCGCCCGGAGCGGATCGGGCACGGGATCCTCGCGGCTCAGGACGAGACGCTGCTCGCCGATCTCCGCGACCGGCAGATCACGCTCGAGGTGTGCCCGACGTCGAACCTGCTGACGAAGGCGCTGGCCGACGAAGATGCGGTGCGCGACACATTCCGCGCGCTGACCGCCGCCGAGGTGCCGTTCACGATCGCCACCGACGGGCCCGAGATGATGGGGACGCACCTGCGCGACGAGTTCGACCTGCTGCTGCGGATCGGCGCGCTCGACGAGCGCGAGCTGGAGGCCGCGAACCGGCGCGGCCACGACGTCAGCTTCGTCCACCAGAGCCAGTAGCCGAAACGGCCACGTCCGGTGTCAGACGCCGGACAGCGCTGTTGAGGACATGTCCCAGTGCCAGGCACTGGGACATGTCTGGAGAAGCTAGGCGTCTGGTGACTCTTCGAGCAGGTCGACCGAGACGATCGTGTCCGGGCTGAGGTAGCGGCCGGAGAACAGCGGCCAGGTGCCGTCTTTCGCGGCTGCCGAGATCTGGGCGACCGCGTCGGCGGCCTGGGCGGACGCCTCGGCGGCAGTGCCGTGCTCGCCGATCCGGAGCGCCTCGCCCTCGCGCAGGCGGACGACCACGAGGTGCGTCGACGGCTGTGCATCCTCGACGGGCTGCTCGGCTGCAGGCTCGGGGGCCTCTTCCGGAGCAGCAGGCTCAGGAGCCTCTTCCGGAGCAGCAGCCTCGGGGGCCTCTTCCGGAGCAGCGGGCTCAGGAGCCTCTTCCGGAGCAGCAGCCTCGGGGGCCTCTACCGGAGCAGCAGGCCTCGGGGGCCTCTTCCGGAGCAGCAGGCTCAGGGGCCTCTGCCGGAGCAGCAGACTCGGGGGCCTCTTGCGGAGTGGCAGGCTCGGAGACGTCTTCCGGAGCAGCGGGCTCGGTCTCGGCGACCTGCTGCTGCTCGAAGGACGGGATCGGCATCTCCGGGACTGCGGGCACCTCGAGCTCGGCGAGGTCCTCCCCGGCCGGCGCAGGCGTCTCGGGCTGCTCTGGCGCGGACGGCTCGGATTGCTCAGGAGCGGCTTCCACCGGCTGCTCGGCCGCGGCGTCTTCCGGTTCCTCGACCGTGACCGGCTCGGCCTCCTGAGCAGCGTGTCGCACGCTCGGGAACAGCATTCTCGAGAGCAGCGTCGGCGTCGAGCCCGCGAACGGCTTCTCCTCCGGCTCCGGCGCGGGCTCCGGCTCGGACGGCGTTTCGAGCTCCGGGGCCGCTTCGGCCTGTGGCTCGGGCTCGGGCGCAGGCGTGATCTCGAGCTCGGGCTCGAGCGCGGGTGCAAACCCGAGATCCGGCTGCGGCTCGGGCTCTACCTCGGCCTCGAGCTCAGGCTCGGGCCGTATCTCTGCCTCAGGCTCGGGCTCGGCGTGCAGCTCAGCGGAACCCTCATCCTGTGCGGGCGGCACGAGATCGGGAAAGAGCACGCCCTCGAGCTGCGGAGCCGGCGCTGGACGCGAGTACGCCTCGTCGATCACCTGCAGCAGCTGACCGTGGGGTGCGACGACGAGCTGGAAGTCCGTCTGGAGCTCGCGGCGCAGGCTCTCGAGGACGAGCTCGTTGGACGGGTCGCCGACCGCGATCACGAGCTGGCCGTCCTCGTAGAAGAGCGGAAGCGCGACCTGGCGCCGAGCATCGTCCTGGTCGAGCGCCTCGAGCGCCTCGGTCTCGACGTCGCTCACGGCGACGTCGACGAACGGGAGGCCCTTCTGCCCGGCCAGCATCTGGCCGAGATCTCGCTCGTTGAGCCAACCGCGCTCGAGCAGCACCTCGCCGAGGCGCTTGCCGGTGCGCATGCCCTCCTGGAGCGCGTCCTCGAGCTGCGCCTCGCCGAGGAGGCCGGCGCGGAAGATCAGCGTGCCGAGCGGCACGTCGAGCATCGACGGCTGCGCAGCCTCCGGTGACGGTTTGTGCGGGCTGGGGACAGGTGTGGGCGCAGGCTGCGCCAGTTCAGGAAACGTGTTCGCCGGTTCTGTTGAGGACATGGCCGCCTTTCTATTTCTCGTGTGCCGCTGCGCCTGGGCGAGCTCGGGGTCTACGAGAACGAGCTCGGGCGTGACGCCGCCGCCTGACCCGCTCGAAGCGGGGTGATAGGTCGTTGAACTGTTCGTATCGGCGCTCGACGAGCGCCCGTCATCGCTCGAACGAGGTACGCCATTTGGATGGCCGCTGCCGTTCATGCCGCAAAAGGGGTATCGGCAGCCCGGACTTGCGCTTTAGGACCGCAAGACGCCCAGATACGCGTCGAGCAGCCACTCGCCCGCGAACAGGGCGATCACCGAGCCCAGAGCCAGGAACGGCGCGAACGGGATCCCCATCTTCCGCGCCGCCCGTCCGTGGCGCACCATCAGGTACAGCCCCGGGATGACGGCGATGACCATGCCGAGGATCAGCGCGACCGGAACGACCCTCCCGAGCGCAGCGCCCATCAGGAGCGCGAGCTTGACGTCACCCATCCCCATCCCGGCCGGGTAGACGACGGCGGCGACGAGCAGGAAGAGCGCGGCGCCGAACGCGGCGAGCGCCCATTCGAGGCTCGGATCGCGCACCGTCTGCGCGACGAGCACGATCACCGTCGCGGGCAGCACGATGCGGTCGGGCACGATCCGGTGCTCGATGTCGATCGCCGAGATGGCGACGAGCACGCAGCAGAAGAACGCCGCGATCGCCGCGTAGAACGTCAGGCCGAACACGAGCACGCACGCGGCCACGAGCAGTGCGGCCGCAATCTCGACGGCCGGGTACACGAGACCGATCCGCGCGCCGCAGTTCCGGCACTTCCCGCGCAGTGCGAAGTACGAGACGAGCGGGATGTTGTCGTACCAGACGATCGGGGCCTTGCAGGACATGCAGGCCGAGCCGGGCCGGACGAGCGAGCGCTTGAGCGGCACGCGCGCCGCGACGACGTTCAGGAAACTCCCGAGCGCGAGACCGGGAGCGAGAGCGAGTGCGGCCATGGCGGAGCCCATCGGTTCGTCCTATCGGCTCACCGTCGACCCGAGTTGAGCGGGTCCTAGGTCTCGATCGCGCGGTATGCCTTGCCCGGGTTGCCGGCCGCACGGGCGATCGCCTCGACAGCTCGCATCGAGACACGACGGAGGCCGCGCATCGCGCTCGGGCTCGGGACGTCGCCGCCGATCAGCGACACGACGGCGTTCCAGAGGAACGGCGTCCGGACGACGGCGTACGTGAGCCGCGGGAAGCGGTCGAGCGCGACCTTGGCGCCCCACGCCGCGGACAGCTGCGAGGACAGCGTTCGCCGCAACTCGCGTTCGTAGCCCTCGAGGTTGCCGGCCAGCACGGCTTCGGTCGCCAACTTCGCCGAGAGGAACGCCTCGTAGATGCCGTCGCCCGAGAGCGGGTCGACGAGCCCGGCAGCGTCTCCGAGCAGCGCCACGCGTCCCTTCGCGAGCCGTGCCCGCGGCTGGACCAGCGGGAGCCGGTAGCCGCGGACGTCCTCGAGGCTCGACTCGGGAATCCCGTACTCGCGGCAGAAGCGCAGCAGGTGCTGCCGCAGCCGCGGGCCTTCTCGCTCCCAGCCGCCGACTCCGACGTTGACGTGGTCGCCCTTGGGGAAGACCCAGCCGTACCCGCCGGGAACGTTGGCCAGCTCCAGGCAGAGCAGGCCGCGGTAGTCCTCTTCTCGAACGGCTCCGTACGGCACGTTCGCCTCGAGCGCCACACCGTGCTCCCGTCCGCCGTCGAGGCCGACCGCACGCGCGGAGACTCCGTTGGCGCCGTCCGCGAGCAGCGCATGGTCGGCGGCGATCGGCGAGCCGTCGACCCTCGCCTCGACGCCGCCGCCCTCGAGCACGAGATCGGTCACCTTGACGCCGTCGCGAAACTCAGCGCCCGCGCGGACGGCCTGTTCGACGAGGTAGGCGTCGAGCCGGATCCGCTGGGTCATGAGGACGAGCGGCTCGTCGAGCGTGCGCTCGAACCGGCGCGTGAAGTCGAGGCCGAACCGGACTCGCATCGTGCGGTCCTCGACCACCGGCTCGACCGAGAACGGGAGCTGGCGGACGGCCCGCATCGTGAGCCCGCCCCCGCAGGGCTTGTCGCGCGGAAACGTGGCCTTGTCGGCCAGCAAGACGCGCGCGCCATCGGCTGCGAGACGATAAGCAGCCGTCGATCCCGCCGGCCCCGCGCCGACGACGAGGACGTCGAAGCGCTCCACGACCACGAGGCTACAATGCTGACCCTCTTTGGGGGAGTTCCCGAGTGGCCAAAGGGGACGGGCTGTAAACCCGTTGGCTCAGCCTTCAGAGGTTCGAATCCTCTCTCCCCCATCAAAGTACGGGTGTTGGCGCAGAGAAGCGCAGCGGGGCGCAAGAAGGGCAACGCCGTCCCGGTGCGGCGAACGTTTTCCAACCGCGGCGGACGGATCGCTTGGCTGCGCCAGTGTGCGGGAATGTCCGCTGGCTGTCGTGACGGCCAGGCTGAGCGCTTACCGACGAGCCACGAAGACGTACTCACGGCTGCCGTCGTCGAGCGGTTCGCCGGCGAATCCGCCATCGAGAGCTTCGAGGCGCAGGCCTGCGACGTCGAGGAGCCCCAGCCATTCGTTCTTGGTTGCCCACCAGAGCGAGCCGGTTCCACCGTCGTCCAAGGTGATGTCGACTCGGTTATCGCTGACGCTGTAGTGGTTCGTGTGCGGCACCGGTACCCGGGGGTTCGCGTCGGCGTGCTGCCCGTCTATGGCGGATGCAATGTGACGGTCGAAGGCGAATGCGTTCCAGGCGAAGCGGCCGTTAGGCAGCAGCGACGGCCGCGACCCGCTCGAAGCAGCGGCGACGATCGGCCCACGTGCGCAGATGCAGAAGAGACCGGCCGGGGCAGTAGATCAACGCCGCGGGTTCCTCGAGTTCAAGCTCCCGTATGTCGCCTTCGCGCAGGTCGAGCTCGACTCCCTGCTCAGCCGCGCGCAGTCGTGCCTGCGCAAGCATCGCGCGCGAAGAGTCAATCCCGACCACAAGCCTGCCCGGTTGCCTGAGCGACCGGAATCGCAACTCGCCCGGTACCAATGGCAAGCTCGACCAGTGGCCCGTCAGCCTCACGGGCAAGCCCGACGTAGAACGGAACGTCAGCGCTCTCGCCATTCGACGACTCCGCGTATCGGTCCGCCCAAGCGTCGTACCAGCTCGACATGGCAACACCAATCTACGCCGCCACGGCGGCGGGAGCGCCGTTGCGACAGTCAACGACAAGCAGAAACGGCGTCATGTTGGCACCTTCCTGAGGCCTTTGTAAGCTTCCGCACTCGAGTGTGCGTGCGGCCGACACACCGAGCGAGCTTGGACCCGGGCTCCCGATCGAAGGAGCGCTCCGAGTGACCCTCCTTCCCCCGTTCGAGCCATGCCACGACGCATGCGGACGGTCGATCACCTCTTCGTACGTCTACGCTTCCCCGTCGGCCAACCCGGCCCGCTCATGAACCGACGCCGCCACGTCGCCCCGCTCATCACCGCCCTTGCCCTCCTCGGGCTCCTGCTCGGCGCGGGCACCGGCGCGGCGAAGGTCAGCCACGCGCCGAAGAACCGCGCCCTGCCCCGCGTCTCGGGATCGCCCTTCGTGGGCCGAACGCTCGTCGCCAGCCATGGACGGTGGACGCGCCACCCGCGCGGCTACAGCTTCAGGTGGCTCGCCTGCAACGCGGCCGGAAAGAAATGCCGGTCGATTCCGCACGCGAGATCGGCGAGGTACACGCTTCGAATGCGCGACCTCCGGGCCCGCATTCGCGTGGCGGTCCGGGCCTGGAACCGCTCCGGAGCCGGTCAGGCCATGTCCCCCGCCACGGTCACGGTGACCCAGGACGTGCCGCCGGCACCGCCTCCGCCGCCTGCGGGGCCACCCCCGCCACCAGCTCCGCCGCCACCACCGCCTCCGGGCCCGCCGCCCGCCACCAGCTCCGCCTCCCCCCCACCGCCCTCCGCCACCGCCACCGCCTCCACCACCTCCACCACCGCCGCCGCCACCGCCACCACCTCCTCCGCCCCCACCGCCTCCTCCTCCTCCGCCCCCACCGCCTCCGCCGCCACCGCCACCGCCCCCCCACCGCCACCGCCACCTAGCACCGTCACGGTGACCAACACGACCCTCGGCGACCTCTCGTCCCAGATCACCTCGAACAACGTCTTCACCGGGCTGATCGACGACAACCAGAACACGAAGCAGAACTTCAACGCGCTCCACCTGCCGCTCGTCCGCATCCACGTCGGCGACGACGGCGGCTACCCGGCGATGCCGGAGATCCAGTACAACCAGTGGTCGTTCGCGAACCTCGACGTCCTCGTCAACGACGTGACCGTCACGGGCGAGCGCCCGGTGATGAACATCAAGTTCGCGCCGGACTGGATGTGGACGTGCTCACACTACGGCGACCCGGGACACGTCCAGGACCTCACGTTCCAGACGTACGCCCAGTACATGGCGCGCCTCGTCTCCTACTACAACCTCGGCCACATGACGACCGAGACCGGCCTGGTGATCAACAACCCGGCCGGGACGTCGAACCGGATCGACTACTGGGAGCCCTGGAACGAGCCGGACCTGTCGAACGAAACGCCGTGCGTGCCGGACACGGGCGTCGCGCTGACGCCGGACGAGTTCCTGACCATGTGGAACGCCGTCGTCCCGGCGATGCTCGCCGTCGACCCGACGCTCAAGTTCGTCGGCCCGGCGACCGCGGGCGGCCAGTTCGGCTCCGGCCAGTCGGGCAACGAGTACGTCGACACGCTCATGCAAGGGCGCGACCGTGCTGCCGTACGCGATCTCGTTCCACGGCTACGGCTACTGGGACAACACCGTCACCGACAAGTGGATCTTCGACGGCGACAACACGGGCGCGGGCGGGATCCCGGACATCAAGAGCTCGGCGAGCAGCATCCACCAGCACTACCCGTCGAAGCCGCTGTGGATCACCGAGATCAACGTCAACGCGGACTGGGGCGAGGACACGCACCACCGCCCGTGGAACGAGTTCGCCGCCGCCTGGTGGGCCTCCGCGTACACGGAGCTGGCGCCCGTCAACGTGGCCATGCTCGACCACTACAACATCGTGGAGAGCCCGCAGTTCGGCCTCCTCGACTACGACACCGGCAACCCCTTCCTGCCGTACTGGATCGTCAAGACGCTGAACGCCGGCTTCCCGACGAGCAGCCAGCGACTGAGCGCGACCTCAGCGGACACGCACCAGATCGAGGTCACGGCCGCGCGCAAGCCGAGCGGCGAGATCACGGTCCTCGTCGCGGACCGCAAGATCGATACCGCTCAGCCTCGCGGAGGGCACGGCCTTCCGCTGGACATCGACGTCATCCTCGACGGAATCACGCCGACCGCGATCACGCTCCAGCAGATCGACGTCAACACGTCGCCGCTGACCGGCCCGACGACGGTGAGCCTGCCCCCGGTTTCACCCGTGACGCTGCACTTCCCCGGCTACGGGCTCGCGCTGCTGACGATCTCGACGCTCTAGCCGTCCTCTCCAGAGCGCGCCGCGAGCGTGGGGTTCGCACCTCATGCTGTCCTCATCCGATTGCTCGCCTGACGGCCCGCATCGGAGCGAAAGCCAGGCGGCCGGGCCGGCGGTCGTACATCTTGTTCCAGCTCACGAACAAGCCGGCAGGCCCGAGGTGGGCGTCCAGCGAAGGCGCGGCGCCGGGCAGACGAAGCGCCCTGTCGCGGCCGTCCGAGAGCCGAAGGAGATGAATCGCGCCGCCGGTCGCATACGCGACGAGGTCTCCCTGGACGTCGAGCAAGAATGGCCTTGGCCCGCCGTCCGTCAGAAGACTGCGGGTCTGGATCTTCGTCCCGGTCCTCGCGTTGTAGGTGTCCACGGTCTCCCCGTGCTGAACGGCGAGCGTGTTGGCACGAAGACGAGCCGTGACGATCCGATCGCCGACGTTCCAGGTTCGGAGCACGCCGCCCCTGGTGGACAGGAGCTGTACGAGCCCGTTGGGGGCGACCGTGACCACCCTTCCGGCGTCGACGGCCGTCGTGACCCCGCGACCGCTCCCGAGTGGACGACAGACGGCGCGCGAGTGGTAATAGCTGGAGCCCGGGCACTTCTTCGCCTTGCGCGCAAGGACCAGCCACGGATCGGTGCTCTCGTGCGCCCCGCCCCGATGCGCGGTCGAGAAGGCGATCGTGCCGCCGCCGCCGACCACGTTCACGATGTCGTCGCCCCCCTCGTGCGGGTCGCCGGCGGCCGAGGCGACGCCCTTCGCGCGGCGATCACCGATGCGGTACGCCGACAGCCCGACCGCGTAGTACGTGTTTCCGGCCTCCGAGCAGGTCCAGGCGATGCGGTCGCCTGCGAGCGCAAGAAAGCCCGGTCCGTGCAAGCTGCCGCAAGGAACCGGTCCGCGTGTGACGCGGCCCGTGGCCGCATCCCAGACGGTGAGCGCCGGATGCGGCTCGATCCCGAGCGTCGGGACCGCCCGCGTGCCGTCGGCGGCGACGCCCGCGATCGGGGTTGCGAACGTGAGCTTTCGCTTGAACCGGACAGCCACGGTGGGAGGAAGCTGCTCGCCGCCCGACAGCCGAGGCCCGACCAGCCACTGTGGGTCGTAATTCGATCCACCTGCCGGAAACGGGTGCGTGAGTGCCCGTCCTCCCCGCCCGGTCGGCGCCACGGCGAAGATGTCCGTCTCGGCCTCACGGAAGCGGCCACGGATGTAGAACACGAGCCGTCCGTCGGCCGACCAGGACGGCTGGCGGGCCGACTCCCCGCCCCGGCTGGCACTGACCCGATGGACATGGGTCCCGTCGGCGCGAACCACGAAGACGGCGCCGACGTCGTGCGCGAGGCTCTTGACGAAGGCGATGCGAGAGCCGTCCGGAGACCAGCTGGGGCTCCACTCGTCGACGTTCTGCGCCAGGCGCCGGCCTCCTGATCCGTTGGCACCGATCGTCCAGAGCGCCTCGCGATCGTCGGTGACGGGAGAGACGTACGCGACCCGCCGCGAGTCCGGGGACCACGTCGGAGCGGCGAATTCCTCTGCCTTGTGGATGCCGAGCCGGCGCCTGGTGCCGCCCGCGGCGGGGATCGCGAACAGCTTGTTCTCGTCGATGAACACGATCGTCGTCCCGTCGGGGGACCAGCTGGACATCTCCCCGCTCTCGGCGATCTGCGTAGACGTTCCGTCCACCGTGTCCAGGACGACCAGCCCCTGCTCGTAGTCGGAGCAGACGACGTGCCTCGAGTCCGGCGACCACGCCTCCGGCGTGAACGAGCAACCGCGGAGCGACCGACGGCCGCTTCCGTCGGCCTCCATGACCATGGCGCCGTCCCCGCCCTGGAACAGGATGTGCCGGCCGTCGGGCGACGGAAGCGGCTCGGAGTCCTCGTCCGGCGCGTTCGCGAGCTGCGTGAGCCCGGTCCCGTCCGGGTTCACCGCGTAGATGTCGGAGTCGCCGTCACGGGTGCTCGCGAAGACGACGACTCCGTCGGCTTGGGACGCCGCGCGCTCGATCGTGGTCGCCGACGCCCGAACGCCCACCGCCGGCGCCGCGCCTGTCAGGACGACCAGGGTGCTGAGGAGGAGGAGACGCTTCATGGCAGCAAGCCTGCTCACGGGGAGCCTGCGATTCCATGGGCGCAAGCTGGAAGGCTCATGGAAGCTCATCGCGCACCGCGGCTGAGCACGAGATTGACCTGGCCGGGCTTCGGGAGGACCGCCCCCGGGTCCGGCCGCTGCGACCAGACCACGCCGGCGACGCCGCCCTTGCGCCACCTGAGCTTTCCGACCCGGCAGTGCCTCGCCGCGAGCACTCGCTTCGCGTCGGCGAGCTTGCGCGTTGTTACATCGGGCACGGTGCAAAGGCCGGGCGCGTTGACGAACACCGAAACCTCGTCCCACCTGGTCTCCACGACGTCGAGCTTGCGATCGTTGTTCAGATCGCCGAGTGCAACCACCTCGGAACCGAGCCCGACGTCCTCGCTCGTGTAGTCCCTGCGGCCGTAGTCGAAGACATGGCGGAAGGTTCCCTTGCCTCCGTTCACGAACACGGACATCGACCAGGCATCGCCGGTGTCGGCGGTCACGAGGTCGGGCTTGCGGTCTCCGTTGACGTCGCCGATGCGGAGGGTGATGAACTGGCGGCTGGACAATGAGTACCGACTTCTGGGTCTGTAGGGCCGGTTCGGTCGGAGCGCGCCGTCGCCTTTGCCGAGGAACACGGAGATGCTGTCGATCCAGTCGGTTTCCCCGCTCGGATCCGAGCTGCCGTCCCCGGTCACCACGTCGGCCTTGTGGTCACGGTTCACGTCTCCGATCGCGATCGTCCTCGGGCCAAGGTCTGTCTGGTACTCGACTGCCGTGCCGAAACTGCCGTCGCCGCGGTTGACGAGCACGCTGATCGAGCTTCGGCCGTTGTTCGCGGTCGCGATGTCGGGCCGGCCGTCGCCGCTCAGGTCTCCCACGGCAAATGCCCAGGTGCCCCGTCCGCCCGGGTACTCGTGCGTCTCGCCGAACGTGCCGTCACCCGAGTTCAAGAGCACCGAGACCGTGTTCGGGTTCCCGGTCGCGATGTCCAGCTTCCCGTCCCCGTTCAGGTCCGCGATCGCAATGTCCGAGGGCTCGCGGTTGATCGAGTAGTTCACCGGTGGCTCGAGGGTGCCGTGCCCGCTGTTGACGAGGACCGAGACCGATTTCGCGCCGATGTTTCCGGTCGCAACATCGGGCTTGCCGTCACCTGTCAGGTCGCCGGTCGCGATCGACCACGCGCCCAGCTCGTCGCCCGGCTGTCCGATCTCATAGCTGTGGGAGGGCCCGAGCCTGCCGTCCCCGCGGCCCAGCAGGACCGAGACGGCACGCAGGGCTCGGAGCTGTGGAGGAAAGTCGGCACCATGCACGGCGACGACGTCGAGCTTGCCGTCGCCGTTCAGGTCTGCGAGGGCCACGGACTGGGCGCTCTTGGCCGAGAGGTCGAACTCTCTCGACACCTTGAAGCTCGGCGACGAGCCCGGAGTTCCCGCAGCGCCGGCGGAACCGACCACGACGAGCGTCGTGAGAAGGAGTGCGATCCTCACGAGAGCCTCCGTACAAATGCGTCCGGCCCGCCGTTGGTGTCGCCGTCGACGAGATTCGACGACCACGAGGAGAACGCGAGGAACGCGTTGTCCGCGCTGAAAGCCCCGACCGCGTTCGCGCTGCCGTCGTTGCCCTGCTCCCCGCGCGTGTTGCGACTGGCCAGGATCACTCCGCCCGTGCGCCGGTCGTACACGAAGACGTCAGTGGTGTCGTTGGCGTCGCCGGCAACGAGGTTCGACGCGAGCGATCCGAACGCCACGTAGCGGCCGTCTGGGCTGATGCTCGGCGGACCGAAGCTCTCGGCATTCGCCTGCAGGCCTCGGTCGCTGACGCTGACACGCCGCGTCTGGTGCGTCTTGCGGTCGCGCACGAAGATGTCGAACGCGCGGTTCGTGTCGCCGCGAACGAGATTGGAGGTCGCCGAGTGGAAGGCGACATATCGGCCGTTCGCGCTGATCGACGGGGCGTTGCTGCCGTTGCGCGAGCGGTCCCCGCCGGCCTGCCGGCCGCGGCTGCTCACGCTGACCCTGGTCGTGCGACCGGTGCGGAGGTCGCGAACGAAGACATCGGCCAGGTTGTTGGTGTCGTGCGCGACCAGGTTCGACGCGCTGGAAGTGAAGGCGATATAGCGGCCGTGCGCGCTGAGGGCGGGGTCCCAGCTGTAGCTGCCGCGGTTGGTCTGTCGTCCGTGGTTGTCGACATCGACCCGCGTCGTCCGGCCGGCTCGCAGGTCGCGAACGAAGACGTCGGCAGCGCCGTTCGTGTCGCCGGCGACGAGATTCGATGCATCGGACGTGAAGGCGACGTAGCGGCCATCGCGGCTGATCGCCGCGTCTCCGATGCCTCCGTTTCCCTGCAAGCCGCGGTCGCTGATGCTGACCCGCGTCGTCTCGCCCGTCCGGCGATCGTGGATGAAGACGTCCGAGGCCTCGTTCGTGTCGCCGGGGACGAGGTCGGATGCATCGGACACGATCGCGACGTAACGCCCGTCGCCAGTGATTCCCGCGGCGCTCGAGCAACCGAACGGGTCGGAGCAGTGAGATTCCGCGCCGGTGCTGCTGACGCTGACTCGCGTCGTCTTACCCGTCAGGCTGTCGTGGACGAACGCGTCCCGCTTCCCGTTGGTATCGCCTTTGACCAGGGTGGTCGCGTCCGAGCTGAACGACACGTACCGGCCTCTGGCGCTGATGCCTGTCGCGAAGCTGGAGTAGTCCCCCTGCGCGCCGCTGCTCGAGACGCTCACGCGCGTTGTCGAAGGGGGCGTGGTACCGAGAGCGGCCGACGACCCGATTCCGATGGTCACGATCGCTCCGATCAGTGCTGCGAGTCCGAGGGTCTTTTTCATGATTTCTCCTCCGCTTGTGGCCATGCGCTCGAGTGTGCGCGGGAGAAGGAGGGCGATCCATGGGCGCGAGATGGGCCCTACATGGAACTCGCCTCAACCGCTGAAAGCCGATCCTGGGCACCACGCGGGTCGCCCGCGACGCGAGCGTCGGCGTAGGTCTCGATCTGAACCTCTTGCCTGCGGCGTAGTCTGCGAGCGACGATTGCGTCAATCCATGGACATGAGATAGGCGATCGATGGAATCTCGCTCTGTCGCAACCGTGTTTGTCTCGGCGCCCGACGCCGCCGACCCCGAGCGGCTCGAGCTCGCGGGCGATCGCGTCACCGTGGGCCGGCTTCCGGAGCTGAACGACATCGCGCTCGAGCCCGACCCCGAGCACCTCGTCACGCGGGGAGAGCACTGCGCGTTCGAGCGCTCGGGCAGCACCTGGACGATCGTCGACGGCGGCAGCGTCAACGGGACGTTCGTCCGCCGGGCGGGTGAGCTGAAGCGCGTGGAGGGCCGTCTGCCTCTTCGCAGCGGGGACGTCGTCTGCATCCTCGGCTTGATGGACCATCAGGACGGAGCCCGCTACTTCGAGCTCGAGTACGAGACGACCGCGGACTCCCAGGCGACTCGTGCAGTGGAGAGCCCGGAAGCGTCAGAGGAATGCCTGAGCTACGACGCGGACGAAGCTCGTCTCGTCCTCGTCAGCCGCGGTGAGCGGCACGAGCTGCACATCCGCGCTCAGGCGCACAAGCTCGTCGCCTACATGGCCGAGCGCTCGCCGGCGTTGTGCACGCACGCCGAGTTGATGGACGCTGTCTGGGGCGACGAGCCGATGCACTCGCGCGAGGAGCTCGCGAAGATCGTCTGGGAGCTTCGCAAGGAGCTCGAGCCGTACGAGGCCGGGCATCTGATCGAGAACGAGCGCGGCCTCGGCTACCGGCTGCGCACGTGCCCGTGAACGTCGGCGACGAGTTCGGCCCGTACACGATCGAGTCCGTTCTCGGGCAGGGCGGCATGGGAACCGTCTTCCTCGCGCGGCACGCGCGGCTCGAACGGCGCGTTGCGCTGAAGGTGATCTCTCCCGCGTACGCCGACGATCCCGGCTTTCGCGCCCGGTTCCTGCGCGAGTCCCAGCTCGCCGCGTCGCTCGACCACCCGCACGTGATCCCGATCTACGACGCGGACGAGGTCGACGGCGTCCTCTACCTCGCGATGCGCTACGTGGACGGCCCGAGCCTGCAGGGCCTGATCCGCAAGAGCGACCCGCTGTCCCGGGGAGACACGTTGCGAATCGCCGAGCAGATCGGCGGCGCGCTCGACGCCGCGCACGCAGAAGCGCTCGTCCATCGGGACCTCAAGCCCGCGAACATCCTGCTCGCCGAGGCCGGCCGGCACGCGTACCTGTGCGACTTCGGTCTCGCCAAGCGCACGAGCTCTCGGGACATGACGCACGCGGGCTCGTTTCTCGGCACGATCGACTACTGCAGCCCCGAGCAGATCCGCGGGGAGCCGCTCGACGGGCGGGCCGACGTCTACTCCTTCGGCTGCGTGCTCTACCACTGCCTGTCGGGCGAGCCGCCCTACGCGCGCGAGAGCGAGGTCGCCGTGCTGCAGGCGCATCTCAACGAGCCGCCGCCGTCGCTGGCGTCGGACCTCGACGGCGTCTTTGCGCGGGCGATGGCCAAGGAGCGCGACGAGCGCTATCCGACTGCCGGCGCGCTCACGAGCGATCTACGCGCCGCGATCGCAGGCGGCGCCGCCGAGACCGTGGCCGTTCCTGCAGAGCGTCCGACCCGTGTCGATGCGACAGAAGCTCTTCCGCGGAGAAGGAGGCGCTGGCAATGGGCGGTCGCGGTCGTCGTCCTGCTGGCGGTCGCGGCAGCGGCAGCCGCCATCTGGGCAACGCGAGATTCGAGCTCTGGCGACAACGCGACCGACCTGCGTCCGTTCGTCGACCGTATCGAAAACGTGCTCACGCAGTCGGCCGCCGGGCGCCGCGAGATCGCCGCCGCGATCAGCGCCGGTCGCGCCTGCAAGGTCCCGAACGCAGTGGTGGCCCGCCGGATCGGCAGCGTCGCAGACAACCGCCAGAGCATCCTCCAGCAGCTCGCGAGCTTCTCCGGCCCGACCCCCGCGACCGACAGGATGGTGACGCTGCTGCAACAAGCCCTGCAGAACTCGGTCGAGGCCGATCGCCACTACCGGGATGGGTTCTTGACGAGCACGCAGTGCCCGTTGCCGGCGAATCAGAGCTTTGTCCTGGCGCAGGCCTCCGACCAGCGCGCCACGACCGCGAAAGAGCACTTCGTCACACAGTTCCAACCGCTCGCCGCGAGCCTCCACGAGCGAGTCTGGACCGCCGGGCAGTTCTGACCTCACACTCCGACGTAGGCTTGGAGCATCGAGCGCTACGTCATCGAGGAAAGCGTCCAGCAGCGGTACGTCGGGATGCGGGATGCCCGGACCTTCCTTCCGTTCCTCCTGCCCCACCTCAAGCCGGGCCTCGACGTGCTCGACGCCGGCTGCGGGGTCGGGAGCATCGCGCTCGACCTCGCGCCCACGATCGCCCCGGGGCGCATCTTCGGAATCGACGTCGACCCCGAGCAGATCGAGGTCGCCCGCTCCACGGCCGCGCAGCGCGGGATCGAGAACGCCGAGTTCGCGACGGGTTCGGTCTACGAGCTGCCCTTCGAAGACGTCTCGTTCGACGTCCTCTATGCGAACGCCGTCCTCTTCTACCTCCGCGAGCCGCGCCGTGCGTTGATCGAGTTCAAGCGCGTCCTGCGCCCCGGCGGCCTCGCAGCGGTGAGCGACGACGATCTCGCCACGGTCGTGATGTCCCCGGACCGCCCGGAGCTCCAGCTCGGACCGCGCCTCTTCGAGCAGGCAGTTGCGCACGAAGGCGGCAACGCGCGCTACTCGCGCCACCTGCGCACCCTGATGCTCGAGGCCGGCTTCGCGCGGACGCAGGGGATCGCCCACGCGCCGGAGGTGTACGGCGACCTCGAGCGGACTCGCTGGTTCGCCGAGTTCGCGGTCGGCCTGTTCAGCGCTCCGGACATGACGAAGGTGATCGTCGACGAGGGCTGGGCGACCCGCGACGAGCTCGACGCCCTGCTCGACGCCCTCCGCGAATGGGGCGAGCTGCCGGACGCGTTCGCCGCCTGGCTCTATTGCGGCGCGCTCGGCTGGGTCGACTAGCTCTTCACCGGCAGCGTGCGGGCGTAGCCCGTGCCGACCTCGACCCAGTTCGCCAGCTGCTGGTCGGTTCCGACGTGCTCGGAGTCGACGCGGAGCCAGCCCGGCATCTGCTTCCCGCGCATTTCCATCAGGTAGGCGTTGGTCGACGATGTGAGCGAGTCGGACTTCGCGGGATCTGCACGAACGAGGATCCCGCCCTGGCCGCTCGCCGCGATCGCCATGTTGCCGCCGATCAGGAAGGCGAGCCCGCCGAACATCTTCTGCTCGGTCAGGCCGGGCTCGTCTCCGACCAGGTCGCGGATCCGATCCGCGAGCTCCTCGTCGTAGGCCATCGCGGCGATCGTACCCTGGCGGCCGTGCGACGCTACGGCTGAGACCGCGTGTTCCACGAGTTCACCCAAATGGTCGCCGACGCGTCTGGCTGGGCCTACGCGATCGTCTTCGTGTTCGCGCTCCTGGACGCGCTGGTGCCGATCGTTCCCAGCGAGACGGCGGTCATCACAGCCGGCGTCGTGGCTGCCTCGGGCGACCTCAGCCTGGGGCTGATCATTCCCGCCGCGGCGGCGGGAGCATTCATCGGCGACAACCTCGCGTACCTGATCGGCCACCGCTTCGGCGCCCAGGCAACCGAGCGATTCTTCAGCGGCGAGACGGCGCGGCACCGGATGGACTGGGCCGAGGAGCAGCTTCGCGAGCGCGGCGGCGAGCTGATCGTTGTCGGACGGTTCATCCCCGGTGGGCGCACCGCGGTCGCGCTCAGCGCGGGCACGCTCGGCTACCGATGGCGGCGCTTCATCGCATTCGACGCGGTTGCGACACTCGCCTGGGCCACCTACTCGGCGCTCCTCGGCTACTACGGGGGAAAGACGTTCGAGAGCTTCTGGGGTCTCGTCCTGGCCCTCACGACAGCGTTCGCGATCGCCGGCGGCATCGAGCTCGTGCGCTGGCTCCTGAGACGGCGCCGCCGGTCCTGAGGCTCGATCCGAGCGTGGCTAAACTGCGACGCGCGCCCTCTTAGCTCAGTTGGTAGAGCACCTCCATGGTAAGGAGGGGGTCGACGGTTCGAGTCCGTCAGAGGGCTTAGGAAACCCCCTGCAAACGGGGAAGTTGTGGCGATTTCTGTTGCCTGACCAGGCACCTAAGGGAACGCCAAGGGAACATTAGGGAACATTTGACCCCCTCTTTGATAGGGAGGTGTCGTAGCAGGCTAGACAACTCGTCAGAGAACTACGATCGACATTCGGCCGCACGTTCTCGCATGGCACACAAGTCAGAGGAGGACCGCACAGCGCAATGAGGGTCTGCATCGTCGGAGCCTCCGGAAAGCTCGGGCAGTACATGGTGCAGCACGCGCTCGATCGCGACTACGAGGTCGTTGGCGTCTGCCGGGAAGAGAGTGTCGGCAAGCTCGACGCGTTCAAGGGACGCATCACCGTCGTTCCGGGAGCGACCGACGACCGCGCGGTGATCGAACGAGCGGTCGCTGGGTGCGACGGCGTGCTCGTCGTGCTCGTGCCGCGCGGCGTCCACGGCTACTCGACCGGAACGGCTCAGGCGGTCCTCGACTACGCGCCTCCGGGCGCACGGCTTGTCTTCTCGTGCGGCTGGCACATCACGCGCGATGGCCAGGACGTGTACTCGTGGAAGCTCAAGGCGCTCGTGAAGATCGGTGGCCCGCTCGCGCGTCTCGCTCGTTTCGCCGACCTCGACGACCAAGTCGAGGCGTGCCGGCGAGTGTTCGCGAGCGACACACGCTGGACGGTCGTGCGCGGCAGCGACCTCGAGGAGGGCGAGAGCCAGGGCTTGCCCGTC
Source organism: uncultured Actinomycetes bacterium (assembly GCA_963742635.1). Lineage (GTDB taxonomy): Bacteria > Actinomycetota > Thermoleophilia > Gaiellales > Gaiellaceae > VAXT01. Next base: position 488,605 of record CAVUMW010000001.1, read on the forward strand.
TGGAGCCGGCACGTCGGCGACCCCATCCTCGAGAGCAACCTCACCCGCCGCGTCGACTTCGCCCTCTTCATGGTCGAAGCCCTCGAGAACGACGAGCTCGTCCACGAGGCGCCCGCGATCGTCGGCCGTCAGACCCCTTCGGCGCTCGCGCACGCCGCCACCTGAACTCTGCAGTGCGCCACGGGGACCCGCGAGTGGATGCCGCGACCGAGACTTGGTGCGCGGGACTGGGCTTGTCCTGGCCGCATCCTTCGCCGCCGCGGCGACCACTCTTGCCCTGACCACGACAGCACCGTCTGCGCCTTGCAGGCGGCTAGCGGTCGGAACCGGCAGAGCGCAGGACGATCCCGCGCGCGTGGTTGACTTATCGATTTTCGATGTTATCGTTTATCGACAGCATCGTTTATCGATAAGGAGATTTTACCGTGAGCACGCCGAGTCACTCTCGCGCCATCACAGTTGGCTACGCCCTCCTGAACCTGCTCATCGCCGCAGCCGTAGCCTTCGGCGCTTTCCAGATCGCCAACGCCGCGGTCGGCGCAACTCGAGGCGGCAAAATGCTCGTCGGAGCAACGCTCCCCGTCAAGCTGCAGATTTCGCCGCGACGTGTCCGCCTGCCGCCTGGACTCCGCCACGACGGCTGGGTCACGACCACCGTGCAGGTGCAGAGTCCGACCGGCGCGCAAGAGGCGCTCGCGGCCGCGATCGACGTCACGCAGCTCGTCCTCTTCATCGCGGTGCTCTGGCTCCTCCGCGGCATCGCACGCTCCGTCAAGAAGGGCGATCCGTTCGGCCCCGACAACGCCCGGCGGCTGCGCGGAATCGGCGTCCTGCTCGTCATCGGCGCACCGATCGTCGAGCTGATCAACACGAGCCTCCGCGCGGAGCTCTTCGACAGACTCTCGGCTTCGCAGTCCGCCGGCCTCGGCACCGCCGGCTACACCATCCCCGGGGCCTTCCTCATCGCCGGCCTCGGTGCGTTCATGCTCGCCGAAGTGTTCGCGCACGGCCTCCGGCTGCGCGAGGACATCGAAGGAACGATCTGAGATGCCGCACCAGACCTCTCCGCACCGCGTCGTCCTCCATCTCGACCAACTCCTCGAGGAGCGAGGAATGACCCTCACCGAACTCGCCGACCTCGTTGACATCACGATCGTGAACCTCTCGATCCTCAAGAACGGCCGCGCTCGCGCGATTCGCTTCTCGACGCTCACCGCCCTGTGCGACGCACTCGACTGCCAGCCCGGCGACCTGCTCTCCGTCGAGGAATAGACCGGCCAGGGACTGACCCGTCGCCAGCACTCCTGGCGAGGGAACATGGAGGGAACGCAAGCGCGGGCACTTGCGTCCACGCGCGGTCACCTGTTTTCGGCTGATCCCTTCGGCTTGCGGGATTTTCGTGCCCGCGATGGCCCGGGCTTGCCCTTGCTTCCCTTCCCAGACCTCGATGGTAAGGAGGGGGTCGACGGTTCGAGTCCGTCAGAGGGCTCTAAAAGACCTGCTAATCGCGATTTCTCGTTGTCTGTGTTGTATCGCGGGTAAGGAGGGGGTCAGCGGGGCAGGCGAGAAATCACTTGTTTGCAGGACTCTTGCTAGCTAGGTCTCTTGCCTTTTCGTGCTTCTGGCCGCTGCAAGGTCGCACCCGGGTCGCACGTCGCCATCAGCGGTTCGAGCACGCTCGCCGCTAGAACGACATCGGCCGGCGCGTTATAGGCGTGGCACGAGACGCGTACCTCGCCGTTGCGTACCGTCGCCTTGACATCGGCTTCGCCGCGCTGTGTAACTGCGATGGGCGCCCGGTCAGAGGATCCCCGCCCCCGCCATCCCTCGGCGCATCAGGTCGCCTCTGACGCGGCCTGCAGCGGCGGGGATTTCGTCGGCAAGAGGGGGTCGGGTATCCGATTTCCGAGTCGAAGAAAGCCGGCTCCCGTCAGTGCCAGCGCCAGGGCGCCGCCCCACCAGATGGTGTCGGGCGACGTTCCGAGCAGCACGCCGCCGACCGCGGGGCCGAGAGCCACGCCGACCATGAAGCTGAGCTGGTAGAGCGACATGTAGCGGCCGAGCAGATGCGGCGGCGCGATTTCCGCGACTAGCGGGCCGAGCACGATGAACTGGCCACACTCAGCGATCGCGATCAGGATCGCGACGCCGGCCAAGACGGTGGTAGCGGCGAGCGTCGAGCGCGTGAGCGTTGCGAGCAGGACCGCGAGCAGGCCGCCTGCGAATATGGCGCTGGTGGCGAACAAAGCGTGAGTGCGGCGCATCCGCGCCACCACCCGTGTCGCCGGTACCTGCGCTACGACGATGAAGAAGGTGTTGATGAAGACGACGACACCGATCCCAACGGGCCCGACAGGTGTATGCGCCTCCGCAAACGGCGGCAGGATGTTGGAGAAGAACGCGCCGCCGATCATCACAAGCGCGAGGTTGCCCGCGATCAAGGCGAGCAAGAGCCGATCCCGAGCAACAGCTCGGAAACCCTGTGCGCCCTCGCTCGCCGACGGAGCATCCGCGAGGCCAGGATCCGGGATCCAGACGAGCACAACCAGCGCGAAGACGACGAACGTGACTGCGTCGAAGAGGTAGAGGCCCTGGAACGCCTGGAGGTGATGATGGGTGGCCGCGACGATGAAGCCCGCAACCGTCGCGCCGAGGCCGAGACCGAAGTTGCCTGCGACTCGTCGGAGCGCGGTCGATGCGGCGCGCTGCTCCGCCGGGACCAGGGTCAAGGTCAGGACTTGGCCGGCGGTTCCCACGAATCCGAAGCCGGCACCGCCGACGGCCGAGCAGACGAAGCCTTGCCAAGGACGGTCGACAAACGCCAAGCCCCCGTAGCCGAGTGCGTTCACAACATTGCCCGCGATCAGGATCCGTTTCGCACTGAAACGATCGAGGAGCGCACCCGAAGGGAGCGTTACCACTGCGGCCGTGCCCATGACCGTCGCCAGCACCAGCCCCGCGGTCGCCGTCGAGAAGCCGCGGACCGCGTGGAGGTAGATGATCTCGAAGGGAAGGATCAGTCCGCTGCCGAAGTAGTTGAGCGCGTTCCCGCCCTGAAGAACGAGGACAGGCCTCGGTAGGCCCGTACGCCAAACGGCGAACACACGTGCGAGCGCGCTGCTCACTTTGCGGGCACCCAACGTTGCTTCTGCATCAGCTCATCTCCGATTCGCGGTTGTGTCGATGTCAAAGACACCGCGACGCCGCGGAACGGATCGCCGGTCCGTTTCCGACGGACCTGGTGTCATTGATGCGATGACCGTCGATCTCGAGCGGGCCAAGGGAGGCGACGAGCGCGCGTTCGCGTCGCTGGTCGAGCCGTTCCGGCGCGAGCTTCAGCTGCATTGCTACCGGCTACTCGGCTCCGTGCAGGACGCCGAGGATCTCGTCCAGGAAACACAGCTCGCCGCCTGGCGCGGGCTCGACGGCTTCGAGGAGCGGGCGTCGCTGCGCTCCTGGCTCTACCGGATCGCAACCAACCGGAGTCTCAACGCAATTCGCGAACGCGGGCGCCGTCCCGCCACGGAGAACACCATGAGACCGTCAAGAACCCGCCGCGCCGTCGAGCCCAGCTGGCTCGAGCCTTACGCGGACAGCGCGCTTCCGGATCCCGCTCCCGGACCTGAAGCACGCTACGAGCAGCGCGAAGCGATCCAGCTCTCGTTCATCGTCGCGCTGCAGCAGCTGCCTGCAAAGCAGCGCGCAGCGCTCGTGCTGCGCGACGTGCTCGGCTTCCACACCGACGAAGCCGCCTCGATCCTCGAGACGACGCCGCAGTCGGTCAAGGCCGCGCTCCAACGCGCACGCGCAACGCTCGACTCGTACACCGTCGAACGCGAGCAGGCGCCGCTGCCCGACTCGCCGACCGAACGGAACCTTCTCGCCACCTTCAGCGACGCCGTCGAAGCCGGCGACACGGCGCGCCTCCTAACTCTGCTGAGCTCCGACGCTCGTGTGACCATGCCGCCGCAACCGCTCGAGCTCATCGGACACGAAGCGATCGGCGGGTTCCTCGACGACCGCGCCGAGGTTCGCGGGGCCCCGCTACAGCTACGCCCGACGCGCGCCAACGGCCAGCCGGCCTTCGGCTACTACCTGCGCTCGCAGCCCGGGGGCATGATGGTGCTCACCCTGAGCGGCAGCAAGGTCGACGAGATCACCTTCTTCGCCGACCCCGCGCTGCCCGGCCGCTTCGGTCTTCCCGAACACATCTAGACGGCAAGGATGGGTTCGACGTGAGTTTGCGGAGGACTCGCGACAAGAGAATGGGCTTGCAGCACCCACGGCGACCCGCCTCGGTAATCCAGCTGGCGGATTCTGAGGTCGCACCAGGGTCGCACGGACCTGCAAAACGCGACAAGACGCGGCCACCGCCGACAAGCGCGAAGCCGCACCGCTATGCGCAAACCCGCATGGATCGGCCCCCTCCTCACGTTCATGGTAAGGAGGGGGTCTCCGGTTCGAGTCCGGAAGACGGCTCTTAAAAGCCGCTGCAAATAGGGTTCTTCTTCTTGGTATTCGTTGCCTGATTAGGCGACTTGTGGTCGCACCGAGGTCGCACGCGCTCAAGCTGACACTCCTGAGTTGACCCCCTCCCTGCCGAGGAGGAGCTCAGAAGGCGAGCTCACCCAGGCTGAAAGGTCCGTCGACAGACCAAACCGGGAGCCGGGGCGGTTGCGAAAAGGCGGGCGAGCCAGGGAGGTGCCGCCCGACTGAACCGGATTTGTTCCGACGTGGTGAACAGCATTTGACCGCGGCCGGGACCCTAAGAGTGTCGTCCTTTGACTGGCGCAAGTGCGAGGCACAGCTCGACGACTTCCCACAGAAGCCGGGCGCATCTCTTCCGCCGACGGCAATCGAGTAGCCGAGGCGTGACTCGCCCTTCCGAGTGATTCCTTCTTAAAGTCATCGCGCACCGCTGCCGACGCGCACTCCCATGCGCGCCGCTCGCCTCGTCCTCCTTTCCCTCGCGGCATTGGCGGCGCTCTCGCTCGGTCCGAGCGCGAGCGCCAATCATGGGCCCCCGCCCGTCGTCACCCTGATGACGCCCGCTAACGGCGCGACAGTGAAGATGTCAGGCCTGGCCCAGGACACGCCGACCTTTACCTGGCGCGTGGACTATCCGACGCCGCCCAGCCAGACCGTCCTGATCTCGTTCCAAGCCTCGACTGACCCGAACTTCGTCAGCGGCGGCCTGAACGAGAATCACAGCTGCGCGGCTGCGAGCCCCTCCTGCTGGACGAGCTACACGCCGCCCGCCGACTGGTTCCGCCAGGCCGGTGCCGGGCAAGCCTCAGGACCGATCACGATCTACTGGCGGGTCAGCGTCACCTGGGCAAGCGACCATCCGCAGGCATCGGCGACGGGGTCGTTCACGGGGCTGCCCGTTCAGGACCGCGATGGCGACGGGATCCTCGACCCGGTCGACAACTGTCCGACCGTCGCGAACAAGGACCAACGGAACTCGGACGGCACGCGGCTCGGCGATGCCTGCGAGCGCGACCGGACTCCGCCGAGGCTCCGCGTCTCCCCGGCCACACTCACGCGCGGCCGCCGGGGCCGCGTGTATTTCCACATGGGGGACACTCGATCCGGCATCCTCAAGGTCGAAGCCAGCCTCTACCGTGGCACTCGCCGGCTCACGCGCCTCGTCCGGACAGTTCCGACCGTACGCTTCGAGACGACTTACTACTACGCGCTGCTCGTGACGGGTGCCGCACAGCCGGGCCGCTACAGCGTTTGCATTCGCGTGAGCGATGCAGCGCGCAACGCTAGTCGGCGTTGCGCTCCAGTACGTGTTCGCTAGCTTCGCCGGACGGCTTCCCGACGAGGCAATCGCCCGTATGGGCCAGGCGTCCGCTGCTTAGACTCGCCGCACATCGGCGTCGAGCGGCGCCGCCGAGAGCCAAGAGGAGGAAAGCGTTGTTTCTAGCAACGTCGAAGGTCGAGGATTTCGACCGCTGGTGGAGTGTCTTCACAACCACGAGCCTCGAGAAGCGAAAGCAGCACGGGTGCAAGGGTTCACACACCTTTCGCGATCCGAATGAGGAGGGCCGGGTCTGGGTGCTCTTCGACTGGGATGCGGAGGGCTGGCAGAACTTCATCTCTGACCCCGAAGTCCCGGCGATCCTTCAAGAAGCCGGGCACGCAAGTAGGCCACAGATCGCGGAGCTCGCCGGCCAGCTCGACGGCTAGCTCGTCTTCCCGTGCGGGGCGGCGCCGGAGGGGCGGCTCGACGCGGAAGCTGTCGAGCTGCCTGCCGGGCTGACCGCGCGCGAGCTCGCCGTCGACGGTTCGAGTCCGTCAGAGGGTTTCGAAGATTGGCCTGCAAATCGCCGACTGGGGCGTCAGTGGCTCGGGGTCTCCGGTTCGAGTCCGGAAGAGGGCTTTACAAGACTTGCAAGTAATAAAACTCTAAGAAATCGGCGCGGAGCGCCAACTCATCGGCCGATCGTGCGTCTTCTGTTCTTCGCGTGACTGCTGCCTCGACCACGGACGGACGGGAGACGATTGACGCCGCGCTGACCGGCACGGCGTCGCGTCGGCGCGTGCGCGCCAGGTGGGCGTGGTTCGCGGGGGGTGACGACTTCGTCCTCCGGACGGTGCCGAGCGAAGCGAGTTTCTTCAACGCGCTGGGGATGTGGGTCGCGGGGATGGCGGTCGTCAGCGGCTTCGGGATGACCGTCGCTGCCAGCCAGTGGTGGAGCACGTCGATCCCGAGCGTCCTGTGGGTGCTCCCGCTCTGGGCCGTCCTCTACTGCCTGATCGAGCGCCTCGTCCTGAAGAGCTTCGGCACGAGCTGGGCCTGGAACCTCGTGCTCACGATCCCGCGCCTCGCGCTCTCGCTCGCGATCGCGCTCGTGATCGGGCTGCCGATCGCGCAGGTGATCTACAGCGGGTCGATCAACGACGAGCTGAGCAAGACGACGACAGCGCGGATCCACGAGGCGACGAACCAGATCACGCGCACCTACGACGCGAAGATCGCCGCCGCGCAGAAGGAGATCGCGGCGGCGCAGGCCAAAGAGGCGAGCCTCCAGCGGAAGGTCACGAACAGCCGCTTCCTCGCCGACTGCGAGGCCGGTCTTGCGACCTGCTCGCAGACCCACAAGCTCGGCCGCGGGCCGTACTACAAGCGCGACGCCCGCCGCGCGGCAGCCGCCGCGGCGGAGCTGAAGCGCGCCCGTCCGCAGATCGAGGCGACGATCGCCGCGAACCGCCAGAAGATCGCGATCTGGCGCGTCGCCGAGAGCAGCCAGATCGCGAACCGAGTCGCCACGATCAAGGCCGACCGCGACTTCCTCGCCCGCCAGGCGGCGCTCGACCGCGTCGAGAAGGCCAGTCCGGCTGTGACGAAGTACGTCGAGTTCTTCCTTGCGTTCCTGATCGCCATCGACCTCGTCGCGCTCATGCTCAAGCTCACCCATCTCTTCAGCACCGGCGGCGCCTACGAGCGGAGCGCGGCCGCGCTCCGGGCGAACGACCTCGTCGAGGTGCACCGCCTCCAGGAGCGCGCCGTCGTCCTCACGCGCCGCATCACGCTCCAGTCGCGAGCCCAGCAGGATGCCGACGAGCTCAGGATTCGGGGCGAGATCTCAGCCGACCCTGAGGTCGAGAGCGATGAGCTCAGGCTGAACGAGCCGCCGATCCGTCGCCCGTCGCTCGGTGGGCCGGCGACCGCCACGCCGCTCGGCGACTGACGACTGGCACCGCGGATAGTCTCGAAGCCCTGACCGCGGCAGAATGGTCACCGGGCCTGGCAGCGCCCCCCGCCGACGTTCGTCGCGCTCGCCGCGCAACCGCGCTCGTCTTCGCGCTTCACGGGTGCGTCGTCGGGAGCTTCGTCGCCCGCATTCCGTGGATCGCCTCGCACGTCGGAGTCGAGATCGGCCAACTCGGGCTCGCGCTGCTCATGCCAGGGCTCGGCGCCCTGCTTGCGATGCCGTTCTCGGGTCGTCTCGCCCACCGTCATGCGTTCCGCCCGCTCGTCACGACGACGATCGTCGCGTTCTGCGGCAGCCTCGCCCTGACCGCACTGCCGACCTCGCTCGCGTTGCTGTGCGTCGCTCTCCTCGTCTTCGGCGCGACGGCGGGCCTCGCAGACATGGCGATGAACACGCAGGGCGTACTCGTCGAGAAGGCGCTCGGCCGGTCCGTCATGTCGAGCCTCCACGGCTTCTGGAGTGTCGGCCTCCTCCTCGGCTCCCTCAGTCTCGGCGCTCGCATCCCATGCCGGCATCGACACTCGCCTTCAATTCGCGCTGACGTCGATCGTCCTCGCTGCGGTTGGAGCCGCCGCGGCGCGGTTCCTGCTCGAAGACCCGGCCGCCACCGAGCGAGAAGCGCCGCCTGCTTTCGCACTTCCAACCCGACCGGTCCTGCTCATCGGGCTCGTCGGTCTGTGCGCCGTCTTCGGTGAACAGGCTGGGGCGGACTGGTCGGCGGTCTACATCCAGCGTGAGCTCGGCGGCTCCGCAAGCGTCGCAGCACTCGCGGTCTCGGCGTTCGCCGCCACGATGGCCGCCGTCAGGCTCATGGGTGATCGCGTGATCGGGAAGCTGGGGCCGGTTCGCACGGTCCAGCTCTCGGGAGCGTGCGCCGTGACCGGAGCCGTGGCCGTCGTCTTGGCGCCCGATCTGGCGGTTGGGCTCGCCGGGTTCGCGCTGCTCGGCATCGGAGTCGCTGTCGTCGTCCCGCTCGTGTTCGCGGCAGCAGGCCGTGTGGGGCCTCACCCTGCGCGCAGCATCGCCGGGGTGGCCGGCGTCGCCTACGCCAGCGGCCTCCTCGCACCAGGCGTGATCGGCGGCATCGCAGCGGCGTCATCCCTGACCACTTCCTTCTTTCTGGTCGCCGTCCTCATGGTGACCATGGCGCTTGCTGCCGGGGTGCTGCGCGTCTCCTCGTCATGAGCACAAGGCGAAGCGTTCTTTCGTAGGGTTTCCTGCGGAGGAACCAGGGGAGTCAACGAAGGAGGGAATCAATGAAGCGTCTACCGCGGCCGCGGCGCTCGCTGTGGCTCGTACTTGGGCTCGTGATCGGGGTGCTGGCGACAGCGGCCACGATGGCCGTCGCGGGACTTCAGCCGGCGGACCTCAACTTCACACCGCGCTCCGAGGCGCAGATGCAGAACATCGACGTCGGTCGGGCGTGGGCGAAGAACTACTACGGCGCTCACAACGCCGCTTCGGGCCCGAACGGGGCGTGGGACACGCCGCTGAACCTGCAGAGCAACTATGCGAACGAGGCGCAGTCGGTCGCCTCGCAGGGCGCCAACTGGCTCCATGCGCGCCGGAACGTCTCGCACCGGGCGATCGTGCTCGACGTCGACGACACGACACTGACCACCTGGAACTACGAGCTCTACAGCAACTGGGACTTCAACCCGACCACGAACGGCCAGTTCGTCGGCCTCACGAACAACGTGTTCACCGGGAACATGTTCCCGCCCACACCCGGAATGGTCGATCTCGCGAGCCGGGCCGACGCCCTGGGCTACGCGATCTTCTGGATCACCGGCCGGGGCGATGCGCAGCATGCGGCGACGATCGCCAACCTTCAGGACGACGCCGCAGCCGGCCTGCCGAACATCGACACGGTGACCCTCAACGGGAAGACGATCCCCGAGGTCGACGCCGGTTACGTGGCGCCCACGCCGCTCGACATCGGCCACGGCGGCTTCACCGACGGCCTGTTCACCAAGCCGCCGGTCGGCCAGTACCCGGCCTACCTCGACCAGCCGCAGTTCTGCGGCCCGTTCATCGACCAGGGCGTGTCCTGCCCGACCATCCAGTACAAGTCCGGGACGCGCGCCTACATCGAGTCGCAGGGCTACGACATCGTCGGCGACTTCGGCGACCAGTTCAGCGATCTCCTGGGCGGCTTCGCGGACAAGACGTTCAAGATGCCGAACCCGAACTACTACCTCCCGTAGGCGAGTAGAGGAACTCGAACCAGCCGCTCCCCTTCGCGACTCACGTCCGAGGGGGAGCGGCCTATGATCACCTCGCCTCAGCGACCGGAGTGGGAGTCGCCCACGCCGCCGCACATCGACTGGTAGTCGCGTGGGTGCTGCGCAACCCGCTCGTCACGGCGCCGATCGTCGGCGCAACCAAGCCGACCACCTACCGGAGGCAGTCGACGCACTCGCCTGAAGTTGACGGACGAGGAGGTGCAGGAGCTCGAACGGCCCTACGAGGAGCACGGGCCGTCGCGGTACTGAGCCGTCCTCGGGCGCTCAGCTCACCGCCTTCTTCACGAGCGCGACGATCTTCTTCTCTTCGGCGTCGGTCAACTTCTTCAGGGCGAAGTCGGTCGGCCACATGGCGCCGTCGTCGAGGTTCGCCTCCTCGCCGAAGCCCAGCGTCGCGTACCTCGACTTGAACTTCTCCGCGCTCTTGAAGAAGCAGACGACCTTGCCGTCCCTGGCATAGGCCGGCATCCCGTACCAGGTCTTCGGCGAGAGCTCCGGCGCGTTGGCCTTGACGATCGCATGGAGCCGCTTGGCCATGGCGCGATCGTTTCCCTTCATCTCGGCGATCTTCGCGAGCAGAGCGCTTTCGCCGTCCGCCTTCTCCGCTTCCGCCTTCAGCTCTTTGGCGCGCTCCTTCATCGCGGCTCGTTCCTCGGCCGTGAAGCCCTTGGACTTCTTGTTCTTCGCGGTGCTCTTCGCTGGGCTCATGCCTACCTCCTCGGGTTGACGTGGGTTCTCACGCTGCGATTTTCGCCAGCACCGCGTCGATGCGCGCGAAGCCGCTCTTCGCGCCTTCCTCGACGCCGTACTGCATCGTCGTGTCCCGCTGCTCGGTCGTCTCGAAACGCATCGTCTGCGTCAGCTTCGTCTGCTCGCCGAGATCCTCGAACTCGAGCGTCTGCAGGTGGTTCTGGAACGTCTGCACGAGGCGCTCGGGCGGCTCGACCTCGCGGAACTCGCCCTCGACGACGCCGAACGCGGTCTGGAACCGGTAGGTGCCGCCGGGACGGACGTCCATCTCCTCGACGACGGTGCCGTCGCCCCACCATTCGGGGATCAGCTCCGGATCGGTCCAGACGGAGAAGACGTGCGAGCGCGGTGCGTCGAAGATCCGCTCGACGCGGATCTCGAGCTCGTTCGGGGTCGTGACGGTGGTCGTGTTCATCGTGCTCCTTTCGTGCGTTCGACGACCTGCGCGAAGCGGTCGAGCCGCTGCAGCCACGTGCTGATGCCCTCGAAGGCGTAGGGCACGAGCGTGCATCTGCGGACACGGCCGATCTTCTCGGTCGTGACGAGCTCCGCCTCCTCGAGCAGCCGGATGTGCTTCTTCATCCCGGTCAGCGACATCCCGAAAGGCTCCGCGAGCTCGGTGATCGTCGCGCTCCCCGAGCCTAGCCGTTCGAGCACGGCGCGCCGGGTCGGATCGCCCAGGGCGGCGAACGCGCGGTCGATTGTCGGTGAATACTGAACCATTGGGTTCAGCATAGCGGACATGTCCGGAAACGGCAATAGGGTGCGACGCGTGCGCCTCGTCGTCGCCCGCTGCGAAGTCCGCTACACCGGCCGTCTGACGGCGGTGCTGCCCGAAGCGGTGCGGCTGCTGATCCTCAAGGCCGACGGCTCCGTGCTCGTGCACGACGACGCGGGCGGCTACAAGCCGCTGAACTGGATGACCGGGCCGACGGTCATCGAGGAGCTCGGCGACGTGCTCGTCGTGCGCAAGCCGAAGACGGAGGACGTGCTCGAGATCCGGCTCGCCGAGGTGCTGAGCGACGTCGTCCACGACATGGGCGAGTCGGCGGCGCTCCAGAAGGACGGCGTCGAGCGCGACCTGCAGCTCGAGCTCGCGGCCGCGCCGGCGGCGCTCGGCGAGGAGCTGACGCTCGTGAAGCGCGAGTGGCCGACCGAGGTCGGGCCGGTCGACCTGATGTGCAAGGACGAGAGCGGCGAGTGGGTCGCGGTCGAGATCAAGCGGATCGCGACGATCGACGCGGTCGAGCAGCTCACGCGCTACCTCGGCTTCATCCGCGACGACCCGGCGAAGGCGGGCTGCCGCGGCATCCTCGCGGCGCAGAAGCTGAAGCCGCAGGTGATCGCGCTCGCCGAGTCGCGCGGGATCCGCTGCGTCGAGGTCGACCTCGCCGTGCTGCGCGGCGAGCGCGAGCCCGAGTTGACGCTCTTTCAGTAGTCGAGGAGTCAGCTCGCCGGTGCGAGCGCCGGAGCCTCGGCCTCCGGCGGCGAGGCTGCGATCTGCGCGTCGCGACTGACCAGGGTGGCGTACCGCCCGCCGGCGACGACCAGCTGCTCGTGGGTTCCGGACTCGACGACGCGGCCCTGGTCGAGAACGATGATCTGCTCGGCGTCGCGGATCGTCGACAGGCGGTGTGCGATCGCGATCGTCGTCCGACCCGCGGAGAGTCGGTCGAGCGCGTCCTGCACGAGCCGCTCCGTCGCCGTGTCGAGCGAGCTCGTCGCCTCGTCGAGCACGAGGATCGGCGGGTTGCGCAGGATCGTCCGCGCGATCGCGATCCGCTGCTTCTCGCCGCCGGAGAAGCGGTAGCCGCGCTCGCCGACGACGGTGTCGTAGCCCTCCGGGCAGGCTGGTGATGAGGTCGTGGATGCGTGCCGCCCGCGCAGCGGCCTCGAGCTCCTCGTCGGTGGCGTCCGGCTTCGCGAAGCGCAGGTTCTCGCGCACCGTGTCGTGGAAGAGGTACGTCTCCTGCGAGACGACGCCGACGAGCTTGCTGAGCGCCTGGAAGCCCAGGTCGCGGACGTCGATCCCGCCGATCGTCACCCGCCCGCGGCCGACGTCGTACAGGCGCGAGGCGAGGTAGCCGAGCGTCGTCTTGCCGGAGCCGGTCTCGCCGACGATCGCGGTCGTCGTGCCGGCGGGAACGGTGAACGAGACATCCCGCAGCGTCCACTCGTCCCCGTAGCCGAACCAGACGTGGTCGTAGACGACATCACCCGGTCGGCCCTCGAGGATCGCATCCGGCTTCTCGTCGATGTCGACGGGCTGGTCGAGGTACTCGAAGATGCGGTCGAAGAGCGCGAGCGAGGTCTGCACGTCCAGGCTGACCCCGAGCAGCGATCCAATCGGGAAGAAGAGCCGGGTCTGGAGGGTCGTGAACGCGACCAGCAGCGGAATCGACACCGCGTTCGAGCCGCTCGCCAGGAGGAGGCCGCCGAACCAGTAGACGGCCGCCGGCATGATCGCGAAGCTCGTCTGGATCGAGGCCATGACCCAGCGGCCGGCCATGCGCTGACGCACCTCGAGGTCGGCGAGGTGGCGCGACTCGTCCTCGAACCGGTCCGCGAGCTCGTCCCCACGGCCCATGGTCTTGCCGAGCAGGATCCCGGAGACCGAGAGCGATTCCTGCACGAGGCTGGAGATGTCGGCGAGCGTCTCCTGCGTGCTCTTCGCGATCCGGCGGCGCTCGTTGCCGACACGCCGCGTCAGAAGCGCGAAGAGCGGGATCAGCGCGAACGCGAACAGGGCGAGCTGCCAGCTCAGCAGGAGCATGCCGACCATCGTCGCGACGACCGTCGTGGCGCTGGAGGCGATCGACGTGGCGGTGTTCGTGACGACGTTCTGGACGCCGCCGATGTCGTTCGAGATGCGCGACTGCACCTCGCCGGTGCGCGTTCGTGTGAAGAACGCGAGCGAGAGCCGCTGCAGGTGGCGGAAGACGGCCGTGCGGAGGTCGTGCATCACGCGCTGGCCGACCTGGTTCGAGAGCAGCGTCTGGATCACGCCGAGCACGCCGACGGCGATCGCGATCGCGATGATCGCGGCAGAGTTGAGCGAGAGCGAGCGCGTGTCGTTCGCGCCGATCGCCTCGAGCACGCGCTTGAGCAGGAACGCCGGCACGACTCCGAGCGCAGCCGAGAAGACGATCAGCGCCAGCAGGCCGCCGAGCCGCAGCTTGTACGAGGCGAACAGGTGCCTGATGCGGCGGAGGTTCGAACGGCGCTTGGCCGGATCGGCCGGCCGCTCGGGCCTCTCGTCAGCTGTGTGGAAGAACATGCCCATCGGCTCAGAGTACGCGGCGGAAGCGAGCTGGCCGCGCCATCGCTCATGTCTTGACATCGAACTATCCGCCGGTAGTCTTCGACCCCAAGTAGTTCGATATCAAGAATATCGACATAGGAGGATTCGATGCCAACTGCAGTCGAGAACACGTACGTCTTCGCCAAGCTCGACGAGCTCGAGCCCGCGGCACGACTGGCCCCCGGAGCAACGGACGACGGGAGGAAGCGCTTCGACGTCCGTGACAACCTCGACATCGCCGCGTTCGGCGTTCAGGCGTTCAGCGCGCCGAGCGGCGTCACCGTCATCAACGAGCACGACGAGACGCTGCTCGGAGAGGCGGGCCAGGAGGAGCTCTACATCGTCCTGAAGGGCGCCGCGACGTTCGAAATCGACGGCGAAGCCGTCGAGGCGCCGACGGGAGCCCTCGTCAACGTGCAGCCGACCGCGAAGCGAAAGGCGACCGCGACCGAGGACGACACGACGATCCTGGTCGTCGGAGCAACCCGGGGCAAGGCGTACGAGCTCTCTCCGGAGGAAGCCTCCGAGGCATTCGCCGCGTACAGCGCGGGCGACTACGAAGAGGCGCTGGCGAAGATGCTCGTCGTCGTCGAGAAGCAGCCGGACAATCCCATCGCGCACTTCAACGCCGGGTGCTTCGCGGCACGGTCGGGACACGCGGACGAGGCGATCGGGCACCTCGAGCGGTCGATCGAGATCAACGACCGCATCAAGGAGCTGATCGCGACCGACGAGGATCTCGACTCGATTCGCGAAGACCCGCGCTTCGCCGAGCTCGCGAAGTAGGCGTATCTATCGAGAAAGCCCCGCGCAGGCGGGGCTTTCTCATTGCTCCGATCGCGCGTGGGTCGTCAGGACGCGCAGACGACGTACGCGTGGAAGTCGTGCGCGGAGCCCGAGGTGTTGCGGACCGCGACTCCCCAGCCGCTGAACGGCTTGCCGCTGACCGCGCCCGGGGCGGGCGCGCTCGTGACGAGAAAGACGTCGTTCGCCGGGTCGTATGTCACTCCGCCGCCGCCGGTTGCGATCTCGCCGGCGTTGCACCACGCGGTGCTCGTCGCGGAGCTGTTCGCGGCGACGCTCTCCACCGGCGCGTAGCGCTGGACGGTCTGGGCGATCCCGCGCGGGCCCTGCGGGCCGGTGTCGCCCTTCGGCCCCTGCGGGCCGGCCGGAAGCTGCCCGGCCTTGAAGTCGGCGGCGAGCAGGGAGTGGTTCTTCACCTTGGCGCTCGTGACGGCGTTCTTCTTCAGCTGCGCCGTCCCGACCGAGCTCTTGCCGAGCGCGAGCCTGCCGGCGGCCTGGCCGACGGGCGTTGCCGCGAGGACGGCGACGACCAGCGCGGTCGTCGCGATGATCGTCGGGGTCTTGCCTTTCATCGTCTTGCTCCCTTCGGTCGTGTTCATGTCCTGAAGGTCGCAGCCGGATGGTCGAACGGGAATACGGCCTGCCTGCGTCCCGAGGTGCGGCTGGCCGTACCGGGACGTCGAGGTCAGACGCGAAGAAGCCGCAGGACGCCCAGCATGCCTCCGATTCCCAGGGAGACGCCGACAGCCCAGGCGAGAACAGCGTCCCTCGTCGGCGCCGAGAGCTCGTAGAAGTCACGCAGGAACGGCACGAAGAGCGCGATGGCGAACAGCAGCGCCATCGCCGCGCAGAGCGCGCCGACAGCGGCCTTCCGGCGCCCGCGGCCGCCTTCGAGCCGCAGCACGATCGCGAGCCCGCACGCGACCACGATTCCCGTCGCCACCGTGCGCGACTGACTCATAAGGTCCAGGCCGAAGGCGTAGCGCGCGAGCAGGTAGCCGACGACGATCCCGACTCCGACCGCGACTCCGGCCGGAATCGCGAAGCGGGCCACTGACTGCACGAACTTCTCCGGCCGCCACGGGCCCGAGCTCGGAGCGAGCGCGAGCACGAACGCTGGGATGCCGATGGTGACCGTGGAGGCGATCGTGAACTGACGCGGCAGGAGCGGAAAGGTCGCGGTTGGAATCGCGACCGCGAGCCCCACGACCGCCGTGAAGACGGACTTCGTCACGAAGAGCTGAGCCACTCGCTGGAGGTTGCGGAGGATCTGGCGACCCTCGGCCACCATCACCGGCACGGCCGCAAAGTCGGAGCGGACGAGCACGAGGTCGGCCACGGAGCGCGCCATCTGCACCCCCGACCCCTGCGCGATCGCCAGGCGCGCCTCTTTCAGCGCGGGGACGTCATTGACACCGTCGCCGACCATCGCCACGTACCGCCCGCCGGCGATCAGCGCCTCGACAACGGCAGCGCGCTTGCCCTCGGGCGAGATCCGGCCGACCGCGGGGGCGGCCAGCACGGCGTCTCGGAGAGCGGCCGGCCGGGACGGCAGTGCCTCGCCGTCGAGGGCGGGCGCGGTTCCAGGCACGCCGGCGTCGCGGGCGATCGCGCCTGCGGTGGCCGGCGCGTCCCCGGACAGCACCTTCAGGTCGACGTCCTCGGCGGCGAAGAACGCAACGGTGTCGGCTGCGTTCGCGCGCAGCCGCTCGGCAAGGACGACCAGGCCGAGCGCCTGCACCTCCGGGAAGGGCGGGTCAGTGGGACCGGCGGGCAGCGGCTCCGCGGACCGGCCCAGTGCCAGCACGCGCCGCCCACCGGCCGCCTCCTCGCGCGCCCGCTCAACGAGCGCCGGGTCCGCGGCGGCGAATCGTTCCGGGGCGCCGAGCACCAACCGCTCGTCGCCGAAGTCGAGAGCGCTCCAACGACGGCGCGACGCGAACGGCACCTGCCCCACCACCCGGCGTCCGTCTGGGTCCGCCAACCGGGCATCGGCGATGGCCTGCAGCGTCGAGTTGCGAGACGGCGCGCCGGCGGCGTAGGTCGCGAGCGCAGTCGCGAGCGTCTGTTCCTCGACGCCATCCGCAGGAACCAACCCGACGACCCTCGACGTCGGTTCCGTCAGCGTCCCGGTCTTGTCCGTGCAGACGACGTTCACGGACGCCAGGGACTCGACCGCGTTCAACTGCTGCGCGAGGACGCCGCGCTGGGCGACCTTGAACGCCGAGACCGCCGCCGTGAGGCTGATCAGGAGGATCAACCCCTCGGGAACCAGGTTCACGACACCGGCGGTCAGCAGTTGCACACGCTGCGTTGCGGAGTCGACGCGCGTGAGAATCGTGACCGTGAGGGCGATCGTGAGCGGGATCGCAGCCGCGACGAGGAAGAGGAGCAACCGGTCGGTCGCCTGCTCGAGCGGCGAGCGCGGGTGCCGGAAGGCGCGCGCAGTCGCAGTCAACTGCGCCGCGCGGCTCTCCGGGCCAACCGCCGTCGCCTCGATGAGCGCGGCGCCCTCGACGACGAACGAGCCCGACCACACCGGTTCGCCCGACCCGCGTACGACGGGCTCGGATTCGCCGGTCAGATTGGCCTCGTCCACGGCGAGCCCGTCCGCCCGCACCACCGTCCCGTCGGCAACCACCTGGTCGCCCGCCGCCAGGCGCACGAGATCACCGGCCACCACCTGATCGACCGGAACCCGTCGATCGACGCCGTCACGGACGACCATCGCCTCCGGCGCGACCAGCGCGGCGAGCCGGTCGAGTGCGCGCTTGGAGCGGATCTCCTGGAACGAGCCGATCGCGATGTTCGAGATCAGGATCCCGAGGAAGAGCGCGTCCTGCCACAGGCCGAACGCAAGCGTCAGCACGCCGAAGAGGAACAGGATCCCGTTCGGGATGTTCAGCGTGTTGGCACGGATGATGCTGGCGTAGGAACGGCTCGAGCGCTCGCGCGGGAGCTCGCCGCGTGCTTCCAGGCGCCGTGCGGCTTCGGTCTCCGTCAGTCCTACGGGTTCGATCTCAGGAGCGCCGTCGATGCGTTGACGCTACTGCGATCTCGAGACGCTCGCGTCTCTTCTCAGGACTGATCGAGGCCGAGCTCGTGCGCAAACCCCGCACGACCGTGCGTCGTCACTTCGACCGAGCGGGTTCCTTCGCGGCGCCTGATCCAGCCGAGCTCGAAGAACCGGTCCGCGAGGGCTGCGCCGAGCGCGCCGGCGACGTGGAGCTCGCGCTCGCTCCAGTCCAGGCAGCCGCGGACGACCGGACGGCGCAGCTGCTCGAGGGCCGCCAGATCGATGCCGAGCTCCCGGAGCCGCGCACCGCTCTTCGGACCGAGCTCGTAGCCGCCGTTGCTGCGGACGAGCGTGCCGTCGCGCTCCAGCGACTCCGCGAGCGCGACGCCGATCCGGCCGGCCAAGTGGTCGTAGCAGGTGCGTGCAGCGCGCAGGAGCTGACTGCGGGTCGCCTCGCGGAGAGACCGAACCGGCGGCTGCGGCGCGACGAGCGCGAGCGCCTCGACGGCGGCCGCGACGGCCGGATCGGCGAGCCGGTAGTAGCGGTGCCGCCCGTGCTTCTCGCAGCTCAGAAAGCCGCCTGCGACGAGCCGTGCCAGGTGCTCGCTGGCGGTCGACGGAGCGACGTGCGCGCGTGCGGCCAGATCGGTCACGGGGAGCTCTCCGTCCGCGATCACGGACGTGACGAGCGTGGCACGCGTGGGCTCGGCCAGTAGGGCGGCAGCTGCAGCGATGTCGGCGTCGCCTCGCACGAACGCAGCGTATCGCTCCAACGCTTCGGTTACGGCCGAAATGTTGTGCGCAGCGACGCTACGCCCGAGCGTGCGACAGCACGGCAGCCGCACGGCGCTCGCCGGCCGGCTGACGCTCACGCATCAGGATGATCGCCTGGGGCGGCGCGATCAGCAGCTGCTTCTTCGTCGTGACGCCCACGACCTCCCAGCCCTGAGCGCCCAGAGCGTTGAGCTGCTCCTCGATGTGCTTGCCCGTGTCGATGACCTTGTACTCGTAGTGCTTCATGTCGGACCTCCTCCAGACTCAGACCTGCCTCGGAACGTTGCCCGTCAGCGTGAAGACGAAGCGCATTGCCTTGTGGCCCGGATCGGACGTCGGGCCGAACATGCACGGGCAGCCGCCGTCGATCACGGAGATACCGTGCTCGCGACCGTACGCCGTCGCGCGCTCGGACACGCTCCCGGCTCCGGGACCACGGTGCATCCAGACGTGCTTGATCCCGAGCTCGTCGCATTCGCGCATCGTCTCCTCGGCGTGCTCGGGCCGTGTGCCGATCACGACCGCCTCGACCTTGCCGGGAATCGCGTGCAGGTCGCGGTAGGCGCGGTCGCCCTCGACCTCCTCGGCGTTTGGATTGACCGGGAAGACCTCGTAGCCACGCTCCCGCAGGCGCTTGTACACGACGTTGCTCCCGTGGTCCTTCGAACGCGAGACCCCGGTGACCGCCACTCGCTTGTGGCTCAGAAAATCGGACGCCGCATCCTTGATTGCCGTCATCGAACACCTCCTCGATGCGATTCTCCGTTGCGGCGTTCCAGCGCGAATCGGGGTCGCGACGGAAGCGCTTGCCTGCAATTACCGAGTCGCTGAGAGCGTGTGAAGGGTCTAGCCCATCGTCGGCGACATCATGCCCCCGGGAATCGTGAGCCCCGGAATCGCCTCGGGCGCGATCAGCAGCAGGAGGCCGAGCGCGAGCAGGAGCGCCGCGGTCGTGTACGTCGCCATGCGCCGCCACGGAAAGACCTTCTCGACGGCGATCAGGCCGGCGACGAAGGCCATCCACACGAGACTCATGATCCCGAGCGCGAACAGCGACGCCATCAGCGCCCAGCAGCAGCCGACGCACCAGGCGCCGTTCTTCATCCCCATCCGCAGCGCGCCGGACCGGCCGTCGCGCCAGGAGCCGAGCAGGAAGCCGAGCGGACTGCGGCACTTGCCCAGGCACACGTCCTTGAGCGGCGTCAGCTCGTAGACCGCGGCGACGAGGAGCGTCGCCCCGGCGATCCATCGTCCCGCGCGATCCCAGGAGAACGGGTCGCCCGCGATCCGGCCTCCGGCCAGCGCGAGCAGGAACGCGCAGACACCCGCGGCGGTCCAGGTCGCGAGATAGCCGGCCGTGAACAGCAGCGGGGACAGGAGGGACCGCTCCCGCGTCATCCGCGAGTAGAGCGCGACCGTCGGCGAGACCGACGGGAACATCATCGCGGCCATCATCACGACCCACACGCCGACGAACCAGCCGAGCGCGCCGAGGCCCGTCCAGGGCCCGTCGTCCATGCCCTGCATCCGGCCGGCCGTCCACCACCAGCCGACCGCGGCCAGCGCGAAGAGCAATGCCACGAGCCCGACCCGCACGCGCACGGCCGCGAACGCGGGCGCGAGGCTCTCCCCGCGCAGGGGTTCCTGCGCCGTCCAGGTCACGTGCTCAGGCGGCCCAGGAGAACTCGGACGACGAGAGCCCGGTCTTGCCCTCGTACTCGATCCCGAACGCGTTGATCCGGGAGCGCGTCGCCTCGGCGATCGTCAGAGTCGGACCCGGCCGGGTGGAACATGCCCTGCAACCGGACCGGCTCGCCCGTCTCGATGCCGAACGGCACGATGTCCTCGATCTCGAAGTCGATTGCGTCGCCGACGCGAACGCTGTGCCGCAGGCCGTCGTGCTCGACCTCGAACGGCGCCCGCTGGACACCGAGTATCTCGCCCACGAGCGGAACGAGGCCGGCCATCGGACCGCCGAGCTGCCCGCTGAAGACGTCGACGAGCTTGCCCATCTGCTCGTCCGTCGCGCGTTCGTCGACGAAAAGGCCGAGACGCCAGTTCCCCTCGGTCATCACCTTGGGCGTGTCCGCGATCGCTGCAACTTTGAGGCCGGCAACGTCCGTGCCGTCGACCTCACCTTCGCGGATGTCGAAGACGAGCGTCACGCGGCAGAAGTCGTAGGTGGCGCCGTGGTCGAACGACGCGTTGCACGGGCAGATGAGATCGCACGAGCACGTTTCGACGTAGGCGCCTTTGATGCTCCAGGACATCGATCGGTCTCCCTCCGGTGGACGAAGGATCGATTCTCCGCCCGGGAGCGCTCCCGCGTCAACAGAGAGCCGACGTGCGGTCAGTCGAGCGGAACGAGCTCGTCGCCGAGCTCGATCGTGCCGCCGGCCAGAATGTCCGCGCGCAGGCCGCCGCGGTGGACGAGCGGGCGGAGGAGCCCTGCCCCGGAGACCTTCTCCAGATGGGCGCACGGCTCGCACAGGCGGCGCCCGATGCACTCGACCTCGCCGATCCGGAAACGCCGGCCGACCAGCGGGTTGAGCGAGACGCCGCGGGTGACGACGTTTCGCCGCGCGCGCTCCCACGAGACGTTCAACTCGTCCAGAGTCTCCGCTTCGACGAGCGTCAGCTGGTAGCCGCGCCCCGGCCCGCTGAACGTCCCACGGCCGGAGGCGTAGCGGTCACCTTCGAGCCCCCGGCCTGCGATCGCGACGACCGACTCGACCGCGACGAGCGGCGCCTCGGCCTCCGGGGCGACGAGCAGCCCGGCGACCGAGCCGGGACGGTCTGCGTCGGGCTGTCGGTCACCACGTCGTAGATCGAGCGGCGCGACCAGCCACCCCGCTTCGATCGTTCCGCCGTCGGCCATGGCGCCGGCGGGATCGAACAGCGCGCCCGACGGAGCGCCGAACATGAGCACGGCATGATCCCCCTCGGTCGTTCGCACGCGCGCGAGCCAGTGACCGGGCCACTCGAAGGTTGCCGCGTCGGCGATGGGAACGAGCCCGAGATTCCGCTCGGCGAGCCACTGCTTGAAGAAGAGCAGCGCCTCGGTGTCCGGAACCGGCGGCTCCTCGCCCAGAACCTCGGCGAGACACGCACGAAGCTCGGTCTCGAACGCGGACATGCTCCGATCCTAGGCGAGAGGAGGCCGGGCCCCGGGGCTCCACTCACGGGCGTTTGCTGCCGATAAGCGGGCATGGACTCCCGCAGCTCGGCGGAACGGGTCGGAGGCGCGGCCCGCACGTCCGTGATCGGCACGGTCGTCGGCGCCTTCGCGTTCTTCGACGGCGTCTTCCTCGGCGCGCCGATCGCCCTGCTCGCCGCCTCGTTCAGGCCGGCGCTCGTCTACGCCGTGGCGACGGTCGTCGTCATCCTTCTCGTCATCGCCTGCTGCACGTGGGTCGACCGGCGCTGGGACGACTGGTTCTCAGGGCACGGCAAGCGGATCGAGACGAGGCTCGAGGCGATGCGGGCCAGCCGGCTGATGAGCCACCCGGTGGCGTGGATCCAGAACGGCTCGGACCGCTGGTACGCCTTCGCCGCGGCCGTGGCGAACCCGATCCTGATCGCCGCGCTCGCCAGGTTCATCGGCGGCAAGCCGATCGGCAAGCGGCGAATCCTGCTCGGGGCCGTCGCCTACGCGCTCCCGTACGTCGCGATGTGGACGATCGTCGGCTCGCCCTGGGCGGCACGCTCCGCGCCGCGTAGAGAACCGACACGCTTCAGCGCAGCGCGGGCAGCGTGGCCGTGTCCGTCCCCAGCCACCGGCGCCGTAGCTGCGCGAGGGTGCCGTCGGCCCGCAGCTGACGAACAGCATCGATCGGCTGACGCAGCTGACTGCCCTTCTCGTACGCGATCGCGTACTTCTCCCGCGTGACGAGCGCCCGACGAGCGCGCCGTATCGATCCGGGCCTGCCGGCGAAGAACCGCGAGCGCCGGCGCGTCGGCGACGATCGCATCGCACCGCTTCGTGAACAGCGCGTGCAGCGGACGGGTCGTTGAGCAGCAGCGGTGGCTTCGTCGGCTTGATCCTCTTGACGAGGACCTGCGCGCCGGTCGTGGCTCGCTCGGCACGCACAGCTTGAGAGGGCGCAGTGCGGCGATCGACGCCGGCTTGGTCGTCAGCCACTTCGGAGCAAGACGCCCTGGTCCGCCGTCAGATAGGGCCTCGAGAAGTCGACGCGCTCCGCCCGGGCCGGGGTGACCGAGATCTCGGCGAGAGCGAGATCCCAGTCCTTTGCTCCAGGCGTGAGGAGGGTCGAGAAGAAGCGTTCGTTCAGGAAGCGAACTCGCTGGATTCCGAGGCGCCTGGCCAGGATTCGCGCGAGGTCGATCTCGAGCCCCTTCGCCAGGACGACGGTACGCCCGCGGACGGCCCCGACCTGAAACCCGGCGGCGGGCATCGCCAGTCCGACGGTGACGGGCGTTTCGTGGTCGGAGGCGCCGCGCTCGCGCTGGCGGCGAGCGCCCCCGCGACTGCGAAGTGCCGCGAGAAACGTCTTCATCGCGAGCGTCCGAGGACCGTCACAGGGTGCCGACCGGCGTTTGCGCGTAGAGCCACTGCGCGTCCCGACCGCGGCACGCGAACGCAGCCGTGCGACGCGGGGGCCGGCGGGACGTCCGGATACTCGTGAAAGGCCACGCCGCCGACGAAGTAGCTCGCCCACGGGAGCCAGACCTTGTACGGCACCGACCAGGAGCGCTGCTCCTTGCGGGTCACCCGGTAGGAGCCCGTCGGCGTCTCGAAGCCCGGCTTGCCGCTCGACACGTCGATGACCCGGGTCACCCGGCTCCCGTCGACGACGAGTGTGAGCTGGCGGTCGAGGAGCACCTCGACCCGATGACCGCTCCCGGAGCCGATCGGCGTGGGCCGCACGGAAGCATCGAGCGCACCGCGTGTGGCCGAGCCCGCGACTCCGTCGCGCGGGAGCCCGGCCCACTTCTGGAACGCGACGATCGCCGATGTCGTGCGCGGGCCCGGCCGGCCGTCGACGTCCGCTGCGTGAGGAAGCCGCGATCGGCAAGCGCTTGCTGGAGCGAACGTGTCGCCTCGCTCGGAGCCCGAGGCTTGACGGACGCGGGTCGTCCGGGAGGCGGCGTGTCGGGCGCGGTGACGTCCCTGGCCGTCAACGGGTACCGAGTCACGAAGCCCGGAAAGAGGCCGAGCGGCGTCCCACCCTTCACCTGAATGCGCGACGAACCGCAACGTTTCGAACGCGTCGCGGTGAGGACGATCTGAACGATCCGCGCCGACAGGCTCTCGGTGCGACTGCCGAGCGCGATCTTGTCGCTGAGGTCGACGGTCGCGACGCGATTCTTGATCGAGACCGCTCGGACCGTCGTCCCGCTCGGAATCTGCGTCGTGACCTCGCCGCGCCTGCTCGGCGGTCGTCGGCCCCGCGACCAGGGCTCTGAGCGCGCCGGTGAGCGTCGAGCCGGGCGATCCAGGTACACGACCTGTTCCCCCTGGAGGAACGCGACCTTGACCGTCTGGGCACGGGGGGTCGCCGCCGCGCTGCTCGCGCCGGTGACCACCGCGACGACCCAATGCCGTGGCGAGCAGGGCCTGGAGCGACTCGCATCGGGCGACTGTACTCGCCGCGTGCGTCAGAGCTCACGCCGGGCGCAGCGCGACGAGGAGCAGCGTCGCGAGCCCGAGCAGGGCGCCTCCCGCCGCGAGGGCGAACGCCGCACGGGCCGAGAGGCCCGCGTACTCGCCTCGGTCCAGCGCCGCGTCGACCTCGCGTGCCTGACGTAGCCGTAGATCATGAACACGACGCCGATCATCGCGAACGCGGCCCCGACGAGCTCGAACGGCCAGTTCGGCCCGCCCGACAGCTCGGGCAGGAGCTTGCCGGCGCCGAAGCTGACCGCCAGCGCGGTGAGACCCGTCCGCCACCACGCGAGGTAGGTCCGCTCGTTCGCGAGCCGCGTCCGCCTCGTGGTCGCGCGTCTTGCAGCTTGCCCGCCTCCATGTCAGTCCGTTCGCCCAGAAGCCCGGGATCTCCTTCGAGTCAGAGGAGCCCCTCGAGCCCGCGGGCTGCGAGGTACGCACCGAGCACGAGGACGATCGTCGTGATCACGGCCCGGTTGTGGGCGGTCACCCAGGCGCGCATCCGCTCGAGGAACGCAGCCGAGCGGTGGGGTGCGAAGGTGCCGAGCGCCGCGACGCCCGCGACCGAGGACGAGCCGAGCACGATGAAGAGCACGACGAGCGCGGTCGTCTCGGCTGAGCTCGTGTCCGCGCGCAGGATCTCCCCCGCGGCGGCGATCACGAGCGGGTAGGTCGCCGAGTAGATGCCGAGCAGGAACGCCGCCGGGTAGGAGATGTTCTCGATCGCCCGCAGCCAGCGCGGCGTCTCGGTCGGCGCCTCCTCGCCGCGCGGGCCCAGGAGGCGCCGCACACCGAATCCGATCAGGACGACCCCGATCGCCAGCTCGAGCCAGGACACGGCCGTGTTCGCGCTGTCCGAGCCCGACGCGAACACGGCACCGATGCCGGCGAGCAGCGCGACGAGCACGACGCTGATCGCGCCCGTCCACGCGAGGACGTAGGTCCAGACGATGCCGTGCCCGCGCCGGGCATCGAGGAGGAGGATCGCGATCATGATCCCCCACGGGTTCGCGGCACAGCCGATTCCGAGGACGACGACGCTGGCGAGCGCGGAAGAGCTCACGGACGGGCTCGATGAGCCATCGGGCGAGCCTACTGAACCGGCGACCGGTTCCGGCGAGAGGCCTATCCTGTGGGATCGTGCCTGGCGGCGGTCGGCCGATTCGCGTCCTCGTGCTCACGGCGCCTGTCGGCGAGGGGCACCTGGCGGCTGCGCGCGTCCTGGCCGAGGATCTCGTGAGGCGGAGCCCGAGCGCCGAGGTGACGGTGCGGGACGTGCTGGCCGAGCTCCCGGCGCCGCTGCGCTGGTTCCTGAACGACGCCTACCGGTGGCAGCTGAACGCCGCGCCCTGGCTCTTCGGACTGCTCTTCGGGACGTTGCGCCGCAGCCGCCTGCTGCGGTGGCTCGCGCGGGCGGGGCTCTCGCTGGCCGGCTCGCGCTCGGTGCTGCGACTCGTGCGCCGCGGCTCCCCCGACGTCGTCGTCTCGACGTGGCCTCCCGCGACGCTGATCCTCGGCTCTCTGCGCCTGCGCGGCAAAGTGCTCGTCCCCGCCTGCGCGACGATCACCGATTTTGCGGGCCTCGAGCTCTGGGCCGACAAGGGCGTCGACCTGCATCTCGTCATGCACGAGAGCCTCGTGCCGGGCGTCGAGCGGATCGCCGGGCTCGGCAGCGCGCGTCCCGTGTCACCGCTCGTGGCTCCGGAGTTCCAGGCGCCGCGGGCGTCCGTCGCGGCTCGGCGCGCGCTCGGCCTGCCGAGCGAGGGGACGGTCGTCGTCGTCTCCGGCGGCGGCTGGGGCGTCGGCGACCTGGCGGGAGCCGTGACGACGGCGCTCGAGCTCGACGCGACCGTGGTCTGCCTCGCCGGACGCGATCCCACGACTCGCGCGCGGCTCGAGACCGCGTTCGCCGGAGAACCGCGCGTGCAGGTGCTCGGCTTCACCGACTCGATGAGCGACCTCCTGGCCGCGGCGGACGTGCTCGTCCACTCGACGGGCGGCGTCACCTGCCTCGAGGCTCTCGCCCGCGACTGTCCCGTGGTCGCCTACGGCGCGCCCCCTGGTCACGCGCCGCTGATCGCGCGGGAGATGGCCTCGCTCGGGCTCGTCGTGCACGCACACTCTGCGACCGAGCTGAGAGCCGCGCTGCTCGCGGCCGGAGGCACGTCGAAGGTCACGCTCTCGCGGGGCGCCGACGCCGCGAGCCTCGTCCTCGCCGCGATCGCCGCGGGTGGCGGTTCGCACGCGGGCCCGGTTCGCGCGGACGATGGCCTCGACGGCGGCGGCGACAGCCGTCCTGTTCGTGCTGCTCGCGAGCGACGCGACGTATCCCGTCGTCGCCGAGGCGCTCGCGCTGCCCGAGAGCACGACGATCGTGCCGGCGGACGACAGCGTCGCGCTGGTCGTGCAGGGCAAGCGGCGCGAGCTCCTGGCCCTCGCGGCGGTCGCGCGCAGGAACCACCTGCACGCTTCGGTGGCTGCGTCGGAGCCGCTCTCGAGCAAGGACGTCGCCACGCTGCGGACGGACGGCCTCGACCCGATGCCCGAGCTCTCCTCCCACGGCGTTCGCTCCTGGTTCCATGCGCACGGCCAGCTCGAGACGCAACGCGCCCGGTACCGCCTGCAGCGGCTCGTTCCCGTACCTCGCGCCGCGAGAGGGGTTCACGATCACGGACTACCTGCTGGCGCGGCACCTCGGAGGCGTGCCGATCCAGGCCGGGTACAGCCTGACTCCCCGCGACTTCGCTCCCGCTGCGGTGCACTCGGGCGAGGTGATCCTGGCCACGCTGGACGACGAGCCCGGCGACGACCCGGGTCATCTGCTGTCGGCGGTCCGGATGCTCGAGCGCTCCGGGCTCGGGGTCTCCTCGGTGCAGCGGCTCCTGGAGCGGGGACGCTCGACGTGAAGGCGCTGCGGCCGTTCGCGGTCGCGGCCGGCGGGGCACTCGCCGCTCACTGGTCTCCCGCAGTCGCCGTCGTGCTCCCGAGCGCCGCTGCGGTGTTCGGGATTCCGACGACCGTCACCGGCGGCGGAGTGCTGCTGACCTTCGACGACGGGCCGCATCCGGACGGGACGCCTGCAATCCTCACGGAGCTCGACCGCGTGGGCGCTTCGGCGGTCTTCTTCGTCAGCGGCGAGCAGGTCGAGCGCTTTCCGGAGCTCGTGCGCGAGATCGCCGCCGCGGGCCACGAGCTCGGCCTGCACGGCTACCGGCATCAGACGCGGCGCCAGTGGAGCCGCGGACTGCTCGCCGCCGACACGCGCCGCGCCCTGGACGCCGTGTCCGCTGCAGCCGGAGTCGAGCCGCGTCTCTACCGGCCTCCGCACGGAGTGTTCAGCCTCGCCGGGGTCCGGCTGATCCGCGAGCTCGGCCTCGAACCGCTTCTGTGGTCGAAGTGGGGCCGCGACTGGGAGCGCAGGGCCACCGCCGAGACGATCACCGCCCGCGCCACTGCGAACCTCTCGGCCGGCGACGTCGTACTGCTCCACGACGCCGATCACTACAACGCGCCCGGGAGCTGGCGGGCGACCGCCGCCGCTGTCGGGCCGATCGCCGACCGGATCGCCGCCGCGGGTCTCCAGACGGCCTCCGTATGATCGAACGACTCAAGGGAGGTCGGGCATGGAAACCATGATCGGAATCGCCGCGCTGCTCGTCGGTCTGGGCGTGGCCTGGCTCTGCTTCGCCGTGGGCGTCTACTTCTTCACGCGCACCGGTCGAGAAGGCCTGCGAATCCAGCGCATGGAGGAAGAGCGCCGGCAGCACACGCCGTAGAGCCGCTATGGAGGTGACGCCTCGCCTGTCAGTTCCCGCGGCGGGCATCCGCGCAGGCGAGCTCCTGTTGCGCGCTCCACGGCTCGAGGACGTCGACGGGCTCGTGCCTGCATTCGGCGACCCCGAGCTCCGCGAGGCCGGCAACCTGCCCGCGTTCGACCGCGACCAGCTCGTCGCCAACCTCGGTGAGCTCCCGAAGCTCGCCGAAGCGGGTCGCCTGCTGGCGCTCGCCGCGATCGACGCCGACTCGGAGGAGGTGATCGGCGGCGGGACGCTCCACCACCTCGACACCGAGCGGCGAATCGTCGAGATCGGCTACTTCGTCCTCCCCCACGCTCGCGGCCGGGGCGCCGCGACGACGATCGCGCGTGCGCTCGCCGAGCACGCGTTCTCGCTGGGGATCGAGCGCGTCGCCGCCTATGTCAACGTCGGCAACACCGCCTCCGAGCGCGTCCTCGAGCGCGCCGGGTTCACGCGCGAGGGCGTCGTCCGCTCGATGCCGAAGCCGGACGGGCGACGCGTCGACAAGACGCTCTTCTCGCTGCTTCCCGGCGAATGAGCTAGTACTCGTCGCGGCGCCGGAACCAGAGGCCGTCCTCGTTGCGGCCCTTCGGCGCGCGGTCGAGCCACTGGTACATGCTCCAGAGCCCGTCGAGCCCTCGCGCGTAGGCCGAGTACGTGTGGTAGACGACGCCGTCCTCGAGTGCGAACGCGCTCACGCCGGGCGCCTCGCGCAGGTACGTCGCGGTGTCGGTACCACACCGCACAGCCTGCTCGGCAGCGCCACCCTCGGTCGCGTCGATGAACGGCCTCATGTCCCGCTCGCCGAAGTTGTAGTCGACCGGCCCGCCGCGCTGCTGCTCCTCGGTCACCGAGACGTTGAAGTCGTAGTTGAACTCGTCGTCGTGTGAGGACGCCCAGGGGAACGTCCAGCCCATGCGCTGCTTGTAGGCCTGAATGGCGTCAATTGGCGCGCGCGAGACCGCCATCATCAAGACGTCGTGGTTCGCGAGGTGCACGTGCGAGCCGTTGAAGCCGTCCGCGATCGCCGAGCAGGCCGGGCAGCCGGCCGTGTAGTCGGGCCCGAACATGAAGTGGTAGATCAGGAGCTGGGAGCGCCCCTGGAACAGATCGGCGAGCCCGGCGGGGCCCTCGTCGGTCTCG
This sequence comes from uncultured Actinomycetes bacterium, assembly GCA_963742635.1. Classification (GTDB taxonomy): domain Bacteria; phylum Actinomycetota; class Thermoleophilia; order Gaiellales; family Gaiellaceae; genus VAXT01. The sequence continues at coordinate 517,786 of CAVUMW010000001.1, forward strand.
AAGCGGTAGTCCTTCTCGATCGGAACCCAGGGCAGCTCGCGGCGCCGGCGGGCGAGCTCGTCGCTCTGCCTGGTCAGCTCCTTCTCGGCGGCGAGCAGCTCGAGCCTCTCGGCGAGCCACTCCTCTCGGGTTCCGGTCCTGTGCTGCGGCATCGGCTTCCCCCTCCTTGGGTGGACGACCCTGAGAACCTAGCCACGGCGCGATCCGCTGCGGAGGATGGAACCGAAGGACCTGCGGTCAGGCGACCGCGACTCGCCTGCGCAGGCCCTTGAGCTTGAAGGCGAGGAAGATCTCGGTGATCCCGCGGGAGAGCGCGATGATCCCGACGTAGGCGACGAGCAGGATCACCTTGTTCCTGAACGAGCCTGCAATCCAGAAGGCGAGCAGGATCTCGATGATCCCGATGACCAACTGCATCCACCAGAGCTCGAACTGGTCCTTCGTCACGAACGCGGCCGTGATGTCGAAGATCCCCTTGAAGAGCAGGAAGAGCCCGATCAGGGCGGCGAGCGTCGCGAACGCGTTGTGCGGGTGCACGAACGCCCAGACGGCGGCGAGGACGAAGAGGACGCCCAGGATCCCGTGCACGATCTTCCAGCCCGACGTCGAGACGGTGATCTGGAAGAACTCGTTGAGGCCGGCAAACAGCGCCACGAACCCGAACAGGAACGAAACCGCGTAGACGGTCGTGTAGTTCCACTGGAAGACGATCAGCGCGAAGACGAGCCACGCGATCCCGGTCAGCAGGAAGAGCCACCAGCGCTCGGCGGCTTCTTCGACGACCTCTCGCTCTTCGAACATCATGGCGCGTCGATTCGCCGGGACGAGCGCGATTCCTGCAGCGGATCTACGCGGCCAGGACGTCAGGCGGCGGCACGAGCCGCCCCGCGGCGAACAGGACAGGAGCCGCGGTCAGTCTCATCGAACGCGCCGCGAGCGGAAGCGCGAGCTCGTGCAGCGGGCTCCAGCGCAGGCCGTACTCGCGCCGCAGCCGCTCGGGCAGGAGCCCCGCGGTCGCCAGCCGGTGCGCCGGAACGAGCACGCGCATCGGGGCCGGGAGGCGCGCTTCGACGATCACCTCCGCCACGGCCCGCGCCGGCGGAGTGACCGTGATCGTGTTCCCGGCGATCTGGGCGGAGAAGTACTCGCGGAACGCTCCGAGCGATCGCGGCAGCACGTCAGCCGGGACGCCGAAGAGGCGGGCGACGACCGACATCTCGCTGTAGTACCGCTCCTGCTCGTCGCGGGCAAGCCGCCGGACGAACCGCTCGTACGCGGCGAGCGAGCTCTCGACGAGGGTCGCGTGCACCCAGAGCTGGAGGTCGGGGTCCGAAGCCGAGTAGCGGGTTCCGCGCGGGAAGCGGCCGAGCTGGTCCTCGGTCTCGCCGCGGACGTGCTCGTGCACGGCCTGGACCGCCTGACCGGCGCGATCGGCCTCTTCCTTCGATCCGTACGTGATCAGGTAGAGCGCGCCGAGCGTGCGAATGAGCCGGCGCCAGAGGTCGCGGCGGAAGTCGGAGTGCTGGACGACGCCCGCCGCGACGAGCGGATGCGCGACCTGGAGGAGCACGGCCGGGCCGCCACCCAGGAAGGGCGTCAACGGGGTGTTGCCGACGCGCCGGATCGGGCTCTCGGGCGCGAAGTAGCCGTCCCGGCTCGCGAGCCGTTCGGCGTGCTTGCGCGTGGCGGGTGTTCGCGGGCGGCCCCGCATCCATACACAGTGCCGGAGAGCGCAGCGACCTGGCAGCTAGAACCGACCCACCTTGGTGAGAGAAGATCTCGGGATGAGCACCGGCCGCAGGTTCCTCGGCCTCGAGCACCAGGTCGCGCTGATCGTGGCCGAGATCTCCACCCTGGCCGAGGCCTACCCGAAACTGCTCGAGACGATCGGGATCTCGCTCGGCTGGGACTTCGGCGCGGTCTGGGAGGAGTCGCTCGACCCCAGCGGCTTCGTGCGCTGCGCCGCGACCTGGTGCGCGGACGCGGGGCGGCTCGCCGAGTTCGCACGGGTGAGCCTGGACACCACGCTCCCGCCGGGCGCGGGGCTCCCCGGACGCGTCTGGTCGAGCGCGGCTCCGGCCTGGATCACGGATGTGCAGGCCGACCCGAACTTCCCGCGGAGGGACGCCGCGGCCCAGGCCGGGCTCCACGCGGCGTTCTGCTTCCCGATCCGGACCGCGCGCGGGGTCGTCGGCGCGATCGAGTTCCTGACGAGCAGCCTCCAGGAGCCGGACGACGAGCTCCTCGCGACGACCGGGAGCCTCGGCAGCCAGATCGGGCAGTTCGTCGAGCGCAGCCGCGCCGAGGCGGCGATGCGCGAGCGCGAGGCGCGACACGGGGCGATCCTCGAGTCTGCGCTCGACTGCATCATCACGATCGACCACAACGGGCGCGTCCTCGAGTTCAACTCGGCCGCGGAGCAGACGTTCGGGTACAAGGCCGACGAGATCGTCAGCCGCGAGATGGTCGAGATGATCGTCCCGCCCGGCCTGCGGGACCAGCACCGCGCAGGCTTCGCCCGCTACCTCGAGACCGGCGACGCGCGAATCCTCGGCCACCGGCTGGAGATCACGGGCATGCGCGCCGACGGGACCGAGTTTCCGGTGGAGCTCACGATCACGCGGATTCCTCTCCCCGGCCCGCCCGCCTTCACCGGGTTCGTCCGCGACATCACGGAGCGGAAGGAGTCCGAGCGCGAGCTCCGCGCCTCCCGGGCGCGCCTCGTGGGCGCACAGAACGCGGAACGGCGGCGTCTCGAGCGGAACCTCCACGACGGGGCGCAGCAGCGGCTCGTCTCGCTCGCGCTCACACTGCGCCTTGCCCGCGACGGCGTCCCCGAGCAGGACGGGCAGACCGTCGAGCTGCTCGAACGTGCCCAGGAGGAGCTCCAGCTCGCCCTCAACGAGCTGCGCGAGCTGGCGCGCGGGATCCATCCGGCCGTTCTGAGCGAGCGCGGGCTCGCTCCGGCGCTCGAGGGCGTCGCGGCGCGATCGACGGTCCCGGTCGAGCTCGCCGCGCTTCCGGACGAGCGGCTGCCGGAGCCGATCGAGGCGGCCGTGTACTACGTCGTCTGCGAGGCGCTCGTCAACGTCGCGAAGCACGCGAACGCCACGAACGCGCGGGTCTCGGTGGCCCAGGACGACGGGCAGATCGTCGTCGAGGTCAGCGACGACGGAGCCGGGGGCGCCGATGCGGCGCACGGTTCCGGGCTCCGTGGCCTGGCCGACCGGGTCGAGGCTCTGGACGGCCGGCTCGTGTTGCTGAGCGAGGAGTCGGGCACGACCCTGCGCGCGGCGATTCCGCTCCCCTAGATATGGGCACCCGCTCGCGAGTACTCATGGTCATCGGGAGTGCGCTCGCCGCGGTGCTCGTGCTCGGTGTGGCCCTCAAGTACGCGACGCGGAGCCGGCACCCCGACACGGTGGTCGTCCCCGGGGTTCGAGGCGGCGGCTTCCCGTTTGCATTCGATCGCCTCCGCGAGCGCGGTCTTCGAGTGGCGATCCCCTCGACCATCCACTTTCACGCCACGAGCTCGCCGATGGTGGCTGGGCAGACGCCTCCCGCCGGTACACGCGTCAAGTGGGGGAGCGTCGTCACCCTTCGTACGTCCTGGGGGCCAATCGGGAGCCCGGGCGGGCCGGACGAACTTCCGGTCTATCGCGTTCCGGACTTCGGCGGAAAGCCGCTCGGAGACGCCGTCGCCTGGACGGAGGGCAAGACGATTTACTGGGAGACGGATCTGCCTCCGCTCCCGCCGTCGAGTGCGAAGCATCTCTTCGACGCCTATGTCGTCAGGTCGCAGCGTCCGGCGGCCGGCTCCGGCCTGAAGCTGTGGATCCGGGTTGCAGGGCGTGGCGTGCGCCTGACGCCGCTCGCGCTGGACGTCGCGCTCCGCTAAGGGGTGCGGCCAGCCGCACCACGAGACACAGGCTGGCCGCATTCCAACCAGCGGCCCACGCTGCGACCTTCCCGGGAGTGAGGCATTTCCACGGAAGGAGCAGCACGATGACCCTCGATCTCAACACTCTCGAAACCAGCTTCGACCTCATCGCTCCGCGCGGCGAGGAGCTCGTGGACGTCTTCTACGCGCGCCTGTTCGAAACGGCTCCGGCAGTGCAGCCGCTCTTCGCGAACACCGACCTGCAGAAGCAGAAGTCGATGCTCCTCGCGACGCTCGTCCTGCTCCGCAAGTCGCTGCGCGACCTCGAGGCGATCGCGCCGAAGCTCCGCCAGCTCGGTGCCCGGCACGTCGCCTACGGGGCGCTGCCGGAGCACTACCCGGTCGTCGCCGACGTGATGCTCGCCTCGATGGCTGAGATCGCCGGCGACGCCTGGACGCACGACATCGAAGCGGCGTGGGCCGGAGCGCTCGGGCTCGTCGCCACCGCGATGCTCGAAGGAGCCGAGGAGGCCCAGGCCGAGGCGGTTCGCCGCCCCGAGCCGCGCCCCTCGCACGCAACCGTGGCCGCCACGGCCTAGACGAAGCCGAACGCGGATTCGCGGAGCACGGAAAGGCGCCCACGAGGCGCTTTTCCGCGTTGCACAGAGTGTGGTTATCCGTACCGCGAAACGACGAGAGGTCTGCGACGATCCGGTCGTGGCCACGATCGTCATCGTCGACGACGACCCTCGGTTTCGCGGCATCGCGCGCAGGCTGCTCGAGACCGAGGGCTTCGACGTGATCGGCGAAGCCTCCGACGGCCGCGAGGCGCTCGCCGTCACCCGCGAGCTCGGGCCCGACATCGTCCTCCTCGACGTCCAGCTACCGGACATCGACGGCCTCCAGGTCGCGGCCCAACTGTCGGCCGACGGTGACAGGCCCGCGATCGTCCTCACCTCGACGCGCGACGAGTCGGATTTCGGCCCGCAGGTCGAGCAGAGCGGCGCGCGCGGCTTCGTGCCGAAGGGCGAGATTTCCGCGGAGCGGATCACGAGCCTCTGCGAATGACCGACGAGCCCAAGCTGCGCGTCGTCATCGCCGAGGATTCGGTCCTCCTGCGAGAAGGCGTCGCGCGGATCCTCGAAGAGGCCGGCTTCGAGGTCGTGGGCCAGTCCTCGACCGCGGAGGACCTGCTGCTCAAGGTGCGGAGCTACTCGCCGGACGTCGCGATCGTCGACATCCGGATGCCGCCGAGCCACACGGACGAGGGGCTGACCGCGGCGAAGGCGATCCGCGCGGAGCACGAAAACGTGGGCGTGCTCGTGCTCTCGCAGTACGTCGAGCCCGACTACGCCCTCGAGCTGCTCGCGGACGACGCCGAGGGAGTCGGCTACCTGCTCAAGGATCGGGTGGCCGACGTCGGCGAGTTCGCGAGCGCGGTCCGCCGCGTGGCCGACGGCGGCTCGGCGCTCGATCCTGCGATCGTCACCCAGCTCGTGGGCCGGCGGCGCAGCGACGATCCCGTCGAGACGCTGACGCCACGTGAGCGCGAGGTGCTCGAGCTGATGGCCGAAGGGCGCTCGAACCAGGCGATCGCGCAGCGCCTCGTCGTCACCGAGCGCGCCGTCGAGAAACACGTGACGAGCATCTTCGGCAAGCTCGACCTGCCGGCGGCGCCGCAGGACCACCGCCGCGTGCTCGCAGTGCTCGCGTTCCTGCGCGCGTAAGGTGGTCGAGATGGCGCAGGGACTCAAGACGACGGAGCTCGGCTCGACCGGGATGGAGATCACGCGTGTCGGCTTCGGCGCCTGGGCGATCGGCGGCGGCGGCTTCGAATGGAGCTGGGGCGCGCAGGAGGACGAGGACTCGGTCGCCGCGATCCACCGCGCGCTCGAGCTGGGCGTCAACTGGATCGACACCGCGGCCCAGTACGGCTTCGGCCACTCGGAGGAGGTCGTCGGCCGGGCGATCGCATCGCTCGACGAGCGGCCGTTCATCTTCACCAAGGGCGGACAGCCCGAGGGGCCCGGCGGCGCGACGCTCCACGACCTGACGCGCGACGGGCTCAGGCGCGAGCTCGAGGGAAGCCTCGCGCGCCTGGGCCTGGAGGCGGTCGACCTCTACCAGATCCACTGGCCGATCCCCGACGAGCAGATCGAGGAAGGCTGGGCCGCGCTCGTCGAGTTCCGGGACGAGGGGCTCGCCCGTCACATCGGAGTCTCCAACTTCTCCGTCGAGCAGCTGCGCCGGTCTCAACAGATCGCGCCCGTCGAGACGCTCCAGCCGCCGTACTCGCTGATCGCGCGCGATGTCGAGGAAGAAATCCTGCCCTTCGCCCGGCTCAAGGACATCGGCGTGATCGTCTACTCGCCGATGGGCTCGGGCCTGCTCACCGGAGCGATGAGCCGCGAGCGGATCGAGGGCCTCCCGGACGACGACTGGCGGAGGCGGGCTCCGCCGTTCCGCGACCCACAGCTCTCGGAGAACCTCGAGCTCATCGAACGGCTCGGCGTCGTCGCCGAGCGCCACGACACGACTCCCGGCGCGGTCGCCGTCGCCTGGACGCTCCGCAATCCCGCCGTGGACGCCGCGATCGTCGGCTTCCGCCGGCCGACACAGGTCGACTCGATCGCGGTCGCGGCGAATCTCGAGCTCGACGACGAGGACGTCGCGGAGATCGAGGGGTCAGCGTGAGAGCTCGGCCGCGAGCAGCTGCGGCTGGGTGACCGGCCAGATGTGCCCGTCGGGCGCGTCGACCTCCCGGTACTCGGCACCGATCAGCGCCGCGAGCTCGCGGCAGTGCGCAGTCGGAGTCATCGTGTCGGTCGTGCAGCCCACGACGGTAGCACGGGACCGGCTTCGCGCGAAACGGCTCGAGCTCGGGCCGAAGGTCGAGCTGGTGCACGAACCGGCCGAGCCGCAGCGCGCTCCTCGGCGCGAGCCCGGTCCGGACGATCGAACGTCCGACCTGGGCGAGCGGGAAGCGGCCGGTCACGACCTGCCGGGCCCATGTGGCCAGGCTCGACGGGATCGGCTTCGTGAGCGGCAGGCCCGCGGGCGAGAGGAGGATCAGCCGCTGGACGAGGTCGGGCCGGTCGATCGCCGCGAGCAGTGCGAGGGCCGCACCCATCGAATGACCTGCGAGTGCGACAGGCCCGCGACCGGCGATCTCCTCGAGGAGCCAGGCCCGGTACACGGACAAATCGCCGCGGGTCTTCCTGAAGGACGGCAGCTCGAGCGCGTGCCACTCCTTCGGCAGGCCGGGAACGTAGAGGCGCGCCGGCGCACCCCAGCCCGGTATGAAGAGAGATCGCTCGGACACCGATGAGTTCGCTACTCGACGCTGGTCTCAGCTGAGACCTCACAGGAAGGAGAGCAAAGATGGGCAAGCTGGTCGTCACAGAGTTCGTCTCGGTCGACGGTGTGTTCGAGGATCCGGGCGGGTCCGAGGACTTCGAGCACGGCGGCTGGACCTTCGAGTACGACCGCGGCGACGACGGCAACCAGTTCAAGCTCGACGAGCTGATGGACTCGGACGTCCAGCTCCTCGGGCGCGTCACCTACGAGGGCTTCGCGGCCGCCTGGCCGTCGCGCGAGGGCCCGTTCGCGGAGAAGCTCAACAACGACCCGAAGTACGTCGTCTCGAACACGCTCACCGATCCGGAGTGGCAGAACACGACGGTCATCTCGGGCGACGTCGTCGGCGGGCTCGAGAAGCTGAAGGACGAGACCGACGGGCACGATCCTCGTCGCCGGCAGCGGCACGCTGGTGAACACGCTGCTCGAGCACGACCTCGTCGACCAGCTGCGGCTGATGGTCTTCCCGACGATCCTCGGCCGCGGCAGGCGCCTGTTCCCGGACGGGATCGACCGCCTCAAGTTCTCGCTCGTCGAGACGAGGACGGTCGGCCCCGACGGCGTCCAGGTGCAGGTCTACGACCGCGCCCGCTAGAGCGGAGCGTTTGCATCGGCCCCGGACGGGAATCAGGGGAGTCACACCGTCTACAAGGAGGGGTCATGGATCGCGACCAGGTCGAAGGCAAGCTGAAGGAGAAGGAAGGCGAGCTCACGGGAGACGAGGCCCGTGAGAAGCAGGGTGAAGCCCAGCAGGTGTGGGGCGACGCCAAGGAGAAGGCCCAGGACGTCGTCGAAGACGACGACTAGCGGCTAAGGAATCGCCAGGGAGCCGTGGGCTGACGCACTGCCGGGCGGAGCCTCCACCTTCGGCGGCTACGGAGAGAGCTCCGCCCCGGCCTCCCTGAGGTACTGCCGGACGAACGCGATCGCCATGCTGCCCTCACCGACCGCGGCGGCGACGCGCTTCACCGGCCCGAACCGGACGTCTCCGGCGGCGAAGATGCCCGGGACGCTCGTCTCGAGCAGATGCGGGTCTCGGTCGAGCGCCCAGCCGCCGGCGGCGGTCACCTCGGCGCCCGTCAGGACGTAGCCGTTCGAATCGAGCGCGATCTCCGGCGGGAGCCACGCGGTCTCCGCGTCCGCGCCGATGAAGATGAAGAGCCCGCCCGTGTCGTGGCGCGTCGTCTCGCCGGTCTCCGAGTTGCGGATGTCGATCGCCTCGACCGACTCGCCCCCGTGCGCGCCCACGACCTCCGAGTGGAAGAGGGCGCCGATGTTGGGCCTGGTCGCGATCTGGTCGACGAGGTAGCGGGCCATGCCTTTCTCCAGCGACTCGCCGCGGTAGACGATGGTCACGCTCCGCGCGTGGGTCGAGAAGAACATGGCCGCCTGCCCGGCGGAGTTGCCCGCTCCGATGATGTGCACGTCGAGCCCGTGCGTGTTCGGCGCCTCGCTCCGCGCCGCTCCGTACGAGACTCCCTTGCCCGCGAGGCGGTCGAACCCATCGACGGCCAGGCGCCGCCACGCGACGCCGCACGCGACCACGATCGCTCGCGCCTGGAGGACGTCGCCGCCGTCGAGGAACACGCGGCGGTTCTCGGCGTCGATCCGCTCGATCGCGCGCGTGACGAGGATCTCCGCGCCGAGCCTGCGGGCCTGCTGGAGCGCTCGGCTCGCCAGCTCCTCTCCCGAGACGCCCGCGGGAAAGCCGAGGTAGTTCTCGATCCGCGACGAGGTGCCGGCCTGCCCGCCGGGCGCCTCGCGCTCGATCACGATCGTCCGCAGGCGCTCGGAGGCGCTGTGCACGGCCGCCGCCAGCCCCGCCGGCCCGGCGCCGACGATCACCGTGTCGTACTCCGCAGCGTCCGGCTCGGTGTCGAGCTCGAGCAGCTCCGCGACCCGGCGCAGCTGCGGCCGCACGACGGTCTTGCCGCCGACGACACGGATCGCCGGCCGCTCGTCCGCAGGCGGCAGCTCGCCTCCCCACTGCTCCGCCGCAGCGTCGTCGGCTTCGGGCTGGAGCCAGGTGAATGTGATCTGGTTGCGATCGAGGAAGCGCCGCAGGTCGGCGCACGGAGCGTCCCACCGTTCCCCGACGACGATCGCCCGCGGCGGCGGCGGCTCCGCGGCGATGCCCGACAGCCCGCCCGGCCCGCTCATCCGATTCCCGGCGAGCGCCCCTACCGCCTTGACGAGCGCCGGCTCGTGGGCGGCGATCGAGTGGTAGTCGTGCGGCTCGACGCGCATCACGCGCGACTGCTCCGCCGCGCGGAATCCCACCGGGAACACGGTGCCGAGCGTGATCGGCACCTCGCCGAAGAGGTCGCCGGGGTCGCGCTCACCGACGACGCGCGGGATGCCGTCGACGAGCTTGACCGCCTCGATGCGGCCTTCGAGCAGGGCGAAGAGGGCACGCCCCTCGCCTTCGTGCGCCGCGTACTCGCCCGGAGCGAGGGTGAGGTCTGCGGAGGTGCGCGCGAGCTGCTCCCTGCTCTCGGGGCTCAGGGCTGCGAAGTACGGGATCCGCTGAACATCGTCCGACGTGAACATCGCGGACGAACGCTACTGCGTCCCGCCTCGCGGCCGGCTGATCTAGGAGGCGCGCTCGTAGCTGACTCGACGGCGGAGATTGCCCTCGTCTGCTGGGTCGAACCAGATCGAGATCAACACCGCCCCGCGCATCACCGGCGACTCCACGACCTCGGCGTACTCGAGCGCAGCCGCAGTGCCTCGATCCGACATCACCGCGAGCGCCTCGGCGTTTCCCGCCCGTTCAGCGGCCACGCGCGCCTTCTCCCAGCAGCGAACCTCGGCGTGGAGCTCCTCGCCGTCTGCTCGGCGGATTCGGTAGTCGACGGCCCAGCCATCCTGTGCAGGGTCGGTGAGGTCGTGAGTCTCGACCACTTCGGCCATCCGCGCCACCGTACCCAAATGCGCGTCTTGCCCTCAGGCGGGCTGGTGCACGACCGCGTACCTGGCACAGACGAAGTCGCCGTTCCGGCCGGCCTCCTCCAGGCTGAGCTCGATCCGGCGAGGCAGCAGCGGAGCACCCGCGCCGAGCGTGACCGGGGCGATCGTCACGAGCACCTCGTCCAGGAGGCCGGCATCCGCGAACTGGCCGGCCAGGTCGCCTCCGCCGACGATCCAGACGTTCCGCTCTCCAGCGGCGCGCCGCAGCTCCTCGTGCACCGGCGCGACGTCGCCGCGCACGAACTCCACCGGCGCGTTCGGGACGACCGTGAGCTCCCGATGTGTGAAGACGCAGGAGGGAACGTCGTAGGGCCATTTCGCCGACTCGTGGTCGATGATCCACTCGTACGTCGTCGAGCCCATCGCGAGCGCTCCGACCTCCGCGATGAAGTCCTCGTAGTTCAGGAGACCGCCCTCGTCGCGTTTGCGTGTGAACAGCCACTCCAGCGAGTTGTCCGGGTCGGCGATGAACCCGTCGAGCGTGGCCGCGGTGTAGTACTGCGTGCGGCTCAAGCCGTCTCGGGCTCTTCGTCGTCGCCGAGCATCTGGCCGCGCTGCTCCTTCATCTCGCCGGCCTTCACCTTCGCGTCGACGTAGGAGTCCTTGACGAGCTTCGAGCCTCCACTCCAGCCGAAGACGACGCAGATGAGGACGATCGCGAAGCCGACGTTGAACGCCGTCGTGATCAGCTGCTGCGAGATCGAGTACGCCGTCGCCGTCGTCGAGTCGGTGTAACTGTCGAGCGCGAACGCGTTGAACGCCTGGTTGACGCCGACGCCGCCGGGGGTGATCGAGAGGATGTTCGCGAGCTGGTTCGAGCCGAGAACGCTCATCACCGAGCCGAACGTGACCGGAATGCTGTACGCGGCGAGAAAGATGATGATCACCATCACCTTCGCCACGTAACCGCCCATCTGCGGCAGGAGCACGAGCTTCACGTACGAGCCGAAGTCGCCGAGGATCGCCGCGCCCTGCTTCGCCTTGGCCCACATCTTCTTGACCCAGTTCCAGAAGATCCGAGCAGGATGACGAGCAGGAAGATCGAGCCGCCGACGATCCCGAGCGCGAGCACGACGTGGTTCAGGATCGCGTCCTTCTCGTTCCCGAACTGGAAGTCGAACGAGCCGGCCACGGCCAGGAACAGGTAGACGTAGATCAGCGTCCCGATGATGAAGTAGAAGATCTTCTGGACGACGTAGCCGGCGAGGACGCCCGGGAAGTTCGCTCCCTGCACGATCGCGACGAACATGAGCAGCGTCACGAACGTGCCGATGTTGGCCGGGAGGAAGTTGTTCAGCGCAACGCCCGCCGCGTAGGCCGCGAGCACGGGCATGTACGTCACGCCGCCGGGATAGGCGTAGCGCAGGATCCCGTACCAGCCGAGCGCGGTCAGCACCGTCTGCAGGCCCTGGAAGATGCAGCCGAGGACGATGTAGACGACCGAGATGCCTTGACCGAGTCCCAGAGCTCTTTCAGCCAGTCCCGCACGTTCACGCCCAGCAGGTTCAGCACGATCAGCAGCAGCGCGAGCCCGACGATCCAGGACACGATCCGGACGACGCGCCGGCGCTTCGAGACCGGCTCGGGCGCGACGGGGCCGGCTGCGACGGTCGCTTCCGACATCACGGGTGAGCGTACAGCGCCGCTCCGCCGGACTCCACGGCCTCGGTGGCGGCGGACTCCGGCAGCAGGAGCACCGCGCCGACGAGGAAGCAGAGCCCGCCGAGCGCGGTGAACCAGTTCGAGGCGGCCAGAGCGAGCACGCCGCCCGAGTCGGGCACCCAGAACGAGGCGATCGCCGAGATGCCGAACGCGATGCAGCCGACGAGGTTGACCGCGGCGATCTTCCACTCGAGCGTACGCTCGCGCGTCCAGAGGGCGTGGCCGCAGACCTCGGCGTACGCGAGGTAGCCCGACACGAGGAAGCAGACCGAGCCGAGAGCGTCGGGCTTCCACACGAGACGGTCATAGCCGCCGGCGTCGAGCCCGGCCTGCAGCGCGTGGAAGGTGCTGAAGTTGAAGTAGACGGTTCCGATGAGCTGGACGCCGCTGCTCCACCAGTCGATGCGGCGCGGCTCGAACGTGAGCACGCGAAGCGTTCCCCGCCGGAGCGCGGGGCCGGGGTCCGCGTTGATCGTCTCCAGCCACTGGAGCGCCGCGGCCGACGTGAAGAAGATCGAGCCGACGAAGAAGACCATCCCGTCCGCACCCGAGCCGACGAGCTGCTCGAAGCCGGGGAACGGGCCGAAGAAGAAGCACGTCGAGCCGATCGCGAACAGGACTCCGATCCACCACGACGCGCGCCGCGGCGCCCACCAGACGCCGTCGCGGTCGGGCCGCGACAGCTTCGACGCGTGCTTGCGGTGGACGCGCGACGACCACGCCACCGGAGCGCCGTCCGGCCGCCGCCAGATGACGTGGGTTGCGAACGGGCCCACGGTCCGGCGGCTCGTCTCCCGCCAGCCGGGCGGGGTCAGCGGATACGAGCTGTCAGTGGGCGAAGGCAGTCCCCGAGGACGCGTCATGAACGGGCTCGGGCTGGCTCTGCAGGCGCGGAAGCTGGCGCTGCAGGTCGTCGAGGAGGAGGTCGGCCAGGTCGTGCGTGAACCCGCGCCGGACGACGACCCTGAGCGCTGCGAGGTCAGTCCGGTTCTCGGGGAACGTGTACGCCGGGAGCTGCCAGCCGCGTTCGCGCATCGAGTTCGAGACGTCGAAGACGGTGTAGTTGTCGACGTCGTCGCGGAGCTTGAACGCGAACACCGGCAGCTCGTCGCCGCGCGTCAGGAGCTCGAACGGCCCGAGCTCCGCGATCCTGTCCGCCAGGCGCGTCGCCACCTCGCGTGCGTAGGCCTGCACGCGCCGGTAGCCGTCGAAGCCCAGCCGCAGGAAGTTGTAGTACTGCGCGACGACCTGCGAGCCCGGCCGCGAGAAGTTGAGCGCGAAGGTCGGCATGTTGTTCCCGAGGTAGTTGACCCAGAAGATCAGGTCTTCGGGCAGCGCGTCCGTGTCGCGCCAGATGATCCAGCCGACTCCGGGGTAGACGAGCCCGTACTTGTGGCCGGATGTGTTGATCGAGGCGACGCGCGGCAGCCGGAAGTCCCAAACGAGGTCGGGATCGATGAACGGCGCGATCATCGCCCCGGACGCGCCGTCGACGTGCACCGGGATGTCGAGGCCGGTCTCCTCCTGGAAGCTTGTCGAGCCGCTCGCACAGCTCCGCGATCGGTTCGTACGAGCCGTCGAAGGTCGAGCCGAGGATGCCGACGACGCCGATCGTGTTCTCGTCGCAGAGCTTCACAGCCTCCTCGGGCGAGAGGTTGAAGCGGTCGCCCTCCATCGGCACGAGCCGCATCTCGACGTCCCAGTAGTTGGCCAGCTTCTCCCAGCAGACCTGGACGTTGATCCCCATGACGAGGTTCGGCTTGTCCGCCGGCTTGCCCTCGGCCTCGCGCCGTTTCTGCCACTTGCGCTTGAGCGCGAGCCCGCCCAGCATCGCCGCCTCGCTCGACCCGGTCGTCGAGCATCCGGTCGCCTGGCTCGCGTCCGGCGCGTTCCAGAGGTTGCTCAGGATCGCGACGCAGCGCGACTCGAGCTCGGCGGTCTGCGGGTACTCGTCCTTGTCGATCATGTTCTTGTCGAAGCATTCGGCCATCAGCTTCTCGGCCTGAGGCTCCATCCACGTCGAGACGAACGTGGCCACGTTGAGCCGCGCGTTGCCGTCGAGCATCAGCTCGTCGTGGATGATCTGGTACGCGACGTCCGGCGGCATCTCGCCGGCTGGGAGCTCGTAACGGGGAATCGGTCCTTCGCGGCCGAACAGCGGATCGACCGAGAGCTCGCTGGTCGGTGCTGGCTGGGAAGGGTGCTTGAGCGTCACGGTTCTCCTCTCCTGGGGTCGACGCGACGCTACACCAGCCGACGAGCGCAGTACTTTCAGCCGGCGGAGAATGGGACTGTTCGATCGCTTACGCCGTGGTCACGCACCGACCGCGGAGCCGGAGCCCGAAACGCCCGAGCGGACCGTCGTCGAGATCGACGCCAGTTCCCTCTCGCGCGTCTTCTCGGCGCCGATGTGGCTGCGCGACCTCGGACTACTCGCGTGGTTCCTCGTCGGTGTCGCGATCCTGCTCGTCGGCCTCGTCTGGCTCCTCGGCCTCACGTCGACGATCACGATGCCGGTCATCGTCGGAGCGATCCTGGCCACGGTCGCCGGCCCGCTCGTGACGAAGATGCAGCAGCACGGCGTTCCGCGAGCCGCCGGGGCGGCGATCGTCCTCCTGGGGCTGATCGCGCTCGGCATCGTCATCTTCCTGATGGTCGTGGGCGGGATCGTCGAGCAGTCGTCGGAGCTCAAGAAGTCGCTGACCGAAGCCGTCGACAAGTTCCAGGGCTGGGCCAACGACGCGGGCGCGAACGGGACTTCGGGGGTGACCGAGAGCGCGAAGAGCGGCACGGCGAACTCTGGCCACGAGCTGCTCCACGGGCTCGGCCAGGGGATCAGGGACCTGACGTCGCTGATCTTCTTCCTGACGTTCAGCGTCTTCGCGACGTTCTTCCTGCTCAAGGACGGCCCCGCGGTGCGGCGCTTCATCGACCGCCACCTCGGCGTGCAGGCCGAGGTCGCGACCGTGATCACCGGGAACGTGATCAAGTCGCTGCGGCGCTATTTCCTCGGGGTGACGATCGTCGCCGCGTTCAACGCGATCGTCATCGGGCTGACAGCGATCATCCTCGGGGTGCCGCTGGCCGGGACGATCGCGGTCGTCGTCTTCGTCACGGCCTATGTCCCGTTCATCGGCGCGTTCGTCTCGGGTGCGTTCGCCGTTCTCCTGACGCTGTCCTCGCAGGGCACCACGGACGCCGCGATCATGCTCGTGATGGTCATCCTGGGGAATGGGCTGCTCCAGAACATCGTGCAGCCGATCGCCTTCGGCGCGACGCTCGACCTCAACCCGCTCGTCGTCCTCATCGTCACGATCGGGGCCGGAGCGCTGTTCGGGATGGTCGGGATGGTGCTGGCGGCGCCGCTGACGTCGGCCGCGCTCCACATCTCGCAGGAGCTCGCCGAGGCCAGGGCGGTTGAAGAGGCGCAGCGCGCGCCACCGGAAAGCGAGGCCGCACCGGCGGGTTGAGCCGGAGCAGGTGGTCTAATGCCCGCAGGGATTCGCTAACCAAAGGAGGGCACCATGTGGTGGGGCGTCGGAATCCTCGGATTCCTCTTGTACATCACGATCCTGTTCACCCTGGGGCTGATGACGCTCAGGAAGGGACACGGGTGGCTGTTCGTGTTCGGGATCTTCTTCCCGGTCCTCTGGCTCATCGGCGCGGTGATGCGGCCCGCGGAGCCGAACGCGAATGCCGTCTAGCCGGGTAGGCGGCAGATGATCTTGCCGCTGTAGTTCTCCGCGTCCGGCGCGGAGTCGACCTCGGTCACGATGCAGGTTCCGTAGCGCGTCTCGATCGCGTCGCCCTCGGAGGGCGCCCGCGGGAGCTCGACGTCCTGGAGGTCTTCCCAGCCAGGCCCCTGGATCGTGACGGCGAAGCGTTGCACTCGACAATCATCGCAGCACGGGCGCCTCCAGTCATCCGAGTCGATAGCTGGGCGCCGCGTTGGAGCGATGGAAGGCGGGCCGTGACAATCCGCGTCGCGGCGGCGTATGTTCGGCGCGTGCGTGCGTACTCGTTTGCTGTCGCCCTTCTTGCAGGGGTCATCGGCCTCACGGGCTGCGGGAGCGGGGGTTCCAAACCGAGTCACGATGGCGGCGGCCCCAGGCAGAGCCAGGGTTCCCGCGACTGCTTCGTCGCCTGGAACGCCCCATCGAACCAGCGCAATCGATCAGCCGTAGCGGGCCGCTTCACGGTCGCCCGGGTAAGCAACTGGACCGCTCAGGCATCAGGAGGCGAGGACCAGAGTCAGGGCTGCGGGTACCTCTTCCATACATCCGACCGGTATCTCTCGATCAGCGGCGCCTGGGACGGCCGAACGATTCGTTGGGGGGTCCCGCCGACAATCCAGGGACCGTGGTCACCCGAACAGCAGGCGTCGGGCGAGGACAACGCCAGCGTCAATTCCGAGGGGCGACTCAGCGAGGAATAGCGATCAGCAAGCGGGCTCGAGCGTGCGCAGGACGACGGCGAGGTCGTCGCGGACGCGCTCCAGCGCGGAGGTCTCGATGCCCTCGGCGGGCTCGTCGTCGAGGAGGCTCAGCGCGTCCTCGATCGAGCGCAGGGCGTGCTTGACGCGGAAGCGGTGGATCTCGGCGGGGGTCGTCCGTTTCGCGTTCACGTCTCCAGCCTGTCAGTTGTGAGAGCGCGGAGCTTGACCCGGCTGGGTCAATTTCGAGCGACGAGCGGAATGTCGGCGCGAACCAGCGTCCCGCGGCCGGGTGCGCTCGCCACGCGAAGCAGGCCGCCCACCGCCTCGACCCGGTCCCGCAGGCCCTGGAGGCCCGAGCCGAGCCGTTCGTCGGCCCCGCCGACTCCGTCGTCGCCGACCTCGATCCGCAGATAGCGCCCCGACTCGATCACCCGGATCGTGATCGTCTTCGCCTGGGCGTGACGCTGCGCGTTCGTGAGCGCCTCTGCGACGACGTAGTAGGCAGTCGCCTCCGCGGTCGAATCGAGCCGGCCCGCGGGCAGCTCGAGCAGCTGGATCGGGACGGGCGATCCATCGGTCAAGCCGCGAATGGCCTCGGCGAGGCCGAGGTCAGTGAGGATCGTCGGGTGGATCCCGTGCGCGAGATCGCGGAGCTCGTCGATGGCGATCAGGAGGTGCGTCTCAGCATCCTCGAAGAGCCCAGGCGCGAGGTCGGGATTGCGTCGTGACTCCTCTCTGGCCGTCGCGAGCTGGCCGGCGAGCATCGTCAGCGTGAGCTGAGCGCCGTCGTGCAGGTTGTTCTCCAGCCGCCGCCGCTCGCGGTCCGCAACGCCTATCAGGCGCGCGCGCGATTCGAGCAGGCCTTTCGCGATCGCCTGGCGCTCGGCGACGACGGCGGCGAGGAACATCGTCGACAGCGCCGCCACGGAGACGTACAGCTGCGTGCTGAGCGTGCTGCGCGGAATCGAGTCGACGACGAACGGGCCCCGAGTGATGGGCCGTCTTCCAGAGCGTGAACGCCGACGGCGACCGCAACGGCGAGCGTGCCGCCGCGCGGCCCGAAGCGCAGCGCGGCCCAGATCAGGGTCGGAAAGACGATGTACACGAGCGGCCGGTCGGTCCGCAGCGCGACGTCGGTGAGGATGATCACCGAGCTCAGCATCAGAGCTCCTTCGGCGATTCGCGCCCGCGTCCAGGACAGGTCGAGCGGCTGCCACCAGGCGAGCGCGAGCGGGACGACGACGAGCGCGCCCGCAGTGTCCCCGAGCCACCAGGTGTGCCAGACGTGAGGCAGGTCCGACGTCGACAGCACGTTGCCGAGGCGCAACGAGAAGGGCCCGATCGTCGCGCTGACCGCGGTGCCCGCGAAGATGGCGACGAGCAGGCCGCAGACGCCGGCCACGCTGTCGAGCGGACGGCCGCTGCGCACGAGCCGCCGGATCAGATACGCGGCGACCACCACCTCGAGCGTGTTCCCGATCGTCTGCCCGATGGCAGAGCCGACCGGGAGCGTCTGGTACTGGTTCGCGAGCAGGTCGCCCAGGACCACTCCCGGCCACAGCTTCAGGCCGCCGAGGTAGAGGAAGGCGATCCCGACGCCGACCGGCAACCAGACGATCGCCGCGACGGCACCCGTGAACTTGAGCGTGTACCCGATCTGCGCCGCCGCGTAGTACGCGCCCGCGAGTGCGCCGACGAGCAGCACGTACCGGACGCGGGCGTCCGCGAGCCGCCGCGCAACCGGCCGCTCCGCGGGGATCTCTCGAGCGCTGACGAGCTCCGTCATCCCCGGAAACCTTGCCAGATGCAGCGCTTCGGGTCAGATGCGGGCCGGGATGATTCCCCAGCTGCCCGAGTGCGACTCCCCGGGCTCGAGACGGATCTAGTCCGTCGCCGCTTCGGAACGCGTTCGGCGCGCACGTCATCGGCTCGACGGCGAGGCTGCGCCGCGCGACGTCCGGCAGCCCGTCGCCGGTGAAGACCATCACGTACGGATAGCTCTCGTCGACCCAGAGCGTCGCCTGCCCGCCGAGCTCGACCCGCGCGCGGCCGTCGCCGTCGCGCCGGAGGTCGGTGAAGCAGTGGTCGAGCTGCACCGTGCCGATCGGCTTCGGCGTTCGGAAGTCGAGCTCCGTGCCGTCGACCGACTGCCGGCCGATCGGGATCGAGCGCTCGTCGGAGATCAGAGCCGTCTCGGCCGGAACGCGGAGCTCGAGCCCGTCCACCGGTCCGTCGCCGCCGGCGAGGTACGGATGCGCGCCGAAGCCGTACGGGCATGCGTCCTCCCCGACGTTCGTCGCCTCCACGCGCACGGTGAGGCCGTCCCCGGCGAGCGTGTACTCGACCCGGAGATCGAGCGTGAACGGGTAGCCCGGAGTCGGGTGCAGTCGGTGCTCGAGCACGGCGCGCTCCGCCTCCTGCTCGGCGACCGACCACGTCGACCAGCGCACGAGCCCGTGGATCGCGTTGCGGCGCTCGGGCTCGTCGAGCGCGAGCTGGTGGCTCTCGCCCGCGAACTCGTAGCTGCCGTCCTGGATCCGGTTGGGCCAGGGCGCGAGCAGCTGCCCGCGGCCGGAGCCGCACATCGCGACGACGCTGTAGCCGTCGAGCACCGGCCGCTCGCCGGCGACGTAGCTGCGCAGGCCGCCGCCGACGCCGACGACGACCACCCGCTGGTCGCCCGCTGAAAGCTCGACCTGCTCGCCCGAAGGGCTGATCGGTTCCTGCATGCGGACGAAAGGGTCGACGCCAGCGCGCCCGCGGGCTTCATCCCCATCGGACGATGTGCCGCGCGGAGCTGCTTTCTAGCGTTGACCCGGCATGAGCCCGCTCGCGTCGACGGCCGTCGATCTCGCCCGGATCCAGTTCGCGACGACCTCGCTCTACCACTTCCTGTTCGTGCCGCTGACGCTCGGGCTCGGGCCGCTCGTCGCGATCATGCAGACGCTCTGGTACCGGTCGGGCGACGAGGCGTGGCTCCGGCTGACCCGCTTCTTCGGGACGCTGCTCCTGATCAACTTCGCGATCGGGGTCGCGACCGGGCTCGTCCAGGAGTTCGAGTTCGGGATGAACTGGTCGGTGTACTCGAGGTTCGTCGGCAACGTCTTCGGCGCGCCGCTCGCGATCGAGGGTCTCGCGGCGTTCATGCTCGAGTCGACGTTCCTCGGGCCTCTGGATCTTCGGCTGGAACCGGCTCTCGCCGCGCGTCCATCTCGCGACGATCTGGATCGCCGTGCTCGGCAGCTGGCTGTCGGGCTACTTCATCCTCGTCGCCAACTCGTGGATGCAGCACCCGGTCGGCTACAAGATCGTGAACGGAGAGGCGCAGCTGACGAGCGTCTGGGCGCTCCTCTCGAACAACTTCGCGCTGCGGGCCTACCTGCACACGATGCTCGCCGGGCTGATCTTCGGGTCGATCGTGATGCTCGGCATCTGCTGCTGGCACTTCCTGCGCAGCCACGACGTCGAGCTCTTCCGCCGCGCGGCGAAGCTGGCCCTGATCGTCGCGGTGCCGGTCACGCTGCTCCAGCTCGTCGTCGGCAACCGTTTCGGCGAGGCGGTGACGAGCGCGCAGAGCATGAAGATCGCCGCCTCGGAGGCGCAGTGGAACACGTGCCAGCCCTGCGGCTTCTCGGCCTTCCAGATCGGCGGCTTCACCGCGGACGACCAAACGCCGAAGTTCTCGATCACGATCCCGAGACTCCTCTCGTACATGGCGACGGGCTCGTTCGACGGCCAAGTCCAGGGGCTCAACCAGCTTCAGGCCCAGGAGCAGAGCAAGTACGGCTCGGGCAACTACATCCCGAACGTGCGGGTCATCTACTGGTCCATGCGAGTCATGGCCTTCGCGGGCGTACTGATGTTCCTCATCGCAGCCGTCGGCGCCTGGCTGTACCGCAAGCGGAAACTCGAGACGGCGCGCTGGTTCCAGTGGACGGCGATCGTCGCGATCGCCCTCCCGTATATCGCCGCGTCGGCCGGTTGGATCCTCACCGAGATGGGGCGCCAGCCGTGGATCGTCCAGGGTCTGCTGAAGACGGACCAGGCGAACTCGCCGAGCGTCGGCACGGCCTGGATCGCGGTCAGCCTCGGAGTCTTCGTCGGCCTCTATCTCATTCTCGGGATCGTCGACTTCGTGCTCATGCGCCGCTACGCGCGGCCCGACCGGCCGCCGACGCGTGACGAGTCGCCCGAACCGGCGGTGACGTACTGATGGACCTCCAGGCCCTCTGGTTCGTCCTGATCGTCGTCCTCTGGAGCGGCTACTTCCTGCTCGAGGGCTTCGACTTCGGCGTCGGCATGCTGCTGCCGTTCCTGCCGCGGAACGAGTCCGAGCGCGGCGCGATGTTCGAGTCGATCGGGCCCGTTTGGGACGGGAACGAGGTCTGGCTCGTCGTCGCCGCCGGAGCGACGTTCGCGGCGTTCCCGGCCTGGTACGCGACGATGTTCTCGGGCTTCTACCTCGCGCTCCTACTGCTCCTGTTCTTCCTGATCATCCGCGTCGTCTCGTTCGAGTGGCGCGAGAAGAGCGAGAGCCCCGGGTGGCGCCGTGTCTGGCTGGCGGCCAACGCGCTCGGGAGCACGGGCATCGCGCTCGTCTGGGGCATCGGGCTCGCGAATCTGATCCACGGCGTGCCGATCGACTCGAACGGCGACTACAGCGGGAACCTGGTCGACCTGTTCACGCCGTACACGATCTTCGCGGGGATCGCCTTCGTGCTCGTGTTCGCGTTCCACGGCGCGACCTACCTCGGGCTCAGGACCGAGGGGGCCCTACACAGGCGTGTGGGAGGCGCGGCCAGAAGGCTCGCGCTGCCCGCGGCGATCGTCGGAACGACGTTCCTGATCTGGACGGTCGTCGTCGCTGACGACCGGAACGACAAGGACGTCTTCCCGGTCGTCGTGCCGGCCGTGCTTGGGATCACGGCGCTCGGGCTCGCGGCGCTCCTCGCCTTTGCGGGCAGGAACGGCCTCGCGTTCACGATGACTGCGCTCGGAACCGTCGCGGCCGTGGCGACGCTCTTCACTGGCCTCTACCCGCGGGTGATGGTCTCCAGCCCGAACTTCGCGAACAGCCTGGACGTGTCCGGGGCCGCGTCGGCGCACTACACGCTGGCCGTGCTGAGCGTGATCGCCCTGATCGTGCTGCCGATCGTCTTGCTCTACCAGAGCTGGTCGTACTACGTGTTCCGCGCGCGGGTAAGCGGCGAGGAGATCAGTCCGTCCGAGGCGATCCCGCGATCGACCGGCGGCTCGTCGGCCGGCTGATCATGCGCGTGCTCGACCAGCGCCTTGTGCGCCGGGCCCGTCCGGTGCGCCACCTGCTCGTGCTCGACTCGGTCCTCGGTGCCTTGTCCGCGGGGCTCGTCCTCGTCCAGGCGGTCCTGATCGCGAGAGTCGTGGCGCAGGCGTTCTCGGGCGCGTCGTTGGCCGATGTCACGTTCGAGCTCGTTCTGCTCGCACTCGCGTTCGCCGGGCGGAGCGTCCTGACGTGGGGCTTCGAGGTGGCCGGCCGCCACGCCGCGTCGAACGTCCTCTCCGAGCTTCGCCTCGAGCTCGTGGAGCGCAGGCTCCGGAAACAGCCGCTGGCGCTCGACGGCGCGGAGTCCGGCGAGATCGCGGCGACCGCCGTGCAGGGCGTCGAGGGGCTCGAGGCCTACTTCGCCCGCTACCTGCCGCAGGTCGTGCTCGCGCTCGTCGTCCCGGTGGCCGTGCTCGGGCTCGCCGTCGCGATCGACCCGATCTCGGCCGGGCTGATGCTGCTCACGCTTCCGCTCGTGCCCGTCTTCATGTGGCTGATCGGCCGCTACACGGAGGAGCGCACGCGAGAGCGCTGGCTCGCGCTGCGGCTGCTCTCGACCCACTTCCTGGACGTCGTCCGCGGGCTGCCGACACTGCGTGCGTTCAACCGCGGGCGCGCGCAGGCAGCCGTGCTCGACCGGATCGGCGAGCGCTACCGCGAGACGACGATCGGCACCCTGCGCGTCGCGTTCCTCTCCGGGTCGGTGCTCGAGCTGGCCGCGACGCTGGGCGTCGCGCTCGTCGCCGTCACTGCCGGCGTGCGGCTCGTGGACGGCAGTCTCGGGCTGCAGGCCGCGCTGACGGTGCTCGTGCTGGCGCCGGAGCTCTACGCGCCGGTGCGGCAACTCGCGGCGCAGTTCCACGCGAGCGCCGACGGGATCGCGGTCGCCGAGCGCATGTTCGAGCTGCTCGACGAGCCGCCGGCGGCTGCAACGGGCGGAAAGCTGATCGCGCCGAGCCCGCTGGACGCGCCGGTCCGGTTCGAGAGCGTCGCGTTCGGCTACCCGTCGCGGCCGGGGCTCGTGCTCGACGGGCTCGACCTCGAGCTGTACCCGGACGAGACCGTCGCGCTCGTCGGGCCGAGCGGCTCCGGCAAGTCGACCGTCGCAAGCCTGCTCCTGGGCTTCCTCGACCCCGTCCGCGGCCGGATCTCCGCCGGCGGCCTCGACCTCGCCCACTGCCGCACGGACCTCTGGCGCGAGCAGATCGCGTGGGTGCCGCAACGGCCGACGATCTTCCGCGGCACGATCGCCGACAACATCCGGCTCGGCGACCCGGGCGCAACCGTGCGCTCGGTTCGCGACGCAGCCGTGCTCGCGGGCGCCGACCGGTTCGTCCAGGCGCTGCCGTTCGGCTACGAGACGCTCGTCGGCGACGGGGGCCGCCCGCTGTCGGCAGGCGAGAGCCGGCGCATCGCCCTGGCCCGGGCGTTCGTGCGCAGCGCGCCGCTCGTGATTCTGGACGAGCCGACAGCCGACCTCGACCGCGCGAGTGCGAGCGTCGTCGCAGAGGCGGTCGAGCGGTTGCGGACCGGGCGCATGGTGCTCCTGATCGCGCACAGGCCGGAGCTGGTCGAGCACGCGGACCGCGTCGTCCTGCTCGACGACGGCAAGGGCCGAACGCCGGTCCGGGACGAGGTCCGATGACGGCGACGATCCGCAGGCTGATGCTGATCACCGACGTGCGCCTGGCGCGGCTCGCGCTCGCCGCGTTCCTCGGCGTCCTGACGATCCTCTTCGGGGTCGGCCTGATGGGGACGGCCGGGTACCTGATCTCGAGGGCGGCCGAGCACCCGGCCGTGCTCTCGCTGACCGCGGCGATCGTCGGCGTCCGCTTCTTCGGGCTCGCCCGGCCCGTGGCGCGGTACCTCGAGCGGCTCGCCTCCCACGACGTCGCGCTGCGCGTCGCTCGGCCGCGCGCGCGCCCGCGTGTACGAAGCCGTCGAGCCGCTCGCGCCCGCCCAGCTCGAGGACACCCGGCGCGGCGACCTGCTCTCGCGCTTCGTCGGAGACGTGGACTCGCTCCAGAACCTCTATCTGCGCGGGCTCGAGCCTCCGCTCGTCGCGCTGATCGCCGGAGCGGCCTCGGTCGTGCTCGCCGCGCTCTTCCTCCCGGCCGCCGGGCTCGTGCTCGCAGCCGGGCTGCTCCTCGGCGGGATCGCCGTCCCCTGGCGGCTGCGTCCCTGTCGCGGCGATCGTCCGCCCGTTACGCGCGCGCCCGCGGCGCTCTCGCGGCCGAGCTCGTCGAGACGCTGGCCGGCAGCGCGGAGCTCGCGGCGCTCGGTCTCGAGCGGGACCGCATGCGCACGATGCGCAGAGCCGACTCGCGGCTCGTCCGGATCTCGCGCCGAGCGGCCTTCACCGACGGCCTCGGCGACGGCCTGCGCGTGCTCGTCACGGGCGCGACCCTGGTCGGCGTGCTCGCGGTCAGCGTCCAGGCACATGCGGAGGGACGTCTCGACCGCGTGCTGATCGCGCTGCTGGCGTTCGTCTCGCTGGCCGCCTTCGAGGCCGTCCAGCCCCTGACCGAGTCCTTCCGCGAGCTGCAGGCGACCGTCGCGGCCGGCAGACGCGTGCTCGATCTGACCGACCGCGTCCCGCGCATCGTCGACCCCGCGCTTCCGCTCCCCGCCCCGGTGCAGCCGTTCGCGATCGAGCTCGACGACGTCCGGGCCCGCTACAGCCGCGACGAAAGACCCGCGCTCGACGGGTTCAGCCTGCGCCTCGAACCGGGGCGGCGCGTCGTCCTGCTCGGCCGGAGCGGAGCCGGCAAGACGACCGTCGTGCGCCTGCTCCTGCGCTTCATCGACCCGGAGCGCGGGCGCGTGACTCTCGACGGCGAGGACCTGCGCTGCTACCGCCAGGAGGACGTGCGCAGCCTGATCGCCGTCGCGGGCCAGGACGCGCACCTGTTCTCGGCGAGCATCCGCGACAACCTCAGGCTCGCCCGGCCCGATGCGAGCGACGATGACCTGGCGCGCGCCCTGCGCTCGGCCCGCATCCTCGACTGGGTGCAGAGCCTCCCGGACGGCCTCGACACGCTCGTCGGCGAGGAGGGACGGGAGCTTTCGGGCGGCCAGCGCCAGCGAATCGTGCTCGCGCGCGCGCTCCTCACCGAGGCACCGGTGCTCGTGCTCGACGAGCCGACCGCGCACCTCGATCCGCAGACGGCGAAGGCCCTCGTCCGGGACGTGTTCGCCGCGGCCCGCGGGCGCACGGTGCTCCTGATCACCCATCGCCCCGAGGGCGTCGACCTCGCCGACGAGGTAGTCGTCCTCCGGGAGCCCCGTGTGACCTAATCTCCAGAGAGAGGAAAGGAGACGCACGTGACAGGAAAGGCCGATTTCACCGAGCAGGAGTGGGAGCTCGTCCGCGAGGGCCCGACGGCAGCGGGGATGTACGCCCTGATGGCCTCGAAGGGCGGCAGCTTCCGCGAGAGCTGGGCGCTCTCCAAGACGTATGCAGAGGCGAGGCAGGAGCGCGGCGAGAGCGAGCTCCTCGACGCCCTCGTCGCCGAGAAGCCGCCGGTCAAGCGCTACGACTCGGCGGAGCAGCTGGAGCACGAGGGGCTCACCAAGCTGAGCCAGGCCGTCGAGCTACTCGAACAGAAGGCAGTCCCCGGCGAGGTCGAGAGCTACCGGCACTTCGTCCTCGAGGTCGCGGGGAGCGTCGCCAAGGCGCACAAGGAGGACGGCGAAGGCGTCAGCCCCGAAGAGCGCGAGGCGATCGAGAAGATCACCACGAGCCTGCATCCAGGGGGCTCCGAGACAGCCGGTTAGGAGGTCTACCGCATCGAGGGCCCAGTGGTGAGCGGCGCGCCCGAGTCTCCCGATCCTGCCGCCCTTATCCGCAGCCGGGAGTACCGCGTCCTGCTCGTGCTCGCGGCTTTGGTCGGACTGGTGGTCTCGTCGGCGTCGTGGCGCTTCCTGGAGGGGGTTCACGAGCTTCAGGTGTGGGTGTACGAGGAGTCTGCCTGGAGAGGTCGGCTACCACGCGGTTCCGGTGTGGTGGCCGCTTCCGTGGGTGGCGCTTGCGGGGCTGCTGACGGCGTTCGCGGTCGTGCGTCTGCCCGGGCACGGCGGGCACGTGCCCTCCGAGGGATTGAAGGCGGGTGGGCCGCCGACGCGTCCGATCGATCTGCCGGGCGTGTTGCTGGCGGCGCTCGCGTCGTTGGGGTTGGGGCTGGTGCTGGGGCCGGAAGGGCCGTTGATCGCGGTCGGGTTCGGGTTGGGGACGATCGCGATGCGACTGGTGAGGCGCGACGCGCCTGAGCAGGCCGTGGGTTTGATGGCGGCGGCGGGGAGTTTCGCGGCGGTGTCGTCGATCTTCGGCTCGCCGGTGATCGGCGCGTGCTGATCATCGAGGCGACCGGGCTGGCGGGCCGACGCTGCCGCTCGTGCTCCTGCCCGGCCTCCTGGCGGCGGGGGTGGGTTCGCTCGTGTTCATCGGGTTGGGGTCGTTCTCCGGCTTCAGCACCGCGGCGTGGTCGTTGAGCCCGTTCCCGCTGCCGTCGTTCGGGGGCCCGGGTTGGGGTGACTTCGGCTGGACGATCGTGCTCGCGGTCGCCGCCGCCGTGGCGGTGTTCGCGATCATGGAGCTCGGCCGCTGGGCGAAGCGGCTGGTGGACCAGCGACCGTTCGTGCTCACGATCGCGGCCGGGCTCGCGGTTGGCGGGCTCGCGATCGCGTTCGCCGAAGCGACCGGCGAATCGCCCGACGCGGTGCTCTTCTCGGGCCAGGAGGCGTTCGGCACGCTCTTCGGGCAGGCGGCAACAGTCTCGCTCTCGACACTCGCGCTCCTGCTCCTGTTCAAAGGGCTCGCGTGGTCGATCTCGCTGGGAAACTTCCGCGGCGGGCCGACCTTCCCCGCCATCTTCCTCGGGGTCGCCGCCGGACTGATGGCCGCCGCATCTGCCCGGCTACGCGGAAACGCAGGCGATCGCCGCGCTCGTCGGCGCAGCGTGCGTCTCCGTTCTCCGCCTCCCGCTCGCCTCGGTCATGATCGCGAGCCTGCTCTGCGCCAAGGCCGGGCTCGACCGTCGCCCCACTGATCGTCGTCGCCGTCGCGGTCGCCTACCTCACGAGCGAAACCCTCACCGCCTACGTCGACGCCCGCGTCGGCGCCGCCCCGACCGATCCGCGACAGAGTCGTCGCGTCGCCACTGCCCAACCAACCGGCTCGACCACGGCAATTGACTAGGCTCGACAACTCGACGCCTGCACTCCGCGCCGTCTCGGCGCGACCCGAGAGGAGAGATGATGGCTGACACGCTGACGGACGTCCTCGTCGCCGGTTACCAGGACATCGACGAGGCGACGAATGACTTCGAGGCGCTCGTCGCGCTCGTCAAGGAGAAGCAAGTCGCGATCGACGGCGCCATCCTCGTCACGCACGCGGAGGACGGGAGCGTCGCCGTGCGGCAGACGGGCGACAACCGCGGCCGCAAGGGGACGGGTGGGGCGGCGGCGTCGGTCTCGCGGTTGGCCTCTTCGCGCCGCCGCTGCTCGCGTCGGTCGCCGTCGGGGCGGTCGCGGGCGGCGTGATCGGCAAGTTCGTCGACCACCGGGTCGAGCAGGAGATTCACGACAAGATCGGCGAGAACCTGCCGCCGGGGTCGGCCGGGATCATCGCCATCTTCGACGACGATCAGCGGCTCGGCGTCGAGCAGGCGCTCGCGGGCGCGCAGCTCCGATCGGTCGTCCAGGGCGACAAGGAGGGCATGGGCGCACTGAAGGAGTCGCTCGGCGAGGCGATGGGGAAGTTCAGCCCGGACCGGACGGTGCTGCCGATCCCGGATCCGAACTTCGGCGGGACGATCGGGCGAACGATCGACGCGTCGGTCGCAGACTGGACGATCAACATGACGCCGTCGCCGCCGGAGGGCGCGCCGAACGTGCTGCTCGTGCTGATCGACGACGCGGGCTTCGGCAACCCGTCGACGTTCGGCGGGCCCGTCTCGACGCCGACGATGACGCGGGTGGCCGACCAAGGCCTCAAATACAACCGCTTTCACGTTGCCGCGATCTGCTCGCCCACCCGAGCCGCCCTGCTTACGGGCCGCAATCACCACACCGTCGGCTTCGGGTCGATCGGCGAGTTTCCCGGCCCGTTCCCCGGCTACTCGGCGAGCGTGCCGAAGGACTGCGCTCCGTTCGTCCGGGCGCTCCAGGGCAACGGCTACTCGACCGCCGGCTTCGGCAAGTGGCACCTGACCCCCGATCACGTCCAGGGTGCAGCCGGGCCGTTCGACCGCTGGCCGAACGCGTGGGGATTCGATCACTTCTGGGGCATCCTCGGCGGCGAGGCGGGCCAGTACGACCCCGTGATCACGCAGGACAACACGACCCTCGGCGTCCCGGAGGGCGAGGACACCAGAGCAGTACTACTGGCCGGACGACCTCACCGATCAGGCGGTGCGCTGGCTGCACCAGGTGCGCGCCCAGGACCAGGAGAAGCCGTGGTTCGTCTACTACTCGACCGGGTGCTCGCACGCGCCGCACCAGGTCGCGGTCGAGTGGAGCGAAAACTACCGGGGCAAGTTCGACCAGGGCTGGGATGTGCTCCGCGAGGAGACCTTCGAACGGCAGAAGGCGCTGGGTGTGATCCCGCCGGATGCCGTGCTCACGCCGAGACCGGATGCGCTTCCGGCCTGGGACTCGCTCTCGGACAGCGAGAAGACGCTGTACGCGAGGCAGATGGAGGTCTATGCCGGCTTCCAGGAGAACACCGATTCGAACATCGGCGGCCTGCTCGACGCGGTGGAGGAGATGGGCGAGCTCGACAACACGCTCGTCATCTACATCTTCGGGGACAACGGCGCGAGCCTGGAGGGAACGCTGACCGGCTCCTTCAACGAGCTGACGATGCAGAACGGGATCGCCCTCACGCCCGATCAGCAGCTCTCGCTGATCGAGCAGTACGGCGGGCTCGACGCCTGGGGCACCGACGCGTACGCGCCGCACTACGCGTCCGCCTGGGCGTGGGCCGGGAACACGCCGTTCCAGTGGGGCAAGCAGGTCGCTTCCCACCTCGGCGGCTCGCGCAACGCGACGGTGATCTCCTGGCCGGAGCGGATCAAGGACGCCGGCGGCTTGCGCAGCCAGTTCACTCACGTCATCGACGTCGGGCCGACGATTCTCGAAGCCGCCGGCATTCCCGAGCCCAAGGTCGTGGACGGGACCGTCCAAAAGCCGATGGAGGGGACGAGCTTCCTCTACACCTTCGAGGACGCAAACGCGGCGGAGCGCCACACCGTGCAGTACTTCGAGGCCGTCGGCAACCGGGCGATCTACAAGGACGGCTGGTGGGCCGCCTGCAAGCTCGACCGGATCCCGTGGGATATTTCGCCGCCGACGATGGCGAGGTTCGCACCCGGAGCCTACGACCCGGAGCAGGATACGTGGGAGCTGTACTACCTCCCCGACGACTTCTCGCAGGCGAATGACCTCGCCGCGGAGAACCCGGAGAAGCTCGCCGAGTTGAAGGAGCTCTTCTGGGAGGAGGCGGAGAAGCACAATGTTCTGCCGCTGCTGGCGGCGTTCTCGGTCTTCTTCGGGAACTTGCCGCCGATGCCGACGATCACGACCCAGACGTTCTACGGCGACGTCCAGAACATCGCCTCGGGGATGATCCCGCGCGTCTACGGCCGCTCGTACGCGATCGAGGCGGAGCTCACGGTCCCCGAGGACGGCGCCGAGGGTGTCATCGTCGCCGAAGCCGACGAGATGGGCGGCTTCTCGCTCTGGGTCGACGAGAACGGCCTGCTGCACCACAGCTACTCGATGATGGGCGTCGAGCGGTACGAGCAGGTCTCGAACGAGCCGATCCCGACCGGGAAGGTCACTAGTCCGCATGCTCTTCGACGCCGACCGGCAGGAACGGTCGGCCGGGGGAACGGTCTCCTTGTACGCGAACGACGAGAAGATCGGCGAGGGTCGGATCGAGAAAACGGTCGGCGTGCGCTTCTCCGCCTACGCCGGCCTGGACATCGGCCGCGACAACGGCCTGCCTGTCGATCGCGCCTACGCGGACAAATCGCCCTATGCCTTCACCGGCACGGTGAAGAAGGTTGTCTTCGACCTCAAGCCGGCTAGCCATGAGGACGAGAAGGCACTACACGAGGGCGGCGCGCACGTCGCCACGGCCCACGGGATCAGCGCCTAGGCGGCGCTCGGACGATTGAGCGCGAACGAAGGCATCTAACGCCGGCTCGGCGCCCGTGACGGACAGGCGCCCTGAACCTGTGCGTCAGCCGCTGTGGAGGCGCTTGCGCCGGCCCGCGCTCATGACCGCAGCGCTCGTGCTGGTCTTCGGGTGGCTGCTGCCGCAATTCATCGACTACGAGGAAGTCTGGGATGCGCTCACGGAACTGGACGGGTGGGAGGTGGTCGTCCTACTCGTACTCGGGGTCGCTCGTGTTCCCACCGAGGCGCTGGTGTACCGAGCGTTCTTGCCCGGCCTCGGCCTTCGGCGCGGAAGCGAGGCGTACCTCTCCTCGAACTTCGCAGGGCAACTGCTCCCTCCTCCGAGCGCGAGCGTCGTCCAGTACGGCTACTTCCGCGGCGGCGGATACGCGCCGGACGTCGCCGGCCTCGCGGCGATCGGCTCGTTCATCTTCCCGACGATCGGGCGGCTCGTCCTTCCGGTCATTGCGCTGGTGGTGCTGCTCGCCACCGGCCAGGTCAGCGGCTCGGTTGCACTCGCGGGCTCGATCTCACTCGTGGTCACGGCTGTTGCCGGCATCGCCGGGTACGTCTTTCTGCGACGTGAAGGCTCGGCGCGGTGGCTCGGAGCCAAGACGCAACGACCGCTCTCCTGGATCCTCGTGAAGCTGAAGCGCGATCCGATCGACGACGCTGCCGACAAGGCAACCCAACTGCGGGCGCAAACCCTCGCAATCCTGCGCGAAGGCTGGGCTCGCGGGTCGATCGGGGTCGCCGCCAACCTCTTCGTCACGTACCTGATCCTGCTCGCGTCGCTCCGCTTCGTCGGAGTCTCGGGCGCCGAGCTGTCCGCGGCCCAGGCCTTCGCCGCCTTCGCCATCGCCTTTTGGGCGGGCGCGGTGTTTCCGATCACAGGAAGTGGTCTGGGAGTCGTCGACGGTGTCCTCATCGCCATGCTCATCGAGCTGAGCAGCGCCTCCGACGACGTGCTGCTTGCTGCGGCACTTCTGTGGCGCGTCTTCTACTCGGTGCTGACGTTGCCACTCGGCGCGATCACGTTGAGCCGCTTCCGCAAGACCAATCCGGAAGCACTCCGGCACGAGAGCCGCGGAGCGGAGATGTGACCGTCACCTGGCTTCCGACATGCCCGGTGCCTATCTCGGCCTACTTTCGCGCGTCTATCAAAGGACCGCGAGCGGGTTGAGTGGCGACCCAGTTCCGCCGGTGATCCGCAGGGGAGCAGCCACGAAGAGGAACTCCCAACGCCCTGCCCGTTCGCATGCAGCCAGCAGGTCCTCGAGCTGCAGGTAGTCGAGCAGGTGGACGCCCATGGCGTTGAGCGCCAGGACGTGGACGGGGAAGTCGACGCCCTCGGTGCTGCTGGGGGCGGTGTCGCTGTTGCCGTCGTTACCAAGCGCTGAGACGCCGCGCTCCGCTACGAACGACATCGCCGTGGGGTGCAGGCCCGCTTTGGCATTTGCCGTCGGCCATGGCCCGAGCTCGCTGAGCCGACGGGTGTGACCGGTGCGAACGAGGAGCACGTCACCCTCGCCGACGGTGACGCTCTGCTCGAGCTCGGCGGCCTCGAGCTCGTCGCGAAAGACGTGCTCGCCCGGCTCGAGCCAGAGGACTCCGCGAAGACGGGGGATATCGAGCAGGACGCCTCGGCCGACCAAGCCGTTCGCGAGGACCTCGATCGAGTCGGCCTCGGCACCGCTGGCCGTGACGGTCCCGGCCGGAGTCCCGTTGTACAGGGAGCCCTCGTAGATGACGTGGCAGAGCGCGTCGATGTGCGTGTGGCCGTCGTGGTGGTAATCAGCGCCCACGTAGTCCTTCGCGAACCGCACCTTCCCTGACTCGCCGGTGCCCGGGATCGTCGTCATGTAGTGCACCGCGGGTTCCGGGTTGTCTGCCGCGGCTTTCGTGTTCATCGGCAAGCTCAGCGTCACCGTCGTCCCGTCGCGCACGAGACGTGACGCCGCGACCACCCGCCCGGGCTCGAGGTGATTCAGCGCCCCCCGCTCATCGCGCTCGCCCCAGCGCCCCCAAGAGCGGACGCTGCGATACAGCTCGCTGAACTCCGAAAAGGTCACTTCGACGCCTGGGGTTTGCGGCTCGGTCATCGGCGGCTTGAGGCTAGTCGAGGACCTGCTCGATTGCGAACACTCGCCCGTCAGGGCACGCACGAAGAGTCAGGCCAATGCCAATGCTCTGGTTGAGATGTTCGCCTCTGCGAAGCGGACGGAGTCTCGTCCGGATCGGATGATGCGCCCCTCGTTCCTGACGTCACGCTGGAGTTGCACATCCACATCTACTCGTATAGAAGGGGAAATCATGTGGTGGGGAATCGGTTTAGGGGCTCTGCTCTGGATCATCCTGTTTGTCTGGCTCGGCCTCAGGACGCTCCGGAACGGGCACGGTTGGATGTTCTTCTTCGGGATCTTCTTCCCGTTGCTGTGGATCATCGGCGCATTCATGCAACCCGCGCAGCGTTAGTGAACATCAGTCCCATCACTTAGCCGGGAAGGCAGGAAACCCCGGCCGCACAATGCAGCGGAAACCGATATGGCACGTCGAGGTGTCGATCGTCTCGCCTTGCCGCGCCGCGGGTCGGTAGCGCAGGCATTAGTTCGGCGCGCACAGGTGCGATCCGCCTTTGATGACGCGGCGCGAGACCCTCTCACCGGGCAGGAGCGTGGGAGCGCAGCACCGAGGCTTCTCGCCATCCTGCCGCGACTCGAGGAAGCCGGTCGTCCACTCCCAGACGTTGCCGGTCAGGTCGAAGAGCCCATAACCGTTCGGCGGGAACGAGCCGACCGGCGAGGTGCCTTCGAAGCCGTCGAGCTTCAGGTTCTGCTACGGAAACTCGCCCTGCCAGGTGTTCGCCATCGCCTTGCCGTCCGGGGACTCCTCGTCCCCCGACGCGAAAACGGCGCCCTCCAGGCCGCCGCGGGCCGCGTACTCCCATTCCGCCTCGGTCGGCAGTTCCTTCCCGCCCAGCGCGCGTACTCCTGAGCGTCCTCGAACGCGACCTGCACGATCGGATGGCGGTCCCGGCCGTTGACCGTGCTCCCCGGCCCCTCGGGACGCTCCCAGTAGGCGCCGGGTACGTACTCCCACCAGTCGCGGACGTCGCCGAGGCTCACCGGCCCCTCGGTCTTGCGGAACGCGAGTGAGCCCGGAACTAGCAACTCTGGGTCGGCCTCCGGGTAGTGCTCCGGGTCGACGGGCCGCTCGGCGACCGTCACGTACTTCGTCGCGCGCACGAACGTCCGGAACTCGGCCGCCGTCACCGGACGCTCGTCCATCCACCTCGACTCGACGGACAGGACGCTCCTCGGGGTAGAAGCGCTCGTCGCCCATGTCGAACGTGCCCCCCGGAACGAAGACCATGTCCGGGGCGCCACGCGGGCTGAGGCCGCCGCGCTCACGCCGAGGAGTGTCGCACAGCGCTTCTACGCAGCCGCCCCAGCCTCGGTCTTCGCACCCATCCGCTCGAGCAGGTGGTCGCCGACGCGGATCGAGTTCGCCATCGCGGTCAGCGCCGGGTTGACCGCGCCGATCGACGGGAACACGCTCGTGTCGACGATGTACAGGTTGTCGAGCTCGTGCGCCCGGCAGTCGCGGTCGACGACCGACGTCTCGGCGTCCTCGCCCATTCGGCACGTCCCGGCCTGGTGCGCGACCCCCGCCACCGGGATCTCGTTCTTCATGTACGCGAACCGGTGGAAGAGGTGGTCGCCTTCCATCCTCAGCTTGCCGAGCATCGAGTGCAGCTGCTTCTGCAGGTCGTTCTTCGGCGTGTCGTTCGTCGGGCGGTAGCTGAGCGTCAGCTTGCCGTCCTTGTCGACCGTGACCCGGTTCTCGGGCAGCGGCAGGTCCTCGGTCGAGAGCCAGAAGTCGATCGCGTGCTTCGCGACCTTCTCGAGCGTCCACTGCGGCGCGAGCTTCGTCTCGCCGGGCCGCTCGCCGCGGAACATCGGTGCCTGCGACTTGCCGACCATCTGGATGTTGCCGAGCGGATAGTCGTGGCCGTTGCCGGCGAAGTAGAAGTCGTTGAGCCCGAGCGTCTTCTGGAAGATCGTCGGGTTCTCCTCGCGTGAGAGCGCGAGCACGGCCAGGCTGTTGTGGAACATGTAGTTGCGCCCCACCTGGTCGGAGCCGTTGGCGAGACCGTTCGGATGCTTGTCCGTCGCCGAGAGGAGCAGCAGCTTGGCGGTGTTCGCCGCGCCACAGGCCAGAGCCATAACGTCGGCCATATAGGTCTTCGTCTCGCCGTCCTGCTCCACGACGACGCCCGTGACCGCCGAGCCGTCGTCGTTCGTCTCGAGCTTGACGGCTTTCGCATTCGTGACGAGCTCGACGTTCGGATGCTCGAGCGCCGGCCGCACGCCGAGCACCTCGGCGTCCGACTTTCCGTGCACGGCGCACACGAAGCCGTCGCAGTTGGCGCAGCGGACGCACGCGCTGTACGGCATGTTCGACTCGTTCAGGCGAATCCCGCACGGTGCGTGGAACGGGTGCAAGCCGGCCGCCTCGAGGTCGTCCGAGAGCTGCTGGATCCGCGGCTCGTGCGAGACGGCCGGGAACGGATACTGCGCGCTCGCGAATCCTTCCGTTGGATCCTCGCCGTGGTTGCCGTGCACCTCGTAGTAGTGCTCGGCCTTCGTGTAGTACGGCTCGAGCTCGTCGTACGAGATCGGCCACGCGGGCGACACACCGTCGTGGTGCTGCAGCTCGCCGAAGTCCCCGGGGCGCAGCCGGTACAGCGCGGCCCCGTAGAGCTTCGTCGCCCCGCCCACGAAGTAGTGGATCTGCGGCTGGAACGGCTTGCCCTTCTCGTCGTACCACGTGTCCTCGGACACGTAGCGGTTGTCGACGAACACGTCCTGGGCGAGCCAGTTCTGCGGCTCGCGGGGCAGCCAGTCGCCGCGCTCGAGCAAGAGGATGCGCTTGCCCGACGGGGCGAGGTGACGCGCGAGCGTTCCGCCGCCCGCGCCCGATCCGATGATGATCACGTCGTACGAGTCCACTGAGACTCCTTTCAGTACTGCGCCAGCATCTCGGGCACGATGATCCGCGCCGCGGCCTCCATCAGCGCCAGGTGCGAGAACGCCTGCGGGAAGTTGCCGAGGTGGCGCCCCGTCTCCGCGTCGAACTCCTCGGCGTAGAGGCCGAGTGGAGACGCGATGCGCAACAGGCGCTCCATCAGGTCCCTCGACCGCTGCAACTCGCCGACGATCGCGAGCGCCGAGACGAGCCAGAACGAGCAGATCAGGAACGTGCCCTCTTTCCCGGACAGCCCGTCGTCGGTCTCGTCGGTCTTGTAGCGCAGGACGAAGCCGTCCTCGGTCAGCTCGTCGGCGATCGCGAGCACGCTCGCCTTGAGCCGCTCGTCGTCGCCGGGAAGGAACTCGAAGATCGCCGCCAGCAGCGTCGACGCGTCCAGCGCGTCCGTGTCGTAGTGCTGGCACAGGACGCCGCGCTTGTCGACGCCGTGGGTGAGGATGTCCTCGCGGATCTCCTCCCCGACGGCCGCCCACTTCTCCTTGAGATCGCCGTCCCCGCGCAGCTCGGCGAGCCGCGCCGCGCGGTCGAGCGCGACCCAGCACATCAGCTTCGAGGAGACGTAGTGCTGCGGCTTGCCGCGCGCCTCCCAGATCCCCTGATCCGGCTCGCGCCAGACGTTGGTCGCGCACTCCGCCTGGCTCTCCACGATCGGCCAGAGCCGTCGAGGCAGGCGCTCGCTCTTCTTCGTGTGCAGCAGGATCGAGTCGAGGACGGCCCCGTAGACGTCGTTCTGGCGCTGGTCGAACGCGCCGTTGCCGATGCGTACGGGCCGCGCGCCCGCGTAGCCGGTCAGCTCGTCACGCGTCGTCTCCGTCAGGTCACGGCGCCCGTCGATGCCGTACATGATCTGGAGCGACCCGTCGTCGGTCGGCTCGACGTCGGCGACGAACTGCATGAACTCGTCGGCCTCCCAGTCGAGGTTGAGGTAGTGCAGCGCCTGGAGGGTGAAGGTCGTGTCCCGGATCCAGGTGTAGCGGTAGTCCCAGTTCCGCTCTCCACCCGGAGTCTCTGGCAGCGAGGTCGTGAGCGCGGCCACGGTCGCCCCGGTGGGCATGAACGTGAGGCCCTTGATCGTGAGCGCCGAGCGCTGGACCGGGTCGCGGAAACGGTGATCCGGGATCCGGGCGCGGCTGAGCCAGGCCCGCCAGAAGCGAATCGTCGCGTCGATGCGCGCCCAGGCCTGGTCCGTGTTCTCCGGCGCAAGGAAGCCCTCTTCCCAGGACAGGACGCAGTAGGCGCGCTCGCCCTCCTGGAGCACGTGCCGCGCACGAACGCGGTTCCCCTCGATTCCCAGCGCGAGGTCGGTCTGAAGACGAAAGGCCTGGTCGGCGCCACTTGCGTCGGCGGCGTGCCGGTCGTCCCCCACGAGCTCCCACTCAGCGGGCTCGCGACCGTAGTCGAACGCCGGCTCGCAGATCAGCTCGACCTCGACGTTCCCCTCGAGGCACTCGACCGTCCGCACGAGCATGTGATCGGCGTCGTCGTCGGCCGGCGGGCGAGTGTGCGGGGTGACCGTGTCCTCGCGGTCACGCGGCCCCATCGTCAGGGCGTCGCGGACGACGATCCAGCCGTTGGGCGTCTTCCAGGTCGTCTCGAGGACGTTCGTTCCGGGGACGTAGACGACCGACGTCGGATGATTGATCCCGAACGGCGCGAGCCGGAAGAAGCCGGCCTCGCGGTCGAGCAGGCTCCCGAACACGCTCGGCGAGTCGAAGCGTGGGATGCAGAGCCAGTCGATCGCCCCGTCGGACGCGATCAGCGCGCCCGTGTGGCAGTCGGACAGGAACGCGTACTCGGCGATCGGCGGGAACGGCGAGGGCGCCGCCGCGCTCTGGGGCATTCGCTCCTTGGCCGCGGCCTCGGTCATGACGCGATCCACGGCTCGTGCCAGCGGCCGTGACCGGCGACGAGGTCATTCGCTTCCTCGGGGCCCCATGAGCCCGGGGCGTACGCATGGACCGGCGGCGGCTCGTCGAGGAGTGGCTGCATGATCCGCCAGGTCTCCTCGACGCCGTCCTGCCGCGTGAAGCGCGTGCTGTCGCCAACCATCGCCGCGT
The DNA here is from genome assembly GCA_963742635.1 of uncultured Actinomycetes bacterium. Lineage (GTDB taxonomy): Bacteria > Actinomycetota > Thermoleophilia > Gaiellales > Gaiellaceae > VAXT01. The sequence continues at coordinate 554,679 of CAVUMW010000001.1, forward strand.
GCAGCAGCACCTCGTACGGAGTCGGCCCCGCACCGCCCTCCTCGGTGAACTCCATGTCGAGCTCGATCGCAGCTGCTCCCTGCCGGTCGGCCCGATGGGCGTCGAGAACGAGCCTGATGCCGGGTGAGGGGTCGAGTTTGACGACGAGCTGGTTCGGCTCGGGGGGGCCGTGCCTGAGCCTGAATCCCAGCTTCGGCGCGTGCTTGAAGACAAGTCGGAGCTCAGTCTGCGTTGCCGGCAGCCGCTTGCCCGTTCGGATGAAGAACGGTACTCCGGCCCAGCGCCAGTTCTCGATCTCGAGCCGGAGCGCCGCATAGGTCTCCGTCGTCGAGCCTGCGGCGACCCCGTCGATGTCGAGGTAGCCGTCGTACTGGCCGCGCACGTAGTGGGCCGGGTCGGCAGTCGCGACTGCATGGAAGAGCGCGACCTGCGCGTTCTTGATCAGATCTGGCTCGCCTCGAGACGGAACCTCCATCGCCGAGGCGGCTACGACCTGCATCAAGTGATTCACGACGACGTCTCGCAGCGCCCCGACCGGGTCGTAGAAGTGGCCGCGGTCCTCGACGCCGAAGTCCTCGGCCATCGTGATCTGAATGGATTCGAGGTAGTTCCTGCTCCAGAGCGGCTCGAGCATGGCGTTCGAGAACCGCAGGTAGAGGATCTCCTCGAGCCCCATCTTCCCGAGGTAGTGGTCAATCCGGTAGAGCTGCGATTCGTCGATGTACTGGTGGAGCTCGGCGGCCAGTTCGCGCGCCGACGCCTGGTCATGGCCGAACGGCTTCTCGACCACGACGCGCCCGGTCTTCGTCAGTCCAGCGTCGTGGAGGCCCTTGACGACCCGGCCGAAGAGGAACGGCGGGATCTCGAGGTAGAAGACGGGCGTCTGGGAGCCGTCGATCGCCTGAGCGACCCGCTCGTAGGTCGCGTCGTCACCGAAGTCGCCGGAGACGTACGAGAGCCGGTCGGCGAAGCGATCGAAGATCTTTTCGTCGATCGACTCGCCGGTGCCCACGATCGACTCGCGCGCACGCTGCTTGAGCTGGTCGACGGTCCAGTCGTCGACGGCGACGCCGACGATCGGGCAGTCGAGCAGGCCGCGCTGCTCGAGCCGGTAGAGCGAATCGAACGTCATCACCTTCGCCAGGTCGCCCGTGATCCCGAAAACGACGAAGACGTCCGCGGGCTTCTGGGAACTACCTTCTGTCGCGCTTCCGCGCGCCTCGACCTCGGGTGCAGCCGTCGTCATGCGCCGTCTCCCTCCTCGTCGACCAAATCTGCGACAAGCGTCGTCCGCGAGCGCCCCAGCCGCATCGTCCACTTGGGATGACCGAACCACCTCACCTGGGGTCAGACCCCGCTCCAAATGCGTGCCGACTTCGTGACCGAACGCTCACGCAGAAGCGGGCTTTTGGCTCAAACAGGCGGCCGGGCGCGCGAGTCCTGGGGACAACTTGTAAAGGGGTCTGACCCCGGAACTGCGCCCGTCGTCAGCGCCGGGCCTCGACTTCGACGCGGCCGCGCCCGAACGCGTCGACCCGGCCCCAGCGGCCCGGGATGTCGAGCAGCTCGAGATGGCCGATCCCGGCCGGCAGCGCGGGGTCGACGACGAGGTGCTCGCCGAGCGGCTCGAGCCCGAGCATCGTCCGCAGCAGCAGGAGCGGCGTCCCGGTCGACCAGGCCTGCGGGCTGCACGCGGTCGGGTACTGGACCGGGTACTTCGTCTGGTCGCGCTCGTAGCCGCCGAACGCTTCGGGCAGCCGGCCCTCGAAGAACTCGGCCGCGTCGAGGATCCCGGCCGCGATCGTCGCCGCCTCGTCCTTGAAGCCGTACCGCCGCAGGCCCCAGGCGATGAACGAGTTGTCGAACGGCCAGACCGTGCCGACGTGGTAGCCGATCGGGTTGAAGCGCGCCTCGCCCTCCGCCAGCGTGCGCACGCCCCAGCCGGAGAAGAGCCTCGGCCCCATCAGGTGCCGGACGACGGCCTTCGCCTTCGACTTGTCGACGATCCCGCTCCAGAGCAGATGGCCGTTGTTCGAGGCCAGCGAGTCGACCTGCTTGCCCTCGACGTCGAGCGCGAGCGCGAAGTACTCGTCGTCCTCGACCCAGAAGTCGCGGTTGAAGCGGCGCTTGAGGTCGGCCGCCTGCCGCTCGAGCTCGTCCGCGAAGTCCGGGTCCTTCCAGACGCTGCGCGCGAGCCGGGCGCCGCGCATCTTCGCGTCGTACGCGTAGCCCTGGAGCTCGCACGTCGCCCGCGGGAAGCCGGGCAGCCGCCCGTCGCGGTACGAGATCGAGTCCCACGAGTCCTTCCAGCACTGGTTCTCGAGCCCGGTCTCCTCGTTGCGGCGCTGGTACCAGACGTAGCCGTTGCCCTGGAGGTCGGCGTACTCGTCGATCCACGCGAGCGCCGCCCGCGCCTCGAGCTCGAGCTCGCGCACGAGCTTACGGTCGCCGGTCCAGCGCTCGTACTCGTCGAGCAGCACGACGTACAGCGGCGTCGCGTCCGCGCAGCCGTAGTACGGCGAGTGCGGCCGCTCCTCGAACGCGGTCAGCTCGCCGTAGCGCATCTCGTGCAGGATCCGGCCCGGGTCCTCGTCGCGGAAGTCGTCGAGCCTCGTTCCCTGCCACTCGCCGAGCGCCATCAGCGTCGTCGCCGCGAGCTCCGGCGCGAACGGGAGCGCCTGCAGGCTCGTGAAGATGCTGTCGCGGCCGAACATCGTCATGAACCAGGGCAGGCCTGCGGCCGGCAGGCTCCGACCGCCGGCGACGGGCGGCGCGAACCGCAGCGCGGCCAGGTCGACGAGACTGCGGCGGTACGTCCGCTTCAGCGGTTCCCAGTCACCTTCGATGCGAGGCGCACCGGCGAGCCAGCGGTCGAGATCCGCCTCCATCGTGCGGCGGCCCTTCCGTGCCTCGAGCGCTCGGTAGCCGGGGATCTCGACGACGACGTCGAGCTCGGTCGTCCACTCGCCGTGCGCAGGAAGCCTGAGCTCGAAGGTCAGCCCGTGCTCGTCGACCTTGGCGCGCTCGCTGCTCGAGATCAGCGTCGAGCGCCTGAAGGTCTCGCGCTCGTAGCCGAGCCGGAGCGCGCCTCGCTCGACGCGGTTCGTGTAGACGCCCTTCTTCTCGAGCGCGTCCTTGACCTCGAACAGGTCGGCGAAGTCGCTTGCTGCTTCGATCCGGACCTTCAGCTTCACCGGCTGCTCGTCGTGGTTGAGGATCGTCAGCACCTCGTGGAAGCCGTTCGCGACGGCCCGCTGCCGGATCACCGAGAGCTTCGCGTCGATGTAGACGGTTCCCGTTCCGGGCACGAGGAAGAAGCGGGTCTCGAAGTACTGGAGGTCGTCGACCGACAGCGCGTTCAGCCGCTCGTCGTCGACGGTCAGCACCCACTTCGAGAGGAATCGCGTGTCGAACGAGAACAGGCCGGTCGGGATCGGTCAGCGACGCCTCGATGTCGCCGCGATCGTCGCTGACGACGAAGGTGTTGCCGTCCAGGATCTTGACGAGCTCGCCGCTCATGACCGGGGACCGGGAAGCAGCCGCTGGAAGAGGACGAGCAGCCTCGGGTCGCCTTCGATCGTGACCGCGCCGCGCAGGACGGCCGCAAACGCGTTCACCTTGACCGGACGCCATGCCGGCGAACAGCTTCCGGTCGGCCCGCAGACGGCAGTCGGCCGGCCCGTTCCCGCGGGTGACGTCGACCGCGCCCTTGTCGACGGTGAGCCGCCAGCGCTCTATCCGCTTGCCGCCGGTGAGCTCGAAGAGCATGGTGCCGCTCGCCCGCTTCGGGAGCGGCAGGTTCTCGACGGCGCCGAGCCGCTCGAACAGCTCGCTCGCGGCGTCGGTCACGTCTCGACGGTGATCCTGCCCGAACGCTGGTGCGTGAACCCCGCGCCGGCCCAGTCGACCACCGCCTTCGCACGATCCTCATTCGTCGGCAGGAGCGCGAGGTGCACCGCCCCCCACGCGGCCTGCGCCGCCTTGCCCTTCATCGTGCGGCCACCCATCATCTGCACGACGGCCGCGCCCCGTCCGATCGTCGCCATCGTGCCCTTGTCGCGGTACTTGAACGGCTTCGTGTCCTTGCCCGCGACGAGGCGCGAAATCGTCTCGCCGACGTGCTCACCGGACTGCAGCGCCACCGAGCCCAGCTGCGGCAGGACCTGCTGGGTCTTCGTGTCGGTGATCGCGGCGACGTCACCCACTGCGAATACCTCCGGGTGCGACGGTATCCGGAGCTCGCCGTCGACGGCGATCCGGTTGCCCCGTTCGAGCTCGAGCCCGAGCGACTGGACGAGCGCGTTCCCCTGCAGGCCCGCGCCCCAGACGAGCGTGTGCGCCTTCAGCTCCTTCCCCGACTTGAGCTTGACGCGAAGCGGCGTGACCGATTCGACCACCTCTCCGGTCGTCACTTCGACTCCGCGCTTCGTGAGCGCCTCGACGGTGTAGTTGCGGATGTCCGGCTTGAACATCGAGAAGATCTCCGGACCGGCCTCGACGAGCGTGATCCGGGCCGCATCCTCGGCGACGTCCGGATAGTCCCTCCGGAAGACGCCCGTGTAGAGCTCCGCAAGCGCGCCGGCCGTCTCGACACCCGTCGGCCCGCCCCCGACGACGACGATGTTCAGAGCGCCGTCCTCGATCAGCGCCGGGTCCTTGTCGGCGGCCTCCCACTGGCGCAGGACGTGGTTCTTCAGCCGCACGGCGTCGGACAGCGTGTAGAGCGGGAACGCGTGGTCGGCCGCGCCCTCCACGCCGAAGAAGTTGACCTCCGCGCCGAGCCCGAAGACGAGGTAGTCGTAGCTCAGCGGCTTCAGCTCGTCGAACTGCACCTCGCGCGCGTCGAGGTCGACCGCCGTCACGCGGTCCTGGTGCATCCTCGTGTTGTCCTGGCCGTGGACGAGGTCGCGGAGCGGATGGCCGACCGCGGGCTGCTCGAGCAGGCCCGTCGCGACCTGGTACAGGAGCGGCTGGAAGGTGTGGTAGTCGTTCTTGTCGACGAGCACGACGTCGACGTCGCTCTTCTTCAGCTTCTGGGCGGCGCCGATCCCGGCGAAACCGCCGCCGAGGACGAGGACACGCGGCCGCGCCTTGTCCGCTCGCTCGCTCACTTCACTCACGGTACGGGCAGCAGAGCACGCTCGCTCACCCCAAGTGGATGAAGGCGCGAACTACGCGCGCGGATACGTGGCGATGAAAAAGAGCGCGATCGCCAGCAGGACCCCGCAGAGGACCAGCAGGCCGAGGCGGACGCTGTGCACCTTGAACTTCTGGGATAGGGCCGTCAGGAAGAGCACCGTCGCGAGCAGCACCGTGTTCCGGAGATAGCGGTCGCCTTCCTCACGCGCGTGTGTCCCGGCGTCGAAGGCCGCGGAAGCCTGCTGCTCCTTCGCGCGTGCGAGCTCCGCCTGCGCGTTCTTGTACTGCGGCATGAAGATCGGGCCCGGTGGGGCCTTCGGGTTGGTGAAGGGGTCGAGCGCGAGCCAGGCGCGGAATGCAGGGCGGTACTCGGGCCGGAAGCGCCGTTCGAAGAGCTTCGCGTCGGCCTCGTTTCCCTGCGACTTCGCGTTCAGCCAGAACCCGAACGTGTTCGTGTCATAGAGGCGCTGCTGGCCGCTCAGAGTGTTCGCCGTGTCGGCCTGGACCCGGTACTTGCTCGTGAGGCTGTACAGGCTCGCCTGGCGCCCGTCCCACTTGCCCGTCTGATAGCCGCTCCAGGCAGTCGCGACGGCAACGAGCGCGAGCAGGATCGCTTCGCCGACCTCGAGCAGCCCCTCCCGTCGGTTCGCGTGCTGGCCGTGCACGACCACATGCGCCACTTCGGCAGGAGTGACCGGCTCGGACACAGCGGCTACGGTCGCACAGAATGTGCGGCGTGGTTCATCCCAACCGGACGATGCGTGGGCTCGGGCCGGCGCCAAGGCTGGTGAGAGCGTGAGCGAATCCGCCGCAGCCACTGCACCGGTGCGGCCGCACGCGCGACGACGACGCCTCGACCGCTCCCGAGCGCGCCGGACTCGTTCTCACCGCCCTGATTGTCGTGGCGGGGGTCGCGAACCTGAACCTGTCCGTGGCCAACGTCGCTCTGCCGGACATCGGCAAGCATTTCGACTCGTCGCAGACGACCCTCGACTTGATCGCCGTCGGCTACTCGCTCGGGCTCGCGTGCTCGGTGCTGTGGCTGGGCGCCCTCGGCGACCGCTACGGCCGCAAGGTGATGCTCCTGATAGGAACGGCGTTGGCGATCCCGATGTCTCTGCTCGCTGCGTTCGCACCCTCTGATGTCGTCCTCTTCCTTGCACGGCTCGGCGGGGGCTTGGCCGCAGGGATGGCCTACCCGACCACGCTGGCGCTGATCACCGCTCTGTGGGCGGGGCCAGGCCGTACGAAGTCGATCGCACTGTGGTCGGCGCTCGGCGGCGCGATCGCCATGCTTGGACCACTCTCCTCAGGCTTTCTTCTGGAGCACTTCTACTGGGGATCGGTGTTCCTGATCACGCTGCCGCTGGCGGTCGTCGCGCTCGTGCTCGCGTGGCTGTTCGTCCCTGCACACGTGAACGAGTCCACGGAGGCGGTCGACAACCTCGGCGGGATCCTCTCGCTCGTCCTGGTCGGTGCTCTGATTCTCGCGATCAACTTTGCACCGGTTCCGAACAAGGGCACGCTGACCCTCGTGCTCGCGGCCATTGCGGTGCTGGCGCTGGTCGCGTTCTACCTCCGTCAACGCCGCGCGGAGAACCCGCTCTACGACCTGGACGTCGCCTCCCGCCGCGTCTTCTGGGTGGCGGCCTGCGCCGGGGTGATCGTGTTCGGTTCGCTGATGGGTGCGGCGTTCGTGAGCCAGCAGTACCTCCAGAACGTCCTCGGCTACTCGACGCTCCAGGCGGGCGCAGCGATCCTGCCGGCCGTGGTGTTCATGGTGCTCGTCGCACCGCGCTCCGCCAAGCTCGTCGAGGCACGCGGCGCCCGCTTCACGCTGCTGTGCGGCTACGTGTTCCTCCTCCTGGCCTTCATCACGATGCTGGTCCTCTGGAAGGAGGGCAGCTCGTACTGGGAGATCGCGATCGCCTACATCTTCATCGGCATCGGTGTCGGGTTCGCGGGCACGCCCGCATCGCATTCGCTCACCGGCTCTGTGCCGGTCAGACGCGCCGGCATGGCCTCGGGCACCGCCGACCTCCAGCGCGACCTCGGCGGGGCGATCATGCAGTCGATCTTCGGGGCGTTGCTCACCGCGGGCTACGCAACCGCCGCGGGATCGCTGATCTCGAGCTCCGGCAAGGATGTGACCTCGAGCACGCAGGCCGAGTTGACCAAGTCGTTCTCGAGCGCAGCGGACACGGCCTCGCGATACCCAACGTCGCAGCAAGACGCAATCATCTCGGGCGCCAAGACCGCGTTTCTCCAGGGAGACCAGTGGGCCTACACGGCCGGTATCGTCGCGGTCCTGATCGGAGCCGTCCTCGTCTTCTTCTCCTTCCCGAAGCGCGACGACGAGCAGCGCCTACTGGCCGAGTATCACGCGCAGGACACGAGCGGCTGAGCTCAGCCCGACTGTGACGTGAGGCTCTTGCAGGAGCTCGCGTTCTTGAACGCGGACTCGAGCTCGCCCTTGGGGTCGAGGCTCTCGAGGTCGCTGAACGCCTTCTGAACCTGAGTGCTCATCGTCGACAGCGTTGAGGTCACCGTCGTGAGCGCCGTCATGACGCTGCCGCCGTTCTGTACGTCCTTGATCGCGCCGTCCATCGTGTCGACGTCCTGGTGGACGTTGCTCGTCAGCTCGTCGACCGACTGCTTGGCCTTGTCGCCGGACGCGGTGTCGGGCTTGCCGAGACCCTTGAGGTCGTCCTCGAACTGAGAGGTGGCGTCCTTGACGTCGGTCGCGGCGCTCTCCAGCGAGTTCTTGGAGAGGTTTCCGCCCGTGAGCGACTGCCCCGCCGACTTGAGCGAGTCGGTCCACGTGTTGACCGCCGAGCAGACGCCGTCCGCCCAGTCCTGGGCGCTCTTCGTGTCGCTGCTTCCGCTCCCGCCTCCGCCGCAGCCGGCCGCGAGCACCGCGAGGACCGCGAGGGACGAAATCGCGAAGAGGGCTCTCGGTCGGGCAAACCGGATCATCTGCACATGAGCCTAGCGCGGCGGGCTCGAAACCGTCTCATGCCGACGGGGTGACCTCGAGCGCGGGCTCGGCGGCCTGCTCCGTCCCGTTCAGCTCGGTCCGCCAGGCGAGCAGGAGGTCGTGCACCGCGGCCGCGCCGACGATCGGCTCGTCGGGCAGCTGCAACTGCGACGGATAGAGGAGGAACGGGCGCGTCTGGGACCCGCCCAGGCCGCCGTGGAACGAGATCAGCTCCTCGAACGCGCAGCCCTCGTCGAGCATCGGGTCGTAGAAGCTCCCGACCATGATGTCGGCGACGTTCTCGAAGCCGTCGGTGCGCAGGAGATGGTGCGCGGCGTTCGGCGGGAAGGAGGCGAGCGGGTCCTCGCCGACGACCCGGCCGTCGGCCAGATGGCGCGTGCCGCGTGCGCCGAGCGCAACCGGTCCGTCACGCTCCGAGCGGACGAGCAGCCAGCCGACGTGCGGGTGCTCGCGGAGAGCCGTGAGCAGCTTCGGATGGGCGGCCTCGATCTCCTCGAGCGTCAGCCGCCGCCGCTCGGACATCAGGTAGACGAGCCCGAGGTTCCCGGAGCCGAGCACGACGACCTCCCGGTCCGAGACGTCGTTCTTCGGCCGCTTCTTCTTCGTGCCCGTCGCCTCCGCGAGCGCGTGGCCGACCATCGCGCTCTGCTCGTCGCCGCCGGCCATCTCGGCCACCCGGCCGCCGGAGAGCGACCGCTCGACGAGCTCGTCCAGCCCGTAGCCGTTCCGCTGCTTGAAGGTCGCGCCCTGGGTCTGCCCGTGGTCGGAGAGCACGACGATCTCGTACGGCCGCGCCGCGTACGCCCGCGCCCGGTCGATCCGGCCGAACTGCTGGTCGAGCTTCCGCAGCGCCTCCAGCGTGTCCGCGCGCTCGAGGCCCGAGTGGTGCGCGACCTCGTCGTAGCTCGAGAAGGTCGCGTAGACGGCGGGCCTGCCCTTCATCATGTCCGTGAGGACGCCGTACACGATCAGGTCGCGGACGAAGACGCACATCGCCGCGCGCAGCAACGGGTAGATCCCGCCCCGATGACCCCGCGGACGGACGTCCCGGCGCCGCTCCCTGGACGACGCGGACAGCTCGAGGATGACCTCCCAGAAGAAGAGGACGAGCGTCCGGACGACGTTGAAGCCGTTCGCGAAGAACGCCCGGTAGCCGGGGTTCGCCTTCTTCTCGGCATCCATGCGGCTGACGGTCAGGATCACGTGGTCCGCTTCGCCGGACAGCAGGTTGCCGCGGCTGGCGCCCCCGTTGGCGAGGAGCCCGCGGCCGGTCGAATGGGTGCGCTCGATCTCCGCGCAGTCGGCCGGGCCGGAGCACGCGACGAGCTTCGCCGACTCCTTCACGACCCAGCGGAAGGCCGGGATGTTCTCGTTCGAGCCGAGCAGGATCCCCGCCTGGCTCGCACCCGTCTGGGACGAGAGGTCGGTCTCCCACTCCGCGAACTCGATGGCTGCCGTCCTGGAGCCAGCGCGCCATGTGCGGCGCGTTGCCGTCCCGCATCGCCCGCTGCAGCACCGGCAGGGCGAGGCCGTCGATCTCGAGGAAGATGATCCCCGGCGCGTCGGTCCTCGTCAGCTCGCCGGAGCGGCGCGCGATCCGCCGGATGACGCGGTACGTGTACGTGTCGTCGTCGTTCGTCCCGAAGACCACGTCGAGCACGACTCCGACGGCGGACGCGACGAGCGCGACGCCGAGAGCGGACCAGAAGGAGTCGATCGAGAGATCGCCGCCGGTCACGCGATCCGCTGCCAGCAGCATCAGCGCGTCGAGGACGAGCACGAGCAGCAGGCCGAGGACGAGCATCAGCGGCAGGCGAAGCGCGGCGACGATCGGCGGCAGCACTGCGTTGAGGACGGCGATCACCGCGGTCGCAGCGAGCGCGCCCCAGAAGTTGTTCACGTGCGCGCCCGGCACGATCCAGGCTGCGGCGAGGAGCGCCGCGGCGGACAGGATCCAGGCGAGGATCAACGCCGCCGGCCGGAACTTCGGACGCGCGGGCTGCCAGGCGGGCTCGGCTGGGACTGGTGACTGATTCGACGTGGTCATCGCCCGGACGAGCCGGATGATCTCACGGCAGCCGGCCCTTGTCGCGCCGGCGACGAGCTAGGACGGGCGCACCGTCGCCGGATCGGCCGCCCGCCCCAGCACCGAAGCCGGCGAGAGCGGCCGGCCGAAGGAGTCGATGAACAGCGCGCAGGCACCCGTCCGCTCGGGCAATGTCCCCTCGAGCACGTCGACGCGGTACGTCAGGTCGTCTCCGTCGAGCCGCGGGTCGTGGAGGACGACGACGACGTCGTCCGGAGCGTTGCCGTCGTCGAGGAACGAGAGCACCGCGTTCGGCGGGTCGACGGCGAAGCTGTAGACGCCCACGTCCCAGAGCTCGATGAAGCTGCTCGAGCGCATGTGGCCGACCTCGCGCCGCGGCCGGTCGGCGAAGTAGACGGTCGACTCGGCGAGCCCGCGGAGCGTGATCGTTCCACTCTCGCTCGTGAATCCCGTCGCGCTCTGGACGAACAGCGCGTCGATCCGTTCGTGTGCTGCGGACCCCAGAGTCACCGTCTTGCCGAGAGTCTGGTGGCCGTTGGCGGCGAAGGCGTCATGCCGATTGGGTGAAACCGCCGCTTCGCGGACGCGCGTCTGGGTGGGCGGGCTAGAGGGCAAGCGACCCGACCGTGCTCGCCGACCTCCACCCGGTCGTTCTTCACCTCGGCCGCCTCGACGAGGCCGAGGTCCTCGGCGACGGCGACCGCCTCGCTCCGGCTGGAGACGCCGAGCTTCCGGTAGACGGAGATCGCCTGGGTCTTGATCGTGTTCCTCGAGACGTGGAGGCGCTCGCCGATCTCGCGGAAGGACAGATGCGTGGAGAGGAGCGGAAGCAGGCGCAGCTCGGCCCGCGTGAGCCCGGAGCTGCCGCCGGCACGGGTCTCGGGCATCGCGGCCGAGCTCGAGCTCCAGCCGCGCGACCGCCTCGCCGAGGAGGCCGAGGTCCGGCCGCACGGCGAGGATCCCGCGCGCCTCCTCGAGGATGCGTCCGGCGGCTTCCCGGTCTCGCAGCGTCACGTAGGCGTCTGCGAGCTCGATGCGCGCCTGGACCGCGAGCCACGGGAGGGCGTAGGTGAGGTGCGGCGTCTGGCGCGTCGCCGCCGTCAGCAGCCGGCGCGCGTGGTCCCACTGGCCGTGCCTGAGCCTGCTCCGAGCCGAGGCGGCCAGCGCGAGCGCGCTCGTCGGATAGTCCGCGAGCTCCCCTTCTTCGACCACGCGCTGGGCCTCCTCGGCTAGAGCATCTGCCGTGCGGACGTCCTCGCGAGCAGCCGCGAGCATCGAGCGCTCGCCGAGGGCGATGGCACGAGTTTCCGTGGAACCGGTCGTGGCGGCGCGCTGGACGGCTTCCACGAGGGCCAGGTCCGCGTTGTCCGTGTCCCCGAGCAGCATGTCGGCGGCGCCGCGCACGAGCAGGGCCGCTGGGCGCCACGGGTCGTCGGCCGCCAGCTTCGAGACCGCGGCGCCGGCGTCCGCCCGCATCTGCGCGGGGCCGTCGGTGCACAACGCGGCCCGCATCACCGCGATCCGGGGCCGGACAGCCGCGACGCCCCGCCGCCGCGAGGCGACGCCACGCTCCGCGGCGTGCAGCCAGCGGTCGGCCTCATCGGCACGACCGCGCGCGGCGAGGATGCTGCTCCCCTGGATCGCGACGGCTGGATGCCGGTCGAGGCGCTCGTCGACGTCGAACAGGTCGAGCCAGCCCTCGACGACCGCCGCCCGGCCGCTGTCGTGGACCTGCTGCGCGATCGAGCCCAGGATGCGTGCGGTGTCGTCGATGTCTCCGGCCGCGTGGGCGTGGAAGAGCGCGGACTCGGGATCGAGGTGCGCCTCGTACCAGGCCGCCGCGCGGCGGTGCAGCACCGGCACCAGGTCGGGCTCCTGCTCCTCGAGCTCACGCTGCAGGAGGTCGCGGAAGAGATGGTGGTACCGGTACCAGCCGCGGTGGTGGTCGAGCTGGACGAGGAACAGGTTCGCCCGCTCGATCTCCTCGAGCTCCGCAGCCGAGCCCTTGCTGTTCAGCACCGCGTTGCAGAGCGGCGCGCACATGCGCTCGAGGACGGACGTGCGCCGGAGGAAGCGGAGGACACGCGGCTCGAGGCGCGAGAGGTACTCCGAGCCGAGGTAGTCCGCGATGTAGCGGTCGTCACCCGCCGGCCGGGTCGCGCCGTCTTCGAGACTCGCCAGCGCGGCCAGTCGCAGGCCGGCGGCCCAGCCCTCGGTGCGGTGCAGGAGGCCCGCGAGCTCGGTCTCGTCCAGCTCGACACCTGACGCGCGGAGCAGGATCTCCGCCTCCCGGCGGCTCAGCGCGAGCTCGTAGGGGCCGATCTCGAGCAGCGGCTCGGCAACGCGAAGGGTGGCGATCGGCATCCTGGGGAGGGCCCGCCCGGTCAACGCGATCATCGAGCCGGACGGGATGTTTTCGATCAAGATGCCGATCGCCTCGGAGGAATCGTCAGATACGAGAGCGTCCGCGCCGTCGAGCACGATCACGAACGGCGAAGCCCGCGACGAGAGCTCGGCGCTGAGCCTCGGCACGATCGCGTCCCAGACAGGCCATTCCGGTCGCTCGAACGCCTCGGTCACATCCGCGCCAAGCGGCTCGATCCGATCGAGCGCCGCGGCGACGTGCTTGAGCAGGACGTACGGGTCGTTGTCGCGCTCGTCGACCGAAACCCAGGCGAACGGACGCGCGTCGCGGGCGGCCCACTGGGAAAGAAGTGTCGTCTTGCCGTAGCCGGCGGGTGCGACGACGAGCACGATCGGGAAGGCGCCGGCGGCGCGCAGGCGGTTGACGAGCGCCGTCCGGGGGACGCTCTCGGGCTGACCCAACGGAGGGCGGAGCTTCGATTCGACGACGTCGCCGAGAACGCCCGAGTCGCTCGGCCCGACGAGGATCGCCTTGGCGCCGAGCTCGCGCAGCGCACGGTTCAGCGGACGGCGACCGACGCCGAAGCGGCGATTTCCCTCTACGGGTTCGATGTCAACTTCGCCATCCCATACCCCACGTCCGTCCGTGGACGAGGGTTGCAACGCCCTCCGAGGATGAGTATCCGGGCGAACAGGCCCGCGGGCATTGGGGGATTTGCGGATTCGGCTGTGGTCGGCGCACCACCGCCCTCGTGGTGCGGGCACCACCGTTTGCGGGGAATATGGAGCGTGACTAGGCTCGAGGCCAGATGTCGATCCGCGTCGTCGCCGCCGAGGACAGCTTCCTCGCCCGGGAGGGGATCGTCAGCATCCTCGGCGACATCGAGGACGTCGAGCTGGTCGAGATGTCGGGCGACCTCGACGAGCTGCGCGACGCCGTCGAGCGCACGTCCCCGGACATCGTCCTGACCGACATCAGGATGCCGCCCACGAACACGGACGAGGGCATCCGCTTCGCCGCCGAGGTCAGGGAGCAGCACCCGGAGATGGGCGTCGTCGTGCTCAGCCAGCACGCGGAGCCGCGCTACGCGCTCGCGCTCTTCAACGCTGGCTCGGACCGGCGCGCGTACCTGCTCAAGGAGCGGCTGCACGACAAGAGCGAGCTGAGCCGGGCGCTGCACGACGTGGCCGCGGGCCGCTCACTGGTCGACTCCCGGGTCGTGGACAAGCTCGTCTCCGCCCGCCAGCGCAGCGACTCGGAGCTCACGAAGCTGACGCCGCGCGAGCTCGAGATCCTCGCCCTGATCGCCGAGGGCCGCAGCAACGGCTCGATCGCGTCGAGCCTCGGGATCACGAAGCGCGCGGTCGAGCGCCACATCAACGCGATCTTCCTCAAGCTCGACCTCGGCAAGGCGGAGGACGTCAGCCGGCGCGTGAAGGCCGCGCTCCTCTACCTCGGCGGCGACGAGCTCTAGCGCGCACGCAGCTCGCGGCTCGGCTGCCACGCGGCCGAAGCGCTCCTCGAGCAGGCCGTGGCGCAGGCCGCCGGTCGCTGACGGTGAGCGAGTCGCGGCCGAGCTTCTCGAGCACGGTCCGGACGACGCAGGCGCCGGCGAGGATCACCTCGGCGCGCTTCGGCTGGAGGCCGGGGATCTCTCGGCGCTCGTCCGCGGTGCGCGTGCGGTAGAGCTCGATCTGGCGGTCGACCTCGGCGCGGTCGAGGACCGTCCCGCGGACGACGTTCGGGTCGTAGTGCTCGAGCCCGTGCTCGACTGCGGCCAGGTTCGTGACCGCACCGCCGATTCCGACGAGGACGTCCGGCGCCGCTCGTCCGTCGAGGCGATCGAGGTCGGCCGCGATCGCGTCGAGCGCCTCGCGCCAGGGTCTCCTCCGACACGACTCCGTCGAGGCCGAAGCGCTCCGTGAAGCGGACGGCGCCCACGTCGACGCTGAACCGCTCCTCGACCTGCTCGCCCTGCCCGAACGTGAACTGCGAGCTCCCGCCGCCGGTGTCGAAGAGAACGAGCGAGCCGGTTCCGAGCCGCATCTCGGCCGTCACCGCGACGTACGCCAGCCGGGCCTCCTCGTCCCCGCTGATGATCTCGACCTCGATCCCGGTGCGCTCGCGCACTGCCTCGACGAACGCGTCGCTGTTGCGCGCGATGCGCAGGCCCGCGGTGCCGACCGCGGTCACGGCGACGACCTCGGCGCGCGCGGCTTCCTCGGCCATGGCTGCGATCGCCTCCACCGTGCGCGCGATCGGCTCCTCGTTCAGCTCGCCGCGTCCGGTCGAGCCCCTCGCCGAGGCGCGTCACCTCGGCCCGGTCGTCGACCGTCCGCCACTCGCCGTCCTCGAGCCGCTCGCCGATCACGAACTTGACCGAGTTGGTGCCGACGTCGATCACGGCGAAGCGTCCGAGCGCGAAGAGCTCCTTCAGGCCCCGCGGGACGTTCGACGTTCCGCCGCAGGTCGAGCCCGAGCTCGCGAACGGCCGCGGTCACGAGCGCGGGATCCTCGGACTCGACGGCGATCGTCCGCAGGACGCCGCGGTCGGTGCTCAGCTCGGAGAGCTCGGCCATCGCGCCGCCGACGGTCACATGCCTGCGCCGCTTGTGCACGTCGGCCGCGAGCAGCTCCGGCCTCGGGTCGACCAGCTCGCCGAGGAGCTGCTCGAGCGTGTACTCGGTTCGCTCGGGCGCGTGCTCGACCGCGAGCGCCGCCAGCACCGACCGGACATCGGAAGCCGCCACCGGAAAGGCGGCCTTCAGGACCGGCTCCCACTGCTCGAGCCCGTCCTCGTCGACGCGCTGGAGCTCCTTCAGGTCCAGCAGCCCGCCGCGCACCTTGACCGACGCGTTGCTCGCGACCGAGAGCAGGTAGAGGTCGTCGCTCTCCTCCTCGAGGTCGGCCGCCAGCTCACCGAGGCGGGTCTCGGCGCCTCCGAAGCTCTCGCCGAAGGCGCGCCACTCCCACCGGGGTATGACCCCCGAGCTCGTCGGCTCAGCTCCCGCTCTTGAGCGCCCCCGCGAAGTACTCGAGCGCCTTCTTCGTCTTCGTCTGCTGCTCGCCGGAGAGGTCGATGCCCCGGCTTCCGAGGAATGCCCGCGCCTCGGCCGCGACCTGGAACGCCTCGTTCGTCGCGGCGCGGGTCGAGAGCTCGAGCACGCGCGACCCGTCGGGGTAGATCCACATCTCGGCGACGATCCTGCGGCCGAGCTCCTCGGGCGTGAAGCGCAGCTTGAGCACGAAGATCGGCCCGAGCATCGACAGGTCGTCGAGCTCGATGCCCGGCGCGTGCTCGGCGAAGTAGGCGCGCTGCTGCTTCGAGAAGAGCTTGCGCACCGGGCGCTCGCCGACCACCGTCTTCTTGACCTCGCCGGCGTCGAGCGTCCTCTTCAGGGTCCCCGAGCAGACGAAACCGCCGGGCAGCGCGTCGACCTCCACGCGGAACCCGGTCGAGGCGCGCAGCTCCGCCGGAAGCTCCGACGGCACGACCGGCCGCAGCTTCACGACCGAGTCGTCGCCCTTGCCCTGGATCGCGCCGCCCGCGGACGACCACGCCCAGCTTGTCGAGCGCCAGCTCGGGGGTGTCGAAGAAGAAGACCTGGCGGATCTGCGCCTCGAGCGGGTCCATGCCGAGCGCGACGACGGCCGAGCGCTGGTCGTGCTCGGGCACGGTCAGCTTCAGCTCGACGCTGTCCGAGTCTTTGAGCAGGTCGAGCATCTCCGCGATCTGCTCGTGCGAAAGGGCTACCGGGGTCGCTGTCGGGGTGGTCGTCATCGTCTCCTCCTTGGGGCAGGGCTGTTCGAGTATGCCCAGTTCGCTACGCCAGCGCGGCGGAGCGCTCTTCTGCCGCGACCTGAGGCTCGGGGCCGGGCTGGCTCGAGAGCGAGATCAGCACGGCGCCTCCGAGCGCGAGCAGCAGGCTGATGATGGCGACGACGACGTGCCACGTCGGCCGGCTGAACCGCTCGTCGAAGATCGCGATTCCGAGTAGCACGCCGACGATCGGGTTCACGACGGAGACCGTGGCGACCGATGGGGCGAGCCGTCCGGTGCCGAGCGACACCTGCTGGAGGACGAACCCGAGCACGCCCGCGACCGCGAGCGCGTAGCACTGCCAGTGCGAGAGCATGACGCCGACGCCTTCGTGCAGCAGCTCGACGGTCGGCTTCGTGAGCGCGGCCGAGAGGCCGAAGAGGATTCCGGCGACGGTTCCGTAGACCGCTGCGGTCGTCGTCGGCGTTCCGTTCCTCCCGAGCACGAGGACGACGGCGCAGATCGCGCTCAGCACGACGATCGCGATCGCCCACTCGTCGTTCGGGGCGTTGTCCTTGCCGCCCGCCGGGTCGCCGTAGATGACGAACGCCGCGAGCCCGATCACGATCACCGCGGCGCCTCCGACCTCGCGGCGCCCGACGCGCTGGTTCGTCAGCCACCAGCCGAGCGGCAGCGCGAACACGATCGTCGTCACGAGCAGCGGCTGGATGATCGCGAGCCGGCCCCGGTCGAGCGCGCCCGCCTGGAGCACGTACCCGACGAGCAGCGCCGCGGTCCCGAACAGCCACATGCGCTGGCCGACGAGCCGTACGAGCGACATCGGGCTGGCGAGCGACACCCCGTCGAGGTTGAGGGCGCCCTTCTGCTGGAGACGTCGCTGCGACCGCGAACAGGAAGGCTGCGATCAGTGCGAGCGTGGCCGCCATCGAATGGTCAGCCTACGGCAGCGGCACGTCGTCGTCAGGCGCGTCGATGCTCCTGGGCCCGCACGGGAGCCGTAGCTCGCGTTACCACGGAGTAGTCCCATAACCCCCACCACGACCCGGCCCGGGCTCAGTGCGTGCGCGGCGCTCCCTCCACATTGCACGGGACCTCGAAGCTTCCGTCGGCGATCCCCTTCTCGTGCGTCAGTTGCCCGAGCGTTCGTTCCATGGCAACCGGTCGGATCCCGCTCACGCCGCGGTGGTAGGGATTGTCGAGGAACCAGAGGAGGAGCAGGGTGGAGGTGATGACGACCGCGACGCTGCCCATCATCGTCGCCTGCACGATCACTCGCTCGGCGCTGTCGGCGAAGAAGAGCATGAACACGAAGATGATCCCGGCGCTCAGAAAGAGGACGATCCACAGCGCCGTCGGGATCACGCCCTCGGCGCCATGCGTCCGGTCAGCGCGCGCGCTCTCGCGGTCTGTCCGCTGGTCGAGCCACTTGCCGTAGGCGGCCTGCTCGGCCGCCGAGCGCGGCTCGACCGTCTTCAGCGTCTGGAACATGGCAATCCCCCATGGGTTGTGTCCGATGCCCAGCGCGCCCGACTCCATCTCCGGCCATTCCTGGTGCACGACCGCGCGCGCGTAGCAGACGAGCTCACCCGAGAAGCGACCACGCACCGCGACGGGCATGAGCTGGGCCGTCTCGAACTGCTCCGCGACGATCTGTGCCTCGGCCACCGCGCCGCTCCGCGAGGTGTCGAAGCTCTCGAAGGCAAGGAAGACGACGAAGCCCAGCAGCACGGCAAAGCCGGTTGCGAGGACGCCGAACACTCCGGCCGCGCGGTCGCCGTCCTCGAAGTAGCTCCCCTCGGGAGCCCGGCGACGGACGAGCAGCATCGCGGTGACGGCGACGACGCTCACGACCGCGACGATCAGCGCTGCCCAGTAGAGGTTCATCGCTGACGGCGCCGTGCGCTGCCGGCGGCAGTGTCATCGACGCGCGCAGCGCGACGAGCGGCGCGTCAGGGACGCGGATCAGCCCCCGGGTAGGGCGATCGAGGTCGAAGATGACCAGCAGGAGCACGGTCACGAGCGCGCCCGCCAGGACGACGGTGGTGGCGCCCCGTCCGTGCATGGCCGTGTACAGCGCCAGCAGGAAGAAGGCGAACGCGGCGCCGAGCACCTCCAGCGCCAGGACGGCGTTTGGGATGCGGTTGTTGAGCGCGGCGACGCGCACCGTCTGCTGGTCGATCATCTCGTTCAGGGTCTCGACATACAGCCGCGGCGCGCTATCTCGTGGCGCGGTCTGACGAGCGCGTCCCCGGCCAGCGACCAGAGCCGACGCTGGATGAGCGTCTTCCTCGGCGACCGCGCGCGCGAACCCGGCGGTGGTCGGGACCGCGTGCGAGAGCGCCAGGCTGGCGTCCGTGTACTGCCTGAGCAGTTGCAGCGAGCGGCTTCGCATCGGCTCGGCCAGGGTCTCCGCCCGCAGGTACGTCGTCCCGATCGTGTTCGCGTCGTCGACGACCGCTGCTCGGCGCGCATCGTAGCGACCGATCGCCAGCGTCAGGCCGAAGGCGAGGATCAACCCGACCAGCGCGAAGAAGGCCCCTTGCACGATCCCGACCGGCTCGCGCAGCGTGTCGGCCTGCATGCGCAACACCCGGCCGGTCAGGTAGCCGAGGGCCACGAAGCCGAGGACCACCCCGGCGATGATCAGCCAGAGTTCCCAGGTACTTAAGCGGAAGAACACCGGTGGAGAGCATCGCAGAGCCGTATGCGAGGAGCGCCGCAGGTCGCCACCCGGTCGATTTCGCGTTCACGCAGCACATGAGCCCCGAGACTCGCGCCGCCGGGCTGGCGCCGGTCTTCCTCGACTACCTGCACCTCGGGTTCGCGCTAGTTCAGAGCTCGATCACGCTCCGGATGCCGTCCTGCGCCTCCATCAGCTCGAACGCGTGGTTCACGTCGTCGAGCCGGATGCGGTGCGAGACGAACGCTTCGACGTCGATCTCCCCGGCCAGCGCGCGCTCGACGAGCTCGGGCACCTGGTCGCGGCCTTTGACGCCGCCGAACGACGAGCCCGCCACTCGCCGGCCGGTGATCAGGAAGCGCGGGACGATCTCGAGCACCTCGCCCTTGCCCGCGACCCCGGCGACGGTGCACAGACCCCACCCCATGCGCGCCGACTCGACCGCCTGGCGCATGACCTTCACGTTGCCGGTCGCCTCGAACGTGTAGTCGGCGCCGAAGCCGTCCGTCAGCTCGAGGATCTCGTCGACCGCGTCAGGCCCGCCGACGAGCGTGTCGGTCGCGCCCTGGCCCTTCGCGAGCTCGAGCCGCCCCGGGGAGAGGTCGACCGAGACGATCCGCTCGGCGCCCTGGAGGCGGCAGCCCGCGACCGCGCCGAGGCCGACCATGCCCGCGCCGAAGACGACGCAGGTCGAGCCCGGCGCCACCTTGGCGGTGTTCATCGCGGCGCCGAGGCCCGTCGAGAGCCCGCACGCGAACAGGCACGCGTGCTCCGGCGGCGCCTCCGGATTCACCTTTGCAAGCGCGATCTCGGGCATCACCGTGTACTCGGCGAAGGTGGAGCAGCCCATGAAGTGCCGGACCGGCTCGTCGTTCCGGCCCAGGCGCGTCGTCCCGTCCGGGAGGAAGCCCAGGTTCTGCTGCTCGCGGATCGCGAGGCAGAGGTTCGTCCGGTCGCTGAGGCAGTGGACGCACTCGCGGCACTGCGGCGAGAAGAGCGTCACCACCTGGTCTCCCGGCGCGACCGAGGTCACGTCCGCGCCGACCGTCTCCACGATGCCCGCGCCCTCGTGGCCGAGCACCGTCGGCGCGTACCCGGACGGGTCGGCCCCGGAGGCCGTGTACAGATCCGTGTGGCAGACCCCGCACGCGACGAGCCGGACGAGCACCTCGCCCGCCTTCGGCTCCGCCAGCTCGACCTCCTGGACGACGAGGGGCTGACCGAACTCCTCGAGGACTGCGGCCCGGATCCGCACGGGCCAATGCTCGCACAGGCGCGGCTAAGCCGGCTCGAGGTGCCTCCGGGAGGACGCGGGCACAAGGTACTTGCGGTGAAGCTAGCTGTACGATGGTAAAGCAGAGCTTGACAGACGACGGCTGACGATCTCTTGAACGACGACGTGCGCGAACTGAGGACCGAGCGGGCTACTCGCCGGGCGAGCTGGAAACGGCGCTCGACGTATCGCGACAGACGATCGATCTCCATCGAGAAGGGGCGCTACGTGCGAGCTCGGACGTTCCTCGATCGCGCTCGCGCTCGTCACGTTACTTCGCGAAGGCGGGTCGAGGAGGCCAGCTCCACCCTGACTAAACAGACATCCACGAATGGTTCCTGCCCACGTTCTCGGTGTTCCTCGAGCGTGGCCTGCTGGTCGCGTTCGCGATCGGCGACAATGTGGTCCTCCGGGCATCTTCGCGTTCGCCCTGCTCGGCGGCCTCGACGGCGGCGGCGCGTCGGCGGGCGCAGCGAGATCCGGATACGCGGACTTCGCCTGTCCGCGGCGTCGAACGCGACGAGCTTGCCCGACCGGGCCGGCGCCCTCTGATCGTCGACGCGACGCTGTACTCGGGTTACCGGGCTACGGGCTGATCAGCTCTCGACCGACGTGATGCGCGCTCTGGGACCCTGGGCGCACGGCCGACGATGGGAGCCGTTCAGTCGTTCATCTCGGAGCCGCGATCCGCGGGTCGCGTACATCGCCGCGCCGTAAGCGTCTCAAGCGTACGGAGCCGCCGAGCTCGATCTCGGCGGGCAGGTCCGCGGGCGCCTCCCGCGGCTCGAGCTCGCTGCGCACCCTCGCGTCGAAGTAGAGGTACGTGGTGGTGATGGCGACGAACGGCATCGCGAGCGCGTACACGATTCCGGCCACGAGGTTCAGCAAGACGAACGGGGCGTGAGTGAGGATGATCAGCAGGGCGCCGATGAGCGGCCCGATCGCGAGCGCGAGCACGAGGCCGATCCCGACGAGGGAGGCGACGCGCAACCAGCGCCCGCGGACGAGCTCCCCGCTGCGGCGCAGGGCTCCTAGCCCCGAGACGTCCTCGAGCTCCACGACCTGCGCGAGAAACGCCCAGCGCACGGCGAGCCAGACCGCGATTGGGCTGAGGAACACGGTCGCGGTCAGCGCGACCCAGGCCCCGACTCCAATCAGCAGCGTACGGACCAGGGGGCGGAAACGCGTGAGCGCCAGGCGGTAGGCGTGGACCGGGCCGATCTCGTTCCCCCGGTCGACCTCGACGAGTGCCTTCGCCGTCGCGGCCTGCACGAGCCCGAAGCCGAGTAGTGCGAGCGTCGTCCCGAGGGTGACCACGAGCAGCACCAGCGCGCCCGCCCCCTCGCCCGAGGTGTCGACGCCCAGCAGCCCGAAGCCGCCGAGGACGAGCGCCTGCACGAGCGAGATCACGATCCCGAGAGGAATGAAGACGAGGCCGATGCCCACGAAGAGCGCGGCCCGCCGTGAGGCGTACATCCGCGCCGCACTGGACAGGATCCGCCCCCAGGCGCGCCTGTGCGCAAGGCGAAGCGGCACGCCGGGACGCCAGGTGGTGCGTCTCACCAGCCAGACGAGCAGCAGGAACAGGATCCCGATCGCGATCAGCGTCGTCGTCGGGTCCCGGACGAGGGCGGTCAGGGCTGCAGAGCCCTTCTCGACCCCGCTGCAGAAGAAGTCCGTCGCGCCGGTGCCGAAGATCCCGGCGGTCGGCACCGCGTAGCTCCGCGAGCGCCAGCCGTCGGACCAGGTGATCGGCTCGGTCCACTGCGTCTTGAGGTTCGGCCCGGTCGGGCCGTTGTAGAACGCCGGCTGCAGCTCGCCCCACCGTCCCTCGAACGTGATCCACGGGAACGCCTTCGCGGCGGCCGCGGGGTCGCTCGGAATCGTCTTCACGACCGGACGGAGCTCGTCGTGCGGCCCGAGGGTGTCGTCGCAGCCCACGCCCGCGTCCGCCGAGCTGCCGAGGTAGAGCGCGGCGTTGTACTTGTTCGCGTGGCTTCCGGCGGCGGGGTAGACGACGGGGTGCGTTCCGTCGACGAGCTCGAGCTTGTCGTCGCCCCAGTCGGCGCGCTCCGCGCCCTCGTGGGAGCTGTAGCCGACCTTCGTCGGCTCCGTGCGCAGCGCCTCGGCGGCGTCGTTCGCGTCGAAGTCGAGCTGGATCATCTCCCAGTCGCCTTCGTGCTTGTTGTTGAAGTCGTTGAAGACGTAGAAGAGCCAGTACTGGAGCGCGAGCCTGCCCGGGTGCGCGGGGTCGGTCGCGACGTGTGCGTAGACCGTGGGCGTGCCGCCGCCCGGGGCGAGGTGGTCCTGCCAGCGCTCGTAGTCGCAGCCCGGGCTGAGCGGGCTGCCCGGGTAGTCGAGGTGGTACTCGAAGCGGTTGACCAGGTCCTGCGCGCTCGGGCCGATCTTCACCAGGTCGGTCGTGTTCCAGGGCCCGCGCAGCGCCACGGTCGGCTGGCCGAACAGCAGGTCGACGTCGAGCGGGATGTACGGCTCTCCGGGGCCGCATTCCACGGGCTGCTCGACGAGGCGCACGACCGGGCTGTACTTCTGCGCGAGCGCGTCCTCGTCGCCCGTCGCCGCGCCGGCCGTGACGGCGACCGCGAGCGCGGCGGCGCCCATCAGCGCGAGCAGCACGAGCAGTCTCAGCGGGCGTCGTGATCCCCCCACGGCTCGCTATTCGACGGGAACCGCGCCAATCCCGGTTCCGGTGTCGTCTTGCGCGCGGTCTGGCGTTTTGGGGGGCCCTATCGGAGACCGTGCGTGAGCACGAGATCGTCAGCTGGGCTTCACCTCGGACTCCGGCTGCAAGGCGAAAGCGGGGGGTGCGGACGCGAGCAGGAGCCCGGCCGCGACTCCGAGGATCAGGGTGGACGACGAAGCATCGGGCGATCCTACGCACTGATTCGAAAACGCTTAGAGAAGATTTGCAATCGGCATACGCGCGGGCTCGTGGTCGTTTCTCACAAAAGGACGCGTTGCCGCGTTCTTGTTCAGAGATGGCCACGTTGGAGACGACAGCTCGTGCGCCCGCCGAACGCGAACGGCTGCTCGCGCTCGGCGCCGGGCTCGTCACCGTCACACTCTGGGCCTCGGCGTTCGTCGGCATCCGGTCGGCGTCGCAGCACCTCTCGCCCGGGGCGCTCGCGCTCGGCCGGCTGACGATCGCGAGCCTGGCGCTGGGCTCGATCGTCCTCTGGAGGCGGGAGCCGCTGCCCGGGCGGCGCGACGTGGCGTCGATCGCACTCGTCGGGCTCTTCTGGTTCGGGCTGTACAACATCGCACTGAACGCGGCCGAGCGGCGGGTCGACGCCGGCACCGCCTCGATGCTCGTCAACGTCGGCCCGATCATCCTCGCCGTCCTGGCCGGATTCGTCCTGCACGAAGGCTTCCCGAGGCGTCTGTTCGCCGGGTGCGCAGTGGCGCTCGCCGGCGTGGTCGTGATCGGGACGGCGACCTCCGACCAGGGAGTCGCGGCGAGCTGGGGCGCGCTCCTCTGCCTCGCGGCCGCGGTCTTCTACGCGGTCGGCGTCGTCGCCCAGAAGCCGGTGCTCGCGCGCGTGTCGCCGCTGATGCTTACCTGGCTCGCCTGCACGTTCGGCGCCGTCGTCTGTCTTCCGTTCGCCTTCTCGCTCGGGCAGCAGCTCCCGGATGCGCCCGCGTCGTCGGTCGGTTGGATGGTCTATCTCGCGATCGCGCCGATGGCGATCGGCTTCCTGACGTGGGGCTACGCGCTCGCGCGCACGACCGCAGGGCGCATGGGCTCGGTCACGTACCTCGTGCCGCCGATCGCGATCCTGCTCGGCTGGCTGCTGCTCGGCGAGACGCCTCCCGGGCTCGCCCTCGTGGGCGGCGCGATCTGCCTCGCAGGCGTCGTCGTCGCGCAGTGGCGGCCGGCTAGCGGCGCTTCCGACCGACCAGCAGACTGACCCTCGCACCGCGCGCTCGGCGTGATCCCGCCCGCGGGTTCTGTCCGAGGACGCGGCCCACGCGCTTGGAGTGCACGTGCCGAACGCGGCCGGGGGCGCAGTGCGCGTGACGGATCCTGGCCCGCGCGTTCGCCAGCCGCATGCCGATCACGCGCGGTACGCGGCACAGGACGACCGGCGGTGGCGGAGGTGGCGGTGGCGGAGGAGGAGGCGGGGGCTGAGGCGGAGGTGGCTGAGCGCCGTTCGCGAGCGCGACGAGCTCGTCCTGAGATCCGTTGAAGACATCCTGGTCGCCCGGGAAGTCGACGGGCTGGTTCGTCCACTGCCAGAACGCGTAGTTGCTCCAGCCGGCCGGAAGCTGGCCGGCCGACTGGCACCAGCAGGCGATCCAGAGCGGGTCGGTCGCGCCGAAGCCCGAGTAGTTGCCGGTGCACGTCTGCCACCAGTTCGTCGTCGAGTAGACGATCGGCCAGCGGCTCGTCAGCGCCTGGTACTCGGTTACGAAGCTCGTCAGCCACGTGACGATCGCGCTCTGGCTCAGGCCGTAGCACGTCGCGCCGTACGGGTTGTATTCGATGTCGAGCGCCCCGGGCAGCGTCTGGCCGTCGGCGGACCACGCGCCCCCGTGCGCCGCGAACCACTGCGCCTGCGCGGCGCCGGTCGACCGGTCGGGCAGGCCGAAGTGGTACGCCCCGCGGACGAGCCCGACGTCGTGCGCGCCGCCGTACTGCTGCGCGAAGTACGGGTTGACGTAGCTCGTCCCCTCGGTCGCCTTGACGAAGGCAAAGCGGGCGCCGTTCGCGGCCACCGTCGCCCAGTCCACGTTCCCCTGCCAACTGCTGACGTCGAGCCCCGGCAGGCCCGCGGGCCGAGACGCTCGCAGCGGCACCACGTGGCGCATCGCCAGCCCGGACCCGGCGTGATCGCGCTCCGGGTGCGCCAGGGGGCTTCCGGCTCCGAGTGCCGCTCCCGCCGTCGTCAGGCCGGCGGTGAGCGCCGCCAGCACGACACGATTCAGACCCACCGAGCCACGCTAACAACGACTTGTTAGGAAGTCGTCAGCCGCCGCTGGTTTCCTATGTCCTCGAGCGATGGGCCGGTTCAACATCCTCGAGCGACGGGTTGCACGCTTCGTCCAGGAGCCGCCGACGATGCGGGGAGCGACGGCCGTGATCGTGACGGCGACCTTCGCCGTGGTCGTCGGCGCCGGGGTCCTGATGACCGTGATCGACAACACCGAGTTTCCGAACATCGGCCTCGGGTTGTGGTGGGCCGTCCAGACGGTGACGACGGTCGGCTACGGCGACGTCGCGCCGAAGGATGTCAGCGGCAGGCTCCTCGGAACGTTCGTCATGCTCGAGGGGACCGCGTTCATCGCGATCGTGACCGCGCTGATCACATCGAGCTTCATTACGCGCGCGCAAGCCGAGCGCGACGCCGCGCAGAAGGCCGACGACGTGAGCGACCGCGATCTGATGCAGAAGCGCTTCGACGAGCTCGAGCGGAAGATCGACGCGTTGGCCGCCCAGCGCTGATCGCAGGTCACCGCGAGAACTTTCTCAACCTCTTGAACCCAGGATTTCGACCCCAGGCGAGAGGACGCTCGCGCAGGCGAGCAAGCAGTACTTAGCCTCCGGCGAGGTCGCGCTCCCACTGACCACGCTTCGCCTCGACGTATCGCAGTCCGCGTAGCCACTGCTCGCCGCGCGTGTCGTGCCAGACGTCGCGCCAACCCGGCCGTCCGGCTTCGCCCCAGACGCGCGCAGTGTCGTACGAGGACCCGGATGCGTTGCACACTGTCGGAAGCAGTGCTTCGCGGTCATTGAGTTGGTACGCATCGCAGAAGATGCGCAGTCGCGCCCGGGCGTGACGGGACCGGGTAGCCCAATCGCTCGCACGTCGCATCATCGTAGAGCGGGATGAATCGGTAGACAGCCCACGCCACGTCCCAGATACGGGGCGCGGGCGCGGCGAGATCCCAGTCGATGAAGGCCCGTGGTCTGCTGCCCGGATCGTAGATCGTGTTGTCAGGAGAAAGGTCGTTGTGGCAGACAACATCGCCTTGCTGCGGCGCTCCGACCATGAACTGCCATTGGGGATCCGGCGGCGCCTCGAAAGCCGCTGTTGAATCGTGGAGCTCGCGGACCAGCTGCGCGACGCGTGCGAGCTCGTCGTCGGTATGAGTCGGACCGTCGCCGGCGATGAAGCTGAGCACCTCGCGACCTTCACTGTCGAACCCCAGCACCCGCGGCGCTCCCTCGAACCCGACGAGCTCCAGGTGGGCGAGGAGCGCGTGCACCGCCTGCGTCCAGGAACTCGTCGAACGGTGAACGGTCTCGCCGACCCGCTCTACATCGGTGAGGCCACCCTCAAGTCGCGAGCTACCGATGGCGTCTTCGCCGAATCGCACTGGCCGACCATATCCTCGAGGCTGTCACAAGCTCGGGTGACATTCCCGCACACTGGCCCAGGTCTCAGTCCTAGGGCGTGAGCAGTTTCCAGTGCCCCTCGGAGACGACCTCGACGGTACCGTCGACCACTTTGAAGGCGGTCTCGTCGTCGATCGCGTACGCGGGGCCTGACAAGCCGGCCGCCCATTCTTCTGCGGTGGCCATCGTGTTCCACGGCAGGTCAGGGTTGTCGAGGTGCGGGAAGATCGAGAAGTCGACGATCCCTAGGGTGCGGTCGTCTGTCGCGGACGGCCACGTCACGAAGTCGTCACCGATCCGGGGGGTCATCACCATGCTTCCGGCGCTCACCCCAACCCAGACCGTCTCGGGCAGCGACGGCAGAAGGTCTGCCAAGCCGGACGCCCGCATCCAGTGGCACAAGTACGCGGCATCGCCGCCCTCGACGAGCAGGACGTCAGTCTCTCGGACCAGCGGGACCCAGCGCTCCGCGTCGAGGCTCGGCAGGGCGGTGAGCTCCAGCACTCCCATCGACTTCCAGCCCAGTCCGACCGTGGGAGTGCCAGTCTCCTGCCCGCTGATGCACCGCCACGCCTGGCGAGGACCCGCCATGGGATGCCCGTACAACGCCGTGGGAATGCAGAGGGCGTCGCACTCGGCAATCGGCTTGCCCAGCAGTTCGACCAGTGCGTCGTGGATGCTCGCGTTCTTGATGCCAGCGGACGTAAGAAGAAGCTTCAAGTTGCCTCCCGAATTCGTTGGTGTAGGCGAGAACGTCCTGGGCGCTTACGGATCCGTACGCGGTAGAGACGGGATGGCCAGCGAAAACTCATCGGTTCCGGCCAGATCCAGCGTCAGTTCTTCAGGAAACATCCCCGAACACTGGCGCACACGACTCGCCCAGGTCAGGGCTATTCCTGATTGAACCGGTGGCGCGTCTGGCCGAAGGTGCCCTTGGCGAACGCGAGCACCTTGGTGGGCTTCACCGAGAACACGAGGATCGCGTCGGCGTTTGCCTCGTGCCGGAAGCCGCCCTCGTGCACCTCGTAATGCCAGCGGCCGTCCCACTTCGTCTCCCACGCCTCTGCGAGCCGTTTGAGGACGCTCTCCTCTGTCACGTGGACGGCCTCGCCCTCGACCACGACGTCGAGTCCGCGCTCCCATTCGTTGCAACCGGTCATCAGGATCACGTTCTGGTTGGTTCTCAGGTTCACGGCCTTCTGCTCGCCGAAGCCGGTCGCGAAATAGATCGCGTCATCGAGCCAGACAGCGACGAGTGGCGTCACATGCGGCCGACCGTCCGCTCGGACGGTCGCGATCCAGAACAACTCGGCGTCTTCGAGCGCCCGGCGAGTCTGGTCCCAGTCGGTCGCGACCGCGGCCCGGTCGCTGAAGCGCGCGTCGAGCTCAGTCACTGGCTGCCTCATCGAGGGCTCCTTTCGATCCGCGGTCTCAGCGGCCCCGCGCTTACGGATCCGTACGCAGTAGAGACCGGCAGCGCACCAAGAATTCATCGGCGATCTTTGCGATCCGCGACACTGACCGCGTGGCGCTTCAACGGATGGACAACGTGGGCATCGTGGTGGAGTCGCTTGATGCCGCGATCTCTTTTTTCGCCGAGCTGGGCCTCGAGCTCGAGGGGCGAGCGATGATCGAGGGAGACTGGTCAGGGCGCGTCACTGGACTGCGCGACCAGCGCGTCGAAATCGCCATGATGCGTATGCCGGACGGCCACGGCGGGATTGAACTCTCGCGCTTTCTCACGCCGCCTCCGGTCGCCGATCACCGGAACGCGCCGGTAAACGCCCTCGGCTACCTCCGCGTCATGTTCGCGGTGGACGACCTCGACGATACGCTGGCCCGGCTCCGCGAGCACGGCGCACAGCTCGTCGACGAAGTGGTCGACTACAAAGACGTGTATCGGCTCTGCTACATCCGAGGCCCCGAGGGCATTCTCATCGGGCTGGCCGAGCAAACCGGCTGACGTCCCAAACGCGCCCGGGCGCGAACACAGCGGCCGTCCTCGGGAATCCGACAGTCGTCACCGGTGTGGGTGTCACGCGTCTGCGCTATCCCGTGCACGCGTCGTAGACCAAGTGGGTGGCTTGGTCGTGGGTCAGTCAGACATGTGAGAGCGGCGTCGAGCCCGCACGCGCGGTCCGTTCCGAGAGGGTCGCGTTGACGACCGCCGCGGCGACGACCAGCCTGCTGGCCAGGAAGAGACCGACGAGCAACCCCGCGGCGACTCCCAGCGCCCCGTACGTCCC
This sequence comes from uncultured Actinomycetes bacterium, assembly GCA_963742635.1. Classification (GTDB taxonomy): domain Bacteria; phylum Actinomycetota; class Thermoleophilia; order Gaiellales; family Gaiellaceae; genus VAXT01. The sequence continues at coordinate 583,566 of CAVUMW010000001.1, forward strand.
CTGCTTGGCGATCGCGTACGGCGTGATGAAGTAGGCGATCACGATCTGGAGCGCTTCGACGCCGATCCCGAAGACCAGCGCGCCCGGGATCAGCGCCGTCCAGTCGGTCTCCCGGTGCGGAAGCCGGAGCGTGATCAGCAGCCACAGCCCCGCGTAGAAGACGAGCGCGATCAGCGTCACGAGCAGACCGGGGCCGGGCGCCCAGGCCCGGGCCGCACTGGCGGCTGCCGACACGACTCCGAAGCCGATGAGCAGGACGAGGAGCCTCAGCGACGCGACGAGCTTCGGCCTCGGCGCACGGCTCCGATCGTCGGTCCAGACGAGCCTGTGCGCCCCGATCAGCACCCGGAGCACGCTCCGCGTCGCCCAGACCAGCACCGGAACGCCGATCAGAAGCGCGTACCAGCGGTTCGGACTGTCGGCGGCGTTGGCGATCGAGCTCGAGATCAGGCCCTCCACGCCGAGCGACTTGGCGGCCGCCTCGGGAGACTCCGAGTTGGCGTCCGCGGCGATGCCGAGGCCCGCGACGATGACGAGCGCGAGCGGCAGCAGCCAGATGAAGAGCCGGTAGGCGAGGGCGCCCGCGATGATCCCACCGCCGACCTCGCTGTCCCGGTCGACCATCTCGAAGATCGCGTCGACCGAGCGATGCCGGCTCCGCTCGTCCTGCGCCCGCTCGGCGAGCCGCTCGGCGTCCTCTCGCCTGCGCGGCCGCCCACTGGCGCGTCTTCTCGATGCGCGACGGTCCGGCTCCACGGTGTCCTGCCCGGGCTCTCGTCCTGCGGGTTCCACTTCGTGGTGTAATCGTGCCGCAAGCGTGGAGACGAGCGAAGCCGAGGAGCCGCGGACCACCGGCTGGCGGAGCTGGTTCACGACGACCGGCCAGCCACCTGCCTGGGGCCTCGTGCGCTACGCGGCGGCCGGCCTGTTCGTCGGCGGTGCGCTGGGCGCGGCCCTACCGCAGGTGCGAGGGGACGCTGCTCGCCGCCCTCGCCGGTGTGGTCGTCGCGGCCGCCGGATCAAGTGGCCCTTCCAGGATCTCGCGCCGCCTGGCGCTGCTCACGGCGGGCTCCGTCCTCGTCCTCTCCGTCGTGGGCTTCGCAACCGGGAACCATCCGGTCTGGGCCGGTCTCGCGATGGGAGCGGTCGCTCTCCTGACGTCAGTGATGGCGGCAGGCGCCCCGCTCGGCGGAATCCTCGGCTTCCTCCTTTCGCTCGGCTACATGCTGATTGCGGCGATGGCGCGCGTCGCGAACCTGTTCGAGCTCGTCTCGCTCCGGTGGGCTGTGGCGTACATCGCGGCAGGCTGCATCGGCGGCCTGATCGTCGTCTTCGTCGGGACGGCACGGCGCAGGCGGAGCGAGCCGGACGAGGTGAAGGCGGCGACGGCGCCACTGCCGATCGCGCCGATGCTGGCGTCACTCCGCAACTTCGACGAGCACGCCCGCGACGGGGTTCGGCGGGCGATCCCGCTCGCGATCCTCATGTACTTCCTCCAGCGACAGGGCGGGCGCGACGCTTTCTGGACGTTCTTCGCCGCCTATCTGGTCCTGCTGACGCCGGGCAAGAACCCGAAGAGCCTGGCCTCGATCCGCGTGGCCAGCGCGGTCTTCGGAGTCCTGCTCCTGGCGGTCATCTCGCTGCTCGTGCCCGACCGGGTGCTCTTCTCGTTCGGCCTCGTCATCCTGTTCGCCGGCATCGCGTACAGCCCGCCGTATCCGATCGTCGGCGGAGGACTGACGACGATCGGGTCGATCCTGATGGCGGGCGCGCCGACCGGAGACATCGCCGGCTGGGCGGGGAAGCGGGTGATCGACACGCTCGTCGGCTGTGCGATCGCTCTGATCGCCACCTACCTGTTGTGGCCGCGGGACGACGAGACGGAGGCCGCTGAGGCGGTTCCGGTCGCCGGCACCTGACCCGGGCTCAGTCCAGTTGATGGATGGTGAAGGCGATGACGAAGCCGAGCGTCGTCACCACACCCGTGAGCTTGCCGCCGTGCTCGAACGCCTCGGGCATCATCGTGTCGGCGAGCATCGTCAGGATCGCACCTGCCGCGAAGGCGAGAACGAACGCGACGACGTTCGACGACGAGTCCTGGAACACGACGTAGCCCGCCAGCGAGGCGAGCCCGGAGACGAGCGCGATCCCGACCCACATCCAGAGGATCCGCACCGTCTTCCAGCCGCTCGTCAGGAGACCGGCCGTCGACGAGATCGCCTCGGGCAGGTTCGAGATGAAGACGGCCGTCAGGTAGGCGGCGCCGACCGCGCCTCCCTTGAAGATCGTCAGCCCGATCACCATCGACTCGGGGACCCCGTCGAGGACGGTTCCGAGCACGATCGCGAGCGGCGAGCCGCTCTGCTGGTCGCCGCCGGCGTCCTTGCGGTCCGCCCCTCCGTAGCGGTCGATGAGCCAGTCTCCGCCGAAGAACGTGCCGCAGCCGGCGAAGATGCCGATCAGGACGGGCCAGCCCGCGCTCTGCGTACTGGCCGCCTCCTCGACGAGATCGAAGGCCACGGCGCTGATCAGCACGCCTGAGCCGAAGGCCATGATCAGCCCGATCGCGCGCAGGCCGATCCGGAAGCGGACCGCGAAGATCGCCCCGAGGACGAGCGAGGACGCCGCGAGCGTGCCCCACCCGAAGGCCGACGCCATTCGGCGGCCCTACCTGAGTCGGTCGAGCAGCTCGCGCTTCTTCTGGTCGAACTCCTCCTGGGTGACCAACCCGCGATCCCTCATGTCCGCGAGGCGGCTGAGCGCGGTGTCCAGCTCCTCGGCCGACATGCCGCCCTCGGCGGGGCGCTCCTGCTGAGCCGCGACCGCGACCGCCTCCTGCATGGCGCGGCCCCCGCCGACCTCGAGCTCGTGCTCCTGCTTGGCGTCGAGGAGCGCCTTCTTGAACCCGTCCGCGTCCGGGAGGAAGCGAATCTTGCTCGTTCCAGCTTCGGCCGCGGTCAGCAGGTCGATCTCCCCGTAGCCGACGATCCGGCCGAGCCACGGGTGGCCGACGTTCATGTCGGTGATCGCCTGCAGGGAGGTGTCGTGCGTGTACTTGTTGACGACGCCGCCCGCCTCGATCACGCGCCGCGTCGTGACGAGGTAGCGCTCGATCCTCCACACGAGGTAGTACCAGACGAGGCCGATCAGGCCCACGGCCAGTGCGATCCAGAACGCGTACGTGAGCAGCGTGCTGATCGGCCCGGCGACGCCGCTGTTCGGGACTCCCGCGTTGACCGCCCCCGAGACGAGCCCGATGACGAGCGCGAGCACGAACCACCGCCCCGCCTCGAGAAACGTGAGCCAGTGGCGCTGCCGGACGAGCAGGACGCGCTCACCCGTGGCGAGCAGCGAGTCGTACTTCGAGGTCTCGTCAGCCGATGCGCTCATGCCTCGACGAGATATTGACTGCTCGGCCGGATCACGGAGCACCGGTCCGGAGCGGGTAGCGTGCGAAGGGCAAGCGAGCAGGGAGGTCATGGTGGAGGGTGCCGCAACCCGCAGTCCACTGATGCTGATTCACGGCGCCTGGCTCTCGTCGCGGAGCTGGGACACGTTCGCCGAGTACTTCCGCGACCGGGGCTATGACGTCACCGCCCCCGAATGGCCACGCAAGCAGGGCGACGTCGAAGAGCTGCGCGAGGCGACGGAGGCAATCGAGGGCCTCGGCCTGAGCGAGATCGTCGACCACTACGAGGCGCAGATCAAAGCGCTCGACCACGAGCCGATCCTGATCGGCCACTCGTTCGGCGGGCTGATCGTCGAGCTCCTGCTCGACCGCGGGCTCGCCCGCGGGGGCGTCGCGATGAGCCCGGCGCCGCCGAAGGGGATCCTCGTCCTGCCGTTCTCGTCGCTCAAGGTCGCCTCGTCGGCACTGGCGCATCCGTCTCGCTGGCACGGCGTCGTGCCGCTCACGCTCGAGGAGTTCACCTACGGCTTCGTGAACACGTTCACGCCCGAGGACGCGAAGGCCGCGTACGAGAAGTACTACGTCCCGGAGACGGGTCAGATCTTCTACGAGGCGGGTTTCGCGAACTTCCATCTGCACCCGCCCACCGAGCTGCATTTCAAGTACGAGGAGCGGGCACCGCTGCTGATCATCGGCGCCGACCAGGACCACACGGTCCCCGCCTCGGTCGCGAAGAAGCAGTTCAAGAAGTACGAGAAGTCTCCGGCCCAGACCGACTACCTCGAGTTCGCGGGCCGGCCTCACCTGATGATGACCGCCGAGAAGTGGGCCGAGATCGCAGGCGCGATCGAAGGCTGGATCGCCGGCGTGCCCGAGAAGACGGCCGTCGCGGCGGGCAAGACGTCGGCCTAGCCGCTCGGAAAGGAGCCGGGGACGGCCGGCCCGTCCCCGGCTCGACCTCCTCAGCCCGCGGCCGCCGCGCGCTCGAGCTCCGCGATCTCGATCTTCTTCATCTTCAGCATCGCGGCCATCACGCGCTGCGACTTCTCACGGTCGGGGTCGCCGATCAGCTCGGAGAGGATCTTCGGGACGATCTGCCAGGACACGCCGTAGCGGTCCTTGAGCCAACCGCACGGGCCCTCCTCACCGCCGTCGGTGAGCGCGTCCCAGAACCCGTCGACCTCCTCCTGCGTCTCGCAGTCGACCTCGAACGAGATCGCCTCGTTGAACGTGAAGTTCGGCCCGCCGTTCAGCGCGATGAACTGCTGCCCGTCGAGCTCGAACGTGACCGTCATCACGGTGCCCTCCGGCCGCGGCCCGGCGGAGCCGTAGCGGGCGACCTCGACGATCCTCGAGTTCGGGAAGATCGAGGTGTAGAACTGCGCCGCGTCCTCGCCGTCGGTGTCGAACCACAGGCAGGGTCTGATCTTCTGCATCACTCCTCCTTGAGCTCGTGTCTCTTCATGTAGACGGTTCTTCCGCCGGGAAGTCATCGCCGAGCAACCTCCGGCCCACGTCCTAGGATCCGCGCGTGGGCTTCAACCAGTGGATGCTCGCATTCCACGTGCTGAGCGCGTTCTCGCTCGTAGCCGGGAGCACCCTGTTCTGGGTGCCTCGTCGTCGCGGTGCGCCGCATCGACACGCCTGACGACACGCTTCGCCTCGGGCCCGTCGCGCGAGTCGGCAACGCGACGATCGCGGTCGGCATGGGCGGCACGATCCTCCTCGGCATCTATCTCGCCTTCGCGGTCGACGGCTATGCGATCTGGGACGGCTGGATCATCGCCGCGCTCGTGCTGTGGGTCGTCGGCGCGACGCTCGGCCGGCAGGTCGAGGAGGCCTACAGGCAAGGCCCGAGGAAAGGCGCTCGAGCTCAAGGGGGCGGGAGAGACCGGTCCGAACGCCGAGCTCCTCGCGCTCAACCGCACATCGCGCGGCGTCCTCTTGCACGCCCTGACCTCGGCCGTCCTGCTCTTGATCATCATCGACATGATCTGGAAGCCCGGAGCATGAGCGTCCTCGCGACTGTCCGTCCGGACAGCTGGAACTTCCCGCTCTTCCTGCACGTCCTCGGCGCGATGATCCTCGTCGCCGGCCTCGTCACGGGCACCGCGGCGCTCTTCTTCGCGAGGGGGGACGCGAAGCTCCTGCGGCTCGGCTTCTGGTCGCTGATGCTCGTCTCGTTCCCCGGCTGGATCCTGATGCGCCTCGCCGCGCAGTGGATCTACTCGCGGGAGGGCTGGGACGACGTTCCGAGCAAGCTGGTCCCGAGCTGGCTGGGCATCGGATTCCTGCTCGCAGACGCCGGAGGGCTAGTACTCGTGATCACGCTGATCATCGGCGGGATCGGCGTTCGCCGCCTGGAGGCCGGGAAGGGCAGCGGCCTGCTCAAAGCGACGCTCGTGCTCTCGGTCGTGCTCCTGGCGGCCTACGTCGTCGCCGTGTGGGCGATGGCCGGCAAGCCGGGCTAGATCAACTCGACGCCTCGCCGGGCGGGACGTACGGAGCGCACCGCGGCTCGTGCTTCTCGGCGAGACGCATGAGCAGCGCGTGCAGCTGGGCCCGCTCCTCGTCGCTCAGCGGGTCGAGGAACTCGTCCTCGTTGCGGCGCGCGAGCGCACGCAGGCGCCGAAGCGTCTTCGTCCCCTCCGCTGTCATGCGGACGAGGTGCCGCCGGCGGTCCTTCGGGTCTCGCTTGCGCTCGACGAGCCCCTGCTCCTCGAGCTCGTCGAGCAGCCCGACCAGCTGACCGCGGTCGTAGCCGAGCGCATCGGCGATCGAGCCCTGCGTCTCGGCCGAGCCGTCGTCGAGCACGAGCAGGATCGCGTAGTGGTACGGGTGGAGGCCCGTCTCCTCGTAGGAGTCCATCGAGCGCTCCTTCGCGGCGAAGCCGAGCCGCTTGAGCAGGAACGTCGACGACGCGAGGAGCTCGTCGGGCATCCGAGGCGCGAAGCGCGTGGTGGGCGTCTCGGGAGTGGTTGTCATGGGCAATAGAGTAGCGCGTCCAATCGTTGCTGTGCTATAACGTTGTGGTCACTCAACGATTTGGGAGGCCAATTAGTGTCACGCTCCACAAACTGGAACTCGCGCTGGGTCGCCCTGGCGCTCATCGTCACCGCGCAGTTCATGGTCATCCTCGATGTCGCGATCGTGAACGTCGCGCTCCCCTCGATCAAGTCCGACCTCGACTTCTCGGCCACGAACCTGCAGTGGGTGATCTCCGCCTACGCGATCCTCTTCGGCGGGACGCTGCTCCTCGGCGGCCGGCTCGCCGACCTGCTGGGCCGCCGACGGCTGTTCATGGCGGGGCTCGCGCTCTTTTCCTTCAGTTCCCTGCTCTGCGGCCTCGCCTGGTCGGAGGCCTCGCTGATCGGCTTCCGCGCGCTCCAGGGCCTGGGCGGGGCGCTGCTCGTCCCGGCCGCGCTCTCGCTCCTGATGACGACCTTCGCCGAGGGCCGTGAGCGCAACCGCGCGCTCGGGATCTACGCGGCGGCCTCCGGGAGCGGCGCCGCAGCAGGCGTGCTCCTCGGCGGGCTGCTCACCTCGTACCTCAGCTGGTCGTGGATCTTCTTCATCAACGTCCCGGTCGGGCTCGCCGCGATCGCGCTCACGCCGCTGCTCCTGCAGGAGAGCCGTGCGGAGCTCGCCCATCGGCACTTCGACCTCCCGGGCGCCGCCTCGGTGACCGCCGGGTTGATGCTGCTCGTCTACGCGACGACCCGCGCGGCCGGCGACGGCTGGGGCGCGCCGACCACGCTCGCGCTCTTCGGCTCCGCCGCGGCCTTGCTCGTCGCGTTCGTCGTGATCGAGCTCCGCTCGAAGTCGCCGCTCCTGCCGCTGCGCATCTTCCGCCTGCGCACGCTGACGGGCGCGAACGCGGCGATGGCGATCGTCGGCGCGGTCGCCTTCTCGGAGTTCTTCGTCCTCTCGCTCTACCTCCAGAACGTCCTGCGCTACTCGGCCGTCCAGAGCGGAGTCGCCTTCGTCGGCTTCGCGCTGTCCGTCGTCGTGATCTCGAACGTCGCGCAGGCGGTCGTGGGCCGCTTCGGCGTGCGCCCGACGCTCATGCGTCGGGCTGCTCGCGTCGGCGGCCTCGGTCGCGTGGCTGACGCGGCTGCCTCTCGACGGGCACTACTTCTGGGATCTCTTCCCGGCCTTCGTCCTCGGCGGCGCGGGGATGGGCCTGTCCTTCGTCCCGATCACGATCGGCGGCCTCGCGGGCATCGAGCGCTCCGACGCGGGCGTCGCCTCGGGCCTGATCAACACGAGCCGCCAGATCGGCGGCGCGCTCGGCATCGCGGCCGTCAGCGCGATCGCGGCCACGGCGACGAGGAGCTACGCGGACGCACATGCCGCGGTCACGGCCACGAGCGCTCCCGCGCTCGACCACGGGTTCCAGACCGCGCTCTACGTGCTGACGGGCCTGCTGCTCGCCGGCGCGGCGATCGTGCTGACGCTCATGAGGCCGACCCCGCAGCCGCGTGCGGAGACAGTGCCCGCGGACGCCGCCGCCGTCGTGCTGGACGAGGCGGCGTAAGAAAGTGCTGCGGCCCGGCTAGATCCGCCAGACACCGTCCTGCTGGACGACCTCGCCGTCCAGCAGGATCTGCCCGCCCGGGCGCAGGTCCTTGACGATGTCCCAGTGGATCTCGCTCTGGTTCGTGCCTCCGATCTCCGGGAGGCCGTTGCCGAGCGCGAGGTGGACCGTGCCGTCGATCTTCTCGTCGAAGAGCGTGTTCTTCATGAAGCGGGTGATGCCCGGGTTGCAGCCGATGCCCAGCTCGCCGAGCCGGCGGGAGCCATCGTCCCGGTCGAGCACATCGAGGAAGAACTCCTCTTCGGTCGCAGCGGAGGCGTCGACGACCTTCCCGCCTTCGAAGCGCAGCCGGATCCCGGTCACGTCGCGCCCGAGGTAGGGAGCCGGGAACTCGAGGAACGCGATCGTGCCCTCCGCCGAGTCCTCGACGGGCGAGAAGTAGAACTCTCCGCCGGGCATGTTCGCACCGCCGGCGTCGACCTTCCCCGAGCGGCCGGCGAGGCTGAGGGTGATGTCCGTTTCGGCGCCGACGATCCGCACCTCGTCCGCGGCGTCGAAGCGTTCCGCGTAGCGGCTCATGCGCTCGTGCTCCACGTCCCAGTCGAGCAGGCACGCGCCGTAGAGGAAGTCCTCGTAGTCCCCGAGCGACATGCCCGCGTCCTGGGCCAGCGCCGGACACGGGTAGTTGCAGCCCACCCACTTCAGGTCGTTCGTGAAGACGCGCTCGGCGTGCGGGCGGATCGAGGCCTGGAGCCGGCCGAGCCGCTCGGGCGGGATCGCCGTGATCTCGCGCGTGTTCTCCGGCGCGTCGATCGCAATCAGCCCGTCCGCGTGCTCGAGCGCGTACGCCTCGATCGGCGCGAGCGTGTCGATCAGCTCGTCGGGCGCTTCGAGGAGCCACGGAATGTTTCCGGTGAGGTTGGTCCGAACGAGTGCGTAGGCGCCGCGCTTCCCGAGCAGACGGGCCACCTCGTCGACGAGCGGCCGCGCGATCGGCCCGCCCCAGAGGATCACCTGCCAGCCGGGCTGAACCCCGACACAGGTGTCGACGAGGATCCGTGCGTACTGCTCGATCCGCGGGTCGCGCATGCGTGGGCGGGAATGCTACGTCGGCGCGCATAAGCTGAACAGGTGGCGGGCAAGCGACACGAGGTTTCGAGCCGCGTCCGCGTGCGCCGCGGGCCGACGAAGGGACGCTACGACAGGGCCTCGATCGACGACGTCCTCGATCGCGGCCTGCTCGCGCACGTGGCGTTCGCCGACGGAGACACGGCGGTCTGCATCCCCATGCTCTATGCACGCGTCGGCGACACCGTCTACATCCACGGCTCGACCGCGAGCCGCGCCGTTCGGCTGCTCGCCGCGGGCGCTCCGGCCTGTGTCACGGTCACGCTCGTGCACGCGCTCGTGCTCGCGCGCTCGGCCTTCGAGCACTCGGCGAACTACGACTCGGTGATGGTGTTCGGGACGTTCGCGCTCGTCGAGGACGAGGCGGAGCGGCTGGGCGCATTCGAGGCGTTCACCGAGAAGCTGCTGCCCGGCCGCTGGAACGAGGCGCGCCAGCCGAGCGCGAAGGAGCTGAAGGCGACCTCGATTCTCGCGCTCGAGATCGACGAGGCCTCGGCCAAGATGCGAAGCGGCGGGCCGGACGACGACGACTCGGAGGATGCCGCGCTGGACGTGTGGGCGGGGGTCGTCCCGATCGTGTCCTCGTACGGAACGCCGACGGCCTCGCCCGGGCTCCGGGAGGGCATTCCCGTTCCCGAGAGCGTCAGACGGCTGCTGGCTCTTCCAGCTCCTCCTGGATGATCCGCGGCGAGTCGTGGACGCAGATCAGGTCGAGGCGTCCCGGGCCGAGGTTCACGAACTTGTGCGGCGTGTCGGGCCCGACGACGAGGATGTCGCCGGCGCCCGCCTCCACGTCCTGACCGTCTGCGGTGAACCGCACCTGTCCCGAGCGGACGATCCAGGTCTCCGAGTAGGGGTGCCGATGCAGCCCCGGCCCTTCGCCCGGCTCGTTGTCGACGAGGAACATCGAGACGCCGGAGCCGAAGGCCTCGCCCTCGAAGCGGAGCGTCCGGTTGGCGGCGCGCTCCTGCTCATCCGCCCGCAGGACGCTGTGCACCGGCTCAGCCCTCGCTCGCCGGCGCCGGCCGCTCGCCTCCGTACTCGGCCGTGCGCTCTCCTTCGTGCGGAGGCTCGATCGTGATGTTCGGCAGCAGCCGGTCGAGCCAGCGCGGGATGTACCAGGTCTTCTCGCCCATCAGGGTCATGAAGGCCGGGATCAGCGTCATCTTCACGACGAGCGCGTCGGTCAAGATCGCCACCGCGAGCAACAGGCCGAACTCCTTGGAGATGCGGTCGGGGGTGAGGATGAAGGCGGAGAAGACGGTGGCCATGATGATCGCCGCCGCAACGATGACCCGCCCGATCGCCGCGATCCCGTGCTCGACGGCGTCCTTCGTGTTCAGCCCGTGGACGTGCTCCTCCCGGATGCGGCTCGCGAGAAACACCATGTAGTCCATCGACAGGCCGAAGAGGATCGCGAACGCGATCGGCGGAACGAAGGTTTCTATCGGCCCCTTCCGGTCGAGCCCGGTCAGGCCCATCCCGTAGCCCTCCTGGATGACGAGCGTGAGCACGCCGAACCCGATGAACGCGGACAGGATGGTCGTGATCGCCGCCGTCAGGGAGATGACGATCGACCGGAAGGCCATGGCGAGCACGATGAACGTGACGCCGATGATGTAGAGCAGGAAGATTGGCAGCCGCTGCATGATCCGGTCGGCGATGTCGATGAACGCCGCGTTCAGCCCGGATACGTAGACGGCAGCCGGGCTGCCCGCGGTCGCAGCCGGCACGACGACGTCGCGAAGCTGGTGGACCAGCTGCGCCGTGCTCTCGTCCTGGGGCGCCGAGTTGGGCGTGACGAAGACGATCGCGACGGTCTTCGCGTCGTTGAACTGCGGTTTCCTGACCGAGGCGACATCGTCGAACCCTCGCACGCGTTGGTAGACCCGCTGCGGAGCATCCTCGTCTCCCTTCACGTCGACGACGATCGGGATCGGGCCGTTGAAGCCCGGCCCGAAGCCCTCGGCGAGGAGGTCGTAGGCTCGACGTGCGGTCTGGTTCTTCGGCTGGGTCCCCTGGTCGGAAGCGCCCAGTCGCACGAGCGCCGACGTGCCGGCCAGGAGGAGACCGGCCACGAGCAGGATGATGAAGATCGGCTTGGCGTGACGGGTCACGAACCGGCCCCAGCGTCCGAGCCATGAGTTCTCGCGGCCGGCTTCGGAGTCGTCGATCGGCTTCAGGAACGGCACCTTCCACCGGTCGATCTTGTGCCCGAGCTTCGCGAGCACCGCGATCAAGAGCGAGTTGGCGATCAGGACCGTCGTCAGCACGCCCAGGGCCGCGCCGATGCCGAGCTTGGTGATGAAGTCGAGGCCGAAGAACGCGAGCCCAGTCACGGAGATGGCAACCGTCAGGCCTGCGAACAGCACGGCGCGGCCGGCGGTGGCGCCAGCCTCGGAGGCCGCGTCGACCGGCGACATGCCTTGATGCAGGAACTGTCTGAACCGCGTGACGATGAAGAGCGAGTAGTCGATCCCGACGCCGATGCCGATCATCGACACGAGAATCGGCGTGATCGTGTTGATGTCGGTCAGCCCGGCGAGGATGAACAGGAGGAGGAACGCGGATCCGACGGCCACGAGCGCCAGCGCAATCGGAATCGAAGTCGCGACGAACGTCCGGAAGACGATCATGAGCACGATGAACGCGGCCAGGAACCCGAGCAGCTCCTGGATTCCCTGCTGGATGGGCGGGGACTCGGCCTCGCCGTTGAACTCGGCGGTGACGCCCGCCGGCTCGACCGTATTGCGGACCGCGTCTTCCACCGCAACCACCCGAGAGCGGTCTGCGGTCTCGATCGTGTCCGAGAACTGCGCTTCCGCGTACGCGATTCGTCCGCTGTTGGAGAACGTCTGGTCGGAGAACGGGTTGCCGACGCTCTCGAGGCCGGGCTTGCTGTCCGTGGCCTTGAACTCCGGAGTCTTGAGCTTCGCAATTGCAGCGTTGACCGCGGCCTTGCGCTCCGGTGTGTCGAGGCGCTCGCCCTTCGGCGCGGCGAAGACGAGGTTGAGCACGGAGCCCTGCTCGGACGAGAACTCCGCTTTGATCAGGTCGGTGGCCTTCTGGGTGTCGGAGCCGGGGATATCGAACTTGTCCTTGAGGCTGCCGCCGATCGTCAACACGAGGACGAACAGGAGTGCGATCGAAGCGAGCGAGCCGAGAATGACCCGCCAGGGGTGCGACGCACATGCTCGCGCCCAGCGCGCGAGCAGGCCCGTCGAGAGCCGTTCGTGCGCCAAAAGCCGTCCGGACTGATTCTCAGGTGCGGTGTTGTGTTCTGTCATTCGAGCTCCCCCCGGCCTTGATTTCCCTACGGACTCCTCGCGACATCGAAACTCATCGCCGACGTTAGTGGACCAACGTCGAGCTTGCCAGAAGATTTCCGCACTTTCCGCAGAGGACACGGCCCGACCGATGAGTTTCGGGTCGGGCGGAGGTCTTCGTAACCAAACCGAAACAGGAAGGACATGAAAATGCCTCGATTCTTCCTCGACATCTCGATGTCACTCGACGGGTTCGTCGCCGGGCCGGACCCGACGCTCGAGGAACCGCTCGGCACGGGCGGCGAACGGCTTCACGACTGGGTGCTCCGGCTCGCCAGCTGGCGAGAGACACACGGCCTCGACGGCGGCGAGACCGGGCCCGACGACGAGCTCGCACGCGCCACGTGGGATCGGGTCGGTGCGACGGTCATGGGCCGCCGGATGTTCAGCGGCGGCGCCGGCGCCTGGGAGGACGACCCGAATGCAGACGCCTGGTGGGGCGACAACCCTCCCTTCCACCACCCGGTCTTCGTGCTCACGCACCACCCACGCGAGAACCGTGGTCAAGGAAGGCGGGACGACGTTCTACTTCGTCGACGACGGCATCGAGAGCGCGCTCGAGCAGGCACGGGCCGCGGCCGAGGACAGGGACGTCGCGCTCGGCGGGGGCGCGTCGGTGGCGCAGCAGTACCTGCGCGCAGGGCTCCTGGACGAGCTGCACATCCACGTCGCGCCGGTCCTGCTCGGCGGCGGCGCAAGCCTCTTCGGCGAGCTCGGCGCCGACGCGCCGAGGCTGAAGCTGACGAAGGTGGTCGAGTCGCCGTTCGTGACCCACCTCACCTACGACGTCGAGAAGGCCTAGCCGCCTGTCGCGGAGAAGTGCTGGTAGTCGGGTGTCCCGGTCCAGCGGCCTCCCCACTGCCAGCCGACGGACCTGAACGCGCCGACGAGCAGCCCGCCGCGGACGGCCATGCCCGGACGGACGTTCGAGCGGTCGAGGTAGGCCCTGCCCGCGCGCGGGTGGACTCGGCCGCTCTCCAGGTACGGGTTCTCGACCGGGTTCACGTCGATCGCGAGCCCGTACGCGTGCACCGACCAGCGCCTCGGGCCCGGGCCGACGGCGTAGCGGCAGTTGAACGCGGCCGTGTTGTCGGCCGCGAGCGAGCGCTCGTCGTTTCCCCCGTAGGCGTCGATCGGGCGCATCCGCCGGATCGGAAAGCGCGCCCGGTAGAGCCGGCGGAAGACGACGGTCAGATCCCCGACGGCGCTGCGGTTCACGATCAGCGTCCCGACGCGGCTCGTCCCGTCGAAGCCCCAGTAGCCGACCCGGAGCCTGCGCAGCGAGGACGGGCCGACCGGGCAGCCGGCATGCCACGAATGCGGCAGCTGCGCGCGCGTCACCGGCGCCACGGTGTGCGTGAAGGGCGGCGCTGCGAGGAGAGCGAGCAGGGCGAGGCTCATGGCCGATCGAGACTAGTCTGCGTGGCCGGATGAAGCTGACGTGCGCGCTTCTGGCCTGCCTGGCGCTCCTTCCCGCGGCGACCGCGACGGGCACGAGCTCTGCGACCGCGCCGTGCCCGCCCACGCTCGCGAACCAGCTCGCGGACACGGGCGCGGCGACGCAGCTCGTCACGGTCGCGTCGCTCCGGCCGAGCTCGCAGAGCGGGGCGGCACGCGTCTGGGAGAAGCGCGGCGACTGCTGGGCACAGGTCGCGGGCCCGTGGCCGGCCTGGCTCGGCATCCGCGGCATCTCGGAGCACAAGCGCGAGGGAGACCTGAAGACCCCGAGCGGCGCGTTCGGGATCCAGCCGGTGATGTTCGGCCTCGCGCCGAACCCGGGCGTGCGCTACCGCTATCACCGCATCGTCTGCGGCGACTGGTGGGTCGAGGATCCCCGCTCGCCCTCCTACAACAGGTTCCGACACGTGCGCTGCGGGGCGAAGCCGCCGTTCCGGATCACGAGCGAGGACATGTCCAAATCGCCCACGGCCTACCGCCACCTCGCGGTGATCGACTACAACACGCACCCGATCGTTCCCGGCCGCGGCTCGGGCATCTTCCTCCACGTCAGCCACGGCAACCCGACCCTCGGGTGCGTCAGCCTCGCGCTGCCCAGGCTCGTGCAGCTCCTGCGCTGGTTCGACCCGGGCAAGCGCCCGCTGATCGTGATCGGGACGCGCGCGACGATCCGGAGGTTCTAGTCCTCGGTCACGTCGCGGCGCAGGAAGACGAGGTACCCGACCGTGAGCGGAACGCCGACGTAGAGCGCGCAGACCCAGGCCGCGCGCCCGATCGGCTGCCAGTCCGCGGGCACGCGGAGGAAGCCGTGCCACGCGTCGAACTGCGTCGCGAGCAGATACGGCCGGATGCCCTCGGTCCCGGGCAGAACGGTCAGCAGCTGCATGAGCAGAGCGAACATCAGCGCACCCACCACCGACGCCGCGCTGTTCCGCGTGATCGTCGAGAGCATGAGCGCGAACGACGCGATCCCGGCCAGCGGCAGGAAGTAGACCGCGATGCTCGCCGCGAGCAGGGCGAGGCCGTGGCCCGTCGACACCGTCGTTCCGGACAGGGACGTCAGCGGGTTGAAGCCCCAGGCGAGCCCGCCCGCGATCAGCCCGATCGTCGCCATCGCGACGACGACGGCCGCGGTGTAGGTGAGCGTCGCGAGCACCTTGCCCGCGAAGACCTGCCCGCGCTCGCGCGAGCGGGTGAGGATCGTCTTCAGCGTCCCGTTCTGGCTCTCCGAGGCGACGACGTCCCCGGCCACGAGCGACGTGATCAGCGGGAACGCCCAGAACGACATGAAGAAGAGCGCGACGAACGGGACGGCGAGCCCTGTGTCCCGGATGTAGCGGCCGAGCGGCACGTCGTTCGGCCCGCCCGACTGGAACTGCAGCACGATCACGAAGATCAGCGGCACGAGCATCGCCGCGCCGAGCCCGAGGTACGTCCGCTTCTGGGCCAGCAGCTTCGCGAGCTCCCAGCGGTAGACGGCGGTCATGCGACCTCCGCGCGCGACGCGCTCTTGTCGCCCGACTCGCCTCCGGTGAGCCCGAGGAAGAGCTCCTCGAGGCTGGCCGTCTCGGGGACGAGCGCGGTGATGCCGATGCGAGCCTGCCCGAGCGCGATCGAGATCGCGGCGGCCGCCTGCTCGTCGGCCTGGAAGCGGAGCTCGGGGCCTTCGACGCGAATCTTCTCGACGCCCCTCTGGGCCGAGCAGATCATCAGCGCGCGCTCCGGCTCGGTGGCGCGCAGCCGGTACTCGGTCTGGGCCGTTGCGAGCAGGTCGCGCAGGGTGCCCTCGTAGACGATCTGACCGGTGCGGATGATCGCGACGCGGTTGCACAGCTCCTCGACCTCGCCCAGCAGGTGGCTCGACAGGAGGACGGTGATGCCCTCGCCCGCGAGCCGGCGGACGAGCGCGCGCATGTCGCGCATGCCCGCAGGATCGAGCCCGGTGGTCGGCTCGTCGAGCAGGAGCAGGCGAGGGTTGCGGAGGAGCGACGCCGCGATCCCGAGCCGCTGGCGCATGCCGTGCGAGTAGCCGCCGACCCTGTCCCCGGCCCGGTCGCGCAGCTCGACGACGTCGAGCATCTCGTCGATGCGGCTCTTCGCGCCCTGGCCGTCGTAGTCGGCGAGCAGGCGCAGGTTCTTGCGGCCGGAGAGGTACGGGTAGAAGCGCGGCGCCTCGACGAAGCCGGCGACTCCCTCGAGCGCCTTGCGGACGCCCTCCTTGACGGGGTCGCGGCCGAAGAGCTCGACCGAGCCCCCGGTCGGGCGGATCAGGCCCAGCATCATGCGCAGCGACGTCGTCTTGCCGGCGCCGTTGGGCCCGAGGTACCCGAAGACATCGCCCGGCTCGACGGTCAGGTCGACGTTGTTGACGGCGACGATGCGTCCGTAGCGCTTGAGGAGGCCGCGGGCCGCGACGGGCGGAGGGCCGTTCACTTCAAGCCGTTTGCTGCCGCCTGGGCCGTGGCTGCCGGGATCGAGCCGGCGAGCACGTAGGTCACGTCGCCGCGGCGCCACTGGAGGATCGTCCCGAGCGGAGTCGAGAGCTCGTGCCCGGTCGCGCCGTCGAGCGGAACCGTCGGCAGCGCCTTGAGCTGGGCGACGGTGTCGGCGCCCTTGTGCTCGGCGACGACGATCGCGCCGAGCCCTTCTCCGTAGACGACGAGCGCGGTCCTCGAGTCGCTGGGGCCGACCACGTGGACGCCCGTGCGCGGAAGCCCGAGCAGGCTCCTCGGGGCCAGGACCGGGAAGCCGGCGGCCGCCGATTCCTTCGGCTCGGGTCGCTGCTTGGCGCTTGGCCGCGACGGGATCGCGGGAAGCTGCACGGTTCGCGCGCCCGGCGGAGGCTGGACGTCGACGTTGCGGTCGGGCACGGCGCCGAAGCTGATGCTCGTCGCCTCCAGCGCGAGGACCGGCTTCGACGTCCCCTTCGCGTAGACCGCGGCGCGCAGCGGGACACCGCGTGCCGCATCCCAGGCAATCTGCACCGAGTCGAGCAGCCCGCCCTTCTCCTTGGGCGACGCCGTGACCGTGTACGCCTTGCGGCCCGCCACGTTCGAGGGCGCGGCGGCCGAGAGGGTCACGTGGTTGCCGAACCGGCCGAGGAAGTCGTCGATCGCCGTCAGCGACGGGTGCGCCGGATTTCGCCTTGTCCGCCTGCCCGGCCTTCGTCGCCGGCAAATTCCTGCGGTACACGGTGTTCGACGACGCGTCGTAGACCGTGACCGTCTTCGGGTGTCCAGACGATCTGCACGTCACCCGCGCTCGACTGCAGCTCGAGGCGTCCGCGCCCGTCGTTTCGCGCCCAGAGGCGGCCCGAGGCGCCCGACATGAGCGGGGAGCCCGCCTGGCCGACGAGGGCGCCGGACGGGAACAGCCTGTTCGTGAACCTGATCCTGGCCGTCACCCCCTGCGGCTCGGAGGCTGCGAGCCCGTCATGGATCGCCTGCGCCAGAGGCTTCGCGGGCGGCGTCGGCCCGGTGCCACGCGCCGCGACCGCGATCGTCGTCCCTCCGACGACGAGTATGGCGACCGCCGCGCAGAGAGCAATCAGGCTGCGAGTGGACAGCGTTCGCAGATGCTTCACGGCCCTCAAGTTTTACCGGTCCAAGATGAGAAAGACCTGACCACGTCGTTCAGGCGCTGGTCATGGTGCGTGTGTATTCCTGCAGGAGCGTGAAACCGCTGCTCGCCGTCGCCGTCCTCGGCGCAGGGGCGCTGGCCGGCGCGATGCTGATCGGCCACGGGCGCTCCTCGTCACCCCGGGCTGCTCCGCCCACAACCGTGCCCGCGCACTCGGTGGCCAGGCGACCGAGGCGCGCTTCGCAGGCCCTCGTCTCCAGGGACGTCGGCCGGCTCCGGGCACCGCTCCAGGACGCGGCCGCGGTCGCCCTCGGCCGCTCGCGGGCGATGCTGCTCGGCGGGCTGACCGCGGCGGACACCTCGACGGATGCCGTGAGCGTCGTGTCCGGCGCAACCGAGCGTGATGCCGGACGCCTGCCGACCGCGGTGCACGATGCGGCCGCCGCGCGCCTCGGCGGCGCCGTCTACCTCTTCGGCGGCGGTGACGGGACGAGGCAGCACGGCGAGATCGTCCGCATCGGAGGCGGTGTCGTCGGAAGCCTGCCCGCTCCGAGCTCGGATCAGGCCGCGGCCACGATCGGCGACACGGCGTACGTCGTCGGCGGCTTCACGGGGACGCGCTGGCTCGACACGATCGTCGCGTGGTCGCCCGGGCGCGGAGCCAGAGTCGTGGCTCATCTCCCTTCGCCGGTGCGCTATGCCGCCGTCACCTCCGCCGGCGGCAACCTCTTCGTCGCCGGCGGGTCGCTCCCGAGCGGGACGGCCAGCGCCCAGGTCTTCGAGTACTCGCCTGCCGGGCACGCGCTGCGCCGTGTCGGTCGACTGCCGGCTCCGACCACGCACGCGAGCGCCGCGGAGCTCGGGGGCATCGCCTACGTGATCGGAGGACGCGGGGCGGCGCTCGACACGCCGACGTCACGCGTCGTCGCGATCGACCCGCGAACCCGACGCGTTCACCCGGCGGGCCATCTGCGCCAACCGCTGTCCGACGCCGCGGCGGTCTCGCTCGGGAAGGCGATCCTCGTGGCCGGCGGCCGGAGCTCCGGAGGGACGCAGGCCTCGCTCCTGACTCTCTCGCCGGGCCGGATTGCGACGCACGTGCGCACCGCCTCGGCTCTGAACGTCTATTCGGCGGACGGCCCGAACATGCTCCGCCCGCGGGCGCGGCTGGCCCTTCCCCGCGTGTACGTCCCGAACAGCGACAGCAACACGGTCGACGTGATCGACCCTCGCCGCTTCCAGGTCGTCGACCACTTCGCGGTCGGCGCTGCTCCCGCAGCACGTCACGCCGTCCTGGGACCTGAAGACGCTGTACGTGCTCAACGACGAGGGCAACTCGGTCACGCCGATCGACCCGAGGACGGCGAAGCCCGGCCGCCCGATCCACGTCGACGACCCGTACAACATGTACTTCACGCCCGACGGCCGCTTCGCGATCGTCGTCGCAGAGCGCCTGAACCGCCTCGACTTCAGCGACCCGCACACGTTCCGCGTTCACCACGCGCTCACGGTGCCGTGCCGCGGCGTCGACCACATGGACTTCTCCGCCGAACGGCGGCTATCTGCTCGCGAGCTGCGAGTTCTCCGGGCAGTTGATCAAGGTCGACCTCCGCAGCCAGCGCGTCGTCGGCGTGCTGTCGGTTCCGGGCGGAGGAATGCCGCAGGACGTGAAGCTCTCGCCCGACGGAAAGGTCTTCTACGTCGCGGACATGCACGCGAACGGCCTGTGGGAGGTCGACGGCCGCCGTCTGCGGATCATCGGCTTCCTGCCGACCGGTCTCGGCGTGCACGGCCTCTACCCGAGCCGGGACGGGAAGCTCCTGTACGCGACGAACCGCAGCGCGGGGACGATCTCCGTGATCAGCTTCAGGACGCGCAAGGTGGTCACGACGTGGCGGATTCCGGGCGGAAGCCCCGACATGGGCAACGTCTCCGCGAACGGGAGGGTCCTCTGGCTGTCGGGCCGCTACGACGCAGAGGTGTATGCGATCTCGACCCGCACGGGCCGTCTGCTCGCGCGGATCCCCGTCGGCGCCGGGCCGCACGGGCTCTGCGTCTGGCCGCAGCCCGGGCGGCACTCCCTGGGGCACACGGGAATCCTCCGCTGAAACGAAAGCGACCCGCCGGGTGTGACGGGTCGCAGTCGACGGATCGGAGGGTGCTGCAGGAGCTCAGGCGGCCGGCATTCTCCAGCCACCGTTGTCGGGCGGCCCTTGCCGCCAGTGGAAGCGTTCACGCGGGCCGGGTCCCGGGAAGGTGCCGTTGACGATGTCGTCGATCCGGGACTGGAGCTCGTCGAGCGCGTCCTTGGCCTGCGCCTCGGTCAGGAAGCCGCTCTTGACGGCCTGGTCGAGGTCTTTCTTCGCGCCGTCGACGATCGCCTTCTTCAGGCCGTCGACGGACTTGTGCTGCGCCTTGGCGACGTCCGCGAGCGACTGGCCGTTCCCGAGCTTCTGGAAGAGCTGCGGGGCGGTGAGCCCGAGGTAGTCGGCGGCGGCTGAGAGGTGGCCGTGGGCGCCGAAGGGCATGTGGCCGAAGTCGCCGAAGCGGTGCGGGCCGAAGCGGTGCGGGCCGCCGAAGAGGAGCGGAACGTCTCCCTTCTCGATCTGCGCCTTGAGCGCGTCGGCCTGAGCCTTCGTGATCCGGCCTGCCTTCAGGTCGGCGTCGACCTGGTCGATCGCCGCCGCCTTCGTCGCGTCCTCGAGCTTCTGCGTCGAGATCCCGAGATGGCCGGCGACCCTCGCCAGGAAACCGTCGCCGTGCGTCGGGGAGCTCTTGGACGCGGCGATCGCGCCGCCGGCTCCGACGACGAGCGAGAGGGCTGACGCGGCGACGAGTGCTCGTTTCGAGTTGAGGTTCTTCATCGGTCTCCTTCCTGCTCTCAGCTAAGCACCCGCGGCTAAGGGAAACCTGAACTCCGGCTATGAACGCTCTAAGAAAACGAAAGCGGCCCGCAAGGGGAGGGCGCGGGCCGCATTCGACGGATTGGAGTGTTCTGTGCGGATAAGTCTGTCTTCGCTCGAGATGGAATCAATCCGGACTAAGGGAAACCTGAGAGCGATCTAAGAAGGAGCTAAGAAAGGGACATGTCCCAGGACCAGGTCCCGGGACATGTCTCGAAGCCGCTTCGCCTACGGGATCTGCGCCGGGCGCGTCGCGAGCTTGACGCTCACGGTCTTGGTGTCGCCCTTGCGCGAGTACGTGATCTGGATCGTGTCGCCCGGGTGGTGGGCGTCGATCGCCTGCTGGACGCCCTCGGCCGTGGTCACCTTCTGGCCGTCGATGGCCGTGATGACGTCGCCGCCGGTCGAGTAGCGCTGGCCGTCGACCGTCTTCTCCCCGGTGGAGCCGATCAGGTTCGCGCGCTCGGCCGGCGTGTTCGACTGCACCTTCGTGATCTCGACTCCCCCGACCGCGCCGAGCCTGGCCGGCGACCGTGGACGGGATCTCCTGGACGGAGACTCCGAGGTACGCGTGCTCGACCTTGCCGCTCGAGATCAGCGTGTCCGCGATCGACTTGACCGTCGCGGACGGGATCGCGAAGCCGATGCCGACGTTGGCGCCCGTGTCGCCGGCGATCTGGGAGTTGACGCCGACGACCTCACCGCTCGAATTGAGCAGCGGGCCGCCCGAGTTGCCGTGGTTGATCGCGGCGTCGGTCTGGATCGAGTCGTTGATCGTGAACTCGTTCGGAGCCGTCATCTGGCGGTGCAGAGCGCTGACGATCCCGCTCGTCACGGTTTCCTCGAGGCCGAACGGGCTTCCGATCGCAACCACGGCGTCACCGACCTGGAGCTGGTTCGAATCGCCGAACTGCACCGGATGAAGCAGCGACGACGGCGCGTCGACCTTGATCACGGCCAGGTCCGTCGACGGGTCGGTGCCGACGACCGAGGCCTTGTACGTGTTCCCGTTCCAGAACCGGACCGAGACACCGTTCGCCTTGTCGACGACGTGCTCGTTCGTGACGATGTGCCCGTCGCCGTCGATCACGAAGCCGGAGCCCTGTGCCTGGGCCTGCTGGTTCCCCATCGGGGTCGCCTGATTCGTGGAGACGGTGATCTCGACGACGCCTCGGTAGGCGTCCCGGTAGATCTGGCCGACCGACAGACCGGTGCTGTCGGCCGCGGGCTCGGAGCTCTGGACGCGCACCGGCTGCACGACGGTCTTCGTCGAGGACGGATGCGCAACGGAGTAGGCGACTGCGCCCGCACCCGCGCCGAGGGCGAGAGTGCCGACCAGCACCATTGCGACAATTGGGAGTCGGGAGCGTCGATTCATTTCGATCCTTTCGGAAAAGTGGCTTGCCCCAATGAGAGCAGCACCACCCCGTACCCTGCCTGAGAGCGGGCTAAATGTTCCGTTAAGGAAAGATTTTCTTAGTCGCGGTTCAGAGTCGCAAGCAACAATTGGCCCATGAAGATCCTCGTCGTCGACGATGAGCGCGCCGTGCGCGAGTCCCTGCGCCGCGCTCTCGAGCTCGAGGGCTACGAGATCGAGCTCGCGGCCGACGGCAGCGAGGCGCTCTACCGCCTCGAGGGCAGCGAGGAGCCCGACGCGATGATCCTCGACGTCCTCATGCCCGGCGTGGACGGGCTCGAGGTCTGCCGGCGGCTCCGCGGGACGGGCAGCAAGCTTCCCGTGCTGATGCTGACGGCCCGCACCGAGGTCGAGGACCGGGTCGCCGGGCTCGACGCGGGCGCCGACGACTACGTGACGAAGCCGTTCGCCCTCGAGGAGCTGCTCGCGCGCGTGCGGGCTCTGCTGCGCCGGACGACCGACGAGGAAGGCGACGTCGTGCGGTTCGCCGACCTCGAGCTCGACCCGACGACGCGCGACGTGACGCGCGGCGGGCGGCCGATCGAGCTGACGCGCACGGAGTTCTCGCTGCTCGAGCTCTTCATGAGGAACCCGCGCCAGGTGCTCACGCGCACGATCATCTTCGAGCGCGTCTGGGGCTACGACTTCGGGTACGCGTCAAACTCCCTCGACGTGTACATCGGCTACTTGCGGCGCAAGACAGAAGCCGAGGGCGAGCCTCGTCTGATCCAGACGGTTCGCGGCGTCGGCTACGCACTGCGCGAGTCATGAGCTTTCCGCGCACGCCTTGCTCTCGTCGCAGCGGCGGCTGTCGCGCTGGCCGTGGTCGCCGCCTCGGCCGTCGTCTACTTCGTCGTCAAGGACGAGCTCTACTCGAGCGTCGACGCTTCGCTGCGCGGCAGCATGGAGCACATCCAGCGCGGGCCGGTGTTCGACTTCACGGACGGCCCGCCGCAACCGGGTGTCTTCGGCGGATACCCGCAGGCGGTCCGCCAGGACGGCGTCACGTGCTGCAAGCGCCCGGGCGGGGAAAGCCTGACCTTGCCCGTGACCCGGCACGACCTCAGCGTCGCGCGCGGCCAGAGCGACACGTACTACACGGAC
This sequence comes from uncultured Actinomycetes bacterium, assembly GCA_963742635.1. Taxonomy (GTDB): domain Bacteria; phylum Actinomycetota; class Thermoleophilia; order Gaiellales; family Gaiellaceae; genus VAXT01. The sequence goes on from CAVUMW010000001.1 coordinate 606,427, forward strand.
GCCCGGGTCGGCGGCAACCACGTCCGGATCATCACCTTCCCGTACCAGCCCGGCTTTGCGGTCCAGATCGCGCGGCCGCTCGACGAGACCGACCATGTCGCTGGCGCGGATCCGCTGGCTCCTGATCCTGATCGCGACCGGGGGCACGCTGATCGCGGGCGGGCTCGGACTGATCGTCTCCCGCGCCGCGCTCACACCCGTCCGGCGGCTGACCGAGGCGACCGAGACGGTGACCGAGACCGGAGACCTGTCCCAGCGGATCGAGGTCGAGGGACGGGACGAGCTGACCCGCCTCGCGAGCAGCTTCAACACGATGCTCGGCGCCCTCGAGGAGTCGACGCGCGCCCGCAGCCAGCTCGTGGCGGACGCCTCGCACGAGCTCCGCACGCCGCTGACGAGCCTGAGGACGAACATCGAGGTGCTCGCGAGCGACCGCGAGCTTCCGGCCGGCGAGCGCGAACGCCTGCTCTCGGACGTCGTCGAGCAGCTCGGCGAGATGACGACGCTCATCTCGGAGCTGATCGAGCTCGCGCGCGGCGAGCAGCACCAGGCGCAGCCCGAGGACGTGCGACTCGACCTCGTCGCCGCCGGGGCCGTCGAGCGGACGAAGCGGAACCGTCCGGGCGTCGAGTTCAAGACCGACCTCGAGGAGTCCCTCGTCTTCGGCGTGCCCGAGACGCTCGACCGGGCGCTCGGCAACCTGATCGACAACGCGGCCAAGTGGAGCCCGCCCGACGGGGAGGTCGAGGTGGCGGTGCACGGCGGCGAGGTGACGGTTCGCGACCACGGGCCGGGGATCGACGAGGAGGACCTGCCGTACGTCTTCGACCGCTTCTACCGGGCGCGCTCCGCGCGCGGGCTGCCCGGCTCGGGGCTCGGGCTCGCGATCGTCCGCCAGGTCGCGCAGGCACACGGCGGCACCGTCGTCGCGGAACGGGCCGAGGGCGGCGGCACGCTGATGCGCTTCCGGCTCAACGGCGCGGCCGACGAGAACTCTTAGGACGGCCTTACCCGCCGCTTACCCCGCTCTCAGGCTCGTCCGGTTCCATGGGACGCATGCCCGAATCCGAGCCGACTCCCCAACGATCGCGCATCGCCGCCGCCAAGGAGCGGGCCGAGAAGGCGAAGACCGTTCTCCTCGCCGCGGCAGTGCTCGCGTTCTTCGGCGCGATGCGGCTTCGAGCGCGGCGCGCACCACAACTCGACCTCGAGCGGCAATACGCCCGCGGCCTCCTCGGACGAGTCCGACGGCTTCGGGTTCTTCGACGACGGCGGGCTCGCGCCGTCGCAGGGACAGCCGTCGACGACGACGCACACCTCGTGAACATCCATCGGTTCCCCGCAATGGGCTGCCTCGTCGAGGTCGGCGGTGCGACGCCCCGCGAGGCTCTGGCGATCGAGCGCATCTTCCAGGCGCGCGACCGCCAGTTCAGCCGCTTCAACGACAACAGCGAACTGAGCCGCGTCAACCGCACGCCCCGCGAGATCATCACCGTGTCGAAGACCTTCGGCCAGATGGTCGAGCGGGCGCTGGCGGCCGCCTCCGCGACCGACGGGCTCGTCGATCCGACGCTCGCGGGCGCGCTCGCCGCCGCCGGCTACGACCGCGACTTCGAGGCGCTCGAGCCGCGAGCCGCTGCAGCACGTGCCGGAGCGCCCGGCCGCTGGCGGGCCGTCCGGATGGTCGGTCGCCTGCTCATGCGCCCGGTCGGGCTCGAGCTCGACCTGAACGGGGTCGTCAAGGGCCAGACCGTCGACGAAGCCGTCGGCCTCCTCTCGGGAGACGGCTTCGTCGCCGCGGGCGGCGACTACGCGGGGCGCGGCGAGCTCGACGTGGAGCTTCCCGGCGGCGACTCGGTTCGGGTCACGCACGGCGGCCTCGCGACGAGCGGCACGACGACGCGTCGCTGGCTGCGCGCGGGCGTCTGGCAGCACCATCTGATCGACCCGCGCAGCGGCCGGCCGGCCGAGTCGCCGTGGACGGAGGTGACCGTGAGCGCGGGCACCTGCCTCCAGGCCGACGTGGCCGCGAAGGCGGCGTTCCTCCTCGGCCGTGACGGGCCCGCCTGGCTCGATGCGCGCGGGCTCGCCGGGCGGTTCTTGCCCGAAGGACGGCGAGCCGGTCGTCAATCATGCGTGGCGGCGGTCCGTCCTCGTCCCGGTCGCCGCGTGATCCTCGGCGCGTTCGCGGTCGACTGGTACGCGGCCCGCGCAGCCGGAGTCGTGGCGTACCTGCTCGTCTCCGCCTCGGTTGCGCTCGGTCTCGCGCTCGCGGGGAAGGAGCGGTTCGAACGGTGGCCGCGCTTCGCCGTCGAGGACGTCCACCGGTTCGCCGGCATCCTCGCCGGAACCTTCATCGCCCTGCACATCTTCTGGCTCGCGGTCGACTCGCAGTCGCACCTGACCGCGAGCACGATCGTGATCCCGTTCACGTCGAGCTACCGACCCCTCTGGACCGGCCTGGGCATCGTCGCCGCGGAGCTGCTGCTCGCGCTCGCCGTGACGAACCACTACCGCAAGCGCATGCCCTACTCCCTCTGGCGCCGGCTCCACTACCTGAACTTCGCCGTCTGGATCGCGGCGACCGCGCACGGCCTCGGCGCCGGCACCGACTCCGGCTCGACGGCCTTCCTGCTCATGTACGCCCTGGCGGCGGGCGCGATCGGGACGCTCGCCGTGCGCCGCTTCTCCTCGGGCAGCCGCAAGCCGTCCGTCCCGTCGATGCGCGATCATGGCGGCCGGAGTGAAGTGGCCCCTGTTAGCGCTCGGAGCGACGCTGCTGCTCGCGGGCTGCGGCGGTGACGTCGATCCCGCGACCACGCCGGCCGGCAGGGCCCAGGTTCGCTTCCTCGAGAATCTCTACAACGGGAAGGCGCAGCAGGCCTATGACGCGCTGCACCCCGCGTACCAGCAGATCGTCCCGCGGTCGAAGTTCGTGCAGTGCACGAAGCGAGCAGCGCTGGGCGACCTCGACTCGATCGACATCCTCGACGTTTACGACCAAGCGGTACGCATCCCTGGGGTCGGGAAGGTTCAGGCCAAGGCGGTGCGGGTGCGTCTCACGTCGATCGCCGGTGAAACGACGAAGCCGTTCGTGAACCACGAGGTGAAGGTCGGCCCGCGCTGGCGCTGGGTGCTGAACCCCGCTGCCGCGAGCGCCTACCGCGCCGGTCGCTGCCCGAGCGGCTGACCGCGCACTGCTACCGTCGTCGCATGTCCGGCGCCCAGGAGTACGACGTCGTCTGCCCGCACTGCAAGAAGTCGTTCCGCGGCGAGCTGATCGGCGCGGACGAGGGCCGCGAGCGGCTTCAAGTGCCCGCACTGCCGCCTGTTCGTCCCGTTCGAGCGCGCCGAGACGGAAGAAGCCTGATCGTCGGCGTCGACTCGGCGCGCTTCGAGAAGTGCGGATATGCCCCAGTCCCATTCAGTCGCTCTCCCGATGCTCACCGGGCTCGTCGCTGCGAGCCTGTGCTCAGTACTCGGGAAGAGGAGGTAGGCATGGCCGGAGGGAAGGCGTGGCTACCGCCACGATGGTTCATCAAGACGTTCTGGCAGGTGCACCGACGGATCGTGCGCGCGAGCAACGGGCGCAAAGGTCTGTGGTCTCCGCGTCCGAGTAAGTGGGGCGCTCTGCAGCTCACCACGGTAGGCCGACGCAGCGGCGAGCCGCGGAGCGTGATCGTCGGCTACTACGAGGACGGCGCCAACCTGGTCACGATGGCGATGAACGGTTGGGGTGCGGCCGAGCCGGCCTGGTGGCTGAACCTCCAATCCGATCCAAAGGCTGTCGTCGAGCTGGCAGGCGGAGTCCGACGCGAGGTGCTGGGCAGACACGCAACCGGCGAGGAACGTGTCCGGTTGTGGCAGCGCTGGCGCGAGCTTGACGCCAACCTCGACAGTTATGCCGCGCGACGCCCGCGAGAGACGGCGGTCGTCGTCCTCGAGCCCCGTGCGGCTGCCGAATGAGCTCGAGGCAGCGGAGCGTCCTGTTCGCGACTCGGTAGAGACGCGCGAAGCCGAGACGCTCTTCGGCTAGGAGCAGTCGCGGAGGCCTTGGGCTTCGGGAAGCGTTTCGAGCCGCTTGAGCGTGTTGTTCTCGATCTGACGGATCCGCTCGCGGGTGACGCCGAACGCCCGCCCGACCTCCTCGAGCGTGCAGGGCTGCGCGCCGGTGAGCCCGAAGCGGAGCTCGATCACCTTCCGCTCGCGCTCCGGAAGGGAGTCGAGCGCCTTGTCGATGTCCTCGCGGCGGAGCTGCAGCGAGGCGGTGTCGAACGGCGACTCGGCCTGCTCGTCCTGGACGAAGTCGCCGAGCTCCGATTCCTCCTCCTCGCCGATCGGCTTCTCGAGCGAGACGGGAAGCTGCGCCATCCGCAGGATCTCCCGCACCTCCTCGGTCGTGATCTCGAGCTCGAGGGCGATCTCTTCGGGCTGCGGCTCGCGGCCGAGCCGCTGGACGAGCTGCCGCTCGATGTGCACGACCTTGTTCAGCTTCTCGACCATGTGCACCGGGATCCGGATCGTGCGCGCCTTGTCCGCGATCGCGCGCGTGACCGCCTGGCGGATCCACCAGGTCGCGTACGTCGAGAACTTGTAGCCCTTGCGGTAGTCGAACTTCTCGACCGCGCGGATCAGCCCGAGCGAGCCTTCCTGGATCAGGTCGAGGAACGAGAGCCCACGGCCCAGGTAGCTCTTGGCGATCGAGACGACGAGCCGCAGGTTGGCCTCGATCATGTGCGTCTTCGCGGCCATGTCCCCGCGCTCGATCCGCTTGGCCAGGTAGACCTCCTGGTCGGCGGTCAGGAGCGGAACCTTCCCGATCTCGCGCAGGTAGAGCCTGAGCGAGTCGAGCGACGGCTCGACGGAGAGGTCGAGCTTCGGGCCCTTCTCCTCCTCGGCCAGGGCCGGCTGCTCGTGCGGCGGGTGCTTGTGCTGCTCCCCTTCGACCAGCTCGATCGGAGTGGTCGATGAGGTACGTGTAGAAGTCTTCGATCTGCTCTTTGGAGAGGTCGACGTCCTCGAGCCCGGCGACGATCTCGTCGTAGGTGAGGAAACCCTTTTCTGTTCCGTCCTGTACCAGCTTGTGGAGCTCTTCGACGTCCGGGAGGGAGATGTCGACTGTGAGCAATTGACCTCTCTTTCGCTCTAGGGGGACGGGGACCCAGGAACGCAAAGAGCCGGTTCACATTGCCCCCGGCTCCAACCTCGCGGCGGCTCGGAACTTAACACCTATCCACAGCCTTGTGAAGAACTTTTTTCAGGAGCTTCGCAATTCGCCGACGACTTCGTTTCGGCTGTTGCGAATGGGCGAGTTGCCGAAGCCGGAGCCGTCGAGGCCCAACGTGTCCAGGAATGATCCGAGCGCGGGGCGCAACGCCCGCTGCGTCCCGTCCTCGACCTTCAGCGCTACGGCCAGCCCCGCCGGCGAGGCGGCGCAGATGAGCCCCTCGGCTCCGCCCTTGGCGATCCAGCCGGGAAACGCCTGCATGAGGTTCGTGTCCAGGGCCTTCGGGCCGCGGATCAACTCGGGGTAGGCGCGCATCCCGTCCGCGACGCGTCCCTCGACTCCGCCGAACGCCACGGCCATCTCGCGCAGGCGGGAGCGCGAAGGTCACGACGCCGCACCCGTCGATCGCGGTCCCGGATCTCGTCGGTGCCGGCCAGGCGCGTGATCTCCGCCACCATCGCCTGCTGGCACGGGTGGTCGGGCAATCGGTAGCCCTCGATCGGCCAGCCCTGCGCGCGGCAAAGCGCAAGCATCCCGGCGTGTTTTCCGGAGCAGTTGTGTCTGAGCTTCGAGCCGTCGAACGCGCCGCACTCGAGGTCGTCCTCCGTGGCGGGAGCCTTGGCCAGGAGCGCCGTGACCGCCACGAGCTGGTGGTCGTCGGCCAGGTGCGACGCGGACGCGATTGCGAGGTCCCGGTCGTCCAGGTCCTCGCGTGCGCGCGCGAGCGGCAGCGCCTGGATCGGCTTCGCGGCCGAGCGCATGAACGTGACGAGATCCGCGTCTCCGGCCGAGGCGACGACCTCGCCCGTCACTGACGGCCACGGCGTGCACGCGGTGCTCGGACTCGACGGTCTCGCCGCGGAGCACCGTTACCCTGATCGGCTCAGCCATGAGGCAGGAACCCTAGTGCCCGAGCTTCCCGAGATGGAAGCGTGGCGGCGTGAGCTCGACGGCCCCGTCTCGGCCTTCCCGATCGCGAAGGCCGGCCCGGCGCACATCGCCACGCTGAAGACGTTCGATCCGCCTCTGTCCGCGCTCGAGGGCCGGCGCCTGGCCGGCGCGGAGCGGCGCGCGAAACGGCTCCTGTTCCCGACCGAGGACGGCGAGCTCGTCCTGCTCGTGCACCTGATGACCGCGGGGCGCCTGCGCTACGTGCTCGCGGGCGAGAAACGGCCCAAGACGCCCGCGTTCAGGATCGCCTTCGAGGGCGGCGCGGAGCTCATCCTCACCGAAGCCGGCAAGAAGAAGCGCGCAGGCGTCTGGCTGCTCCCGCCCGAGGCGGTCGAGCTGGAGCTGGGTCACCTGGGGCCGGAAGCGAACGAGGTCGACGCGGCCCAGCTCGGCGAGATCCTCGCGGGCGAGTCGCGGCGGCTGCACTCGCTGCTCCGCGATCAACGCGTGCTCGCAGGCATCGGCCGAGCGTGGGCGAACGAGATCCTCCATGCCGCGAAACTGTCCCCTTATGCCCTGTCCCGGGACCTGGTCCCAGGACAGGTCCAGAACCTCGCGGACGCCATCCACTCCGAGCTCGAGCGCGGCCTCGAGCTGCGGGAGCGCGGCGCGAACGACGCGAAGACGTATCGCGTGCACAGGAAGCTCGGCGAGCCCTGTTACGCGTGCGGCACGCCCATCGCCCAGGTCGACTTCGAGGAGCACACGATCTACTACTGCCCCGAGTGCCAGACCGGCGGGCGCGTGCTCAAGGACCGGAGGCTGTCGCGCCTACTGCGCTGAGGTGGCTGGCTCCACTGGCTGCTGCTCGGGCTCACGGGCTGCGGCGGCGACACGACCACTCACCTCGCGGTCAAGAGCGCGCTCCTGGGACGCACGGTCGAGCAGGTCGTCGTCGAGCCCGAGGGCGGCACGCGAGGTCGTCCGGTGCTGCTGCTCTTGCACGGCCGCTCGTCGACGCCTGACGACCTCGACAGCCACGAGCTCCACGACGCGCTCAGGCGAATCGGGAAGAAGGCTCCGCTCGTCGTGCTCGTCAGTGGGGGCGACCACTCCTACTACCACGACCGGCGCGACGGGAAGTGGGGGTCGTACGTCGTCCGAGAGGTGATTCCGACCATCGTGCGGCGCTATCACGCGGACGGGCGCCGCGTCGCGATCGGAGGGTTCTCGATGGGCGGCTTCGGCGCGCTGGACATCGCAAGGCTGCACCCGGGACGATTTTGCGCAGTCGGAGGTCATTCGGCCGCGTTGTGGGACTCGGGCGGCGAGACGCCCGCCGGTGCATACGACGATGCGGAGGACTTCGCACGCCACGATGTGCTCGGAGCAGCCCGCTCGAATCCGCAGCTCTACGGCCGCACGAAGGTCTGGCTCGACGTCGGGACTGAAGATCCGTTCCGACACGCGGACACGGAGCTTTCCCGTCTGCTGCGCGGAGTGAGCTTCCACGTCTGGCCAGGCGTGCACGGCCCGAGCTACTGGTGGCCGCACCTGGACGACTATCTGCGCTTCTACTCGAACGCGTTGCGAAGCTGTTAGCGCCGGCCGCGGCTGACGGTCAGCCGCACCGGAGTGCCCACCGTGCGCCGGGCGCCTGCGCGCGGGCTCTGCGCGATCACTTTCCCGCGCGGTTTGCGTGAACTGGCGCTGCGGACTCTGCCCATCGTGCAGCGGCTCCGGCGAACCAGTCGGCGGGCGGTCGGGAGCGTCCGTCCGACGACCTTGGGCACGCGGCAGGTCGCGGCCGGAGGGGGTGGCGGAACGGGCGGAGGCGGAACTGGCGGAGGCGGAGCTGGTGGTGGAGGAGGCGGTGGAGGCGGAGGCGGAGGAGGCGGTGGAGGCGGAGGAGGAGGCGGAGGAGGCGGTGGCGGCGGCGGTGGCGGCGGGGCCCCGTCCGTGAGGTCGACGGCGTAGACGAATGACGTATCGGGCCGCCCGAACGTGGCCGTGCCGACATAGGCCGTCGAGCTGTCCGCCGAGAACCCCGGCGGTGTGTAGACGATCTGGAACCCGGTGTCCCCGGTGGGCAACTGGGTCGTGAACGCCGGCGTGCCCGTGGCCGCATCCCAGCCGCGCAGCGTGCCCGGCTCACCGAAGTTCGGGCGATCGCCGGCGACGACGACGCTCCCGTCCGGCGTCACTCGCGGCAGGTCGATGATCGAGCCGTCGAAGTACGTCCAGCGGTTGTCGCCGCTCGGGGTGACCGCATCCAGGAAGCTGAGGCTGCGCGCGAGGTAGATCGACCCGTCCGGCGCGACCGACGGCGGCGACATGCCGTTCGCGGGCGACTGGGTGTAGCTCCAGACGGCCGAGCCCGTGTTCTGGTCGAAGCGCACGAGCGACCAACCGGACCGGCTGTTCAAGCCGGTCAGATAGAGGCTTCCACCCGGGCCGACGGCAGGCTGCGCCTGGCGCTGCATGAAGATGTCGTTCGCGTCGGGCACGGCGACCGCCCAGTCCTGCGTCCCGCCGAGCGTGAGCCCGTACATCATCGCGCTCTGCTCGCCCGGGAACTCGTCGAACGAGGCGAAGAGCCTCCCGGAGCCGAAGACGATCTCCGCGCCGAGCTGTCCGAACTCGATGAAGTTGGGATCGCCCAGGTTGTTCCACAGGAGGTCGCCCGCCGGCGAGAGTGCATACGCACCGAGGCCGCCGAGGTCCGAGACCACATAGATGTTCCCGTCCGGCCCGACGGTCGGGCCCGCAATCACGCCCTGTCCGTTCGTGGGCTCGACGAACGTCCACCGGATCGTCCCGTCGGGCGCCACCGCGGTGATGCGATCGCCGCTTCCGACGTAGACCGTCCCGTCCGGGCCGATGCTCGGCCCGCCGTCGCCGCCGACCCCGGGCACCGACCACCTGAGCGCCCCGCCCGCCGTCAGCGAGTACAGCCGCCCACTCGAGCCGACGACCGCGACGCTCCCGTCCGGCGCGACCGCGGGTGGCTGGAGGATGTACTGGCCGGCGACCTCGAAGCGCCACTTGATCGCTCCGGGCGCCGCCGAAGCTGGAGCCGCGAGCGCCAAAGAGGCGACGAGCCCCGAGAGCAGAACAAGCAACGTTCGAAACTTGGCCATGAACCCTCCTGTCTCCGATACGGGCTGCGCCGAAACGCGGTTTTGCGCGTTACTGCGCCGCGCTCGGCTGCACGAGGCCCGACTCGTACGCGAAAACGACCGCCTGGACGCGGTCGCGGAGGCCAAGCTTGCGGAAGACATGCGCGACGTGGGTCTTCACGGTCGCCTCGCTGACGAAGAGCTCCTGGGCGATCTCCGCGTTCGAGAGGCCGCGCGCCACCTGCTTCAGGACCTCGAGCTCGCGGTCGGTGAGCTCGCCCACCTCGGGCGGCGGCGTCCGCGCGGCTTCGGGCGGCCTGCGCACGAACTCCTCGATCACGCGCTTCGTGATCGACGGCGCCAGCAGCGCGTCGCCGGACGCAACCGCGCGAATCCCGTCCACGAGCTGCTCGGGCGGGACGTCCTTGAGCAGGAACCCGCTCGCTCCGGCCTGGAGAGCCTCGTAGACGTACTCGTCCATGTCGAAGGTGGTCAGCATCACGACCTTCGAAGAGACGGCCGAATCGGACATCAGCCGCCGCGTCGCTTCGATGCCGTCCAGGTCGGGCATGCGCACGTCCATCAGCACGACGTCCGGACCGAGCCGGCGCACTTCGTCGAGCGCCTGTCCGCCGTCGACGGCCTCGCCGACGACTTCGATGTCCTGCTCGGCCTCGAGGATCATCCGGAACCCCGCCCGCACGAGCGCCTGGTCGTCCGCGATCAGGACGCGAATCGTGCCCTTCGCCTCCCGCTCGGGCTTCGATGCTCGCCGCGCCGCGTCCGCGAGCCGGCCCTCGTCGCCCTCGAACGGTGTGTGCTCGAGCGTCCTCAGCGGCGGGAACGACTCCTGGAGGCCGGGAACGACGAGCTGGAAGATCTGGATCGGCCGGTCGAAGTCCTTGAGCCGCTGGGCGCCGAGATCCTGGGTCGCGCCGGGCAACTCCTCCTCCTGGTCCTCGAGCAGCGCGTACGTCGTTGGCGAGATCAGTATCTGACCGCCGTGCCCGGCCGAGCAGATGCGGGCCGCGCGGTGCACCGAAAGTCCCAGGTAGCGATCTGCCGCGAGCGACGCGTCGCCCGTGTGGATTCCCATCCGCACCTTGACCGTGGCCCCTTCCGGCCATGCCTCGTCGGCCAGCGATCGTTGCGCCGCGACGGCTGCGTCGACGGCGTCCTTCGGGCTGCTGAAGGCGACGAAGAAGGAGTCGCCCTGCGTGTCGATCTCCTGGCCGCCCGCATGACTCGAAGGCCTGGCGCAGGAGCCGGCTGTGCGTCGCGATCAGGTCGCCGTAGGCGTCGCGGAGCTGCCGGAGGAGGACCGTCGAGCCCTCGATGTCGGTGAACAAGAAAGTGACGGTGCCGCTCGGCCGCTCGTCCATCGACTCAGCCTTGCACGGGAAGGCGCGCTCTGAGCGAGTAACCGCCCTCCGGCCGCGGCCCGGCTTCGAGCTCGCCGCCGTAGACCGTCACGCGCTCGCGCATCCCGACGAGGCCGTGCCCGCCTCCTCCGCCGTCCCCGCCGCCCGGGCCGTCGTCGGTGACCGTGACCTCCACGCTGCGGTCGCCGTACCGGACGACGACGTCCGCCTTCGACGCGCGTGCATGCTTGATCGCGTTCGTCAGCCCCTCCTGGACGAGCCTGTACGCCGTCAGGTCGACGCCCGGGGGGAGCTGTGTCGGCTCGCCTTCGATCCGGAGCTCGACGGGGAGCCCCGACTCCCGCGCCTGCGCGACGAGACGGTCCAGGTGCTCGAGGCTCGGCTGCGGAGCCAGAGCCGGCCCTTCCTCAGGCCGGCGGAGGACGCCCACGAGCCTGCGCATCTCGGCCAGCGCCTCGCGGCCGGTCTGCTCGACGATCTCGAGCGCCTCTCGCTCCTGCTCCTGATCCGGGTTCAGCCGGCGCCGGACCGCGCTCGCCTGGACGGTCATCACGCTCACGCTGTGCCCGACGACGTCATGCAGCTCGCGTGCGATCCGGGCGCGCTCCTCGGCAACGGCGGCCTGAGCCTCTGCTTCCCGTTCCCGCTCGAGACGGTCAGCCCGCTCCTGTGCGGCCGACGCCTGCTCGAGCTTCCGCCCGATGGCGAATCCGGCGAGCCAGGAGATGCTGAGGAGCAGGACGGCCCCGGCGAAGTCGCTCCACGACTGAGTCGGATCGTTGAGTGTGACGACGCCGGCCGCTCCCAGAGCGATCCCGAGGCCGGCCACGCACTGCCTCCGGTCCTCGAGGAGGCCGAACAGGAACGCAGAGGCGAGGACGCTGAGGAACGTCGCGAGCGTGAACGTGACGAGACGCCCGTCGACGAACGACTCGGTCGCGCCAATCACGAAGACGGCCGCGGGGGCTCCGAACGGGAACCGGCGCCACCAGAAGAGAGGCACGATCATGACCGCGAGCAGCGGCACCGTGATCCAGAGCGAAGTGGTCGGCGCACCGTCGCTGTTCCGGCGCACGATCAACTCGACGGCGTTTTCCACGATGGCGGCCGCCACGAGCAGCGCGAACCAGTGACGCTTGAAGAGAGGCCAGGCTTGCTCGATCACGGTTCTGACGGTACTCCAGCGCCGCGGAGCGCGCATCGGCCGCGCAGGCGAAATCGATCTCATCCTCGAGGATGAGGCGAATATCGCGCCTCCGGCCGACGCGACCGTGCTCGCGCGCGCGTACTTTCGGAGCACGATGTCTCGAACCGAACACCCACTCAGCGACGAGCGCGTGCTGCTCCGGGCGCGACCCGAAGAGCGACGATCGCGATTCGACCGCCTGCGCGACCTGTTCAGACGGGCAGGCGGACGAGCAGGCGCTCGCCCTCGAGCACCAGGCTCCCTCCGATCGCCTCGATGACGCGGCGCGCGGTCGCCGCGCCGAGGTCCTTCAGGTCCTCCGCGAGCACGATCGGAGCGGCGGCCTCCGGAACCGGCGAGATCTCGACGGTCTCCCCCGCCGCAGCGATCTCGGCCTGTTCGAGACCGCCGTGGCGCACGGCGCAGAGCGCGAGGGCGGCCAGGCCCGCCTCGACGGGAGCGCGATCGACGCGAACCGTCGCGCCGGAGCCGCTCGCCACGGCCTTCTCCCCGAGCCGCTCCGCAGCGGCCCGCACCAGATCGAGCGAGTCGGCCTCGACCAGCGCGGGCTCGTAGCGGCCCCCCTCGATCCTCGTCGCGACCCCGAGCGCGTCCAGCAGCTCGCCCATCTGCTCGGCGGCCGCCCGCATCATCGAGACGTACCGGGCGGCCGGGTCCCCGAGCGCGTCCCCGTTCTCGAGCGTGTACGCGAAGCCGCTCACGGTCGCCAGCGGCGTGCGCAGATCGTGGCACGCGAGCGACACGAAGCGCGAAAAATCCTCGGTGGAGGCCACGAAAGGCACAATATCCCCCTTCCATGGACGATCTGACGAGACTGCTCGAAGACGACCTCCAGGCGTCGCAGCCCGAAGTGCGGCTCGGCCTCTCGCGCGCGGGCGTGATGGGAGCGAGCAAGGCGATCCGGATCAGCTACGGCGGCTTCCAGAAGCAGATCGCCGCCGACATCGAGTGCACGGTCGATCTCGACCCGTCCCAGAAGGGCGTGCACATGTCGCGCTTCCCCGAGCTGTTCGAGGAGGCGATCGAGGAGGTCGTGATCGGCGAGGCGTTCCTCATCGAGGTGCTTGCCGAGCACATCGCGGCCCACATCGTCGAGCGGCAGCGGGCCCTGCGGGCGCACGTGCACATCTCGGCCCGCTACCCGATCGAGCGCACGACCCCGGTCACGGGCCTGCCGACGCAGGAGATGGTCGAGCTGATCGGGATCGCAGCCGCATCCGCGCGGGGCGTCCGGCGGCTCGTCGGCGTGGAGGCCGCCGGCATCAACGCGTGCCCCTGCGCCCAGGGGCTCGTGCGCGGCCGGGCGAGCGAGCGCCTGCTCGAGGCCGGCTTCGACGACGGGGACGTCGAGCGGATCCTCGAGCTCGTCCCGATCGCGACGCACAACCAGCGCGGGCGGGGGACGCTCTACGTCGGGACGCAGACGAGCGTCAACGCAGAGCAGCTGGCCGGGATCGTCGAGGGCTCGATGAGCGCGCCGGTCTACGAGCTCCTGAAGCGGCCCGACGAGCTGTTCGTCGTCGAGCACGCGCATCTCCAGCCGCGCTTCGTCGAGGACTCCGTGCGGATCGCGCTGAAGGGCGTCCTCGACTCGTACCCCTCGCTGGACGACTCGGACTTCGTCTTCTCACGACAGGTCAACCTGGAGACGATCCACACGCACGACGTCCTCGCCGAGCGCTTCGGCACGGTCGGCGAGCTCCGCCGAGAGCTCGAGCACGGCGGCCCGCTCGAGCACCACACGGGGCTCGACGAATGGCTCGCCCGAAGCTGACCTTGTAACAGACTGTTACTAAGTGGTCGCGGCGGGCTTGCGGCGCAGCTGGACTCGCGTCTCGGTGCCCGCCCGCAGACGCTTGAGGTTGCCTCGGTGCAGGATCAGCACGCCGAGCGCGGCGGCCGAGGCGAAGACGAGCACCGGCCAGGGCTCTTCCAGCAGCAGCGCGGCGATCGGCAGCGACAGCGCTGCCGCGATCGACGCCACCGAGGCGTAGCGCGTGAGCGCGAAGACCGCGATCCAGACGAGCGCTCCCACGAGCCCGACGAGCGGCGCCAGTCCGAGGAGCGCGCCGCCGCAGGTCGCGACCATCTTCCCGCCCTTCGCGAAGCCGAGGAAGAGCGGCCGCCAGTGCCCGAGCATCGCCGCGCCGCCGGCCAGCGCGCCGGCGACGTGACCCGCCGCGAGCGTCGCGATGAGAGCGGGCACGAAGCCCTTCGCGACGTCGAGCAGGATCACCGGGATCCCGTACCGCGGCCCGAACGTCCGCCAGACGTTGGTCGCGCCGATGTTCCCGCTGCCGACGGTCCGGATGTCGACGCCCTTCGTCCAGCGGACGACCCAGTACCCGAAGGGGAGGCTGCCGGCCAGGTAGCCGACGAGGATGAAGGCGAGCGTCTCGATGGTTCTACTTCAGCGGGATACCGTACTTCGAGACCCAGTCGTTGACCGTCGCCCAGTCCAGGTTCTCGAAGAACGCGTCGATGTAGGCCGCCCGGTCGGTCCGGTAGTCGAGGAAGTACGCGTGCTCGTAGACGTCGAGCGCCACGAGCGGCGTCGCGTTCCAGATCGGATACGAGTTCTGAGCGTCCCCGATGTAGTTGAAGAGCCGGCCCTCGTCCCAGTCGTACGCCGTCCAGGCCCAGCCGCGGCCGCCCATCCCGGTCGCCTTCAGGTCGGCGCGCCACTCGTCCGTGCCGCCGAAGTCGCGCTCGATCAGGTCGCGGATCGGCCCGGACGGATCGCCGCCGTCGCCGCCCAGGTGCTCGAAGTAGATCTCGTGGTTCTTGACGCCCCCGATCGCGAACGTGAGGTCGACCTTCAGCGCACGGATGTCGGAGTAGACCTGGTTGCCGGACTCGAGGTCGACGTCTGCGAGCCGGGCGAGGATCTCGTTCCGCTTCGCGATGTAGCCCTCGTAGAGCTTGTAGTGGGCCTCGACGGCCTCGCGCGAGATCCCTTCGAGCTCGTAGAGGGCGGGCTTGAGCTCTCGGGGCGCGATCTCTTCGGCGTTGTGGGCAAGGGTGGCCAATGGGACTCCTCTCCGGAATAGGCGACGGCGAGCATAATCACCGACAGCAGACGAAAGGAGCGCAGATGGCTTTCGAGGTTCCACCTCTTCCCTACGACTACGGCGCGCTCGAGCCGCACATCGACGAGGAGACGATGCATCTCCACCACGACAAGCATCACCAGGCGTACGTGGACAAGGCGAATGCGGCGCTCGAGGGGACGGACTGGGCGAACGAGCCCGTCGAGCAAATCCTGACGATCCTGGACACGCTGCCCGAGGACAAGCAGACGGTGCTCCGGAACAACGCGGGCGGCCACGCGAACCACTCGCTGTTCTGGGAGATCATGAGCCCGGACGGCGGCGGCGAGCCGGAGGGCGAGCTCGCGGACGCGATCAACGACACGTTCGGCTCGGTCGACGAGCTGAAGAAGGCCGTGAACGACGGCGGCGTGAACCGCTTCGGCTCAGGCTGGTCGTGGCTCGTCCACGACGGCACCGGGCTCGCGGTCTACTCGACGGCGAACCAGGACTCCCCGATCATGCAGTCGGACGAGCCGCTGCTCGGGATCGACGTCTGGGAGCACGCGTACTACCTCAAGTACCAGAACCGCCGCCCCGACTACCTCGAGGCCTGGTGGAACGTCGTGCATTGGCCGGCAGTCGCCGAGCGGTACGCCAAAGCAATCGGGAAGGTCAGCGCCACGACCTGAAAGCGCTCTCGGAGCTCCCAACGAGCCGCTGCCGGAGCCCGGCTCTGCCGGGCGGGAGGCGAACGTACGCCAAGACCGATGGAATCACGCGATCAGCCGCCGGCTCCGGCAACAACCGACCGCAACTGCGATCTAAGGAGGGGGCTCGTGGGGGAACCAGGGGTTCCCCACGCAGGCAAGCGAAGCGAAGCCGAGACGCCGCGGGGACCCCGCCCGCGGCGTCTCGACTGCCCGTCGCCTAACGGCGCCGGAAGCTGAGGCTCGGGCTGGCCCCGTGGAAGAACCCGGACCCGGCCTGGTTGGTGGTGATGAAGAGACGCACCCGGTTGAGGCCGTGCGGCAGGTTGCGCAGCTTGAAGCGCGTGGCCGACTGGCTGTTCAGGGTGACCTTCTTCAGGCTGACCCACTCACCGAACGCGTTCGCCCGCTGCACGTACAGCCAGTGACCGCCGTACTTGGCGGGCTGGGCGCGTGCGACGAACCAGTGGCCGACGCGCGTGAGCCGGAGCCGCGGCTGGACCGCGACCGTGACGATGGCGCTCGTCTTGCCCTTCCACGTCGCCTTGTACGCGGTGAGGACCTGCGGCGTCGTGATGTAGTCCCAGACACCGTTCGTGGTCGTCTGGACGTCGGCGATCTTGACGAACGAGGCCTGGCCGGACGGCTGCGCGTAGACGGAGACGGTGTCCCCGACCGCGGCCGGCAAGACGGCCCCGCTGACATGGATCGAGTTTCCGTACACGGCGATCGGCGTCGACGCCCCGATCGAGACGGACGGCGGTGCGCCGGTCACCTTGACGGTGCCCTTGAGCGTGGGATGGAGCGCGTCGTGATACCCGTACGTGCCGGGCGTGTCGATCCGCTTCGCGTAGGTGCGGTTCGGTGCGATCTGCCCCGACGCGAACGCGCCGTTGTTCGCCACGACCTGGTGGTTCACGGTGTCGACGTTCTTCCACGTGACCGTGTCTCCACCGGCGATCGTGACCGTCTTCGGTGCGAAGGCCGTGGACTTGATGCTCACGGTCTTGTTCGCAGCGAGACCCGCGAAAGCGAAGCCGGCACCCGCAAGGGCACACGCCGCAGTGGCTAGTGCTAGAGCCTTCTTCATTTGGCGGTTCCCCCTAAGTCGTTCGTTGACGGCTATGTATGGAACGGGCTAGACGTTCAGAAGTTGCGTACCCGGTGTAAGGATTTTGGAAAAGACGCCTCGCCGCGGCCGCGAGGCCGCTGTCAGTGCGGGCTCAGGCCCGGACGACGGCGCTGCGGGTGGCGGCGTAGCACGCGCCGACCTGATCCTGTGCGAAGAGCAGGCGAAGACGGGTGCGGCGCGGAACCGACGCGCCGAAGCTCGCCGAGGTGACCACGGTCGGCGCCACGCCCGGTTTCGCGTTGCTCAGCCTGACGCGCTTCACGGTCTTCCACATTCGCTTGCCCGCGCGGTAGCGCTGCAGGACGACGTACTTCCCGACGAACCCCTGTGCCGCGGCAACCGAGACGGCGAACCGGTGTGCCCGCACGCGCCTGAACGAGAACTGCGGCGCGACCTTCTGCGTCAGCTGAACGCTCTTCGCGTTCTTCCACGTGGCCTGGTAGACCGTGTTCACGACCGGCTTGACGGGCGAGCTCCATCGGCCCTCCGCCGTGCTGCTGACCGACGCGACCCGGGCGAAGGTCGTCGAGCCGCACTGCATGCCGTCGACGGTCACGCTCTCGCCGCTCGCACCGCTCGAGACCAGGCCGGACAAGGTCGGCGAGGAGCCGTAGACGGCGAGCGCGGGCGCAGAGGCGATCGAGACTCCCGTGCGCACGACGACCGTGCCGCGCTTCTTCAGATTGAACGCGTCGCGATACCCGAAGCTGCCGGACTTCATGAAGGTGTACGTGTACGTCTGGTTGGTCGTGAGCACCGGCGACGCGGGAAACTCGCCCCGGTCGGAGACAACCTGATGGCTCGTGTTGTCCCGGTTCGTCCATGTGACCGTGTCGCCGTAGTCGACCGTCACCTTGCTCGGCGTGAACCCTCCGCGGGTGACCTCGACTCCCTTGGTCGCGCCGAACGTGGGCGCGACCGCGAAGACGGCGAGGGCGAGCAGGCCGAGCGAAAGCCTTCTCATACCAGGGGATTTCGGCTCGCGCGCGCCTTTTCCCTACCCTCGTCCGGGGAAAGCGGCGACAGCTCTGTGAGGCGGTTACGCGCGGATCGCCGGGCTGCGCGTGGCCGCGTAGCAGGCGCCTGCCTGATCGGCGGTCAGGAGCAGGCGCAGGCGCGTGCCCCTGGCGATTGCCAGCCGGATCGTGGTCGAGCTGACGACCGTCGGCGCGACGCCGGACGCGGCGGTCCGCAGCGTGACGCGCTTGACCGTCTTCCACGCCCGCTTGGCCTTGGCGTAGCGCTGCAGGACGACGTACTTGCCGGTGAACGCCTGGGCAGCGGTCACCGAAGCCGTGTACCTGCGCGCTCGCACGCGCTTCAGCGAGACCACCGGCGTGACCTTGGCGCTCAACTGCACGCTCTTCGCCGTTCGCCAGGTCGCCTGGTACGCGGTGTTCAGAGCCGGCTTGACGGGCAGGCTCCAGGCGCCGTTCGCCGCGCTCTTGACGGACGCGACCCGCGTGAAGCCCGTCTTGCCGCACTCCATCGCGTTGACGTTCACCGTGTCGCCGGCCGCGCCGCTCGAGATCGAGCCGGACAGCGTCGCGGACTTGCCGTACGCGAGGAGCGCCGGCGCGGCGGTGATCGACACTCCTGAGCGGACGACGACCGTCCCCCGGCGATTCGTGTGGAGCGCGTCGCGATAGCCGAAGCTGCCGGACTTCGTGAAGGTGTACGAGTACGTCTGATTCGGCCCGAGCACGGGCGAAGTCGGGAACGCGAGCTGGTCGGCGAGCACCTGGTGGCTCGCGGTGTCCTTGTTCGTCCACGTGACGGTGTCGCCGTAGTCGATCGTCACCTTGCCCGGCGTGAAGCCGGCCTGCGTGATGTCGACGCCCTTCGTGGTCGCGCTCAGCGCGGAGGGGATCGCGAGCAGGGCGGCGACGACGAGGATGGCGGTCAGATTCTTCATGAGGACAGGCTTCGGTTCGTGGAGCCGTGATTCTTATCCCCTGTCCGAAGGAGCGCTCGCGATCCTTACACTCCCCGAACAATGCGCGCGCTCGTCACAGGCGGCACCGGACGGGTCGGTTCCGCCATCTCGGAGCGGCTGCGCGCCGAGGGCTGGTCGGTGTTCGCCGCGGGTCGCGCGGACGGCGACCTCGCCGATGCGGACGCCGCGCACAGGCTCGTCGATCGCGCTGCTGACGAGCTCGGCGGGCTCGATCTGCTCGTGAACGCGGCCGGCGAGGGGTTCGCGCCGAAGCCGGTCGACGAGGTGACCGAGGCCGACTGGGATGCCGCCCTGGGCGCGACGGCCAAGGGCAGCTTCTTCGTCACGCAGGCCTCGGCGGGGCGTCTACGTGAGTCCGAGGGCGTGGTCGTGATGATCGAGGACGTGGCCGCCTACGAGCCGTGGCCGTCCTTCGCCCCCCACTCGGCGGCCAAGGCCGCGCAGGCGATGCTGACGCGCGTCTTCGCCCGCGCCCTCGCGCCCGAGGTCCGTGTGTGCGGAATCGCGCCGGGGCCGGTCGCCGTCGAGCCGGGCCAGGAGGCACGCCGGGCCGGGGAGACGCTCCTCGGCCGGATCGGCACGCCCGACGACGTCGCGGACGCCGTCCTCTACCTCGTCGGAGCATCCTTCGTGACCGGCGCCAGCCTCGTCCTCGACGGGGGCCGGATGCTGCAATCCACACGGCTTCAGGAGGCGTAGAGCTTGTTACAAAGACGATGTCTGCGGAGCTTGCACTCGGTACCGGGTTGCCCGGTCAGTCACCACTCGCCACCATCTGGGCCGTGGAACCAGCAACCGACGGCGAACTGATCTCGCGGGTCGGCGAGGGCGACTCCGGCGCCTTCGAGCTGCTCTACCAGCGCTACGCCCGACCCGTGTTCGCGCTCGCTCTCAGACGGCTCGGAGATCGCGGTCGAGCCGAGGACGCGGTTCAGGAGACGTTCACCTCGATCTGGCGCTCGGCGAAGAGCTACCGGAGCGATCGCGGCCCCGGCGCGCCCTGGCTCTACGCGGTCGCGAGGAACGCGATCGTCGACCGGCGCCGCGCGCTCGGGCCCGTGCCGGCCGAGCCGGTGGACGAGCCGTCGAACGACGCCGGCCCCGACGAACGTGCCGAGGCCAGCTGGACGGCCTGGCGCGTGCACCGCGCGCTCGCCGAGCTCCCCGAGCAGGAGCGGAAGCTGATCGAGCTCGCGTACTGGGGCGGCCTGTCCCAGAGCGAGATCGCCGATTTCGTGGGAATTCCCCTTGGCACTGTCAAAACGCGAACGAGGAGTGCGCTTTCCCGGCTCGCAGATGTACTGGAAGGAGAGCTGTCGTGAGCGACACACCCGAATTCAGAGACCTGGTCGGAGAGGGCCTCCCGCCCGCTGAGCGCACGCGCCTCGAGCGCGTGCACGAGATGCTGATCGAGGCCGGCCCGCCGCCCGAGCTGCCGCCCAAGCTGGAAGAGGCTCCGGACGGCAGAGGCAACGTCCGCGAGCTGGAGCCGACGGGGCTTCCGCGCCGCCGCATCGGCGCGGCGCTCGCCCTCGCAGCCGCGATCGCCCTGATCGCGTTCGTGGGCGGGTACCTCGCCGGCTACCGGCACACGAGCAAGAACTTCGAGTCCGTCCGGACGGTTGCGCTCACCAACAGCAAGGCGCAGGCGGTCGTCCGCTTCGGCCCGCGCGACGCGAACGGCAACACGCCCATGCTCGTCAAGGTCGAGGGCCTGCAGAAGCTTCCGGCGAGCGACTACTACGTCCTCTACATGACGAAGGACGGCAAGCCGGTCGTGGTCTGCGGAAGCTTCAACGTCGGCGGGCCCCGCTCGACGACGCTCCGCTTCCCGGTCGCGTACGACCCGGCGAACTTCGACGGGCTCGAGCTCGCGCGCTGGGTCCACAGCGACCACAAGACCGTGCCGGTCGTCAGCGCTCAGATCACTAGCTAGGGCGCGGTCCGCTCGTTCGCGACGAACGCCGCGTACGTGACCGGCATGCGCTCGGCGAGGAAGACCTCGCACGCCTCGGCATAACGCCTGATCTCCCGCTGGGCGGTCTCGGCCGCGCGGAGTGAGAGGAAGTTCATGAGCGCCCGCGCGTTCACCGTCCAGTAGAACTCGGTATAGGCGCCGACGGGGAGCACGCAGCGGGCGAGCTCGCGTGCGACGCCCAGCTCGACCAGCTTCTCGTACGTCTCGTACGCGGTCTCGTAGACGGCTCTGAGCTCGTCGCGCGTCGTCTCGGCGATCTCCGGCGACACCGGCTCGAACGAATACGACCCCGGCTTGCCGACCTGGGTCCGAACGTCCTCCGGCTCCGGCACGTAGAACTCGTCGGTCGCCTTCGCGTAGCGCATGCTGAACTCGTTGAAGGATCCGACCCGGTGCCGGAACCACTCGCGCGCGACGAAGATCGGCGCACGGATGTGGAAGCGAAACGAGTTGTGCTCGAACGGCGTGCCGTGGCGCTCGCGCATGAGGAAGCGAATCAGGCCCCCGTCCGACTCGTCCATCTCCTCCTTGCGGCGCGCGAAGCTGACGCGAGCTCCGTTGACGACCGAGAGGTCGTCGGCCATGGCGTCGTCGAGTCGTACGAAGCCGTGATCGAGGACCTGGACCTGGTTATCGGGTAGGACTTCGGGCGTGACGGCCACGAAGCCGAGTGTACCGGGGCTCTATGTCGGCGCCTCCGGCTGGTCCTACTCGTCCTGGCGGCCCGACTTCTACCCGGCCGGGACGAAGCCGAACGAGTTCCTCGGCCGCTACGCGGAGCGCCTCCCGAGCGTCGAGCTGAACTCGACCGGCTACCGGATTCCGGGCGAGGACCAGTTCCGGCGCTGGGCCGAGCAGACGCCTTCGACGTTTCGGTTCGCGGTCAAGATGCAGGCGTGGCAGCTCCGGCAGGCGGCGACCTTCGAGGAGGGCGTCAAGCTGCTCGGGGAGCGGCTGGGGCCGATCCGGATCCTCGTCACCCAGAGGCGCGACGAAGGGTTCCTCGCTTTTGCGCTCGGCTCGCTCGACCCGGAGCTGCGGATCGCATTCGACTTCAAGCACGAGTCGTGGGCCGGCGTCGAGCTGCCGGAGAACGCGGTCATGACCAACGAGCTCGAGGCGAAGGCGCCGTTCCGCTACCTGCGCTTCCGCGAGCCGCCGTACACCGACCGGGCGATCAAGCGGATCGCTGACGACGTCCGCCCGCTGCTCGCGAACGGGATCGAGGTCTACGCCTATTTCCAGCACGAGAAGGAGCCCACCGCTCCGCAGTACGCGAAGCGGCTGCTCGAGCGGCTCGGCTAGCGCGCTCCGGCGGGCGACCGAGACGCGACGATCTCGCGCAGCGCGGACACGACGAGCTCGATCTCGTCGTCCGTGGTGAAGAAGTGCGGCCCGAGCCGCAGACCGACGTCGGGGCGGAAATCGCAGATGATCTGGCGCCTGTCGAGCTGCGCGTGCACGGCCGGGAAGTCAGGCGTGCGGACGACGATCGAACCGCCTCGCCGTTCCGGGTCGCGCGGGCTCACGACCTCGAAGCCCGCCTCGTCGAGCAATCCCGCGAGCAGCTCGGTCTGCCGCACCGAGTTGGCGCGGATCCGGTCGACCCCGATCTCCTCGACGATGTCGTAGCCCGCGGTCGCCGCGTACAGGCCGGGCACGTTCGGCGTGCCGGTCAGGAAGCGCCGGGCTCCTTGCGCGTACTCGAGCTCGGGCTCGAAGCCGAACGGGCGCGCGTGCGCCTGCCAGCCGACGAGCGTCGGCTCGAGCGTCGCCGCGAGGTCGGGGCGGACGTAGAGCCAGCCCGCGCCCGGGCCGCCGCAGAGCCATTTGACGCTCCCGCCGACCGCGAAGTCGACGTTCAACGCCGTCACGTCGAGCGGCACGCTGCCGACGGACTGATAGGCGTCGAGCACGACGTGCGCACCGACCTCGTGGGCGCGCTCGACGATCGGCTCGACGTCCTGGATGCGCCCGGTCTTGAAGATGACGTGGCTGATCGGCACGAGCAGCGTCCGCTCGTCGATCGCGGCGACGATCTCCTCCTCGTCGCGGCAGACGACGATCTCGGCGCCGCGGGCCTGCTGCGCCTGCTGGAGGTAACGGACCGACGGGAAGTTCTCCTCCTCGTACACGATCCGCCGGCGCTCTCCGCGGAAGTCGAAGCACGAGAGCACGACCGCCTCGGCGATCGTCACGTTCTGGTGCATCACCGTCGAGCCCGGCGGCGCCCCGATCAGGCGCGCGATCTGGTCGCCGACGGTCACCGGCAGCTCCCACCAGCCCTCGCCCCAGGCCCGGACGCCGCGCGTGTTCCACGCGTGCGCGTACTCGGCCAGGCGGCGTTCGGCCTCGGCAGGCATCGGGCCCAGCGAGTGGCTGATCAGGTACGTCGTCTCCGCGAGGATGGGGAAACGCCCGCGGTAGTCGGTCAGCTCCAAGTGCGCGCCTAGCGTCGAGCGACGAACAGGTTGACGAGCACGATCGCGATGCAGACCATCGCGACGCCGAACGGCGCCGGCCTGGGCGCCGGCCACTGCGATCAACGGAATCGACAGCGCGAGCGACCCGAGGACGAGCGGCGTGATCGCGTGGTGCTCCTTGTGGCGCCGGGCAGCCTTGCCGCGGTGGCGCTGGTCGAGCTTGCCCTCGACCCGCTCGAGGAACGAGTCGACGAGCTCAGGCTCGTACTCGGGGCCGAGCTCGCGGCGGGCCGCGACGTGCGCCTGGAGCTCCTCGCGCTCCGTCATGCAACCAGTATGCGCGTTCCCGCGGGGAGCGCACCGGTCAGCGCTGACCTATTCGTACTGGAGGGCGCGCAGGACGTTCAGGCGGCTGGCGCGTCGTGCAGGCGCGACCGCCGCGAGCACGCCGGCGATCATCGCGACGATCGCGAACCCGATCAGGTTCTTCCACGGCGGCACGAACTCCACGTTGAACTGCGAGAGCGCGCGGGTCACGAGCACCGCGAGGAAGACGCCGAGCGGCAGCCCCAGCGCCGCCCCGATCAACGCCGTGATCACGCTTTCCTGCCGCACCATCCGCGACACCTGGTTTCGCGTCATGCCCACGGCGCGCAGCATCCCGAGCTCACGCGTCCGCTCGAAGACGCTCAGGACGAGCGTGTTGATCATGCCCACGAGGCTCACGACCACGGCCAGCGCGAGCAGGACGTAGAGGAGCAGCAGGAAGTTGTCGAAGTCCTTGTCCTGGGCGTCGATCCACGCGCCGCGGGTCTCGACCTTCGCGTCCGGGAAGTTCGCCAGATCCCGCTCGAGCCCGGCCTGGGTCGAATCGCTCGCCCCACCTTTCACGTCGAGGAACGTGTACAGGTTCTGCGGGCGCTCGTAGAGCTTGTCGAAGAACGGAAGCGAGATGCTCACCTCTCCGAGCAGCGGGTAGAAGGGCGGCGCCTTGTAGACGCCCTTCACCTCGAGCGGGAACGTCTCGCCCTTCGGCGTCAGGAGGCTGAAGCGCGATCCCACCGAGAGGTCCTTCTTGTCGGCGAACGCCTTGTCGACGATCGCCTCGTACGGCCCCAGGTTGTCGATGGACGCGTTCGATCCGTCCTTCCACTCGAAGTTGTAGACCTGGGAGATCGTCTTCGGGTCGAGACCGGTGATCTGCTGCACCGAGCCCGAGGCCTTTCCGACACCGGAGCGGACGTTCGAGGCGACCGCAACCTCCGGCGCCTTGGCGATCGCATCTCCGGCGCTCGGCGAGATCGAGTCGAACCCGTTCGCCGAAACGAGCATGTAGGACGACTTCACCTGCCGCTCGATCGCGCGGCGGTTCGACTGCTTCATGCCGTTGGCGAGCACCGCGATGAAGGTCACGAGCGCGAGCCCGATCATGAGGGCTGCAGCCGTGGCAGCGGTGCGGCCGGGGTTCCGGCGGGTGTTCTCGCCGGAGAGACGGTCGGTGGCGGGATCGAAGCGGAGATCCGGGCCGGTCGCTCGCAAACCCTCGCCCGCGGAGCCGACGGATCACCGACACCACCACCCACACGACGAGCACGACCTCGGTCACGAGCACGGCGGCGACGAACCCCCAGCCGATCGCGGTGCTCAGGTAGCGCATCGCCCAGGCCGCCGCAAACAGCAGCCCCGGCCCGATGACCAGCAGCATGAGCAGACCGCCGAGAAGGGCGCCGGTCCGCTGCAGCGCCGAGATGCCCGCGCGCGTAGAGACCCCGCCTGAAGAGCCAGGCGCCGAGCCGCGTCGGATAGACGAGCAGGCTGACCGCCGAGCATCACCCACTTCGCAATCGGGCGCACGATCCGTGAGAGCGTGGGCACGAGCCGCGGCGAGAGCAGCGCCACGCCGATGAAGAGCACGAGGCACCCGAGCGCGAGCGAGATGAGCCGGACGGCGGTCGCAAGCGTGTTCGTGAACATGCCGTAGCCGAGGAGCGCAACCGCGAGCGCGACGAGCACGATCGCGATGAAGGGCAGGAACGGAGCGAGCCGCCCGCGCGGGAGCGTCGCGCCCTCGCGCACCGCGGCGATCGGCGGCACCTTCGTCGCCTTGACCGCCGGAGCGAGCCCGGCCACCAGCGTGACGACGACCCCGATCAGCAAGGAGATGATCACCGTCCGCGGCGCGACGATCAGCCCGGTCGTCGGCAGGTCGTTGTTCACGGCCTTGAAGAACGCGTTCAGGCCGACTGCGAGCCCGATCCCGGCGAACAGCCCGATGATCGCCCCGAGCAGCCCGATCACGAACGCTTCGATGGTGACCGAGGTCAAGAGCTGGCGCCTGGAGGCACCGATCGTCCGCAGGGTCGCGAACTCGCGGATCCGCTGTGAGACCGTGATCGACAGCGTGTTGAAGATCACGAACGCCCCGACGAAGAGCGCGATCGTCGCGAACGAGAGCAGGAAGTACTTGATGATCTTCGTGAACGAGGCCGACTTCTTCGCCTCCTTCACCTGCTGCGCCCGCGTGCGGACGTCGACCTTGTTCAGCGGCACGACCTGCTTGATCTGCGCGACGAGCTGCTCCTGCGACACGCCGGGCTTCGCCGACGACCGAGATCGCGTCGAGCTGACCCTTGCGGTCGAGGAGCTCCTGAGCGGTGGGCAGCGTGAAGGTCGCGAACGTGGCGCTCCCGATCGAGCCGACGCTCCCGTACTGCGCGATGCCGACGAGCTTGAACGGCCGCACCGGCTTCAGCGTCGCGACCTTGATCGTGTCGCCGACCTTGTAGTTCTGGTCGCCGGCGGTCCCGCTGTCGATCACCACCTCGTCCGGCTTGCTGCGGCCAGCGCCCGGCCGTCAGCTTGAGCGGGTTGAACTGCGGCAGCGAATAGTCGAGCCCGAACCCGAACGTCGGCGCGCCGCCCGTCGTGATCGGCTTCCCGTTGCGGTCGATGATCTTCGTCGCGGACTCGTCGGCGACGTGTGCCGGCGGCCGCCTGGACGTCCGGAAGCTTGCGCACGGTCGGCAGGAGGCTCGCCGGGACCGACGGCGGCACCACCTGGCTCACCCTGGAAGTTGAAGCCGGGCGACTTCCCGCTGATGTACGCGTCCGTGTTCGCGTACGACTGCGTGAAGATGTCGTTGAACGCGCGGTCGATCATGTCCGTGAGCACGAACGTGCCGCTCACCATCGCCACGCCGAGCACGATCGCGAGCGCCGTCAGGAAGGCGCGGAGCTTCCGCCCCGCGAGCCCGCGGAGCGCGACCCGGATCACGTCAGGGTGACTTCCTTGACCGTCTCCATGATGTGCTCCTCGTCGGCGCGGCCGAGATCGCGGACGATCTGTCCGTCGGCGAGGAAGAGCACGCGGTCGGCGATCGTCGCCGCCTTCGCGTCGTGGGTGACCATGACCATCGTCTGGTCGTAACTCTCGACTGCCTCATGCAGCAGCTGGAGGATCTCGTCGCTCGTCTTCGAGTCGAGGTTCCCCGTGGGCTCGTCGGCGAAGACGACCGTCGGCTTGGCGACGAGCGCACGCGCGACGGCGACCCGCTGCTGCTGGCCGCCCGAGAGCTCCGACGGCCGGTGCGACCGCCGGTCCTTCAGCCCGACCCGGCCGAGCAGCTCCTCGAACTCGTCCTTGTCCGGCTTGTTCCCGGCGATCGAGAGCGGGAGGAGGATGTTCTCCTCCGCGGTCAGCATCGGGAGCAGGTTGAAGAACTGGAAGATGAAGCCGATGTGCTTGCGGCGAAGCTTCGTGATCTCGGTGTCGCTCAGGTTCCCGAGCCGCGTCCCGGCCAGCGTCACGTAGCCGGAGGTCGGCAGGTCGAGCGCCGCGAGGATGTGCATGAGGGTCGACTTGCCGGACCCCGAGGGCCCCATGATCGCCGTCAGCTTGGCAGGCGCCACATCGAGCGTGACCCCGCGTAGCGCGTCGACAGCCGTGTCGCCTTCGCCGTAGCGGCGCGTGACCTCATTGGCTGTGACGACCGCTCCGTTCTGCGACGCCGTGTCCTCGGACCCCGGTCTGTCCTGGGTGGGCTCCATGCGTGCTCCTCTCGGCAGACTCCGCCTGCGAAGCTAGAGCAAAGCGCTGTGCGGCGCAAGCCGCAGGGCGAGCGGGCTAGGCGGCGAGCGTGAGCTGGTCGCCGACCGCGAGCCCGCGGCGCGAGCTTTCGCCGGCCGGAAGCTCGAGCACCGCCTTCGCCCCGCGCTGGGAAGCCGCGCGCCACGGAGCGATGCTGTCCTCGATGCCGACGACGGCGAGCTCCCGATCGAGGAAGACGGCGTCGATCGGGAAGCGCATGAAGAACGTGTGAATCGACGAGGCGGGCCGGAGCAGGAGCCCTTCGCCCTGCTCCAGCCCGTCTCGTCCGAGCAGGCCCCTCATGCGGGCCACCGGGGAGTCGGCGAGCGTGCACCGCTCGCAGACAACCGTCCCGTCAGCCCGCGTGAGAGTCGTTTCCTTCATCAGTCGTTAGTACCCGACGTGAATGTGGTCGTAGTGGTTCGCCAGCGGGAACGAGGGTCCTCCGAGGCCGAGCAGCGAGATGACCTGCCGCGGCTGCATCTCGACCGGGAGGAGCAGGATCTCCCGCACCGACTTCTCGGTGATCGAGCCGTCGGGCTGCTGGTGCCCGAGGATCGGGACACCGCCCACCTCGGAGATGTCCGCGGCGAGCCCGTAGATGTGCGCCGAGATCACGCCCGGGCGCGCGTAGAGCCGATGCCCGCTGATCAGGCACGAGACCGTGACCTGACCGTGCGCCTCGGCGAGGTACGCGATCATCGCGAGCACGCGCACGTTGACGCGGTGGTTCTCGATGTCGGACCGGCCACCCGGATAGATGGTGATCCGCTTGTCGTTCAGGATCTGCTTCTCGAGGTGGGGCTTGTCCCAATCGAAGCCCTTGACGAGCGCCTGGAGCCCGACCGCGCGGTACAGGTTCTTGAGCGCGATCGTGCGGTCGGCGAACGACGTCTTGCCCTCGAGTGAGAGCACCGAGCCCCAGGCGTCGCGCTTCGCGCCCTGGTGGGCGAGACGCTTCGTCAGCGACCGGAGCTGCGCCCCGGAGGCCGGCACGGCCCCACGGTCCCCGCGCGCGCGAAGGACTGCGAGGGCCAGCGCCCAGTCCACGTGATTCCGCTTCGAGACGCGGGCGAGCTGGCGGGCGAAGGCCGGCTTCAGACGGCGCGAGGGCGGCGTCGGATCCGGTAGGTCGCGGTACAGCCACACGGTGGCGGCCACGTTCGGCTCGTCCGCCTCGGGCTCGCGCTCGATCGCCTTGCGGAGCGGAGCTGCCTTGACCGCCTTGATCACGGGCGGAATCTTCGGGCGAAGCAGACGTGCAGGGACGATCTGGGCGCTGCCCGGCCGCGCCTGAGCAGTCGAGGCGACACCCGGCTTCGAGAGCCCGGCGTGGAGCCGCGCCCTGAGCGCGGAGCGAACGCCGGCGGCGTGCGTGTTCGACTGCGAGTTCCCGGCGGGCGCCGGCGTCTGGCTCACGGGCGGCGTCTCCGAACGGCTGGTCTGAGCCGCCCAGGTGTCCGACGACGGCTGCGAGGTGCCCTCGGTGCGCTGCCCGTTGGACGGCGTCCTGGCGAACGTGTCCTCCGACGGGTCCGTCGAGGCGGTGGTCGTCGTCGTGTCGGTCGTCGTGTCGGTCGTGTCGGTCGTTGCGTCGAAGCTCTGCGCCGACTCGCTCGACGGATCGATCATCTGCACGACGCCGTTCCCCGCTCCCGCGGAGAGGGCGGCGCCCGCGAAGAAGAGCGTCGCGAACGCGAGGCTCGCAGCGATCCTTCTCGGGGCGACGCGGACCTTCTTCCGCCGGTCGCGGGCCGTCAGCACCAGCTGCCTGCGCTCCCTTCGCACCAGTGTGCTCAGGAGCGAGAGCGCAGCCGAGAGGAAGAGCACGTGGGCCAGGCTCTTCCCGGTTCTCTGTGTCCCTTGTGGCATTTGCCTGCTCCGTTCCTTGTTTTCGAGCGCCGAGGGCCGCCACATCGGCGCGGATCTCTAGTTGACATCCGCGGCCGCAACGGAATCGAGAGAGCTATCGGCCTCTGAGGGCCGCGCCACTCACCAGAAAGGGGGATCCCCCGGGCGGATCCCCAAAGCGAGGGATTGCCGGGCGCTCGCGCAGGGCGATTACTGGGAACGACTGAGCCAATCATTCGGCGCGGCGCGAGCCCGCCGACGACGTTTCCTCGGAGGTTCCACCGCTTGCCCGAACAACTCACCCCGATTGCGTACGGCTCAGCCGGCCAGTCGAACCACTCAATCGCTTTTTCCACAAGTCGTAGTGCGGTGGCGCGCCGAAAGGCTCGCCTGATCCGAAGGAGGGAGGTGAATCAGGTGCTTAAGCTTTTTGACGCGTTCAAGCGTGAGGAGGGGCAGACGATGGCCGAGTACGGCGTCGTCCTGGCCGTGATCACGATCGCCGTTTTCGGCGCACTCGCACTCCTCTCCGGCAACATCGTCAACGCCATTACTCGGGTCGCCGGTTACATCACCTAAGGCCTAATGGCAAGACATCGAGGGTGGGCTCTTCCCACGAAGAGCCCACCCGTCTTAAAGCTGTGGCATCTGCAAGCGGCATGACCCCAAACCGAAAGATTTCGATGAAGCGGATTTCACTCAAGAATCAGGACGGCCAGTCGGTTACCGAGTTCGCTCTCGTGCTCCCGATCCTGGCGTTCCTGCTGTTCGCAGTCATCCAGTTCGGCATCGTGTTCAACAACTGGGTGCAGCTGACCGACGCGACCCGCGCCGGCGCCCGCAAGGGTGCCGTGTCGCGCCACCTGCCGAATCCGCAGAGCGCGTGTACCTCCGCAGTCCGCGCGTCCGCCACGAACCTCAAGGCGACCGACCTCACTGCCACGTGCACCTCGACCTGGCAGCCGGGAGCGGATGTCACCGTCGTTGCGACGTACCCCTATTCGATCAGCCTGTTCGGGATCATCTCTAAATCAGGCCGCCTCTCGAGCACAACCACGGAGCGTGTGGAATGAGAATCAAGATCAAAAGCAAGCGCGGCCAGGCAATGATCCTTACGCTTGTCTTCATGACGGTCATCCTCGGGATGGCCGCTGTTGTCGTCGACGTCGGCGCGTGGTACCGGGCGCATCGCCAGATGCAGAACAACGCGGATGCGGCAGCGCTCGCCGGCGCGACCGCCCTGCCTGAGAGCACGGGCCAGGCGGCGAGCCTCGCCCTCACGTACGCCAGACCGGAACGGCGGCGGCGTCACGGGCTCGGACATCACCTTCTCCTCGAAGGAAGTCGCCAACGACCAGATCCAGGTCACCGCTCGCAAGGCGGTGCCCGGTGTGTTCGCGAAGCTCTTCGGGCTCGACTCGGTCACCGTGCGCGCCCACGCCACGGCGCTGGCCGCTCCACCGGCTCAGCCCAAGTGGGCGGCGCCGTTCGCGGTCGACGTCATGCACCCGATGCTCCAGTGCGAGCCGCTGCCGTGCTTCAACCAGGCGACGACGCTCGATCTGGACAAGGTCGGGCCGGGCGCCTTCCACATCATCAACATCGACGGCAGCCGCGGGGGCACCAGCTCCAAGACGCTCGGCGACTGGGTCGAGACGGGCCTCAACGCGTACATGCCGCTGGGTTGGTACTACTCCGACCCGGGCTCGAAGTTCAACTCCGGCAATGTCCGCACGGCGCTGGACGACCGGATCGGCACCGACCTGCTGTTCCCGGTCTACCGCCACGTGCGCGCCCAGGGGGCCGGCTTCGACTACGAGGTCATCGGCTGGGTCGGCTTCCACCTGACCGGCTACTCGATCGGCGGCAAGGGGAAGCTCTTCGGCTCCTTCACGCGCATGATCTGGGACGGCATCCAGAGCGAGAGCTCGACCAACGACGACTTCGGCGTTCGATCGATCTCCCTCGTCGATTAAAGAAATTTCCTCCCCGTACCGAAACGACTCCCATCAAGAAATGGAGCATGCGGAAATGAGAAACAACAACGAGCGCGGCCAGTCGATGGTGCTGACGGTCGTCTTCATGGTCGTCCTGCTCGGCTTTGCCGCGCTGGTCGTCGATGTCGGCTCGTGGTACCGGGCCCATCGCTCGGCGCAGGCGACCGCGGATGCGTCCGCTCTCGCGGGCGCCGCGGTGCTTCCCGACACGGCGGCAGCCTACGTCACTCGCCACGCAGTACGCAACAAGAACGACGCACCGGACCGGGCACGGGTGCGCCGCAGATCACGTTCACGCAGTCGGGCTACGAGATGGACACGATCAAGGTCAAGGTCACCGGCGCTTCGCCGGGCTTCTTCGCGCGCATCTTCGGCTCGAAGTTCATGAACGTGAGCGTGTCCGGATCCGCGACTGCCCGCGCGTACAACGTCCAGGGCATCCGGAACGGCATCGCGCCGATCACCGTCAACTACAAGCACCCGCTGCTGAACTGCACGCGCGGTCAGAACCCGACGTGTAGTCCGACCTTCGGGACGCCGACGCAGCTCAGCCTCGAGGACATCCACCAGTCCGGCGGCAAGGACGCCGCCGGCTCCTTCGGGCTGATCAACCTCAACGGCCAGGGCGCTCAGAATGTCGGCGCCGGCACGCTGGCCGACTGGCTCCTGAACGGATACCAGGACCACGATCTGCAGATCGGCAAGTACGACGCGGCCACGGGCGCCGACTTCAACAACTCGCAGTTCACGAACGCGCTCGACCAGCAGATCGGGCACGAGCTCCTGTTCCCGGTCTACCGGCTGCTCAAGGGGCCTGGCTCGAACGCGCTGTACGACATCATCGGCTGGGTCGGCTTCGTCATCGACTCGTACACCACGAACGGCAGCACCGGGACGATCAACGGCCATTTCACCCGGTACACGACCGACGGAGTTCCAGCTGAGAGTGGCAATGGGGGTGGGGCCCCAGGGCTCGGGGTGCACAAAGTCGAGCTGACCAACTAACCGAAAAGGAGAAAGAGACCCGCCGCCATGACATATCGACTTCGGAACATCGGGATCGCAATCGCACTTGCGGTCGTCGCCGCCCTGCTGACGACGTTCTACGTCACGAACTACAAGCGGAGCGTCCAGCACGGCGAGTCAAAGGTCCCCGTCTACGTGGCCGCGCGCGACATCGCGCTCGGCACGCAGGGGTCCGACATCGCGCAGGGGAGCATGCTCAAGGTCGAGCAGGTTCCGCGTCGAAGCGTCGTGCCCGGCGCCATCTCCCAGCCGAGCCAGATCGACAAGCTCGTCGCCGTGGAGCCGATCTACGCCGGCGAGCAGGTCTCGACGCGCCGCTTCCGCACCGCGCAGGAGCAGGGCGTCCAGGCCCAGCTGAAGGGCAACCTCCGCGCCGTCGAGGTGCCGGGGAGCGGCCCGCAGCTGCTGAACGGAACGCTGAAGGACGGCGACCGCGTCGACATCCTCGGCAACTGGCTGCTGCCGGAGACGAGCCAGAACCACGTCAGCCGTGTCCTTCTGCGCAACATCCTCGTCCTCCAGGCTCCGGAGACGAACAGCGTCTCCAGCCACCTGAGCAGCAACCCGAACGAAGGGTTCACCGTGATGCTTGCGCTGACCGACTCGCAGGCCACGAAGTTCTGGTGGGTCGTGAACAACGGCGACTGGTCGCTCCAGCTCCGCCCGATCAGCGATCCGTCGGACAGCCCAGAAGAGGTCAACAACGCCACGACGAACGCGGTCGACGGCATCAACGGCCGCCAGCGCCACCGCGCAAGGAGCGGACAATGACGACCGTCGAGGCGCAGACACGAGAGAAGACGCGCGTCTTCATCACGGGGAACTGCGAAGGCCTGGCCGAGCTGAGTGACGCCCTCGGGCGTCACTCGGAGCTCGAGCTCGTGGGCCACGCGGACCACGTGAGTGCAGGAGCCGGCGCGCTGACCGGTGGACACCTCCAGGCTGTGCTGCACGCCACGCGCAGCTCGGCGCTGCCCGCCGACGACATCGCGGCGATCCGCGAGTACACACAGGCGCCGATCGTCCTGGTCGCCTCGGGCGAGGCTTCGGCCCTGCTCGAGGAGGCGCTCGACGCCGACGTCGCGGACGTGCTGCTTCTTCCGCAGCTGACCGAGAACGTCGTCTTCGCAATCCGCAAGGCGAGCCATTCCGGCCGGCGCAGCAAGAAGGGACACACGGCCGGCAACGGCCGGGTGATCACCGTGTTCTCGCCGAAGGGCGGGACCGGCAAGACCGTCACGGCGACGAACCTGTCCGTCTGCTTCGCGAAGAACGCGGGCAAGAAGACGCTGCTCCTCGACCTCGACCTGCAGTTCGGGGACGCGGCGATCATGCTCGGGATCGAGCCGGAGAAGACGATTCAGGACCTCGTCACCGCTCCGGGTGAGCTCGACCCCGAGAAGCTCGCGGGCTACACGACGCGCCACTCGTCGGGCCTCGACGTCCTGCCGGCCCCGATCCGGCCCGAGGACGCCGAGCTCGTCACCGAGGCCAAGCTGGCCCGGCTGATGGAGGTCGCGAAGGAGTCGTACGAGGTGATCGTCGTCGACACGTCCCCGTTCTTCCACGGGCCGATGCTGGCGACGCTCGACCAGTCCGACGACCTGCTCCTCGTCTGCGGGCTCGACGTGCCGACGATCAAGAACGTCCGGCTGAGCCTCCAGACGCTGCAGCTCCTGTCCTTCCCCGTCGAGCGCGTCCGGGTCGTCCTCAACCGGGCGAACTCGAACGTGGGCATGAAGAAGGGCGAGGTCGAGGCCGCGCTCGAGACGAAGATCCGTTTCGAGGTGCCGAGCGACCGCGTCGTGCCGTTGGCGGTCAACCGCTCGAACCCGGCCGTGCTCTCCGACCCGAAGTCGGACTTCGGCCGTGCGGTCCGCGAGATGGCGAAGAGCCTGATGCCGGCGAAGGCCGCCGAGAACGGAAAGCGACGGTTCCTCGGAAAGAACGGGAGCTAGATCATGGGCCTTCACGACCGCATCAAGGGAGAGAACGGCGACGCCGCTCAGGACGAGCAGCCAACCGCGCTCTCGACGGGCCCGGCCATCGGCGAGCAGCAGAAGACGGACCAGCCCTCCGATCCGTACGCCGAGCTGAAGACGCGCGTGCACCACGCGTGCATCGCGAAGCTCGGGCCGCACCTGTTCACGACCGAGACCAACGAGAACCTGAACGAGCGCGTCCTGCGCGAGGTCACGGAGCAGCTGGCACTCGACCGCACCCCGCTGACCCGCGAGGAGCGGCGGCGCATCGTCCGCGAGATCACCGACGACATCCTCGGCTACGGGCCGCTGGAGCCGCTGCTCCGGGACGACACCGTGACCGAGGTCATGGTCAACAACTTCGACCGGATCTTCATCGAGCGGGAAGGCAAGCTCGAGCGCAGCACGGCGACCTTCGCCGACAACGCGCATCTTCTTCGGATCATCGACAAGATCGTCTCCCAGGTCGGCCGCCGGATCGACGAGTCGTCGCCGATGGTCGACGCGCGTCTCCCTGACGGAAGCCGCGTCAACGCGATCATCCCGCCGCTCTCGCTGCGCGGCCCGACGATGACGATCCGAAAGTTCTCCCGCGACCCGTACACGATGGACGACCTGATCGCCTTCGGGTCGCTCACCCCGAAGGCGGCGCAGTTCCTCGCCGCCTGCACCCGCGGGAAGCTGAACGTGCTCATCTCCGGTGGTACCGGTACCGGTAAGACCACGACCCTGAACGCGATCTCGGCCTTCGTCCCCGGCGACGAGCGAATCGTCACGATCGAGGACGCCGCCGAGCTCCAGCTCCAGCAGGAGCACGTGATCACGCTCGAGTCGCGGCCCCCGAACATCGAGGGCCAGGGCGAGATCCGCATCCGCGAGCTCGTCCGGAACTCCCTCCGCATGCGCCCCGACCGGATCATCGTCGGCGAGGTCCGCGGTGCCGAGACGCTGGACATGCTCCAGGCCATGAACACGGGCCACGAGGGCTCGCTGACCACGATCCACGCGAACTCCCCGCGCGACGCGCTGTCCAGGCTCGAGACCCTCGTCCTCACGTCAGGCGTCGACCTGCCGCTGCGGGCGATCCGCGAGCAGATTTCGAGCGCGTTCGACCTGCTGGTGCAGATCACGCGTCTCGTGGACGGCTCGCGCAAGATCTCCCACATCACCGAGGTGCTCCGCATGGAGTCCGAGGTGATCACGCTTCAGGACATCTTCATCGCGAAGCCTCCGGATGAGGACACGGCATTCGGCGGCGCCACGAGACTGCTGTCGCCGCTCGGGGCCACCGGGCTGAAGCCGCACTTCCTCGACAAGCTGGCCGCGCACGGAGTCGCCCTGCAGCCGAACTTCTTCGACGAGGATCAGTCCAGCTACCGGTCCAACCTGGCCGTCGCGAGCTTCGGCGGGTTCTCATGAGCCGGAAGCGTCTCATCGCAGTCGCTCTTGCAGGGGCGATTGGCCTCGCTGTGCCGGCGGCCAACGCCGGTGTCTCGGTCCGGAGCGTCGACACGGGCTCGTTCCCGATCATGCGCGTCACGGTCCTGACTTCCGACCCGAGCTCGCAGGCCCCGAAGCTGCGCGAGAACGGGCTGTCCGTCCGGATCGACCGGGCGGAGAACCTCGGCGCGGAGAAGTCCGTCGTCCTCGCGATCGACCGTTCGCAGTCGATGCGGGGCGCACCGCTCTCGCACGCCATCGCGGCGGCGCGTAGCTTCGTCGCCTCGAAGCCGGCCGAGGATCGGGTCGCCGTGGCCACGTTCGCCACGAAGCCCCAGCTCCTGACCGACTTCTCGACCGAGCGCAGCGACTCCGTCGGAGCGCTCAGGTCGATCCAGGTCGACCCCGTCCAGGGCACCACGCTCTACGACGCGATCGTCCGCTCCTCGAACGTGCTCGCGACCGAGCCGCTCGAGGCGCGCGTGATGATCGTCGTGACCGACGGCAACGAGACGCGGAGCTCCGCGTCTCTGGACGACGCGATCGCGGCCGCACGCAGGGCCGGCGCGTCGATCTACGTCGTCGCGATCGAGAGCCCGAAGTTCAACCCCGCCCCGCTCCACAAGCTCGCCGAGGAGACGGGCGGCGTGTACCACGGCACGTCCTCGAGCGCCACCCTGAGCGCGCAGTACGCGGCGATCGCGTCAGAGCTCAGGCGCACGTGGATGCTCGACTACGCGACCACGGCCCGGCCGGGGGACACCGCGTTCCTCGAGGCGACGTGGAAGAGCCAGAAGTCGGTTCCGAAGTCGATCACGCTGCCGGCGAGCCTCGGCCCCGGCTCGGCCGACGCGAAGCCGTCGCACCTGCTCCCCAAGGTCTTCTACAGGACCGTCCTCGGCACGCAGGTGATGGCGATCGTCTCGTTCTTCATCGTGCTTCTCGCCGCATCGCTTGCAATGACGACGGTGAAGGGGGCGCGCCTGAAGAAGCGGATCGGGCCCCACCTCGCGCCGGACGTCGCCAAGAAGCGCAAGCAGGAGCGGCAGCGGCTCGCGGCCGCGGCCGGGCTGTTCAACGCGACCGAGAGCGCCTTCGAGGGCTGGAAGCTCTGGAAGCGGCTCGACCGGCTCGTGGAGCGCAGCGACCTGCCGATCCGCACGGTCGAGGTCTTCTACGTCATGTGCGGCGGCGCGCTGATCGGCGGCCTGCTGGCCACGATGCTGACGCCGTCGATGCTGATCACGCTCGCCGCGTTCGGCGGTGGCGCCATGCTGCCGGTCGGGTTCGTGTGGTTCAAGGCGACCCGTCGGCTCAGCGCCTTCGAGAACCAGCTGCCGGACGTCCTGATCACGCTCGCCGCGGCGCTCAAGGCAGGCCACAGCTTCAAGGCCGGCCTGCAGACGATCGTCGACGAGGGCAACCCGCCCGCGA
Organism: uncultured Actinomycetes bacterium; assembly: GCA_963742635.1. Taxonomy (GTDB): domain Bacteria; phylum Actinomycetota; class Thermoleophilia; order Gaiellales; family Gaiellaceae; genus VAXT01. The sequence goes on from CAVUMW010000001.1 coordinate 643,299, forward strand.
GCAAGGAGTTCCACCGGGTGCTCGCCGAGGCACGCCTCGGGAAGCCGCTGGACACGGCCCTCGCGGACATGTCCGAGCGGCTCGGCTCGAAGAACTTCGACTTCGTGATCACCGCCGTCAAGATCCAGCAGCAGGTCGGCGGCAGCCTCGCCGGGCTCGTCGACATGGTCGCCGACACGGTCCGCCAGCGCCAGCAGTTCATTCGCAAGGTGAAGGGCCTGACGGCCATGGGACGCGCGGGCGCGTACGTGCTCGTGGCGCTCCCGTTCGTCATCGCCGCGATCATCACCGTCATCAACCCGACCTACATGGAGCCCCTGTACCACACACCGACGGGCCACATGCTCATCTACACGGGCCTCGGAATGATGGCCTTCGGTTCCCTGATCCTCAAGAAGATCGTCTCGTTCAAGGGGTAACGACCACATGACTCTTCTACTCGTCCTCGCTGTCTTCTGCCTCGCCGGCGCGGCCTTCCTGGTCGGCGAGTTCATCACCCTTCCTTCACGCCAGCGGTCCGTGTCCGTGCGTCGCGCCGCGACCTACGGCCGGATGGAACTACCGTCGGGCACGCCCAACGAGGGCCTGCGCGAGCGCGTGGTCGCTCCACTCAGCGACGTCCTCTCCAGGTGGGCGCTGAAGATCAACCCGCGCTCGAGCCCGGACTCCGTGGGCCGCCGGCTGATGGCGGCCGGACTGGGCTACAGGATCTCGCCCACCGGCTACCTGGCGCTGAAGGCCCTGCTCGCTCTGGTCGGCGTCTTCATCGGCTCGATGCTGGGCGCGGGCCGCGGGCTCGGCGGGCTCGTCATGGGCGCGCTGATGGCCGGCGCGCTCGGCTTCCTCGGCCCCGACTACGCCTTGACGCTCAAGGCCCGCGGCCGCAAGGAGAAGGTCCGCGCAGACCTGCCTGACGCGCTCGACCTGCTCGCGGTCAGCGTCGAGGCCGGACTCGGCTTCGACGCCTCGCTGGCCAAGCTGAAGGAGCACATGGAGGGCCCGCTGGCCGACGAGTTCGGGCTGACCCTCTCCGAGATGCGGATCGGCGAAAGCCGCTCCGAAGCGCTCAAGCGCATGTCCGAGCGCGTCGACGCACCGGAGCTCTCCGCGTTCACGCGCGCCATCATCCAGGCCGACCAGCTCGGCACGACCCTGGGCCGGATCCTCCGCGTCCAGGCGGCCGACGCCCGTCTGCGCAGGCAGGCGGCGGCCGAGGAGCGGGCGATGAAGGCACCGATCAAGATGCTGTTCCCGACGGTGCTGTTCATCTTCCCGGCGATGTTCCTCGTCATCCTCGGGCCGGCCATCCTCAACGTCCAGAAGATCTTCGGCTAGGAGCGAACCCTCGATGACCCGCGCTCAAGACGACAACCTCGACGAGAACAAGCAGGCCGAGCCAGAAGCTGTCGAAGGCGGCTTCGGAACCGGCCTGCGCGCACAGCTCCGGAAGCGGCTGCACCCAGAGCTGGAGGAGGAGCCACAGCCCGAGCCCGTCCAGGAGCCCGAACCGCAGTACGTCAACTACGACTTCGACCCGCCGGCCACGGTCGAGCTGAACGGCGCGCATCCGGAGGTCGAGGATCTCCGCGCCCAGCTCGAAGCAGCGCAGAAGCGCGAGCTCGAGCTGCGTGCGGCCTTCGCCGAGCAGGTCGAGGCGTACGAGCGGAAGTTGAGCGAGGAGTACGAAGTCGCGCACGAGCACACGAAGCTCGAGGAGCTCAGCGCGAGGCTCTCCGGCACGGAGTCCCAGATCCGGGAGCGTGAGCAGCATCTCGAGCAGGAGCGCCAGGAGCTCCTCGCCGAGCGCAAGCGGCTCTCAGCGCTCCAGGAAGAGGTCGCAGCAGCCCAGTCTGCTGCCGCCGAGCTCCAGGAGGAGCTCCACGCACGTGACGCCGAGCTGACGGAGGCCGAGCGACTCGCGGGCAGGAGCTCCTCAGAGCTCGCCCAGCGCTCGACGGAGCTCGCGACGCGGGAAGAGAAGCTCGCCAAGACGCAGCAGGACCTCTCGGCTCGGGAGCAGAAGCTCGCGAAGACCGAGCAGGAGCTCTCGGCGCGAGACCGCGGCTTGAAGGGGCGCGACAACGAGTTGAAGCGCCGCGACAAGGATCTCGGGGGCCGCGAGACGCGGCTCGTCGAGGGCGAGCAGCGTCTCGCGAAGGAGAGTGCGAGGACGGCCGCCGAGGACGCGGCGCTCCGGCGCCGCGAGGCGGACGTCAACGACCGCCAGGAGAGGATCCGCGCCGAGACGGCCGACCTCGAGCGCAAGCTCGCGTCGTCGGGCGCCGAGGTCGAGGAGTTCGAGCAGCGCCTCGGCGAGATCGAGGCCCGCGAGCAGGAGCTGGCCGCCAAGGAAGCCGAAGTCCGGCAGCGAGAGGCGGATCTCGAGACGACGCAGAGCAACGAGCTCGACCGCTTGCGGCAGCAGCTCGAAGCTCGCGAGCAGGAGCTCGTCGCCCGGGAGGCCCTGAGGCAGAGGCTCGAGGACCGCGAGCAGCAGCTCAACGAGCGCGAGGCCGCGTTCATGGAGGAGGCCGAGCTGTCGCAGACGGCCCTCGCCCGTGTCGGCAAGCGCGAGAAGCGGCTCGCCGACACCGAAGCGAGCATGCGCGAGCGCACGCGGGAGCTCGACGAGCGCGAAGAGGTTCTCGACCAGCGCGAGGCTCGCTACGAGACCGACTTCGAGATCCGGCTCGACAAGCTCGAGGCGCGCGAGCAGGCAGTGGCCGAGCTCGAGGAGAAGCTCGGCGCGAAGGAGGACCAGCTCGCCACGTACGTCGCACAGGCTCAGGGCGCGCTGCAGCGCCGCGAGTCCGAGTGGTGGAACAAGCAGATCGGCAGCGACGACGATCTCGACGCCGAGGTCGCCTGACCACGGCTCTGCGGGGCACGTCCAAGTGCCAGGCACTGGGACCTGTCCGAGGCGCGCGGGTCTCCTCGAGACGTGTCCCAGTGCCGGGCACTCGGAATCGTGGCGGGATCTCCGGTACGATCCCGCGACCATGTGGCAGGCCTACGTGAGATTCCGCTCCGGCTCGACCACCCGCGCCGACGTCGCGGAGAACGAAGACGACGCGCGCAAGGCGCTCGAGGACGCGATGAACCAGCTCAAGTCGAACGGGATCGGCACCGTCGGCCCGAGCCTCGTCGTCACCAAGGAAGACCTCGAGTTCATCAAGCTCGAGCAGAAGCAGCAAGACCGCTAGGCCTCGCAGCCCTCCCGGTCGCGCTCGGCGGCCGACCAGACACCCTGGTGACAGGGCTGCATCCGATATGGAGACGAGGTCGGGTAGTACGTCGGGCCGATGTTCGCGGCGCCGTCGGAGAGGAACACGATGATGTCCGGCGCGTTCGAACGGCCGTTGGCGTCGAGCTCGGCCTGGGCCGCCTCGAGCGCGTTGGCATAGGCGGTCCGGTCGTTGGCCTGAACGCAGTTGATCGTCTTGACGAGGTTCGAGTTCTGGTTCAGCTGCCCGTTCGACATGAAGTCGCTCGACAGCGGGACGATCGTGTACGGCGAGCTCTTCGAGTTGTAGTTCGCGGCCGTCGGCTGCGCGCATCGGTTCGCGATGCTCGATGCCGGCGGAAGGACCGCGAGCCCCACGTGCTGCTGGGTCGGGTCCATGTACGCGAGGAACGTCTTGATGCCGGCCTTGGCGTTCGAGAGATCGGTGCAGCTCGGATCCTGGTTCCCCCAGTGGTCCTCGCACATCGACCCGGTGCGGTCGAGCACGAGTTCTAGCTCCTGGTCACCGTCCAGGTCGCGCCGCCGTCGTGCGAGCGCCAGAGGATCGACCCCTCCTCCCGCCGCGTGAACGCGGTCACGTCGACCCCGCGGACCGCAATCTCGGGCCACTCCACCTCCAACGAGCGCACGAGCACGTCGCCGCCGACCCGCGGCAGGACCAGTTTGCGAACCGTTCCGTTCTGCACCAGGCGGAGCAAGGGCGCCCGGTCGAAGCCGAAGCCGCCGACGCGGCGCGTGACGAGAGCGGCCGCGCCCCCCGGCACCGGCTCGACCTCGACGATCGCACCGGAGCCGTGGGCGACCCTGATCCCCTTCAGGCCGCGGGGACCGGGCGGCCAGGCAGCCGCACGGTAGAGGCTCGCGCCGCGCCACCACCAGAGCGTCCCGGCCGCGGCCGCGAAGCCTGAGCCGACCGCCTGCGGCGTCCGCGTCCACGTCCCGCCGCCGTCGGCCGTCCAGAGCCGAACCTGGCGACAGCCGCACCTGGAGATCCGATCCCCGACGGCGATCATCCCGCTCGAGGGCGAGACCAGTGCGACACGCACGGCACTGCGCGGATACGCGAGCCGCCACGTCGCGCCGCCGTCAGCGGTCGCGTAGACACCGTCTTCGCGGCTCGCCCAGCCGTGGATCCCGTCCGCGAAGCTCCGGTACTCGTTCAGGCCGCTCCCGCCGCCGCCCGACTGCCGGCCGAGCGCCGAGCCGAGCGCGAAGCCCTGCATGCCGCCCGTGTACAGCGGGACGTAGACCCGGTCGCCGGCGACCGTCGGCGCGACGTACCCCGGTCCGGCGAGTCGCGCCTGGAAGCGCGGCGCGCCCGTCGTCGCCCGGAACGCGACGAGGGCCGAGCCCGCGTTCGCGTTCTCGACGAGCCAGACGGTGTCCCCGGCGATCGTCGGCGAGCCGTTGAAGAGCCCGCTCCCGACCTTCCGGCTCCAGCCGATGCGGGCACGGCACTTGCCGTCGACGTTCACGCGGACGAGCCGGCCGGGCGTCGCGACGTACAGCGCCCGGGTCCGCGGCGAGTAGGCCGCCTGCGAGAGGAGCGGCGCGGCGAGGGTCGGGTTGGACAGCCGGAGTGACGAGACCGGGCCCGCGCCCAGACGCCGCGTGCGCCACAGGTACAGGGAGCCGTTCTTGTTCAGCGCTGCCGCGAGCTCGCCGCACGAGCGGTGCCCGAAGAGCACCGGCGAGCCGACGAAGTCGAGGTCGTTCACCTGGCGAATGTCATGCGGGTGGCTCGAGGCCCGCACGCGCAGGTCCGGGCCGAGCTCCACGATCCGCTCGCCGTACCCCGCGTACTCGCGGAACCGCTTCCCCCGGTTGGTGCCGCCCTCGAAGGCGTTCCCGGTGACCGCGTACAGAGAATCGCGCGCCGCGCTGTACGCGAGCCCGCCCCACCCCCAGACTCCGCCGCCGCCGCCGAGGCGCTTGGGCACGACCTCCCACTGCGCGACGCCTCCGGTCGCGATGCCGACGCGGAAGACCTTGCTCACCATCTTGCGGTCGCAGTACGAGCCCGTCCCGAAATAGAGCGAGCCGTCCACGGCCGTCAGCGCCCCCCAGACGAGCTCGCGCCGGAAGTCGGTGTAGACCGTGACCGGCCACCCGGGTCGCTCGGCTCCCGTGGCGAGGTCGAGCGAGTGAATCCGTCCGAACGCGTCGGCGACGTAGATCGCGTGCGTGCCGAGGTCGATCGCCGGCGTGCCGGTCACCCCGTACCCGTCGATCTGCTGGCAGACCCGCTCCAGCTGGCCGAGCTCGACCCGCCAGCGCACGTAGCCGTTCTCGGCCAGCGCGTAGAGGACGCCCTTCGAGGTTGCGACGTAGACCGTCCGCTGTCCCGGCGCGGGCACGTCCTGCGCCACGAGCGCCTGGGCGCTGACCCGCCCCGAGAGCGGCGCATACCAGGCGGGCCGCACGGACGGCGGCGACAGCGCGGTGTCCGTCGACGAGCTCCGCGCCAGGTCGTTGCCGTAGACGAGCCAGCCGCTCGACGACTGAGCCGAGGCGCCGCTACCTGCGAGCAGGAGGACGAGCGCAGCCGCGAGCCAGGTCCTCCGCACGAACGCGAATGCTAGGCGAAGGTGCTGACGCTCTTAGCGGAGGCCGCGGCTGACGACGACGTTCACGTGGACGCCGAAGCAGAGGCGCAGGCCCTTGCGCGGCGTCTGCCGAACGACGCGGCCGCGCGGGCGCTTCGACCGCGCGTACTTGACGGTGCCGGAGACGCAGCCCGACTTGCGGGCCTTCGTGCGCGCCTGGCCGAGCTTCTGCCCGAGCAGATTCGGCACCTTGCAGAGGCGGTCGGGGCCCGGGCCGGCCGGCGGCGTGCCCGAAACGGGCTGCCAGTCGGGGTCGGACTCGTTCGCCGGGCTGTTCGTCAGGTCGACCGGACTGCTCCCGTCGGCGTTCATCACGTAGACCTCGTTGTCCCCGGTCGGCCCGCGGTTCGTCGTGAACGCGATCTTCGAGCCGTCGGGCGACCAGGTCGGGTCGCCGTCGTTCGCGGGGTCGTTCGTCAGGTTCGTCTGCCCGCTGCCGTCGGCGTTCATGACGAAGATCTCGCCGGCGCCGCCGTAGAAGCGCACGAACGCGATCTTCGTCCCGTCCGGCGACCAGACGGCCGAGTCGTCGTCGTAGCCCGGCGCGTTCGTCACGTTGTGCGCGCCGCTGCCGTCGGCATTGGCGACGAAGATCTCCGCGTTGGACGGCTCGACGGTCCCCGTGTAGGCGATCTTGCCGGTCGACGACCAGGAGGCCTCGTAGCCCCCGGGCACGAGCCGCGCCATGCCGGTCCCGTCCGGATTGGCCTCGAAGACCTGCGTCCCGCTGACGTCGTACGTGATCTTCGATCCGTCCGGAGTCCAGTCGGGGTTCGCATCGTCGGGCGACGTCTTGGTCACGTTGCGCTGCGCCTTGCCGTTCGAGCCCATGACGAAGACGTCGTCGTTGTTCGCCTTGCCGGGCCGGGTGAACGCGAGCTTCGTCCCGTCGGCCGACCACGCGGGGCTGCCATCCGGGTTCGCGCTCCTCGTGAGATCGGCCTTGCCCGACCCGTCGGGCGCCATCGTGAAGATGTCCTCGTTCTTCAGCGTCGGATCGAAGCGGCACGCGGCGTCGCTGACGTACGCGATCCGTCCGTTCGCCGCCTGGGAGCCGGCATTCGCCGATCCACCGGCGATGGCCGCGACGGACCCGGCGAGCGCGAGCACGGCCAGGACCGAGCGGCTTCGGATGCGCCTGTCAGAAGTCACGAAAGCTCTCATCGGCACGAGAGCCCGAGTGGTTTAGGTCCCGTCAGCCGAAGAAGGTCTGTTCGAGCAGGTACACGTTCAGGCAGACGATCACCGTCGCGACCACGGTCGCGGCCACGGTCGTCACGCGCCGGTTGACGAGCCCGCCCATCAGCTCGCGGTCGCGGGTGAAGAGGACGAGCGGCACCAGCGCGAACGGGATCCCGAAGGACAGGAACACCTGGCTGAGGACGAGCGCGCGCGAGGGGCTCGCCCCGATCGCGAGCAGGGTCAGGGCCGGGAGCATCGTCACCGTCCGCCGGACGAAGATCGGGATCTGCCGCCGGATGAACCCCTGCATCACGACCTGCCCGGCCATGGTCCCCACCGAGGACGAAGAGATCCCGGACGCGAGCAGCGCGATCCCGAAGATCGTGCCTGCGTGCGCGTGCAGGTGCGCCCCGAGCTGGTCGGCGACCACAGTCAGGTCGTCGCCGACATCCTGCAATCCGCTCGTGTGGAAGACGGCAGCCGAGGTCGCCAGCATCGCCATGTTGATCGCACCGGCGATGCCCATCGCGATCACGACGTCGATCAGCTCGAAACGGAAGATTCGGCGGCGCGCCTCCTCGTCGACCCCGACGATCCGCCGCTGCGTCAGCGCCGAGTGGAGGTAGATCACGTGCGGCATGACCGTCGCGCCGATGATCCCCACGGCCAGGAGCGTCGCCTCCGAGTTCGGAAGCGTCGGCACCAGCACCCCGCGGGCAACGCCCGACCCGGAGACCGGCGCCAGGAGGACCTCGATTGCGAACCCGGCGACGATCGCTCCCACGAGCGCCGTGATCACCGCCTCCCCGCGTCTCCAGCCGCGTTCCTGGAGCGCAAGCACTCCGAACGCGACGGCCGCGGTGATGAGCCCCGACAGGAAGAGCGGCAATGAGAAGAGGATCGAGAGGCCCAGCGCGGCGCCCGTGAACTCGGCGAGGTCGGTCGCCATCGCGATCGCCTCGGCCTGGATCCACAGGAAGTAGGTCACGCGCCGCGGGAAGCGGTCGCGGCAGACCTCGGCCAGGTTCTTGCCGGTCGCGATCCCGAGCTTCGCGGACAGCGACTGGACGATCATCGCCATCAGGTTCGCGGCGAGCACGACCCACAGGAGCGCGTAGCCGAATTTCGCCCCGGCCGCGATGTTCGTCGCGAAGTTGCCCGGGTCGACGTAGGCGACCGCTGCGATGAACGCCGGCCCGAGAAACGGCGTCAGCGCCGCCACCCCGCGTCGCCGCCCCGTGAGCGAGCGCTCGGCCGCCTCCAGGACGCGGGCCTCTCCCGGAAGCGCGTCTTCGACGCGGACGACACGGCCCGTAGGGGCTGTCTGCGCGGACGACCCTTCCGGGTCACGTGACGCCGATGCCGCCGGCCAGCTCACGGGAGATGGCGTGCTCCGCCTTCCCGACGCGAACCGTGAGCGGGCCGCCGAACGGCTCCGCGGACCGGAGCTTCACCTTCTTGCCCGGCACGAGCGCGAGCTTGGTCAGGTAGCGCAGCAGCTCGTCGTCGCCGTCGGGGACGCGTTTGATCGTCGCCTCGTCGCCCGGCTCGAGGCTCGCGAGCGTCCGCAGCCGCTTGCGGTCGAGGCGGAGCTCCGCATCGGGAATCGGGTCGCCGTGCGGGTCGTGCGTCGGGTAGCCGAGCGAGCGGTCGATGCGCGCCTCGAGCTCCTCGGACAGCGCGTGCTCGAGCCGGTCGGCCTCGGAGTGCACCTCGTCCAGGCTGAGCCCGAGCGCCTGTGCGAGGTAGAGCTCGAGCAGCCGGTGGTGACGGATGACCTCGAGCGCGACGCGCTCCCCGGCCGGTGTCAGCTCGACCCCCTGGTACGGCGCGTGCTCGGCCAGCCCCAGCGCGGACAGGCGCTTCACCATCGCGGTCACCGAGGGCGGACGCACGCCCATGCGCGCCGCGATCGCCGACGTCGTCGCCCGCTCGCCTTCGAGCCGGAGCTTGTAGATCTCCTTGACGTAGTCCTGCATCGCGTCTGTCAGATCGCGAAAGATGAGCTGTACTCTAACTCAGAAGTTCGACGTGGCTAACAATCTGCACGTCGTTCGCGATCGAGTGAACCCGAGCTCATGATCGGACTAAAGCGAACGCCCGCCTCTGCCGATCAGCGGCGTGACCGGTTTTTGCGGTCATCGGAGCCCCGGCGCTTAGGCCGTAAGCGCCGGGGCTCTTTTTCAGCGCACGAGCACGCGGACCCGGCCGGACGGAGCGATGCGCAGGACTCGCCGGACGCCCGCGACCTCGGACACGTACACGTTGCGGCGGGTGTCGACGGCGAGGCTCGCAGGGCCGTTCGCACGTCCGACGCGCTTGGGCGGGCCGCCTCCGCCCGGTACCCGAAGCACGGCGTTCGCTCCGACGTCGGCGACATAGATCGATTCGCCTGGACCACCCTTGACCGCCACAGGAGCGAGGTACCCGGCCGAGAAGGTCGAGATCGTCCCCGCGGGATCGATCCGACGCAGGACGCCGTTGTGCGAGTCCGCGACGATCACCTCACGGTCGATCCTGAGCGCGAGGTCGTGCGGGTGCGAGAGGGCAGCCGCACGGGCCGGGCCGCCGTCGCCGGCGTACCCCTCCTCTCCGGTGCCGGCCAGGGTGCTGACGATCCCGTTCGGGTCGACGAAGCGAACCCAGTTGTCGTACTCGGCGATGACGATGCTCTTGTCGTGGTCGACCTCGAAGCCGCTGAGCCCCGCGATCGAAGCTGTTGTCGCAGGCCCGCCGTCTCCCGTGTGTCCGCGCTGCCCGTTGCCGACGACGACCGTCTTCGTGCCGCCGCCGATTCGGTAGATGCGGTTGCCCGCGCCGACATAGAGCCGTCCGAGGTCGTCGTACGCGAGCGCGACGATGTCCCGGAGTCCGGTGACGACGACGCGACGCTTACCCGATCGGAGATTGATGCGGACGACGCGGTTCAACCGTCGGTCGGCAACCAGCAGGCCGCCCCTCGAGTCGAGCGCGAGCGCGCCGGGCTCGACGATCCGGACGGGACGCGGCTTGCGCTTCCCGGGCGCCGCTGCGGTCGTTGCTGCCAGCGGCACGGCCATCGAGACCACCAAGCCAACCACTAGCCACCTCCGCATGGCGTCCAAGATAGCACGGATCCGTAGTACAATAATCCGAATCCGGATCACTTCCGATGCCGTATAGAACGAATGTCTTCCTGGACAGCTGGACCGCCGCTCAGCGCGTCGACCAGCTCGTCACACGGGAGCTGAAGGCCGCAGGCGTGTGGACCCCGCACTACGCACTCCTGTCGATGATCTGCATCCGGGAGCCGATCACGCCCACGGCGCTCGCCGAGGAGATGGGCGTCGCGCCGACGACGTTGTCCGACCGCTTGCAGGAGCTGCTCGCGCTGGGGCACATCCGCCGAACGAAGAATCCGAGCGACGGCCGCTCCTACCTGATCAGGTCGACTGCCGCCGGACGGCGTACCGTCGAGCGCGCGGCGCCCGTCACGATGCGCGCGCTGGATCAGGTCGCCCGCCGACTCGGTCGTCGAAAGAGCTCCATCGAGTCCGCGATCGACGAGCTCAAGCGGGCGCTCGACGCCCAGCTCGCCGAGCCCGCGGCCGGCGAAAGCGCTGCCTAGGCCCTTCTGCGGGGTAGGTTGCAGGTCGTATGGCGAAGCCGCTCGACGACCTCCAGCACGGCCTGCGCGTGCTGACCGACCGCCTACGGGTCGGAGGCGGCGACGGCGGCTCCGACTGGATCGCCGACCAGCTCGACCTCCTGCGCAAGCCCCCGCCGCCGCGGAGCATGGAGGAGCTCCAGGCCGAGCTCGACGCCCTCGTCGGCCTCGAGACCGTGAAGGAGCAGGTCCGCGCGCTCGTCGCGTTCCTCCAGGTGCAGGGCCGGCGCGCGGAGCACGGGCTCCCGGAGGTCGCGACCTCGCAGCACCTCGTCTTCCTCGGCAACCCGGGCACGGGCAAGACGACGGTCGCGCGGCTGCTCGCCGAGATGTACCACTCGATGGGGCTCCTTCGTCGCGGCCACCTGGTCGAGGTCGACCGCCCCGGTCTCGTCGGCCAGTACGTCGGGCTGACCGCGATCAAGACCGAGCGAGCCGTGCGGCGCGCCCTGGACGGCGTGCTCTTCATCGACGAGGCCTACTCGCTCGCCGCGCCCGAGGAGCGCCTCGACTTCGGCGCCGAGGCGATCGAGACGCTGCTCAAGCGGATGGAGGACTACCGGCACCGGCTCGTCGTGATCGTCGCCGGCTACCCGCGGCTGATGAACCGCTTCCTCGACTCGAACCCGGGCCTCCGCTCGCGCTTCTCGCGCGAGATCACGTTCCCGGACTACTCGACGGACGAGCTGCTCGCGATCACTGCCAAGTTCCTGGCGGAGAACGAGTACCGCTTCGGCGAAGGCGCGCTCGAGACGGTGCGCCGGATCCTCGCGGCGCCCGAACGCGGCGAGGGGTTCGGGAACGCGCGCTTCGCCCGGACGCTCTTCGAGCAGGCGTTGAACGCACAGGCGCTCCGGCTCGCGCAGGTCGCCGGCGCCGAGCTCGAGGACCTCGAGCGCGAGGAGCTGATGACGCTCCGCTCGGAGGACTTCCTCGCGGCCGCCCGCGCGATCGGCGAGGAGCCGGCCGACGCGCCGAAACCGTCGTTCTGGCGGCGCCTCGGCGGCTAACGGCGCTTCGCGGGCCGCGCGCTCGAAGGCATGCAGGTCGCCGTCGAGGTCGCCGGCTGAAGATCCGCCCCCCGGCGGCGATCGGCAGGGGCGTAGGTGGACTCCGCGGTCGGGAAGCGCCAGAGCACCCGACCCGTACGTGCGGCGAGCGCGGCGATAGCCGCCCGCATCGCCGCCGGGCGCGAACACGACTTCGCCGACGATCATGAGGCGGCGGCTGTTGGCCGAACCCGACGCGCCGCTTCCAGCGGAGGTCAAACTCGACACTTCGAATCGATCGTGAACGCCGCGACTCCGTCTCCGATCTGCCGGCCGTTCTGCGTCGATCGCGACGTGTCCCTCGAAAATCATCTGCAGCTCGGGTGAGTAGCTCGGCTGGCCGACGAACCCGGGTCCCCCTCCGAGGAGGCTGTCCTCGAAGCGGGTCCCCTTGGCCGAGCTGATCGCGATTCCAGACGTACATCATCACCGTTCTTGTTGTTCGCGAACGCCAAGGGGCGGGCAGCCCCGGGGCTTGGATCAGGAGCGGTGCCGATCCAAAGTCGGAATCGGCGGTCCTCGGAATCGATGGAGGTCGGTGCCATCCAAGCACGCGGAGACCGGGCGACAGCTTGACCATCGCGTTTCCATAGCCGGCGTCGTCGACGTAGCAGTTACAGCCGCTGTCGAACACGTGAGAGTTGCCGACGCCGACGAAGAGTGCCCGGCCCTTCGGGTCGACGGAGACGCCGCCCCAGCCCCACATGCCGCCGAGGTTCTGGTCGCCCTCGACGGGATCGAAGATCCCGACTTGCTGCGCCTCGACGACGTCGATCGCGGCGATCCGCCCGTTCACGCCGATCCCCTGCGCCGTCGGTGCGTCGCAGTACGAGGCGACCAGGACGTAGAGCGTGTTGCCGACCAGGCGCAACCCTCCCCAGACGTACTCGGCGTCGTTCCGCTCCACGGTGACCGCTACCGGCCAGCCGGGCTTCTCGGCTCCGGTCGCGAGGTCGAGCGCGTGCAGCCAACCGTCCGCCGAGATGACGTAGATGACGCGGCGCTTCAGGTCGATCGCACCGGGTCGAGCTGATCCCCCACGCGTCCCACAGTTCCGACGCGGCGAACACGACTGCCGAACGTTCGCTTCCAGCGGACCGCACCGGTGCTCGGCTTGAAGCGCGTACACCGAACCGCCCTCGGTCGAAGACGAACACGGCTGCTCCTGGTCGAGCAGCAGGCCGCCCATGGCCGCCGCTGAGCGTAGAGCGGGGAGGCGATGATCGCCCCGTCGAGCTTCTTGCGCCAGGCCTGGCGGAGGCGAGTCGCGGTCGCGGACGTAAGCCGGGCAGCCGGACGAAGTTCGTCAGCTGAGCGTCGTGGCCGTACGCGAGCCAGGCGCGGGCCGCCGTCGTCGGCCGAGCGGATCGGTCGGCGCTCGACGGCGCGGCGAGGAGAATCGCGACCAGCACGAGGAGCGCAGTCGGCTGGGCGAGCCGCAGCATTCAAACCAATATCTCAGAACCGACATCCGGTCGGCGAGAGAAGGAGCGGGGCGCCCCGGAAGGCGCCCCAGCGTGCAGTTACCAGGTGACCGGCTTGTCCGGCTGGTAGAGCCAGACGTCGAAGAAGTGGTCGAGGTTCATGCCGCTCAGCTGCTCGGAGAGCGCGATGAACCGCGCCGTCGTCACGTTCCCGTGACGGTTCTGCGCGGCCCACGTGCGCATGATCTGGAAGAACGTCAGGTCGCCGACCTTCTCCCGTAGCGCCTGGAGCGTCATCGCGCCGCGAACGTAGATCGTCCCGTTGAACATGAAGAACGGCGTCCCCGGGTTCCCGGGCGGCGGCGTCCAGAAGCGCGACGTCCTGGGGCGGCGTGTTGTAGTAGTGCTCGAAGAACTGGTGCGCGGAGCGGTTGCCCTCGTGCTCGCTCCAGATCCACTCGGACCAGGTGGCGAAGCCCTCGTGGAGCCAGATGTCGGGCCACTCGGTGAGCGTGACCGAGTCGCCGAACCACATGTGCGACTGCTCGTGCGCGAGGGTCGTCTCGTCCGGCACGCGGTCGAAGACCGGCTTCGTCTGCGTCTCGAGCGAGTAGCCGACGACCTTCGCGGAGTCGACGATCGCTCCGGCAGCGGTGAACGGATACGGCCCGTAGATCGAGCTGTAGAAGTCGACGATCTCCGGCAGCTTCCGCAGCACGTTCCCGGACGAGAGCTGCGGGTCGATCGCCACGTACGACGGGACCCCGCCCGCGGTCGAGATCGTGAGGTCGAAGCGCCCGAGCGTCGCCGTCGACAGGTACGGCGCCATCGGATCCGCCTCGTGCCAGACCCAGGTCGTCCGGCCGCCTTGCGTCGCGTGGGAGACGAGCACCCCGTTGGCCATCACCGTCAGACCGGCGGGGACGCTGACGCTGAAGTCGTAGGTCGCCTTGTCCCGCGGGTTGTCGTTCACCGGGTACCACGCCGGCGAGCCCTGCGGCTCGCCGACGACGAACGCGCCGTCGTCGGTCGGGACCCAGCCCTCGATCGAGAAGTCCGGATCCGTCACGACTGTCGGCGTTCCCGCGTAGTCGACGACGACGGTGAGCTCGGAGCCCGAGCGGATGCCCGTCCGCGGCGTGACGATCAGCTCCTGACCGTCGCGCGTGAATGTCGCCGCCCGCCCGTCGACGTCGAGCCGAGAGATCGAGAAGCCGCGCAGATCGAGGTCGAACCTCGACAGGTCCTGCGTCGCCGTCGCCGTGATCGTCGGCCGTCCCGGTGAGCTGGTTGGATCGACGGCTCGTAGGACAGGTTCAGGCCGTAGTGCGACACGTTGTAGCCCCCGTTGCCCGCGAGCGGGAAGAACGGGTCGCCGAGCCCCGGCGAGCCCGGAGTGAACGCGGCCCACGCCGAGCCGGCGAACACGAGAGTGAGTGCGAGCACGCCGAGCAGCAACACGACGGCTCGCATGCGCATTCGAGTCACATCTCCCCCTTTGCTTGCCTGCGACCCGCAATCTAGTCAGAAAAGCGGGAGACGAGCCCGTCAGGGCGACGTCTCCCGCTCTTTGCGCGCAGCTTTCCTCTTACCCAGTTATTTTTCCGAAGAGGCCGTGCGACTCGTCGTTCGGCCCTGCGGTGAAGAAGAGCTCGTTCGTGTGCCCCGCGTTGGCGCCGTTGCCGAACTCGAGCGCCCAGAGGCCGTCGATCGTGAGCTGGTGGCCGTTCTCGCGTAGCTCGCCCTTGTGCGTGTACTGCCCGTTAGCACCGAGCGCGTACGCGTTGATCTGGCCGTCGCCGAAGTTGCCGACGAGCAGATCGTTGCTGAAGCGTCCGAAGTCGGACGGTGCCTGCGCGAGCCCCCACGGCGCGTTCAGCTGGCCGTGCTGGGCCACGCGGGCGACGAGGTTCCCGGACGTGTCGAACTCGTCCACGAACCCGCGGCCCTGGCCTGCGATCTCGTCCTCTGCGTCCGCATCCTGCTTGGCGAACGTCACGAAGATGTGCCCGCTGATCGCCTGGATCCCGAACGGCGCATAGCCGCCCGGCAGTCCCGGGTCGGTGAAGCGGTCGACGAGGTTCCAGTTCGAGTCGAACACGGCGACCTCGTTGTTGTGGAAGTCCGAGGCGAACAGCTTGCCGTCCGCGATCGCGAGCCCCTTGAAGATCGCGCCCGGATCGCCCATCCCCGCGACGAGCGCGTGCGTCCCGTCGACGGCCGGGTTCCAGCCGCGCAGGACGCCGTCCTCGCCGTCGAAGATGAACCTCGACGAGCCTGACTGGGTCCCGTTCGAGACGTTGAAGCCAGACCCGAGGGTGTTGAAGACGGTCCCGGTCGGCCCGCTGTCGGTGCCGACGGTCACGGTGAGCCCCTGCTTGACCCCGGCTCCGTTGTAGAGCGTCGAGACGCTCGTCCCGTTGTCCGCAACCCACCACGGGCTCGTCGAGGAGGCGGTCAGCCCCCACGCGTTGACGAGGTTGGGGTCGAGGACGGGTGCCGCTCCGGGCACGTCCGAGACGAGCGGTGTGACGGTGTAGGAATTCCCTTCCGCTGCTTGCAGCGGCACTGTCGCGAACAGCGCGGCGATGACGACCGCAAGCGCCAGGACGCCGCGACGAATGGATCTATGGATCATGTGGATCCCCCTTTTCTCGCTGGCGAAACTCCGCTCTCCCAGGTAGCTACGACCTGCGGGCGACACGCGGTTTCGGAGAACCGTCAGGCGGGGGCTACGAGCAGTTGACGCCGACGATCTTCGTCGGGCAATCCGCAATGCCGGCCACGAAGATCGCCGCCTCCCAGTTCCGCCGGGCCTCGCCGGGGATGAACTCGTCGGGCGGGTAGAAGCCGCCTCCGCTCATCTCGATCGTGATCGGGTAGCGGTGCAGGGCTCCGTACATCCAGTCGTTCCAGTCGCCGTCCGTGATGTAGAGGTCGGACGACTGCTGCGCGTGGTAGCCGGCCGTGCGCTGCATCTCCGCGCCCATCGCGACGAACGTCTGGTGGTCGACGTGCTGCATGTCCGGCGGCTCGTCCTCGTACGTGTACCCGTACGGGTAGAGGATCAGGTCGCCGTACGTGTGGTAGCTGATCCCGGTCGTGACGTTCGGGTGGGCGAGCATGAAGTCCGCCATCCGCGAGTCCTCCGGCGTCGACAACGGGTTCGGCCCGCGGTACGTCTCGCCGCCTCCGTTGCCGTCCGACCCGCCGCAGCAGCCCCACTTGTACGTGTAGTTGCGGTTGTTGTCGGTCCCGATCGCCTGCGAGTTCGGCTGCCGGTTCTTGCGCCAGAAGTGGTACGAGCCGCCCGCGATGTCGTATTCGGCCCCGTCCGGGTTCAGGCTCGGGACGATGTAGATCTGCCTCGTGTGGACGAGGTTGCCGATCGTGATCCGCGACGACCCGGCGAACAGGTGCGCGAGCGAGAGCACGACCTCGACGGTCAGGTGCTCGCGCGCGTGGTGCTGGCCGACGTAGAAGACGCCGGGCTCGGACAGGTTGTCGGTCGCATCGTCCGAGATGCGCACGCCGATCAGGTCCCGGCCCTCGTACGACTGTCCGAGCGAGAACAGGTGCACCGTCGACGGATGGGCCGCGGCGAGTGCCTGCAGGTCGGTGACCATCTCGGCGTACGTGTGGTAGCCCTCGTCGCCCGGCGGGAACTCGTCGGGCGTCGAGCTCGGAGCGACCCGGAAACCCTGCAGGGAGAGCGCCCGCGCCTGCGCCCGGTGTGCCGTAGAGCTCGACGTGGTCGGCCCAGGCGGCCTCGCCGATGTCGTAGCCGGCGCTGACGAGCTGCGAGCGCTGCTCGCGCGTGTAGACGCCGTGGACGACGTACCGCTTGATCGGGCCCGCGTTCTGCTGTCCCGGCGGGACGGCCACTCCGGCCGGCACCAGGAACAAGGCTAGGGCGGCGAGCCCCCCGACGACCACGCTCTTGAGCACGCGCGCCGGAGGTTAGGCGCTCGGGCGGGGCAAGGCAAGAGGGCGCTTCCGGCGCTGACACTAGACATTGCCGCTCTGCTCGCTTTTACTTGGCGCGTCGTCAGACCAAGGAGGGAGCAATGAGACCTCTCGCCACGCTGCTCGCGTGCCTCGCGCTTGCCGGGCTCGCAGTCGCAGCCGAAGGCGGCGCCGCCAGGAGCCCGGCCGCGGGCTCGTACATCGTCGTCTTCAAGTCGAACGCCGTACAGGGCCCGACCGTCGCCACGACCGCGCGACAGCTCGCGTCGGCCCACACGGGCAGGATCAGCTTCGTCTACAGCCATGCGCTCGAGGGCTTCGCGGTGCGCATGACGCCCACCGGAGCGGCCGCGGTCGCGCGGGATGCCCGCGTCGCCTACGTCGAGCCGGACCAGGTCATGCACGCATTCGCGTCGCAGACCCCGGCCACGTGGGGGCTCGACCGGATCGACCAGCGGGACCTGCCGCTGAACAACACCTACACCTACAACCAGACCGGTGCCGGCGTGAACGCCTACATCATCGACACCGGGATGCGAGCCACGCACCAGGAGTTCTCCGGCCGCGTGGGCAACGGCGCCGATTTCGTCGGCGACGGGAACGGGACGAACGACTGCAACGGCCACGGGACGCACGTCGCCGGCACGACCGGTGGGACGACGTACGGCGTGGCGAAGCAGGTCACGCTCCACGCCGTCCGGGTGCTCGAACTGCCAGGGCTCGGGCACGAACTCGGGCGTGATCGCCGGGGTCGACTGGGTGACCGCGAACCACGTCGGGCCGTCGGTCGCGAACATGAGCCTCGGCGGCGGCGTCAGCTCGGCCCTGGACAGCGCCGTCAACAACTCGATCAACTCCGGTGTCTCGTACGCGATCGCCGCGGGCAACTCGAACGCGAACGCGTGCAACTCCTCGCCGGCGCGGGTTGCGGCGGCCAACACCATCGGCGCGACGACGAGCACGGACGCCCGCGCGTCGTTCTCGAACTTCGGGACGTGCCTCGATCTCTTCGCGCCGGGCAACGCGATCACGTCGTCCTGGAACACGAGCGACACCGCGACGAACACGATCAGCGGGACCTCGATGGCGACACCGCACGTGACCGGGGCGATCGCGCTCTACCTGCAGACGAACCCGGGCGCTTCGCCCGCGACCGTCACGCAGGCGCTGATCAACAACTCGACGCTGAATCACGTCACGAACGCGGGCACCGGTTCGCCGAACCGGCTCCTGTACTCGATCTTCGGCGGCCCGCCGCCACCACCGCCTCCGCCTCCGCCGCCACCGCCGCCTCCTCCGCCACCGCCGCCCGGCGACGAGCTGATCGTCAACGGCGGCTTCGAAGGCTCGGCCTCGCCGTGGGCGCTCTCCGGGAGCGCGTTCTGGTCGACCGGCGCCTACCCGCACTCGGGCACCGGCTACTCGATCCTCGGCGCGGGCAACAACGCGAGCGGAAGCGAGTACCAGACGGTCAGCATCCCGTCGACCGCCGCCGGCACGTACTCGTTCTGGCTCAACATCACGACGAGCGAGGCGTGCTGCACCGCCTACGACTTCATGTACGCGGAGGTGCGCAGCACAGTCGGGCGCGCTGCTCTCGACGCTCGGCACGTGGACGAACGCGAACTCCGGAACCGCGGGCGTCTACTCGCAGAAGTCGTTCAGCCTCGCTGCGTGGAGAGGTCAGACGGTGCGCGTGCAGTTCCGCGCGACGACCGACTTCAGCCTCCCGACCAGCTTCCGGATCGACGACGTCTCACTGAGGTAGAGCCACTTCGAGGGGTGGGCGGCCCGGCGCCGTCCACCCCTCGTTCTTCACTAGCGCCGGCCGACGACCAGCTTGACCGGGAAGCTGCGCCGCTTGACCGCGCCGGCTCGCGGGGACTGGTTGATCACGCGGCCACGCAGCGCGCGCCTCGCGCGAGCCCTGCGCACCCGCCCGATCGAGCAGTGCCTCGCCCGGATCTTCCGCTTCGCGGCTGCGAGCCGCAGACCGATGACGCCTGGCACACGGCAACGCGCCGGCGGTGGGGGGGGAGGGAGGCGGTGGCGGAGGCGGCGGGGGGGCGGAGGCGGAGCGGTGGTGGCGGAGGAGGTGGAGGCGGAGGCGGAGGCGGAGGCGGAGGTGGTGGAGGAGGCGGCGGAGGCGGAGGTGGCGGAGGCGGAGGCGGAGGCGGAGGAGGTGGCGGAGGTGGCGGAGGCGGAGGTGGAGGTGGAGGCGGAGGTGGAGGCGGTGGAGGCGGCGGAGGTGGCGGCGGCGGAGGCGGCGGTGGCGGGCCCAGGCACTCGCTGATCTTGATCGTGTCGATCCGCCAGCCAGGAGCGCCGATGCCCGTGTCGCTGCCCAGTCGCCAGCGCAGCACGACGTTGTGCCCGGCGGCGGAGGCGGGCAGGATCGCGACCGACGTGACGAAGCCGTTGTTCGAGTTGCCCGTCCAGGCCAGGCGCCCCGAGAGCGGGTTGCCGCAGGCCTGTCTGGAGCGTGCCGCTGTAGGTCGCCGACGACGAGGGCTGCCGCCTGCGGCGCGGATGTCCTGGAACGGCGCCGCCGCCGATGCTGATCTCCAGCACGCCGCCGTCGAAGGTCGTCTCCGTGTAGTAGTTGTTGCGGAAGGTGAGCTGCGCGGCGCTCGTCGAGATCGGGATGCTCGGCGAGTCGAGCCGCTTGTCGCTGACGACCTGAGGATTGTCGACGAAGGCCGCGTTCGGAGGCGTATCCGCAGGCGGCGTGGGCATGCCCGTGTTCGAGGTCTGCCACAGCGGCGGCGGGCCATCGGCGTTCGTCGCCGTCCAGCCGGCCGGCAGCGCGGGCGGTGTGACGCCGTCGAAGTTCTCGCTGAACGTCGTCGTCGGCTGCGCGCAGGAAGCGCTACCCGCGTCCAGCACCTCGGTCCTGGCGGTCGAGCTCGTGGCCCCGGACCCGCCGGCAGCCACCAGCGTGTTCCCGATCGCCGTTCCGCCCACGAGCGTGCGAGCCTCGTTCAGGCTCGGACCGCTCGCCCAGGTGTTGGTCACCGGGTCGTAGGCCGCGGTCGTCTGGATCGGGCCCGAAGCGCTCTCGCCGCCGAAGCTCCAGAGCTTGCCGCTCGCGGCGGCGCTGCCGGCAGCGTTCGTCGGGCTCGGCATGGCGGCCTTCGCCGTCCACGTGTTCGCGGCGATGCTGTAGTCCCAGACCAGGTCGACCACGTCGCCGAGCGAATCGCGGCCGCCGGCCAGATAGAGGTGACCGCCGATGACGCCGAAGGCGGTGCCGCCGACGGCGTGCGGAATCGGCGCGCGCGTCGTGAACGTGTTCGCCGCAGGGTCGTACTCCCACGTCGTCGCCCGCGCGCTCGACGGGTCGACAGCGTCGTACCCGCCGACGAGGTAGATCTTGCCGTTCGCGGCGTCGTAGCCGGACGCCATGAAGGCGCGTGGGGCCGGCATGCTCGCAGCGGAATCCCAGGTGCCCGTCGTCAGGTCGAAGACCCTGGTCGCGTCGCTGAACGTGCCGGTGTTCGGATCGAAGCCGCCGAACACGTAGATCCTGTCCGAGGTCGGGTAGTAGACCGCCGAGGCCATTGCCACCGCGTCGGGCATCGACGGCAGCAGGGTCTCCCAGCGCTCGTTGACCGGGTTGTAGCGGTAGAAGGTGTCCAGGGTCGTGCCGGTGCTGGTCGAGTACCCGCCCAGGGCGTACGAGAAGACCCCGTTCGAGGCGGCCGCCGCGCCGTAGAGGTCCTGCGGCATGGAGGCGACCACGGCCCAGCTCGAAGAGGGGACAGCGGGGGCGGGCCCACGCGAGCCGGAGCTCGGCCCGACGGCGAGCCCGAACAGCAAGACGGCAAGCGTCGCCGCCCACAGGATCCTCGCCCTCATGACCATCCCTTCCCCCAGTCGGTGTTCCTACGGCCTTTCGGCCCTCTGGCTTTTACCCACAGCGGCCGCGGAACGCAAGCCTGGGGCGGGCGGCTCTCACGGCCGCCCGCCCCAACTGACTCCCTAGTAGCCGACCCCGCCGCCACCGCCGGCGCTGCCGCCGCCTGCGAACACGGCGATCAGCACCACGGCGACCGCAAGAACGACTCCCACGGCGATCAACATGTTTCTCCGGGAAAGCGTCACTGCGAAAACCTCCTCTTGCCTGCACGAGAATTCGAGCTTGTACTCCCCTGGACACCGCTCGCCGCCGGTTATTCCCGTAGACGTATCGTGTGGCTCGTGACGGGACGACCGACGATCAAGGACGTTGCCGAGCGCGCCGGCGTCTCGATCGCGACCGTGTCCCGCGCGCTCAACGACAAGGGCGACGTCAGCGGTGAGACCCGCGAGCGCGTACGCGAGGTGGCGCGCTCGGTCGGCTACAGCCCGGATCGCGCCGCCCGTTCGCTGGTCAGCCAGAAGACCAGTCTGGTGGCGGTCGTCGTCGGAGACAACGCAGGTCACCGCGACCTCTCGCTCATCTTCTTCGGCAAGGTCCTCGCAGCGATCTCGCGGCGGCTTTCCCAGTCCGGCTACGACCCGCTTCTGCTCCAGCCGAGCGACGTCGGTCCCGAGCATCGCTTCGACGCCGCGGTGCTGATCGGAGTGGACAGCGACGACCCGCTGGTCACGGAGCTTTCGTCTCGAGAGGTGCCGCTGGTCGGCGTCGACGTCAGGTTCGCGAGCGACCGTGCGGCGTACGTCGGATCGGACCATGCCGAGGGCGTACGACTGGCGCTGGCGCATCTGCACGCGCTCGGCCATCGCCGGATCGCGCATCTGGCGGGCGCGACGAACACCGTCGCGGGTGCGGCGCGCCTGCAGGCATTCGTGGAGGAGACCGCGGCTCTGGGGCTCGAGCTCCCGGACGAGCTCGTCCGCCGAGGCGACTTCACGTCCGCGTCCGGCTATCGAGAGACGTGCGCACTGCTCGCGCTCGACGAGCGGCCGACCGCGATCCTCGCCGCTTCCGACCTGATGGCGCTCGCCGCGCTACAGGCGATCCGGGATGCCGGTCTCCAGCCGGGCCACGAGATCGCGGTCGTCGGTTTCGACGACCTCGAGGCTGCGGCTCTCGCCTATCCGCCGCTGACGACGATCCGCCAGGACCGCAAGGAGCTGGGAACGCTCGCGGCAGCCCGCGCGATCGAGCTGATCGAAGACCCCGAGGCTTCGGCGCAGGAGACGATCCTGCCCGTCGAGCTCGTCGTGCGCGCCTCTAGCGCGCCGGTGTGATCGAACCGAGCTCGCCGCCCACGTTCAGCTCGGTCGGGCCGCGCCACTCGTGCGGGCCGGCGGCGTAGAACAGCGTCGTCCGCGGCCCGCTCATCCCGCCGGTGCCGAACGCGATGCCCCAGACACCGTCGACGGTCACGGGCAGCCAGCCACGAAGCGTCCAGCCGTCGCCGACGCGCCGGTAGGCGTTGATCCGGCCGCTGCCGAAGTTCGCGACGAGGAGATCGCCGCCGAACCGGCCGAACCCGCGCGGCGCGAGCGCGACTCCCCACGGCTCGTCCAGCTCAGCCGCGCGGCCGACGCGCCCGAGGAGGCGGCCGTCGAGATCGAACTCGTCGACGTAGCCGCCGTGCGGCGCGTCGTTGCCGTTCACCGGCGCGCGGTACGCGTACGTGACGAAGATCCGGTCGCCGATCGCGTGGATGCCGAACGGCGCGTACCAGGCCGGCTTCGCGCGATCGACGAACGCGCCCGGCCTTGACGACACGGCGCCACTTCGAGTCGAAGACGAGGATGCGGTCGTTGTGGAAGTCCGTCGCGTACAGCCGCCCGCGCGCGAGCGTGACGCCGCGGAACAGCGTGCCGGACGCGCCGGTGTCGACGGCGACGACGGCTTGCCTCGACCAGCCGTTCGGGACCGTCGGCGCCCAGCCCCGGATCATCCCGTCCTCGCAGGCGTAGATGAACCGGGCCGGCGCGGAGGCGCCGTTGCCGTGGACGACGAACCCGGGCCCGCCGTTGAAGACGACGCCGGTCGGCCCGCCCGGCACGGTCACCGTCAGCGCCTGCTTGCGGCCCTCGCCCGAGTAGAGCGTGCTCGTGCTCCGGCCCTCGTTCGCGATCCACCACGGTCCCTCGCGGCTCGCGGCCAGGCCCCACGCGTTGACCAGCTGTGCGTCGGCACGGTCCGTGACGAGCGCCCGCTTGGTGAAGCGGTCGAGGCGGGCGCCGCTCGCCGACGCCGTCGCGATCAAGACGACGACGACGATTGCGAGCGCCCCGAGCCTCACGTCAGCCCGTCGCTATGGGCGAGGGCCGCGGAGTGCGGGCTCTCGTCGAGATGAAGTCGCGGTACCAGTTGAAGCTGTCCTTCGGGACGCGCTCGAGCGTCGGGTAGTCGATGTAGACGATCCCGAACCGCTTGGAGTAGCCGTGCGACCACTCGAAGTTGTCGAGCAGGCTCCAGACGAAGTACCCCTTCACGGGTGCGCCCTCGGCGACCGCGCGAGAGACGGCGGCGATGTAGGACTCGATGTACGCGGTCCGCTCCGGGTCGTGCACACGGCCGTCGTGCCCACGGATGTCGCCGAACGCGGCGCCGTTCTCGGTCACGTAGATCGCCTGCGGCCCGTAGTCCTTCGCGACTCGAACCAGGAGCTCGCGGAGCGCGTCCGGATAGACCTCCCAGCCCATGTCCGTGTGCTGGTTCTCGGAGTGGCGCTCCATGCGCGGGCCGTCGGCGCCGGCGCTGACGAGGAAGCGGAAGTAGTTGTTCACGCCGAGGAAGTCGAGCGGCGCGGAGATCGTCTCCAGGTCGCCGTCCTGGACGAACGGCGCGACCAGCTCGTTGCGCTCGAGCAGGTCCGCCGGATACGAGCCTCGGAAGATCGGGTCCAGGAACCAGCGGTTGCCCTCGCCGTCGACCTGCCACGCGGCGGCCTCGTCCTCGGGACTGTCGGAGGTCGGATACGCCTGCGCGAGGTTGAGCGTGATGCCGACCTGGGCGTCGGGAGCGACGGCGCGGATCACGTCCACCGCCCAGCCGTGCGACAGCATCAGGTGATGGGCGGCGGCGACGGCGTCCGCTTCGCTCGTCCGGCCCGGCGCGTGCACGCCCCAGGAGTGTCCGATCCAGGCGTGGACCCAGGGCTCGTTGTGCGTGATCCAGAAGCGAACGCGATCACCGAGGCGTCGCGCAACTGCTTCCGCGTACTCGGCAAACGCCTCCGCGGTCCCGCGAGACGGCCAGCCGCCCAGATCCTCGAGGGCCTGCGGCGTGTCCCAGTGGAACAGCGTCGCGTACGGCTCGATGTCGTGCGCGAGCAGCTCGTCGACGAGGCGGTCGTAGAAGTCGAGCCCCGCCTCGTTGACCGGACGGCGGCCCGTCGGCAGGACCCGCGGCCAGGCGATCGAGAAGCGAAACGCGTTCAGCCCGAGCTCGCGCATCAGCCCTACGTCGTCGCGATACCGGTGGTAGAAGTCGCACGCCACGTCGCCCGAGTCGCCGTTGCGGACCTTCCCGGGAGTGGCGCAGAAGCGGTCCCAGACGCTCTCGCCGCGGCCGTCCTCGTGCGCGGCGCCCTCGATCTGGTACGACGCCGTGGCGGCGCCCCAGATGAAATCGGGCGGAAACGGGCTGTTCTCTGTCGGCATCGTGTCCTTTCGGTCAGTTCGCAGGGGCGGTCACGTGGCAGCGGGCAGCGTGTTCGGGCCGTTCCTCGACCAGCTGCGGGGTGGTGTGGGAGCAGATCTCGATCGCGAGCGGGCAGCGCATGCGGAAGCGGCACCCCTCGCTCGGATCGATGGCGGCCGAGGCGTCTCCCTTGCGGAGCTCGATCTGCTGGCCTTCGGTCTTCGTGGCCGGATCCGGCACGGCGTCGAGCAGGAGTCGCGTGTACGGGTGGAGCGGCGCCGAGAGCACGTCCTCGATCGGCCCGCGCTCGACGATCTGCCCCGCGTACATGACGAGGATGTCGTCGGCGACGTAGCGGGCGCTCGCCAGGTCGTGGGTGACATAGAGGAACGCGATGCCGTGCTCGTCCTTGAGCTTGGACATCAGGTTCAGGATCCCGATGCGGATCGAGACATCGAGCATGCTGATGGGTTCGTCGGCGAGGACGACCTTCGGCTCGACCGCGAGCGCGCGGGCGATGGCGACCCGCTGGCGCTGCCCGCCCGAGAGCTCGTGCGGATACTTGGCGGCGACGTCCTCCGGCGGGACGAGCCCGACCCTGCGCAGCAACTCGTGCACCCGCTGCTCGACCTGGTGCGAAGGGACGATGTGGTGGATGCGCAGCGGGCGCTCGATGTGGTGGCGCACAGTCTTCACCGGATTGAGCGATCCGAAAGGGTCCTGGAAGATGATCTGCACCTGAGAGCGGTAGCGAAGGACGTCGCGCCGCCTCCGGACGTGCGTCACGTCGTTCCCTTCGAACAGGACCTCTCCCGCGGTCGGCTCGTACAGGTGGGCGAGCAGGCGCGCGACGGTGCTCTTCCCGCTGCCGCTCTCGCCTACGAGCGCTGTGATGGTGCCCGGGCGGAGCTCAAACGACACGTCGTCGACAGCGTGGACCTGCGACCGGCGAATGCCGCTCCCGAGCGGGAACCGCTTCGTCAGGCTGCGAACCTCGAGAGGGGCCGCCGCCGTCATTCCATGGCCTCCGCCACGAGATGGCACGCGACCTCGTGCCCCTCCTCGACCAGACGCAGCTTCGGGCGCTCGGTCGTCTGGCGCCGATAGAGGTCAGACTGGTCGGGAACGCAGTGCGGGCAACGCGGATGGAAGCGGCATCCGGTCGGCGGGTCGCGTAGGTCCGGCGGCGAGCCGGGGATCCCGGTCAGCGGGACCAGCGGGCCGCGGAGCGGCGGGAAGGACCTCAAGAGCCCCTGCGTGTACGGGTGCTGCGGGTTTGCGCCGAGCCGACCGGCGGGTGCGGTCTCGACGACTTCCCCCGCGTACATGATTGCGATCCGGTCTGCGAACTCGAGCAGGAGCGACAGGTCGTGCGTGATGAACAGCACCGCGAAGCCGAAGTCGCGCTTGAGCGCGTCGACCTGCTGAAGGATCTCGCGCTGGACGACGACGTCCAGGGCGGTGGTCGGCTCGTCGAGGATGATCAGCTCAGGCTCCAGGGCGAGGGCCATGGCGATCACGACCCGCTGGCGCATGCCGCCCGAGAGCTGGTGCGGATACGCGCTGACGCGCCGCGCGTCGATGCCGACGAGCTCGAGCAGCTCGCCCGCTCGAGCGAGCGCTCGCTTCCGGTCGATCTTCTCGTGTGCGCGCACCGCGTCCACGAACTGGTCGCCGACGCGCATCACCGGATTGAGCGCGTTCATCGCACTCTGGAGGACCATGGACACGTTCCGCCAGCGGTAGCGCCGGATCTCCTCGGTGCTCTTCCCGACGATGTCCTCGCCCTCGAAGAGGATGCTGCCGCCGGCGATACGGCCTGGAGGCCGCAGGATCTGCATCACCGTGTTCGCGATCGTCGTCTTCCCGCAGCCGGACTCGCCGGCCAGCCCGAGCACCTCGCCCTCGCGAATCGCAAAGTCGACGCCGTCGACTGCACGCGCCGCCTGTGCGCCGTAGCCGTACTCGACGACGAGCTCTCGCACCTCGAGCAGGTCCGCGTTCCGCGCGCGGGTCACGGGCGGTTGCTCCACGAGGCTCGTCACGCGCCCTCCTCGTGGACCGCGAGCCGCCCGCCGAAGAGCATCCGCAGCCGTCCGCGGCGCGGCTTTTTCTCCGCTCGCAGGCGCGGGTTGGAGAACTCGTCGATGCCGGCCAGCAGCAGGACGAGCCCGAGCACGGTGAACGCCAGGGCGGCGCCGGGGAAGAAGAACGGCCACCACTCGCCCTGGAGCACGGTGGAGTTCGTCTGCGCCCAGTACAGGGTCACGCCCCAGCTCGTCGTGGAGACGTCTCCGAGGCCGAGGAACTCGAGGCCCGCGTCGACGAGCAGCGCGATGTAGAAGACGAGGACGAACGCAGCCGCGATCCGACTGATCATGTTCGGGACGAGCTCGCTGAAGACGATCCGCCAGTTCGGCTCGCCGGCGGCACGGGCCGCGTCGACGAAGTCGCGGCTCTTCAGCGACAGTGCCTGCGCGCGCAGGATGCGCGCCTCGAACGCCCAGAGGACGAGCGCCAGGACGACGATCATCGTCGTCATGCCGTGGTTCTGCGTGTAGCCGGACATCACGACGAGAAGCGGGATCGGCGGAATCACCAGACAGACGTTGATCAGGAAGTTGATGATGTCGTCGACGAGCCCGCCCATGAGCGCCGCTGTGATGCCGAGGGCCGCCGCGACTCCGGTGGCGAGGGTGGCAGCCGCAGCGCCGAGGAGCAGCGATCGCCGCGCGCCGATGGCGACCTGGGAGAAAACGTCGCTCCCCTGGTCGGTCGTGCCGAAGAGGTGGTTCCAGGAGGGTGCCTGGCGGGTCGCGAGCAGGTTGAAGTCGAGCGGGTGCGCAACCGTGATCCACGGCGCGATCAGCGCAATGATCGTCACGAAGGCGACCATGGCGAACCCGAGGCGCGACTTCGGATTGGCGAGCAGGAGCGCAAACCAGCCCGGGATCTGGAGGCGGCGGTGAACGCGCCGCGGCGGCGCCTGGATCGAGAGGTCGAGCGCGGGGTCGAGTGTGGGCTCGAGCTGCGACATCAGGCGTTCCGCAGACGCGGGTCGAGGATCAGGTTGAGCACGTCCATGAGCAGGTTCGCCACGATCACGCAGACCGAGAGCACGACGAGCAGCGCCTGCGCAAGGGCGTAGTCGTTTCCGAGCACCGCCTGCTGGAGCGTCAGGCCGGCGCCGGGGTAGCTGAACACGTACTCCACGAAGACGAGACCCCCGACCGCGCTGGCGAAGAGCGCGGCGAACCCGTTCAGCGGCGGCAGGATCGCGTTTCGCCCCGCGTAGCGCCTCATCACTTGGCGGTCGCGCAGACCCTTGGCGTGGGCCAGCGTCACGTAGTCCTCGCTGATCGTGTTGATCATCACCGTGCGCATGTTCAGCATCCAGCCGCCCGTGAACGCGGCGAGGATGACGAGCATCGGGAGCTGCGCGTGACGGAACGCGCTCGAGAGGAACGCCCAGTTGAAGCCCGGGGTGAGGCCGTTGTCATAGGCGTGCTGGATCGGGAACCAGTGAGCTTGAGGCCGAGGAAGTAGAGGCCGAGGAGCGCCGTGAAGAACGCGGGGAACGCGCTCAGCGCCATGAAGCCCGGGACGAAGACGCTGTCGACGAACCCGCCGCGTCTCCAGGCGGCGACCATCCCGATGCCCGTGCCGATCACGAACGAGAGGAAGAAGGCGACGCCGACCAGGAAGATCGAGTACGGGAGCGTCTGCCCCACGACCTGTGACACGGGTGCGGGGTAGTGGGACGTGGAGACGCCGAAGTCGAGGTGCACGATGCGGCTGAGGTACGTGACGTAGTCCTGCCAGATCGAGTTGTGCCCGCCGCCGACGAGCGCCTCGTAGGTCTTGGACGATCCCCGGGTTCGCCGCGAGCTGAGCCGGGGTCAGGTGCTGCAGGATCCCGTCGATCGGGCTCCCCGGCATCATGCGCGGCAGCAGGAAGTTGATCGTCAGCGCGACCCAGAGGGCGAAGACGTAGAAGACGAGCCGACGGGCGAACCAGCGCATGTTCGGTCCTCGGAGGGTAATCGGCGGGCGATCGAGAGGGACCGCCCGCCGTTACCGCTCGCTTACGAGGCCCTCAAGGGCCGACCTTGCCACCCGGGCAGATCCGGGTGAAGGACAGGATGTTGTCGGGATACGTGGTGAAGATGGGATCGCCGAAGAAGTTCTTCTTCGACGAGAAGCAGTGGAAGTACCGGGTGCTGTAGGTCGACCAGCGTGGGCCGATGAACAGCGGCACGATCGGCAGGTCGTCCAGGAAGATCCCCTGCAGCTGTGTGGCGTACTGATGCTGCTTCGTGGGGTTCAGCGTTCCCTTCCACTTGTTCAGCAGCTTCGTGGCCTTCGGATCGGCGAAGTGCATCCAGTTGCCGGTCGTCTCACCGCTCTGTCCCGAGGGGACGTACGCGTTCTGCGACAGGTTCGAATAGAAGTACCCGTAGGGCGAGCCCTGTGAGGCGGCCTGCCAGAGGAGCGTCGGGAACTTCGTCGCGTATGCGCTGGGCTGCCAGGCACCCCAGTCCGGCTCGAGCGCGACCTGGGAGTCGATTCCGATGTCGCGCAGGTTCCGGGTGATGATCTGGTTCGAGGCGACCCAGTCCGACCAGCCGGCGATGACGTGGATGTCGAGGTGGACGCGGTCACCGTGCGGGTCGTAGAGCTGGCTCCCGTGGTACGAGAAGCCGGCGTTGGTCAGGATCGTCTTGGCGGCGTTGGGGCTGTAGGCCGACATGCTGTTGGCCCGCGCCTTGATCTTCTTGTCCGTCACCCACTTCGGGAAGAGCCCGTTGAGCCCGATCGCGTCGGTCGGCGGCGCGTAGCCGTACTCACCGAGCTTCGACACGGTCTTGCGGTCGATCGCGCGGCTGAGCGCCTTGCGGAACGCGGGCATGCTGTACGGGTACTTCGTCGTGTCGGTCATGAGCGAGATCGGATAGGCCGTCGTCGCGTAGAACGCGTGGAAGTGCTTCTTGTCCTTCGACGTGTACGCCTTGTCGACGTTCGGCACGAAGTTGTGCGTCCAGTCGACCTGACCGCTCTGGATGAGAGCGAGCGCGGCGTCGTTCGACGAGGCCTGCACGTACTCGAGGCACGCGATCTTCGGCAGGCCCTTCTGCCAGTAGTGGGCGTTCTTGTTGAGGACGTAGTCCTGCGAGGTGAAGCGCGAGATCACGTTGTACGGGCCCGAGCCCACCGGCCTCGTGTTGTTGAAGGTCGCGACGTTGCTGACCTTGGACCAGACGTGTCGCGGCACGACGAACAGCCGGTTCATCGTCGCGGCGATGAACTGCGAGTCGGGCGCCTTCAGCTTGATGATGACCTTGTAGGGGCCTCTCGCCTTGACGGAGACGATCTCGTTGCCGGCTCCGGTCAGGCCGACCCGGTCCATGAGCTTGTCCTGGCGTCCGGCCAGGAAGCTGTAGACGACGTCGGACGAGGTCAGCTTCTGGCCGTCCGACCACTTCACGCCTCGAGCGAGGTTCAGCGTGAGGGTCTTGTTGCCGTTGCTCCACTTCCAGCTTCGGGCGAGCCACGGAACGGGCTTGAGGCCACCTTCAGCCGTGATGATCAGGGGCTCGTAGAACGCCCCCTGGACGAACGAGCCGCTCGGCAGCCCGGTCGCGGTGTAGGGGTTGAAGTTCTTGATGAACGTCGGGTCGCCGGAGCCCGTCATGACGAGGCACTTGTGGCCTGCCGTGATCTTGACGGGACTGTCCGTGGCCGCCGGTGTCGACGCGCTGAGGGCGGCGGCTAACGCGACGCAGCCTGCAGCTACGGCGACGGCGATCCAGCGAGACGACGGAATCTTGCGTCGCATCGGTTTGTCCTTTCTCGCCCAGGGTTCGGGCAGTTGGCCGTACTTGCCGAAAACGTTTCCGGAAGCGTTAACAGGTTTGTTACGGAAAAGTCAAGCGCGTTTCTCGCAAATTGCATGGAAAATAGGGACTTTGGGTTCCGGAACGTTCCGGAACATGCTTCAATGAACGAATGGCGCAGACGACCTCACCACGCCCGACGATCCGCCAGATCGCCGACCAGGCGGGCGTGTCGATCGCCACGGTATCGCGTGTTCTCAACGGCCGGGGCGACGTCTCGGACGAGACGCGCGACACTGGTCAGCCGCGTCATCCGCGAGAACGGCTACACGGCGAATCGGAGCGCACGCGGCCTGTCGGCGGGCCGCACCGGCTTCGTCGGTGTCGTGGTCCCGCTCGTCTATCCCGCGTACTTCTCAGGCATCCTGGACGGCGCGGCCGAGGCGCTGTTCGAGCGCGACCTCCAGATCGTGCTGTCGCCGACGAGGCAGGAGCACGACCGCGAGGTCTCGGTGCTCGATCGTCTGCACGGCATGACCGACGGCTCCTTGATCATCCTCCCCGAGGAGTCGAGCAAGGAGCTCGAGCGGCACCTGGACAACGGTTTCCGGTTCGTGGTCATCGACCCCCTGATGCGGCTCGACGAGCGGATCCCATCCGTCTCGGCCGCGAACACGTCCGGCGCCGACCAGGCGATGCGCCACCTGCTCGAGCTCGGCCACCGGCGAATCGCGCAGATCGCCGGGCCCGGCGGTTGGCTCGCGACCGAAGATCGCCGGCGGGGGTACCGGGCAGCGCTTGCAGCGGCCGGCATCCTCCCCGACCCCACGCTCGAGGTCGAATCGATTCCCGAGATCGACCCCGGGCGAGATGCCGCCGCCTCGTTGCTGGCGCTGCCCGACCCGCCGACGGCGATCTTCGCGTTCAACGACGACACCGCGATCGGCGCCATTCAGGCCGCACGGGCCCGCGGACTGCGCGTCCCCGAGGACCTGTCGGTCGTCGGCTTCGACGACGTCGAGCACGCGACGATCGTGACGCCGGCCCTGACGACGGTCCGCCAGCCGCTCCAAGAAATGGGGCGAACGGCCGTGAGTCTCCTGAGCCGCCTGCTCGAGCGGCAGAGCTTCGAGGCGATGCATGTCGAGCTCGCCACTCGACTCGTCGTCCGCGACTCGACGGCCCCGCCGAAGCAGGCCTGAGCGAGCAGACCCATGTCGGACAGCTTCGGGTGCCGTCGCTGCTACGCCGAAGACCCTCGAGCCGCCTGGGCGTACTACGAGGAAGGGCTCGCCGTCGAGCGGGAGCTCGTGGGCGACTCGCACTTCCTCGTCCAGCTCCGCCGGTGCGCCGAGTGCGGGCAGCAGTTCGTCTGGATCTTCGGCGAGGCCGTCGACTGGAACGGCGGTGAGGACGCCCAGTGCCGGGAGATCGTCCCGGTCAGCGCGACCGAAGCAGAGGCGGCCGGCAGGCTGGACTATCCCTCGCTCGCGGCCCTCGGCCTGGACCGGCGCTACCTCGAGACGGGCTGGCCCACCGATGCGGCAGACCCCTCCGTCGAGTGGTCGACGGGCGAGCTTCGGTTGCCCCGAAGTCGGCTTCGCTAGCGCGATCCGCCCTAGCAAGGGCTGGCCCCGCAACAGAGTCCGTTCGCCTTGGAAAGCTCCTCGCCTCACGCGCGCGGACGCGCGTTGGTGGGTTGCGGGCTTCCGGCCGGAATCGAAAGTGCGGGGCCAGTCAGATCAGTGTATGCCCGTTGAGCGAGTGCGGGTGTTAAGCCTTCCTGTGATCCGCCTGCTAGGCGGCTCGACGGCCGACCGTGCGCCGCAGAGCGACACCCATTGCGATCGCGAAAGCCGACACAAAGCCGTAGCCCACTCCGAGGACGATCGGAGAGACCTCGACCTCCGAAGTGAGCCCGACCGCAATGCCGACGACGACCGCTCCAAAGAGCGCCCACCACCGACCGAGCGCGAGGCCGACTACGAGGCCTGCGGCAAGGAGGACCGGAACAACCATGCTCTCGATATCGGCTCTGACTGTGCGTTAGCCGAGTCTTTCGGGGGCCTCTCGTTTGGCCGCAATCCCGCTACAGTGGAGGCCCCGCCGACGTAGCTCAGCTGGTAGAGCACTTCACTCGTAATGAAGGGGTCCCCGGTTCGAGTCCGGGCGTCGGCTCTTCAGAACAGCCCGCTCACGCGGGCTCTTTTCGTGAGATCGACGACTCGGCGGGGCCGTTTTTACGAAAACCGGCTCGAGTCGGGGTATCGTCTAGTCATCTCCGAGGGGAGAGTGGAGTCGCCACGGCCGTCAGTGCCGCACCAGCGTTCGTCGCAGTACCGAAGCAGACTCGGGCGCCTCCGCGCCGGTCTGTCGTCGTCGCCCTGGCTCTCGCCGGATTCATCGCAGCGGTTGGCTCGTACAAGCTGAGCCTGGCCGGCGAGTACGGCCCCCTACCCCACGTCCACGCAGCCCTCGTCAGCTGGATCGTCGTTTCCTACGTCGGCTGTGGGCTCGTCGCCTGGACGAGGCGGCCCGAGAGTCGATTCGGGCCTTTGCTGGTCGCTGCCGGCCTCGTGCCCGCTCTCTCACGGCTGGCCGAGGCCGACTCCGCGACGCTTCACGCGCTCGGAGAGGGTCTGCTGTTGCTGCCCGCGGTTCTCTTCCTCCATGTGTTTCTTGCGTATCCGACTGGACGGCTCGTACGCCCCTTCGAGCGCCTCGTCGTCGTCAGCGGGTACTCCGTCGTCCTGGGCCTCGATCTGGTGCGGTTGCTGTTCGAAGTCACGGGTCGCGATGGAGACGTCGTCGTGCTGGTCCAGCGAGCCGCAATTGCGGTCGTCGCACTCGGGGCAGTCGGAGCCCTCATCTCGCGCAGGCGAGCCTCGGGGCGGCCGATTCGACTCTCCCTCGAGTTGCTCGTCGTCTGTTTCGGTCTTGCGCTGGTCGCTCTCGTCGCCGGCACGATCATGTTGTCGGTCGAAGCGCCCGGAAGACACGAGGTCCGTTGGGTGGCATTTGCACTCGTGGGCATCGCGCCCGTTCTGCTCTTGGCCGGACATCTGCGGGCGAGGCTTGCGCGCTCGGCGGTCGGCGATCTCTTCGTGGAACTTCGCCGAGACCCTGGTCCAGCCGAGTTGGAGCAAGCGCTTGCCCGCGCTCTGGGAGACCCATCCCTCACGCTCGCCTACTGGCTGCCGGAGTTCGGGACCTACGCGGATCCCGACGGCAGGGCCGTCACCCTGCCCGAGCCGAGCGAGGCCCGGGCGCTGACCCTCATCCGACATGACGGTGCCCGCGTCGCAGCCCTTCTCCACGACCCGTCACTCGAGCAGGAGCCCGAGCTCCTCGATTCGGCCGCGGCCGCCCTCAGCATCGCGCTGGAGAACGCGCATCTGCACGTCGAGCTTCGCGCGCAGCTCGAAGAGCTCCGCGGGTCACGCGCGCGGATCGTCGAGTCCGCGCAGGGTGAGCGTCAACGCCTGGAGCGCAACCTCCACGACGGGGCCCAGCAGAGGCTGGTCGCCCTCTCGCTGGACCTAGGCCTGCTCGAAGAACAGCTCGCCGGGGATCGATCTGCGATGGAACGGATCCACCAGGCGAGGCGAGAGGTAGCCGCGTCTCTCGACGAGCTCCGTGAGATCGCTCGTGGGATCCACCCCGCAGTGGTCACCGGTCACGGCCTCGCCGTAGCGCTCGAGCAGCTCGCTGCGCGCGCCGCGGTTCCCATCCGCCTCAGGGTCGAGGTCCCCGGGCGCCTCTCCGAGGCGATCGAGGTGGCTTCGTACTACGTCGTCGCGGAGAGCCTCACCAACGTCAGCAGGTACGCGCAGGCATCCGAGGCAACGGTCGACGTCTCGCGGTCGAAGGGCTTCCTGCTCGTAGAGGTCACCGACGACGGAATCGGGGGAGCCGACACGGAGCGCGGCTCCGGCCTCCGCGGTCTCGCCGATCGTGTCGAAGCTCTGGGCGGTCGACTTCGAGTGTGGAGCCCAACAGGCGGCGGGACGCGGGTCCAGGCGGAGATTCCATGCGCGTAGCGATCGCAGAGGACAGCGTCCTGCTCCGCGAGGGGCTGGCCCGCCTGCTCGAGGAGGCCGACTTCGACGTCGTCGCCCGGTGCGAGGACGCCCAGGACCTCCTCGTCAAGGTTCGCAGCTTCTCACCGGACGTGGCGATCGTCGACATTCGACTGCCGCCGACGCACAACGACGAGGGCCTCCAGGCCGCACTCGAGATCCGCAAGCGGCATCCGACGATGGGGGTGCTCGTCCTCTCTCAGTACGTCGAGGTCGGGCTGGCGATGACGCTCCTCGCCGAGTCGGCCGAGGGCGTCGGCTATCTCTTGAAGGACCGGATCGGCGACGTGAAGGAGTTCGTCGCCGCCGTGCGCCGCGTCGCGGGCGGCGGCTCGGCGCTCGACCCGATCATCGTCTCGACATTGCTCTCCCGGCAGCGGGCGGACGACCCGATCTCCCAGCTGACTCCGAGAGAGCGGGAGGTCCTCGAGCTGATGGCAGCGGGAAGCTCCAACCAGGGCATCGCCGACACGCTCGTGATCACGCTCCGCGCCGTGGAGAAGTACGTCTCCAGCATCTTCGGCAAGCTCGGCCTGCCTTCGACCGGCAGCGAGTCGCGACG
Source organism: uncultured Actinomycetes bacterium (assembly GCA_963742635.1). Classification (GTDB taxonomy): domain Bacteria; phylum Actinomycetota; class Thermoleophilia; order Gaiellales; family Gaiellaceae; genus VAXT01. The sequence goes on from CAVUMW010000001.1 coordinate 678,440, forward strand.
AGTCCTCGCAGTGCTTCTCTACCTGCGCTCGTAAGACACCAGAAAACCGGCCGTCGAAACGGCAAGTCTCCCGTCTTCTGCCCACGGCCCCCGGCTGCGAGGCTGGATGAATCCGACTGAGGGAGACCCTGTGAAGACCCGAATCATCCAAGACGAGCCGGACCCGGCCCGCAGGCCGGCGGAGCCCAGGCGATCGACGAACTTCGCGAGCCGCATGGCCCGGTGGAGCGCTCATCACCGCAAGAAGGCGATCTTCGGCTGGCTCGCGCTCTCGATCGCGTTGTTTGCGGTCAGCATCGCCTCTCCGATGAAGCTGATCGTGTTCGAGACATCAGGGCCAGGTGAGTCGGGTCGAATGAACAAGATCCTGTACGAGGACTTCAAGCAGCCCGCGGGCGAGGCAGTCCTCATTCAGAGTCGTACGCTCACGGCCGCCGACCCGGCGTTCCAAAGGGCCGTGAAATCGGTCATCGCGGGGGTCTCATCGCTCGACGCGATCTCCAAGGTGGAGTCCCCGTTCGACGCAGACAACTCGGGCCAGGTCTCGGGCGACAAGCATTCGGCGTTCGTGGGGCTCGAGCTCACGGGGGATCCGGACAACGCTCCCGACATCATCGATCCCGTCGTCGCTCGCGTGGACGAGGTGCAGAAGGCGAATCCCGACTTCTACATCGGCTCGTTCGGGACGAGCACCGGGAAGGCAGTCGAGGCCGGCTTCTTCGACGACCTCAAGAAAGCGGGCGAGTTTTCGGTGCCGCTGACGCTGCTCATCCTCGTGGTCGCCTTCGGGGCGCTCGTCGCGGCCGGAATCCCGCTCCTCCTCGCTCTGACCGCGGTCCTCGGGACCCTCGGGATCGTCGCGCTCATCAGCCAGGTGCTGCCGATGTCCGAATCCGTGAGGGCGATCATCCTCTTGATCGGGCTCGCGGTCGGCGTCGACTACACGATGTTCTACTTGAAGCGTGAGCGCGAGGAGCGCGCCGCGGGCCGCAGCGAAGAGGCGGCACTCGAGGCGGCAGCAGCTACCTCGGGGCGCTCGGTGCTCATTTCGGGCTCCACGGTCCTCGTCGCGATGGCGGGCATGCTCTTCACGGGCGATGCCGACTATGCATCGTTCGCAGTGGCGACGATGACGGTGGTTGCGGTCGCGATGCTCGGATCGCTGACGGTCCTGCCGGCGTTGCTCTCGAAGCTCGGCGACAACGTCGACCGGCTACGCGTCCCTTGGGTGCACCGGTTGCGGCGCGACGACGGCGAGGGTCGCATCTGGGGAGCGATCATCGATCGGGTGCTTCGGCGCCCTGCGCTCTCGGCCGCGCTTGCCGCCGGTGTGCTAATCGCCCTGGCCGTGCCCGCCCTCCAGCTGCACACGGCCAACCCGAGCATCGACACCTATCCGCAGAACCTCCTGAAGACGTACAACCGCATGAAGGATGCGTTCCCGGGCACGCAGGTCGCGGCCAGCGTCGTGGTCAAAGCGCCGAACGTCGAGGCGCCAGCGGTCAAAGAGGCGATCGGCCAGCTCGAGTGGCGCGCGCTGTCGCGCGGCGTGATGAACGAGCCGATCGACGTCGACGTCAACCCTGCAAAGACCGTGGCCAACATCTCGATCCCGGTCGACGGCAGCGGCAGCGACTCGAGGTCGAACGAGGCCCTGGCGGCGCTCCGGGACGAGATCGTTCCTGCCACCGTCGGCAGCCTCCCCGACGCCGTGGTCGGGGTCACCGGAGAGACCGCCCAGTCCAAGGACTTCAACGACCAGATGAAGACCGTCGCGCCGCTCGTGTTCGGCTTCGTATTGCTGTTCGCCTTCGTGCTCATGCTCGTTTCCTTCCGCTCGCTCGTGATCGCAGTGAAGACGATCGTCCTCAACCTGCTGTCGATCGGCGCGGCCTACGGGATCCTCGTGCTCGTCTTCCAACACGGTTGGGGAAAGCAGGTCCTGGGCTTCGAGTTCACTGGGGGAATCGACCCCTTCCTGCCGATCCTGCTGTTCGTGATCCTCTTCGGGCTGTCCATGGACTACCACGTCTTCGTTCTCAGCCGCATCCGGGAGGGCCACGAGAGCGGGATGAGCACGGACGAAGCCGTTGCACACGGGATCAAGACCACGGCCGGTGTGGTGACGAGCGCCGCCATCGTCATGGTCGGCGTCTTCGCGATCTTCGGCACGCTCCAGATGATGATCTTCAAGCAGTTCGGCGTCGGTCTCGCGGCGGCGATTCTCATCGACGCGACGCTGATCCGGGCGATCCTCTTGCCGGCGACGATGAAGCTGCTCGGCGATTGGAACTGGTACCTCCCGAACTGGCTGGAGTGGCTGCCGCAGCTGCAGCATGAAAAGGCGCCGACAGCACCGGCCGCACCCGTGCCGGGGTCCTAGCGCTCGGTGTCGACCGTCGTTCATCCGTCGGCCGACTCGCGGAGAGCCGCTACGACACGGCTCGCAGCGGCTCTCCGCACAGAAGCCGGCCTGGCCCGGCTCGCCCTCGCGGTCGTTTCCTTCCATGTCGTCGACGACAACTTCCTGCAGCCGAACCCCGGGACGTCGGCTTCAGACCACTTCGTCAGCGGGCTCGTCCCACTCGGGCTCCTCGCACTGGCCGGCGCCGTCTACCCGCGATTGCGCGCGGGGGCCCGCGCGACGATTGCGCTCCTGGCCGGCTTCTTCGGCGTCCTGGCCGGAACGGAGGCGGTGCACTACACGAGGGAAGTCGGTGCGTCCGGCGACGACTACACCGGGCTGCTGTCGATCCTGGCCGGCTTGCTATTGATCGGCCTCGGCGCAGTCACGCTCTGGAGGTCTCGGCGAACCGACGACCGACCCTGGTGGAGGTACCTGCGCCGGGCCTTACTCGTCGCCGCGACACTCTTCGCCGCAATGGCCGTGCTCCTTCCGGTCGCGATTGCGTACGTGGTCACACACGCGGCCCGGGCAACCGTTCCGACCGCCAACCTCGGTGCTCCGTACGATGAAGTGGAGTTCACGACCACCGACGGGCTGCGCCTGAAAGGCTGGTACATCAGGTCGCGCAACGGAGCCGCGGTGATCTCGTTCCCAGGCCGCGCGTCCTCGCAGAAACGGGCCAAGCTGCTCGCACGCCATGGATACGGCGTCCTGCTCTTCGACCGCCGTGGTGAGGGTGAGAGCGAAGGCGACCCGAACACCTTCGGCTGGCAGGGCGAGCGGGACATTCACGCGGCCGTCGCGTTCCTGCAGCGTCAGCCCGACGTCGATCCCGGGCGAATCGGCGGCATCGGCCTCTCCGTCGGCGGCGAAATGATGATCGAAGCCGCGGCGGAGTCCTCCGACCTCAGAGCGATCGTCTCCGAAGGCGCGAGCAGCCGCTCGGTCCGGGACGAGATTGCAAACGGAAGCGGCTGGCAGGAACTGGTCGGCAACAGCATCGCCACCGCCGCAACCGCCGTCTTCACGAACAACCTGCCTCCTCGCACTCTGAAGAGCCTCGTACCGGAGATCTCCGGCGCTGTCTTCTTCGTCTACGGAGAGCACGGCCAGCCGGCCGAACGGCCCGCCAACCGGGCGTTCTACGCAGCCGCGCGCGGAGACAAGGCGATCTGGGAGGTGCCGGGCTCGGGGCACATCGGCGGCACGGAGGCACAGCCCGCGGAGTACGAACGCCGCGTCACGGAGTTCTTCGACCGCTGGCTTCGGCCTCAGCGGTAACGGGAGCTCTCGATGCTGCCGATGCTGTTTGCCGCAAGCGCGATCGTTGCGCTGCTCGCACCGCGCCGCGATGACCTGGCGCGCCGAGAGTCGAGCCTGACGTGGGGACCGAGCCGACGGCTCCAGCACTCGCCGGCGGCGCCTAGAGGACTGCCCCCTTGCGGCGCCAGAGGGTTCGGTCTGCCGCACCACGACTCGGGGGGCCGCCGTATTCCTCCGGACGGCCGCGCCTGCGACCTTCGACTGAGACACCACGAAAGGAGCAAGCACGATGTTCAGGTCGAAGATCACAACCATGGCCGCCTTCACCGCGCTCGCCGTCGCCGTCCTCGGTGCGACGCCGGTCGGCCACGCCGCGGGCAAGCTCGTCCTCGGGAAGGGCTCAATCGGGACCTCCCAGCTGAAGCGAAACGCGGTCACGAGCACCAAGGTCAAGAACCGCTCTCTGCTCGCGGTCGACTTCAAGCGGGGCCAGCTGCCGGCCGGCCCGCAGGGGCCGAAGGGCGACCAGGGGCCGAAGGGTGACTCGGGCGTGGCGCACCTCAGCGTGATGAACCGGCAGGGGCCGTGGACGGACGTTCCGGCCATGTCCACCGTGACCGCCAAGGCGCAGTGCCAGCCGGGCGAGGCCGCGACCGGCGGCGGGCCCGTCGGCCTGGATCCCGGGCTGACCCTGGTGTCGAGCAACGCGGCGGAGGTGCCCACGCCCGTCACGTGGCGTGTCACCGTCCAGAACACGACCGGCGTCGCGCAGAACTTCTCGGTCGAAGTCGTCTGCGCGGCCGCGTAACCGACACGCACCTACCGGGTTTGAAGAGGAGCAGCGAGAGCCCATCGTCCAGGGCTCTCGCTGAGCCCTCCTTGTATCGTCTGTTGCCTGCGGAGAAGGGTTTTCAACTGGATCGTCGGGGCCGCCGTCGGTCTCGTCGCCGTGGTCGCCGTCGTGGACTCCCTGCGGTCGGGACGACCCCCAGCTAGACAACGTGACGCCCCGGCGCGCGCGACCGAGCCCGGCTCGGCGCCCGAACGCGTGCGAACGGTCCCACCTCTCTCTACGGAAGAGGAGATCCGGCAAATCGGCAATGAATGGGCGTCGCTGTTCGCCGGCGGGGACGCAGACAGCTGCACGTTCATGGGTCAGCCTCTCTGTGAGCGGATCGCCTGCGAACGGGTGGGCACGGGAAAGATCGAGAACTGCACGCCGCCCTCCAGCGGCGTTTCGGAGGTCGTTCGAGAACGCGACGGTCGAGAGAGTCGAGGTCAAGGGCGCCCGGGTCGCGGCCAGGCTCTCGAACGGCCAGGTGATCGAGTTCCATGGCGACGGCGGCGGGTGGTTGATCGTGAAGATCGGCGGAAGCGCAGGTCGCGGTTTCTTCGAGTAGCGGCGCGGCGCGCGAAAACTCACCAAATCCCTACCGTTTCTACGCCAGATTGACCCTTCCGCGCAGGCGCCTCGCCTAAGGTCGAGAGCGTTCACTCGCTAGTAGGAGGGGAGCATGAGAACACGCCTGAAAGTGGGCGCAGCGATCGCCCTCGTGGCGGCGCTCGCGGTCACCGCGGCCGCCTCCGGGGCGGCCTCGCGACGGTCCTCGGGCGGGAGCCCGAACCGTCAGGGCTGCGACCTCGGCAACGGCGGCCACAGCCGCATCAAGCACGTGATCTACCTCCAGTTCGACAACACGCACCTGTTGCGCGACCGGACGAACTTCGCGTCCGACCTCGAGCTGATGCCGCACCTGAAGAACTTCCTCAGCGACAACGGAACGCTGAGCGACAACGAGCACACGATCCTGATCTCGCACACCGCGGGCGGGATCCTGAGCGCCCTGACCGGGCTCTATCCGGACCGGATGGGACAGGCCGTGACGAACTCGTACGGCTTCTTCCGTCCGAACGGGAGCGTCGGCTTCTCGTCCTCGTTCAAGTACTGGACGGACATCACCGACGGCGGGAACGCCGCGACGAATCCGCCGACGCCGCCCGCGGACACGAACTTCAACATGGTCAACGGCGACTCCGGCTCGCCGAAGAACACGCCTGCGCCGTGGGTTCCGTACACGCGCTCGGGGTGTGACGTCGGGAACGTCTCGACCGCGAACGCGGTGCTCGAGAACAACAACTCGATCGTCTTCGGCGCGGGCCCGACGGTCACGGCTGCTGCCGCAAGTGCGGGCGACACCAACGTCAAGGTCGCCAGCGTCGGCGGGTTCCAGGTCGGGATGCAGGTCACGATCGACACCGGCGCGAACGCCGAGTCGAAGGTCGTCCAGACCGTCGGCACGCCGGGTGCGGGCGGCACCGGGATCACGTTCACGACCGCGCTCGCCAACGCGCACGCGAACGGCGTCCCGTTCTACGGGCCGACCGCGACCGACCCGACCGGGGACATGACCAAGGTCTTCGGCGAGGGCTCGCCGGAGTGGAACGAGGGGCGCGACTCGCAGATCGCCCCGTTCGCCACCGCGGCCCGGGCCAAGGCGCTGACCGACTTCGTCGGGATCGCGATCCACTGCGGCGCCGGCGGCGGGATCTGCAACGACAGCGCCAACGCCAAGTCGGACCAGCTCCCGGACGAGCCGGGTGGCTACTCGGGCTTCGAGGGCCTGTTCGGCGCGAAGTACGTCGACCCGGCGATCAACGGCGGGAGCGCGTCGGTGAACGACACGAACGGCGACGCGATCACGGACCCGTTCGGCCAGCCCGGCTTCCCCGGGTTCGACGGCGTGCCGGCGAAGGTGACGCTCGGCTACGTCGCGCAGATGCAGGAGGCCGGCGTTCCGGTCACGTTCGGGTACATCTCGGACGCGCACGACAACCACCAGAACGCGTTCCCGGCCCCGCCGGACCCGAACGGCGTCTTCCCGCGGGCGTCCGGCCCGGGCGAGAGCGACTACGTGCAGACGCTCCACGAGTACGACCAGGCGTTCGCGACGTTCTTCGCGCGCCTGCAGCGTGACGGGATCACGAAGCAGAACACGCTGTTCGTGCTCACGGCCGACGAGAACGACCACTTCGCCGGCGGCAACTCGAGCGACGGCACGTGGGCTCATCAGTTCTGCAACGTCGACGCGGGCCAGCAGTGCCCCGCGAACCAGATCGGAGAGGTGAACGCGAACCTGCTCTCGCTGATCCCGAGCGGCGCAGCCGAACTTCTCCGTGCACAACGACTCGGCGCCGACGGTCTACGTGAACGGCGACCCGGCGCGGACGGACGCGACGCTCCGCAAGCTCGAGCGTGACGTCGCCGCGGCGAAGGCGATCGACCCGTACCAGTCGAGCTCGGCGACCCCCGTCGCGCTCTACCTGGCGGACAAGGTCGGCGAGAAGACGCTGCACATGGTGACCGCGGATCCGCAGCGGACGCCGTCGTTCACGCTGTTCGGCAATCCGGACTACTTCCTGACCGCAGGGAGGACCGGCGGCGGGCAGCCGACGAAGTTCAACTGCCCGGACTCGGCGCACCAGGCGTTCGTCTGCATCGACTACCACTTCGCGTGGAGCCACGGCGACGCGACCGAGGACATCGGGCGCACCTGGCTCGGCATGGCCGGCCCGGGCGTCAAGCACCTCGGGATCACGAGCCAGGTCTGGTCGGATCACACGGACATCCAGCCGACGATCCTGTCCCTGCTCGACCTGAAGGACAGCTACCAGACGGACGGCAGGGTGCTGAACGAGTTCCTCGAGAACCGCGGGAACCCGAACGGCGTGGACCTGACCGAGCTCGGCTCGATCTACAAGCAGATCAACGCGCCGTTCGGCCAGCTCTCGTTCGACGTGCTCGCGGCATCGACGCGGGCGCTCGCCAGCGGGAGCTCGACCGACGACAGCGCGTACTCGGCGATCTCGGACCGGATCGCCGCGCTGACCTCGGATCGGAACGCGCTCGCAGGGCAGATGCGAGACGTCCTGAACGCGGCCGCGTTCGGCGGCCAGCAGCCGACCCAGCAGCAGGTCGACGACCTCACCTGGCAAGGCAGGACGATGCTGATGCGTGCGCATCAGCTGGGCGTAGCGGGCTCGCCCTAAGGAGCCCCACCCTCCCACTCGGCCCCGGCGGGTGAGAGCCTGCCGGGGCCGAGCCCTATCTCTTTGCGGGCCGCGAATTACGTGTTCGAGCGCTTCTCGCGACGTAGCGATCGTCAAAGCTTCGGCCGTTCTCGGTTCGGGCCAGGTTCATCGGGACTTGGGCGGACTGCGGCTCTCGGTCGGCGGCCCGGGGACCGTCACGAGCCGCTCCGGCCTCAACTGCGGAGGCGCCGCGGCATCGTGTGCGGAGTTGGGGTTCGATACGGCTCGACGACCACGCTGACCCCGGTACCGAGCGCCGACGGGCGCTTTGCCGGATGGGGAGACGGGGCTTGCGCTGCGGCAGGGGCGGGGCCGTGCACGCTGCGGATCGAGAGCGCGAACACCGAGATCGCCGCCGCGTTCGGCCACAGCTCGCCGCAGCCAGGCCCGCAAACACTGAACGTCAGCATCGAGCCGGGCTCCTCGGCCAGGGTCACGAGCGACCCTGCAGGGATCGACTGCCCGGCGACCTGTTCGGCGTCCTTTCCCTCCGGAACTCTCGTCACGCTCCGCATGAGCATCCGACGATTACTGGCTGCCCGCCTGCCAAGGCGACTTCGACCGTTGCCTCCTCGTCCTCGACGCGCCCACCGAGGTCGGTGTCCGGCGGCGGCCACCTCCCCCGATCGCGTCGCCGCCGCTGCCGCAAGGTCTGCTCCAAGTGACCGTCTCCGGCGGAGGCTTCGTCAATTCGAGCGACGACGCGATTCGCTGCGGCTGGTCTCCGCGCGTGGAGACCCACTGCGGTGAGGTCATCTCCTTGTTCGTACCCCGGACGAAACGGCTTCGGGCGAAGATCTATCGTCCCGGCCGGTTCTTCCGTTGGGGCGGGGTCTGCTCGCGGGCGAAGCCCAGGTGCACGGTGTCCATGACGAGACGCAGGAACGCCGCTAGTGCAGCCGTTCCCGGTCACCGCGCTCCTTCCGGCGCCGCTGACCGTTCCGCGTCCCCGGCGCGGAGGAGGAGGCGGCGGCGGAGGCGGCGGCGGAGGCGGCGGCGGGGCGGAGGCGGAGGAGGCGGCCCGGTGACCGCGAGCCCGGTCGAGCCGATGATTGGTCCGACCGTCGCCGAGATCGTGGTCGACCCGGCGCTGACGCCGTGCGCGAGGCCGCCCTGGCTGATCGTTGCCACAGACGGATTCGTCGAGGCCCAGGTGGCCGCCGAGGTCAGGTCTTCGGTATGAGCGTCCGAATAGGTGCCGGTGGCGGCGAACTGCTGGTCGGCCCCGATCGCAATCACCGGGTTCGCCGGCGTCACCTCGATGCTGTTGAGAGTTACCGGGCCGTCGTTGTCTCCGATCGTGATCACTGCACTGGCGTCGGTGATCGTGCCGTGGTCCGGCGCGCTCAGATCGAAGGTGAATGTCTCGGGGTTCTCGATGTTGGGACAATCGAGGATCTCCACGCGCACGACTTTCGTCGTCTCCCCCGGCGCGAAGTTGAGCGTGCCCGAAGCGGCGATGTAGTCGACCCGTTGGCGCAGCTGGTGCCAGCGAAGGCGGTTCCGTCATGAGTCGCGTAGCTGACCGACACCGTGTTCTGGCCCGGCGCGGAGAGGCGCACGGTCAAATCGACGAAGCCGTCGCCCTCGCCCACCGCGACATCGAACGGCGCGGAGATTCCGGGCTGCGAGACCGGGGCAGCGTCGCTCGCGCCGATCGTGACCGTCCCGTGGCGTCGGTAGATCGTGGCGTGGTTCGGGTGTGCTGAGAGCCGAGGGCGAAGCTTTCCGCCGGCTCGCGGACCCGTCGTCGGCGATCGGGACGACCACGGTCTTGGCCGTCTCCCCGGAGCGAAGGAGAGCGTGCCGCCGGCGGCGGTGTAGTCGCTGCCCGCGGTCGCGCTGCCGTCCGCAGTCGCGTAGTCGACCGTGACCGTGCTGTTCGACGCCTGGCCCGCCGGGACCACCCAACAAGCACCGACACGAAAGCGTTGCCGTCCTTCTCGTCGACGACCGCATCGCGCACGAACAACGGCGGCGTGGGCACGACCGTGTCGTTGTCGACAATGCTGACCCGACTGCTCGCCCGCGAGATCACGCCGTTGTGCTCCGTGTCCAGATTGAACGGTGAAAGCCTCGAACCGCTCGACGGCGGCGTGCAGTCGAGGACCTGCATGCGCACGACCTTCGTCGTCTCGCCCGGCGCGAAGTTGAGCGTGCCCGAAACGGCCACGTAATCGGCGCCTTGGGCAGACCGTGCCAGCGAGAGCCGTGCTGTTCAGCGACGAAGTACTCGACTGACACCGGGTTCAGGCTCGGCGCAGACAGGGTGACCGGCAGATCGACGAACCCATCGGCCTCACCGATCACCAGATCGGCGGGCGCGCGGATGTCCGGGTCGGTCGAATCAGGCGCGTCGCTCGGCGCCGATCGTGACCGTCCCCGTGCCGGTGGCGATGTCGGCGTGGTTGGCGCTGCTCAGATTGAGGACGAAATCCTCCTGTCCCTCCGCGTTGCCGTCATCGATGATCGGAACGACCACCGTCCTTGGCCGTCTCGCCAGGAGCGAAGCTGAGCGTCCCGGATCTGGCGACGTAGTCGGAACCGGCGTTCGCCGTTCCGTCCGCAGTCGCGTAGTCGACCGTGACCGTGCTGTTCGAGGCCTGGCCGCCCGGACCGCCCAACAAGACCGAGACCAAAGCGTTGCCATCCTTCTCGTCGACGACCGCATCACGCACAAACAACCGCGGCGTGGGCACAACCGTGTCGTTGTCGACAATGCTCACCCGACTGCTCGCCCGCGAGATCACGCCGTTGTGCTCCGTGTCCAGATTGAACGGTGAAAGCCTCGAACGCCGCTCGACGGGCGTGCAGTCGAGGACCTGCATCGCGCACGACCTTCGTCGTCTCCCCCGGCGCGAAGTTGAGCGTGCCGAAACGCCCACGTAATCGACGCCCTGGGCACGACTCGTGCCAGCGACGAGCCGTGCTGTTGAGCGACGCAAAATCGACTGACGACCGGGTTCAGGCTCGGCGCAGACAGGGTGACAGGCAGATCGACGAACCCATCCGCCTCACCGATCACCAGATCGGCGGGCGCGCGGATGTCCGGGTCGGTCGATTCAGCCGTGTCGCTCGGCGCCGATCGTGACCGTCCCCGTGCCCGTGGCGATGTCGGCGTGGTTGGCGCTGCTCAAATTCAGGACGAAATCCTCCTGTCCCTCCGCGTTGCCGTCATCGATGATCGGAACGACCACCGTCCTTGCCGTCTCGCCAGGAGCGAAGCTGAGCGTCGCCGGATCTGGCGACGTAGTCGGAACCGGCGTTCGCCGTTCCGTCCGCGGTCGCGTAGTCGACCGTGACCGTGCTGTTCGAGGCCTGGCCGCCGGGACCACCCAGCAAGACCGAGACCAAAGCGTTGCCATCCTTCTCGTCGACGACCGCATCACGCACGAACAACCGCGGCGTGGGCACGACCGTGTCGTTGTCGACGATGCTCACCCGACTGCTCGCCCGGGCGATGGTGCCGCCGGTCGCTGCGCTGAGGTCGAACCTAGGCCGCGACCCCGGCGAAGCGGGGGATGATCTCCTTCCCGTAGACCTCGAGCTCGCGCTCCTGGCCCTCGGTCATCAGGTAGAGGTCGAACTGGTCGACGCCGATCGACTCGAGCTCCTTCAGCTTCTCGACCGCCTGGTCGGGGGTGCCGAGCACGCAGAAGCGGTCGCAGATCTCGTCGGTCACGAACTCGCCGTGCGTGGCGCCGACGCGGCTGTGGTCCTTGTAGTCGTAGAACTTCCGCGCCTTGACGTAGTCGGTCAGCGCCGCGGGGATCTCGGACGTCGAAGCCGTAGCGCTCGATGAGGTCCATGACGTGGTTCGAGACCATCGCCGGGAACCAGCGCACCTGGTCGCGCGCGTCGTGCGATGTCGTCCGAGATGACGCTGGGCGCGCAGACGATGCACTGGAGCGCGTCGGGGTCGCGGCCCTCCTCCTTCGGCGGCCGTCCGCGCGGTCTCCATGATCCACTGGATGATCTGCGGGTCGGCGAGCTGGATGATCACGCCGTCGCCGACGCGGCCCGCGACGGCCAGCGCCTTCGGCCCGTAGCCGGCGACGTGCATCGGGATCTCGGGCACGGCCCTTGGCCCACTCGAGCGTCAGCTCCTTCTCGTTCCACTCGACCGTCCGGCCGTTCATCAGGTCCTTCATCATCCGCAGGCGCCGCTCGAACTCGGCGACCCTGCACCGGCTTCAGGCCGACGACGCGCCGCGACGAGTCGCCGCGGCCGATGCCCATCACCATCCGGCCGCCCGAGATGTCCTGCATGCGTCGCGTACCAGCTGGCCGTGATCGTCGGGTCGCGGATGCCCGGGTTCGTGACGCAGTGGCCGAGCTTGATCCGTTCGGTCTTGTCCGCGACGAGCGGGAGCAGCGCGTACGACTCCTGCCAGAGGATGTGCGAGTCGTACGTCCAGCCGTACTCGAAGCCGTTCCGCTCGGCGAGCTGCATGCAGCTCGAGCATCCGCGAGAACGGCGGGTCGGGCAGTCACGGTCAGCCGAAGCTAGCAGCCTGGGAGGATACTCCTCGTGTCCGACGCGCGACGCCGTTCGAAGTCGCGCTCGCGTCGTGCGAGGCGGTCGAGCGCCTGCACCGACAGCTCGAGGTGCTCCTCCTTCGTGTCCTCGAGCTTCGTGTGCGAGAGGCCGCGCAGGCTCTGGACGAAGAGCATCACCGTCGGGATGCCGGCGCGCGAGACCTCGGCGGCGTCGTGGAGCGGCCCGCTCGGCAGGCGGTGCGACGTGCCCGGCGACCTCGCGGATCGACTCGTCGGCGAGCTCGATCAGCTCCTCGTCGAACAGGATCGGCTCGATCTTCCAGATCCGCTCCCACTCGACCTCGATGTTCTCCTCGTGCGGCGAAGCGCCTGCGAGGCCGCCTCGGCGTTGCTCAGCATCTCCGCGAGCTGCGCCGCGTCGAGGTGCCGCTGGTCGAGCAGGCACTCGGCGGTCTCGACGACCGAGGTGACGATGCCCGGCTTCGTGACGACGCCGCCCATCGTGCAGACGGCGCCGCCGCCGATGCGGCGCCGCGATCTCGCGGATCTCGAGCTCCAGCTTCGCGGCGCCGGCGAGCGCGTCGCGGCGCTTGTCCATCGGCGTCGAGCCCGCGTGCGCCGCCTGGCCGCGCCACGTGATGCGATGGCGCTCGACGCCGAACGTGCCGAGCACGACGCCGAGCGGCAGGTCCATCGCTCTCGAGCACCGGCCCCTGCTCGATGTGCAGCTCGAGGTAGGCGGCCGCGTTCTCGAGCTGCGCGCGCGCCTCGAGCGCGCGGTCGAGGTCGACTCCGTGCGCCGCGATCGCGTCCGGCAGCGCGATGCCGTCGGCGTCGCGTCAGCTGCCGCAGCTCGTCCTGGTCGGCCATCGAGCCCGCCGCCGCGCTCGAGCCGAACAGCGAGCGGCCGAAGCGCGCGCCTTCCTCGTCGGCCCAGTTGACGAGCCGGACCGTGACCGCGCGGCTCGCCCTCCTCGGCGATCCGCCGCAGCACCTCGACGCCGGCCACGACGTTCAGCGCGCCGTCGAGCCAGCCGCCGTTCGGCACCGAGTCGATGTGCCCGCCGATGAGCAGCGCGCGCTCGCGAGTCGCCCGCGCAGCGTGAACCACTGGTTGCCGCGCCTCGTCGACCTCCATCCTCGGAGCCCGTCGAGCTTGCCGCGCAGCCAGTCCTGCGCGCCCGCTCCCACGTGTCCGTCCAGGCCACGCGCTGCGCGCCGTCGGCGTCGCCGGTCAGCTCCTGCAGCTCGCGCAGCTCGGCGACGGTGCGCTTCGGGTCGAGCGGCATCGCCCACGAGCCTATAACTGGAGCCGCCCGAGGAGCGATGTCGGTTCTGATCAAGGGCGGCCGCGTCGTGACCGCCGCCGACGACTACGTCGGGCGACGTCTACGTCGAGGGCGAGCGCATCACGCTGATCGGCGAGTCGCTCGACGTCCAGGCGGACCGCGTGATCGACGCGACCGGCAAGTACGTGCTGCCGGGCGGCGATCGACCCGCACACGCACCTCGACATGCCCTTCGGCGGCACGGTCACGATCGACGACGTCGAGTCGGGCCAGACCTCGGCCGCGTTCGGCGGGACGACCTGCCACGTCGACTTCATCATCCAGCCGCCGCGGCTCGACCTTCGCGGACGCGCTCGAGGAGTGGCACGCGAAGGCGAACGGCAAGCAGGTGATCGACATGGGCTACCACATGGCGGTCACCGACCTGAAGGACGGCGGCACGCTCGAGGAGCTCGCGACGCTGCCCGACCAGGGGATCACGTCGTACAAGCTGTTCATGGCCTACAAGGGCGCGCTCATGGTCGACGACGAGACGCTCTTCCGCACGATGCAGGTCGCGGCCGAGACGGGCGCGCTCGTGATGGTGCACGCCGAGAACGGCGACGCGATCGACGTGCTCGTGAAGGAGGCGCTGGCCGCGGGGCACACCGAGCCGAAGTACCACGCGCTGACGCGGCCGCCGGAGACCGAGGGCGAGGCGACGAACCGCGCGATCCAGCTGGCGCGCGTCGCCGGCTCGCCGCTGTACGTCGTCCACGTCTCCTGCGCCGAGTCGGTCGAGCCGATCGCGATCGCGCGCGAGAAGGGCTGGAACATCCACGGCGAGACGTGCACGCAGTACTTCTTCGTCGACTACACGTTCCTCGAGCGGCCCGACTTCGAGGGCGCGAAGTACGTCTACACGCCGCCGCCGCGGGACAAGGCGAACCAGGACGTGCTCTGGAACGCGGTGCGCACCGACGTCCTCTCGGCGATCTCGACCGACCACTGCGCGTTCCTCTGGGACGGGCAGAAGACGATGGGCCGCGACGACTTCTCGAAGATCCCGAACGGCGGGCCCGGGCTCGAGAACCGGCTGCACATGATCCACGAGTTCGGCGTGCGCGCCGGCCGGATCTCGCTGAACCGGATGGTCGAGCTGCTGGCGACGAACCCGGCGAAGCTGTTCGGCCTCTACCCGCGCAAGGGGACGATCGCGGTCGGCTCCGACGCGGACATCGTCGTCTTCGATCCCGAGAAGACGGTCACGATCTCGGCGGCGACGCACCACTCGAAGTCGGACTACAACCTCTTCGAGGGCACCGAGGTGACGGGCGTCGCCGGAGGTCGTGCTGCTCCGCGGCCAGGTGCTCGTCGACGGCGACGAGCTCGTCGCGCAGCCCGGGATCGGCCAGTTCGTCGCGCGCGCGAAGTTCGGCCAGGAGCTGAAGCCGGAGCCGCGGTCGCGTAGCGGGCCTCGGTACGGGTCTCCAGCGACCAGTCCTGGGACCAGCGTCCCGGACACGTCCGAGAGGCTCGTCCTGGGCGGTCCGCGAAGTGGCCGACTCGGCGTTAGCGCGTCTGCGGGAAGCCGAGGTCGACCTGGCTCGTGGCCGGGTCGGGCCAGCGCGAGGTGACGACCTTGCCGCGCGTGTAGAAGTGGATCCCCTCCGGCCCGTAGACGTGCGAGTCGCCGAAGAGCGACGCCTTCCAGCCGCCGAACGAGTAGTACGCGACCGGCACCGGGATCGGGACGTTGACGCCGACCATGCCCGCCTGCACGTCGAACTGGAACTGCCGGGCCGCGCCGCCGTCGCGCGTGAAGATCGCGACGCCGTTCCCGTACGGGTTCTCGTTCACGAGCCGCACCGCCTCGTCGTAGGTCTCCGCGCGCACGACCGAGAGCACCGGGCCGAAGATCTCGTCGTTGTAGGCGTCCATCTCGGGCGTCACGTCGTCGAGCAGGGACGACGCCGAGGAAGAAGCCGTCGCCGTCGGGGCCCGTCTCGCGGCCGTCGACGACCACCGTCGCGCCCTGCTCACGGCCGGTGTCGATGTACGAGGCGACCTTGTCGCGATGCTCGCGCGTGATCAGCGGGCCCATCTCGACGTCCGGGCTCGGTGCCCGGCGCCGACCTTCATCTTCGGGCATCCGCTCCTTGATCGCGTCGACGAGCGGGTCGGCCGCGTCGCCGACGGCGACCACCGTCGAGATCGCCATGCAGCGCTCGCCCGCCGAGCCGTAGCCGGCGCTGACCGCCGCGTCGGCCGCCATGTCGATGTCCGCGTCCGGCAGCACGACCATGTGGTTCTTCGCGCCGCCGAGCGCCTGGACGCGCTTCCCGTGCCGCGGTCCCGGTCGTGTAGATGTACTTCGCGATCGGCGTCGAGCCGACGAAGCTGACCGCGTCGACGTCCGGGTGCTCGAGGATCGCGTCGACCGCGACCTTGTCGCCGTGGACGACGTTGAAGACGCCGTCGGGCAGGCCGGCCTCCTGGAGCAGCTCGGCGACGTAGATCGACGCCGACGGGTCCTTCTCGGACGGCTTGAGCACGAACGTGTTCCCGCAGGCGAGCGCCGGCGCCCACATCCACATCGGCACCATCGCCGGGAAGTTGAACGGCGTGATCCCCGCGACGACACCGAGCGGCTGGCGGATCGAGTAGACGTCGATCCCGGTCGAGGCCTGCTCCGAGAAGTGCCCGCGCAGGAGCGTCGGGATCCCGCACGCGAACTCGATCACCTCGAGCCCGCGCTGCGACCTCGCCCTTCGCGTCCGAGAGCACCTTGCCGTGCTCGGCGGTGAGGATGGCCGCGATCTCGCCGAGCCGGTCGTGGACGAGCTCGCGGATCCGGAACATCAGCTCCGTGCGGCGCGAGAGCGAGACCTCGCGCCAGGCCGGGAACGCCGCCTTCGCGGCGGCGACCGCGCGGCCGACCTCCTCGCGGAGGCGAAGTCGACCTCGCCCGTCTGGGCTCCGATCGCCGGGTTGTAGACCGGCCCGCTCCGGCCCGACTCGCCCGCGACCGTGCGTGCCGTCGATCCAGTGGCTGATCCGGCGCACCTTCGCGTCGGCGCTTGCCGGGAGCCTGTGCGACCTCTGTCACGAAGTCAGCCTAGCGCGGCTAGGGTTGCCGCATGGCGCTCCGCGCGTCCGCGATCTGCGCTCTCCTGCTCCTCGTGGCCGCGGGATGCGGCAGCGGCGGCGGCGCGAAGAGCTCGAGCGGCGACAGCGCTTGCGCCAAGTTCGGCGACGTCGCGGCGCCCCGCGCGACGAAGGCGCCGTGGCCCGCGCCCGGCAACCCGATGGCGCTCACGTGCGCAGCCGGCCTCGTGCCCGAGAAGGCCGAGTTCCTGCAGTACCACGTCCACGCGCACCTCGACGTGTTCGTGAACGGCAGGCCGGTGCTCGTCCCGGCCGGGATCGGGATCGACCTCGCCAACCCCGAACGTCCGGAGCGACAAGAGGCTGGACGGAATCGTGGTCGGCGCGGGCCTGACGCAGCAGTGCGACCAGCCGTGCATCTCGCCGCTGCACACGCACGACCTGTCCGGCCTGCTGCACACGGAGACGAAGACGACCTCGCCGAACCAACTCGGGCAGTTCTTCACCGAGTGGGCCGTGCGGCTGACGAACGACTGCGTCGGCGGCTACTGCAAGCCGGCGGTTCCGATCAAGATCTACGTCGACGGCAAGGTCGAGATCGGCGATCCGACGCAGATCGAGCTCAGCGACCTGCGCGAGATCGCGATCGTCATCGGCACGCCACCTGCGACAATCCCGATGGAGTTCCCGCGCTGATGGCAGTCGCAGACACGAGCCGCGTGAAGACGGACGACGCGAAGTACGTCCTCCACTCCTGGTCGGTCCGCTCGGCGATCGACCCGATCCCGATCGCGGGCGCCGAGGGCCGCTACTTCTGGGACTTCGACGGGAAGCGCTACCTCGACTTCGCGTCGCAGCTCGTCAACGTCTCGCTCGGGCACCAGCACCCGAAGGTGATCGCCGCGATCAAGGAGCAGGCGGACCGGCTGACGCACGATCGGGCCGATGATGGCGAACGAGCAGCGCTCCGAGCTGGCGCGGCTGCTGGACGAGGTCACGCCCGGCGACCTGACGATGTCGTTCTTCACGAACGGCGGCGCCGAGGCGAACGAGAACGCGATCAAGCTGGCGCGCTGGTACACGGGACGGCACAAGATCGTCACGCGCTACCGCTCGTACCACGGCGCGACCGCCGGCGCGATCTCGGCGACGGGCGACCCGCGGCGCTGGCCCGCCGAGCCCGGGCTGCCGGGCATCGTGCGCATGCTCGACCCGTACACGTACCGCTGTCCGGCCGGACACCCGGATCCTTGCCCGGTGTGCACGGGCGCGCCGCACCTCGAGGAGATCCTCCAGTACGAGGGGCCGCAGAACGTGGCCGCGGTGCTGATCGAGACGATCACCGGGACGAACGGCGTCATCCCGCCGCCGCCGGGCTACCTGCAGGCCGTGCGCGAGGTGTGCGACCGGCACGGGATCGTCTTGATCTTCGACGAGGTGATGGCCGGCTTCGGGCGCACCGGCAAGTGGTTCGCCTGCGAGCACTGGGACGTCGTGCCGGACATCATCACGCTGGCCAAGGGGATCAACTCCGGCTACGTGCCGCTGGGCGCGATGACGATCTCCGCGCCGATCGCCGACTGGGTGCGCGACAAGTACTTCGCGGGCGGGCTCACGTACTCGGGCCATCCGCTCGCGTGCGCCGCGGGGGTCGCGTCGATCGAGGCCTTCCGCGAGGAGGGCATCGTCGAGAACGCGGCCGAGATGGGCGAGGTGCTGGGCGACGGGCTCGCGGCGCTGGCCGACAAGCACGAGTCGATCGGCGAGGTGCGCGGCCTCGGGCTCTTCTACGGCGTCGAGCTCGTCAAGGACCGCGGGACGCGGGAGCCTCTCGTCCCGTTCAACGCTTCAGGCGAGGCGTTCGCGCCGATGGCGAAGATCGGGAAAGCCGCACTCGCGAACGGGCTCTATCTGATGACGCACTGGAACGTGATCATCGTCGCCCCGCCGCTGACGATCACCCGCGACGAGCTCGACGAGGGCCTCGAGAAGCTCGACGAAGCGCTCGGCGCGTGATGTTTGCCGCGCGCGAGCGCGGGTAACAGACGTGGAGCAAACGAGAGGAGGTCGGTTGTGTACATCGGTATCGGAACAGTGCTGCTGATCGTCCTGATCGTCCTGCTTGTGCTCTACGTCCTCTAGACGATCACCATCTGAAACAGCATCAGGGCCAGATCCGAACGGGGTCTGGCCCTTTCGCTGACTAACCGGCGGGCGCCGGCGTCGTCCGAACCCGTATGAGGCGCGGCCCCGGCCTGATCGCATTGACCCTGCTGTTGGCTCTTTCCGGCTGCGGGGGAAGCAAGACGAGCTATCCCAAGACGGCGACGATGATCGGCCCGATCGGCCAGAACGAGGACGCCGTCTGGGTCTACCGCCCCGCCGGCAAGCCGAAGGACCTCGTCGTCTTCTTCCACGGGCAGGGCGGCCCGGACGAGGCGACGCCGAAGAACCATCTCCCGTGGATCAGGCATCTCGTCAAGCGTGGAAGCATCGTCGTCTATCCGCGGTTCGAGGTCCTCTTCACGCAGGACCCGATCCCTCACATCGCCTCGAGCGTCCGCGTGGCGACGCAGCGCGTCGACGTCCACGGGCTTCCCGTGCTCGCGCTCGGGTACTCGCGGGGCGGCGCGCTGGCCGTGGAGTACGGAGCCGTCGCGCCGAAGAACAAGCTGCCTGTTCCGGAGAGATCATGAGCATCTTCCCGGCCTCCGTCGGGAACGAGGGGCACATCGTCGACTTGAAGCCGCTCGACCACTCGACCCAGCTCGTGATCCAGATGGGCGAGGCGGACCGCGTCGTCGGCCGGGCGGGCGCGCGGGTCCTGCTGCGCCGCCTCAAGCAAGGCGGGTTCCCGGCGCGGAACATCCGGCTCGACTTCGTCACCTCGCAGCCCGGTTTCGTCGCGGACCACACCGCGCCGCTCCGCACCACGGCCGCAGCGCAGACCGCTTTCTGGAGCGTCGCGGACGAGCTCCTCGCGGAGCTCAACAAGAGCTAGCGCGGGACTGCGGGCCCGGCCAGCTCGCGGTGGAGCTTGACGAAGAGCGCTTCGAGCGGCGAGTCCCGCCTGGAGCTGGAGCTCCTCGAACAGTCGCCACGTCTCCCGGACGGTCTCCGCAGCAGCCTCGGCGCCCGGGCAGCTGGTCGAGGCGTCGCATCGTCCCGAAGCTCAGCGAGCCTGTCGACGTGCGCGGCGGCCGACTCGGCCCCCGCAGCGACGACGACGAGGTCGCGGTACCACGCCTCGAGCTCCTCGAGGCAGAGCAGGATCTCCTCACGCTCCGCGCCGCGCATCGCACGCCGAGTCCGCTGCTCCTTCTCGCGGCCGGTCAGGTCGAGCTCCTCGTTCTCCGCCGCGGCCCGCTCCTTCGCCTCCTCGGCCCGCTCGCCGGCGATCGCCATCAGCCGCCGAGACGCCTCGCCGGGCTGGAAGCCTGGATCTCGGTAGACCGAGCGCGCCACGTCGAGCACCTCCTCGCGCCGCCGCGCCGCCTCCGGGTCGAGCAACCGGTCGACCCGGTCGAGCCGCCCGCGAGCCACGCGCGCGAGCGCCGTCGCCTCGTGCTCGGACAGCTCGGGCGAGCGGGCCACGATCTCGTCGCGCACGGTCGCCTCCGCGAGCCGCCGGAACGGGACGAGCTGGCAGCGCGAGCGGATCGTGTCCGGCAACGGGCCGAGGTCGTCCGCGACCAGCACGGCCACCGCGTACGGCGGCGGCTCCTCGAGATCCTTGAGCAGCGCGTCCGCGGCCTCCTCGTTCAGCGTGTCCGCGCCGAACACGAGGTAGACGCGGCGATCCGCCTCGAACGGCCGCATGTGCAGGTCGTGGTGCAGCTCGCGGATCGCATCGATCCGGATCTGGTCACCGAGCGGCTCGAGCACGTACAGGTCCGGATGCGCGAGGCGCTCGACCCGTCCCGGATCGCCGAGCAGAGCGCCTGCGAACCCGAGCGCGGTGCGGCGTTTCCCCACGCCGGGCGGCCCGTGGAACAGGTACGCGTGCGCATGCCCCTCGGCGAGCGCGGCGTCGAGCAGGCGGCGCGCCTCGGCCTGCTCAGGAAAGCCCTGGAAGCCTGTCACGCACCTCCTTCGCGACCTCGTCGGCGGGCCGAGAAGCGTCGATCGTCGTGATCCGGCCCGCGAAGGCCGAGCCCAGCTCGCGGTACGCCCGGTCGACCTCGCGCAGGAACGCATCGCCCTCGCGCTCGATCCGGTCACCGGGCGGCCCGGACCGGTGCCGCGCCTCTTTGGGATCGACGAGCAGCAGGAACGTCACATCGGGAAGGATGCCGCGGATCGCGTTCACGTTCAGCGCGAGCACGCGATCGACGCCCAGCCCGCGCGCGATGCCCTGGTACGCGAGCGACGAGTCCAGGTAGCGATCGCACACGACGTCTGCGCCGCGCTCGAGCGCCGGCTGGATCACCTCCGCGACGAGCTCGGCGCGCGCCGCGGCGAAGAGCGCGGCCTCGGCCCACGGCGAGATCTCCGGCCCCTCGAGGACGAGCTCGCGCACCCGCTCCCCGAGCTCCGTCCCTCCGGGCTCCCGCGTGAGCACGACGTCGCGCCCCGCCTCCTCGAGGTGCTGCCGGAGAAGCTCGGACTGGGTCGTGGTGCCGGAGCCGTCGAGCCCCTCGAACGTCACGAACACGTCAGAGGCCCTTCGTGACGGAGTGTGGGTGGTGTCTGTCCAAGCTGGTTAGTCCAGGCGGTCACGCCGGCAAAGCCGGCATGACCTCGATGGTCGGCGCCGCCAAGTCGGCGCCTAGGATACGAGCGTGGCGGTGCTCGTCACAGGAGGAGCGGGGTTCATCGGCTCGCACGTCGCGGAAGCGCTCGTCGCGCGCGGCGAGGAAGTCGTGATCCTCGACGACCTCTCGTCCGGCAAGCGGGAGAACCTCCCGGACGGCGTCGAGCTCGTCGAGGGCGACGTCCGCGAGCCACAGGACGAGCTCTTCGCAGGCGTGAAGCCGACCGTCTGCTACCACCTGGCGGCGCAGATCGACGTGCGGGTCTCGGTCGCGCGGCCCGACCACGACGCGCAGATCAACGTGCTCGGCACGGTCAACCTGCTCCAGGCCGCGCTCGAGCACGGGACGCAGATCGTCTTCAGCTCGACCGGCGGCGCGATCTACGGCGAATGCGAGGGGCCCGCACCCGAGAGCGCACCGCGTCTCCCGATCGCGCCGTACGGGACGTCGAAGCTCGCGGCGGAGGAGTACCTCGCGACGTTCAACCGGCTCTACGGGACACGTCACGTCTCGCTGCGGTACGGGAACGTGTACGGCCCGCGGCAGGATCCCCACGGCGAGGCGGGAGTCGTGTCGATCTTCCTCAGCACGCTCCTCGCCGGCGAGGCGCCGAAGGTGTTCGGGGACGGCGGCCAGACCCGCGACTACGTCTACGTGGGCGACGTCGCCCGCGCAACCCTCGCGGCCTCGGGGCGCGACGGCGGCGTCTACAACGTGGGCACCGGGCGGGAGACATCGGTGGTCGAGCTGCTCGACCTGTGCCAGCGAATCGCGGGAACGAGCTTCGAGCGCGACGTTCATGCCTGCGCGCCCGGGCGAGATCCAGCGCTCCGTCCTCGATCCGAGCCGCGCCGTGGACGAGCTGGGCTGGCGGCCCGAGCACAGCCTCGAGGACGGGCTCCGCGAGACCTTCGAGTTCTTCCGCGCGTAGGCAGGAACGCCGCGGGC
Organism: uncultured Actinomycetes bacterium; assembly: GCA_963742635.1. Lineage (GTDB taxonomy): Bacteria > Actinomycetota > Thermoleophilia > Gaiellales > Gaiellaceae > VAXT01. The sequence goes on from CAVUMW010000001.1 coordinate 700,777, forward strand.
CGGAGCGAATCCGGTCCGTCCGTGGAGATCTCGGCCCCAGAGCTCCGCCCGCAGCAGTCGCGGACTGCCCTGCTCGTCGCGAGCGGCGTCGTGGCGATCGGGCTCGTGCTGCTACTGATCGTCGCCGCCGGAATGATGTCGAAGCCGTCCACCGCGGACGCGAAGCGCGCATCCGTGAAGCATCGCGCTCCGGGACGTCCGGAGCCGACGCGGCCGACGCTCACCCGCGCCCAGACCTCGGTGCTCGTCCTGAACGCGAACGGCATCAGCGGAGCGGCCGCAACCGAGGCCTCGCGTGCGCGTGCGCGCGGGTACAGAGTCTCCGGCACCGGGAATACGGCGCTGACCCAGGGCCGGAGCGTCGTCCTCTACCGACCCGGGCACCGACCGGAGGCGAAACGCCTGGCGCGCGACGAGGGCATCCCACTCGTCGGGCCGCTGGACGGCATCACGCCGCGCCAACTCCACGGCGCGCAGGTCGTGATCGTCCTCGGAACCTAGGGCGCGCTCCCTGCGCCTCAGGTGCACGGCAAGCCGAGCGCCTTCAGCAGCTGGCAGTTGTGCGGATCGAGCTGGAGGGCGCGCCTCAGCTCCCGGCGCGCCGCCTCGGTGTGCCCGAGCACCTGTCGGTCGTAGAGCCCGAGCTCGTACCAGCTCGCCCAGTTCAGCGGCTGGAGGTCGACCGCCTGCGCGTAGAGCTCGCGGGCGCGGGCCAGGTTCCCCGCGTCCTCCTCGGCCGAGGCCCAGGCCTGGAGCGGCGCGATCGCGAGCGGGTTCAGCGAGTGCGCACTCCTGGCCGATGAGGCGGCCTGCTCGAGGTCGCCGCGCTCGATTCGCGAGTACGCGTCGTCGACCCGGACTGTCGCGAGCCGCGGCGCGGCGATCGAATAGAGGCCGGCCCAGGCGACGAGCACGACGACGGCGAACGAGGCGTAGTGCCGCCCGACGCGGACCGGCTCACGTCCCGCCGCGAGCAGGAACCCGATCACGAACAGCAGCGGCCCGGCGAGCGCGACGAAGTCCCAGTCGTAGTCGAGCAGGCCGTGGACGAGGAACGCGGGCACGACCAGACCAAGCGCGAGCGCCGCCTCCCGCTCGTCGCCCTCGAGCCGCCCCAGCGCCCGCCACGCCCCGAGGAGCGCCGCGGCCATCGCGCCGATCCACAACGCGAGGCCCACGATCCCCGTCTCGGACGCGAACTGGAGCGGCAGGTCGTGCGTCTCGAGCACGTCCACGCTCGAATCGCGGAACTTGCGGTGCACGATCTCGAACGATCCGGCCCCGGTCCCACCGAACGGTTCAGCAGCGAACCCGTGCCAGGCCTCCTTCCACCAGCCCCAGCGGTTGTTGAGGCTGCTCTCCCCCAGGCGACTCGGCCCCTGGCTGACGGACGTCGTGCCCCCGAGCGGATTGCCGCTCGCAAGGACGACGACGACACCCGCCGCGAGGCACGCGATCGTCACCCCGGCGGCCACGCGCAGCAGCAGCCGCTCGCGCTCCGGCCCCGGCCGGTAGTGCAGGAAGTAGGCCGCCGCGAAGGCCGCGCCCGCACCGAGTACGAGCGCGAGCGCGAACCAGGCGCCGTCGTGCACGCGCACGCTGTGCGGCTGCCCGTCCTGCGCGATTCCGGGCAGGAGGAGCGCGATCGCGCACACGAACCCGGCCGGTACGCCGCCGCTGACGAAGGCGGCCAGGCTCTCGAACCGCTCCCGCGTCAGGACGAACCAGCCGGCGAGTGCGACGAGCGCCGCGAGCAGGCCCCCGCGCGAATACGTGAGCACGAGCGCGATCAGGAGCGCGTACAGGCCAACAACCGCCCCTGCGCGAACGACACGCGGGTGGCGCCGGCTCGACGCCGCCCAGAGCGCTATCGGCAACCCGAACACCATCACGAGCGCGAGCGCGTTCCAGTACCCGACCGGAGACCGAAGCCGCGCCAGCCGCCCGTAGTCCTCGTACAACGCGGGCACAGCCTTTCCGGCCAAGGCCCAGAGGCACGTCACGCCGACGAGCGCGCCGATCAGCCAGGCGCCCACGCGGGTCGAGAGCGCCGACCCCGCGAACGCCCCCACGACCGCGAACGCGAAGTAGGCGAGCCCGCGGTTGAAGTAGTCCCACGAGCGGTCCGGCAGGACCGACCAGAGGATCGTGACACCGGTCCAGACCGCGAACCCACCGCCGAGCACCGCGAACGCGATCCCCTCGCTCCCGAGCCCGGGCAACGGCAGCAGCCCCCAGAACGCGAGCGCGCACGCGCCCAGTGCGACCACGAACGCCGCCCCGCCGATCCACGCAACCGCCCCGTCGCCCGACCCGCCGCCGAACAGAAGCGCCGCCGCGATCAGCGCGCCGGCCGCACAGAGAAGGCTGAAACGGCGCGACGCGGCCACTACTCGCGGAGGATAGGGCCTGCGCCGAAACCCGTGGAAAACAGCGATTCCACCCAGGAATCGCCTTACAAATGCTTAACAAGCGGCTAACCGGGGCATCAAGCCCGTCCGTGAGACTTCGTTGCCAATGTCCATGACCCCCAGCAGGTAGGCTCAGAGCCATCCGACCGGCACGCCTCATCGCCGCCAGCGTGGCCGCCGTCGTCCTCGGTGCGTTCGCGCTGACCATCCTCCACGGCCGACATCACGGGGCCGCGCAGTCGGCGACCGTCAGCGCGCAGTCCGCGTCGGCGAAGACGACGTGCTGGAAGCAGATCCAGGACGACTGGGTCGACGACGGGGTCATCGAGGGCGTCTATCCGCTCCACTGCTACGGCGAGGCGATCAAGCACGTCCCGAACGACCTCGCAGCAGTACACGGGAATCGTCGAGAAGATCACTGCCGCCCGGCAGCGCGCGTCGAGGCTCCGGTTCCTGACCGGTAGCCACGCACCAGCCGCGTCCCACCGAGGCCAGCCCGAACGACCCGGGCGGCGGCGTCTACAACCGGCCATCGACAGGCTCGGCCCGACCAACTCCGACTCGCTCCCGCTCCCGCTCCTGATCCTCGCCGGCCTCGCGCTGATCATGGTCGCCGCCGGCGCCGTCGGGCTCGCCTCGCGCCACCTCAAAGCTCGCAAAAGCGCTGCTTAGAGCCCTTTTCCGGCACCATCCGACGCAACCCCTAACCTCGCAGGTCCGCTCGACGACGGCCGTTCCGCCGCCTGGGCGTTCGTAACTAGGCTTAGACCAGGAGGTAGAGGAATGGCGTCCGCGAAGCCCGCAGAAACCGCACTCGACGAGGTCACGAACGAAGTCGTAGACGGCGCACAGAACGTCGCCGTCAGGCGCTACTTCACGATCCCCGGCCGCGACCCGTTCGAGGAGGTCGAGTGGGAGCTGCGCGACGCGCTGATCCCCGGCAAGGAGAAGCCGGTCTTCGAGCAGAAGGGCGTCGAGTTCCCGAAGTTCTGGTCGCAGACGGCCACGAACATCGTCGCGCAGAAGTACTTCCGCGGCCGCATGGGCTCGCCCGACCGCGAGTCGAGCGTGAAGCAGATGATCGGTCGCATCGTCTCCACGGTCGGCACGTGGGGCCGCGAGGGCGGCTACTTCGCCGACGAGGAGGAGGCCGAGACCTTCGAGGCCGAGCTGAAGGCGATCCTCGTCAACCAGTACGCGGCCTTCAACTCGCCGGTCTGGTTCAACGTCGGCTTCGAGGAGAAGCCGCAGTGCTCCGCGTGTTTCATCCTCTCGATCGAGGACTCGATGGAGTCGATCCTCGACTGGATCCGCCGTGAGGGCGTCATCTTCCGCGGCGGCTCGGGCTCGGGCGTCAACCTCTCCAGGCTTCGCTCCTCGAAGGAGCAGCTCTCCAAGGGCGGCTACGCGTCCGGCCCGGTGAGCTTCATGCGCGGCGCCGACGCGTCCGCCGGCACGATCAAGTCGGGCGGCAAGACGCGGCGCGCGGCGAAGATGGTCGTCCTCGACGTCGACCATCCGGACGTCGAGGAGTTCATCTGGTGCAAGGCGCACGAGGAGGAGAAGGCGCGCGTCCTCGAGGCGGCCGGCTACGACATGTCGCTCGACTCGGCCGACTGGGCCTCGATCCAGTACCAGAACGCGAACAACTCGGTGCGCGTCACCGACGCGTTCATGGAGGCGGCCGAGTCAGGCGCCGACTGGAACCTGACCGCGCGCACCGACGGCACGGTCGTCGACACGATGCCCGCGAGGAAGCTCCTGCGGGACATGGCCGAAGCGGCCTGGAAGTGCGCCGACCCGGGCGTCCAGTACGACACGACGATCAACCAGTGGCACACGCTCCCGAACACGGGCCGCATCAACGCGTCGAACCCGTGCTCGGAGTACATGTCGATCGACGACTCGGCGTGCAACCTCGCGTCGATCAACCTGCTCAAGTACCGCCGCGAGGACGGCGACCTCGACGTCGAGGCGTTCGAGCACACCGTCGACGTCATGTTCCTCGCGCAGGAGATCCTCGTCGGCTACTCCTCGTATCCGACGCCCGAGATCGAGCGCAACGCGAAGGCGTTCCGGCAGCTCGGCCTCGGCTACGCGAACCTCGGCGCGCTGCTGATGGCGCGCGGGCTCCCGTACGACTCGGACGACGGTCGCGCGTACGCGGCCGCGATCACGGCGCTCATGACCGGGCGCGCGTATCGCAAGTCGGCGGAGATCGCCGGGCGCATGGGCGCGTTCGCGGGCTACCGGCCGAACGCCGCCGCGATGATCGGCGTCATGGCGCAGCATCGCGCCGCGGTCGGGAACATCGAGAACACCGACTCGGTGCCGGCTGATCTCTTGTCGGCGTGCCGGCGCGCGTGGGACGAGGCGCTCAACCTGGGCGAGGTGCACGGCTACCGGAACGCGCAGGCGACCGTGCTCGCGCCGACCGGGACGATCAGCTTCATGATGGATTGCGACACGACCGGGGTCGAGCCCGACTTCTCGCTCGTCAAGTCGAAGAAGCTCGTCGGCGGAGGCGAGATCACGATCGTCAACCAGACGGTGAAGGCCGCGCTCGAGCGGCTCGGCTACGCGCCGAACGAGGTCTCCGACATCGTGGCCTTCGTCGACGAGAAGAACTCCGTGATCGGAGCTCCGCACGTGAAGAAGGAGCACTACCCGATCTTCGACTGCGCCGTGGGCGAGCGCGCGATCCACTACATGGGCCACGTGAAGATGATGGGCGCCGTCCAGCCGTTCATCTCGGGCGCGATCTCGAAGACGGTGAACATGCCCGAGGACGCGACCGTCGAGGACGTGGCCGGTCTCTACACCGACGCGTGGAAGCTCGGCGTGAAGGCGATCGCGATCTACCGCGACAACTGCAAGGTCGCGCAGCCGCTCTCGTCGAAGAGCCAGGCCGCGATCGCGAACGTGACCGGTGTCGCCGCGCCGCCGGTGCCGCTGACGCAGCGCCGCCGGCTGCCGGAGGACCGCGTCGAGGTCGGCCGCAAGTTCCGCGTCGGCGACTACGAGGGCTACATCCACGTCGGCCTCTACGAGGACGGGACGCCCGGCGACATCTTCGTCGACATCGCCAAGGAGGGCACGACGCTGGCCGGCCTCATGAACTCGTTCATGATCTCGGTCTCGCTGGGCCTCCAGTACGGCGTGCCGCTCGAGGTCTACGTCTCGAAGTTCGCGCACATGCGCTTCGAGCCGAGCGGCCAGACGAACGACGCGGACATCCGAATCGCGAAGTCGATCGTCGACTACGTCTTCCGCTGGATGGGCAAGAAGTTCCTGAACGCCGACCAGCAGGAGGAGATCGGGATCCTCTCGCCGGAGGTGAAGGCCCGCCTAGCGGAGCGCTACGCGAACGGCGAGAGCTCAGCGTCCGAGGCACCCGCGGCGCCACTCGAGACCCCACCACCGGGCCAAACCGCCCTGTTCAACGCGTGGGAGGACGCAGTCGAGTGCGCCAAGTGCGGCGGCCGCATGATCCGCACGGGCAGCTGCTACACGTGCCGAGACTGCGGCACGAACACCGGCTGCTCCTAATTGTTACGCGACATCGGGACGCAAGCGGAAATGACACCCAACCAGCCTGTAAACGACGCCGAGTGCGAGTGCGGCGGCGACACGAGCCGCACACCACCGACATTCGCTTCCTGTTAGGCCCTTGACGGCGATCTGGTTCGGAACGCATCTCCTCTTTAGAGGACCTCCGCCAGGCTTGCCGATGCGCGCACCGCGCACAGGGAGACGACACTGGATACGCCCCTCGCGGTCCTTCGGACGAGGCTTGGCTCGAGCTGGACACAGGGGACCCGCGGCGCGTGGACACCCGCGCCGGCAGCGAGCCAGCTCTTGGGGCGACCGCCCGGCTCAAGGATGGTCGTACGGCGCAGGTCGGGTGAGTGTCCGATGATCAGGCCGAACGAGCCGCAGAACCCACCAAGCCATCTTTCCCCTCGACGGCAAGCTCCCTGACGGCGCTCCTGATCCTTGAAACGTCTTGATTCATGCTCTCTGATGAGGGCGTCCGTTTCGCGCTCCCACGTCTCGAGCCACTCGTCCGCTTTCCGCATCTGCTGCCGATGGCTAAGTCCCTGCTTAGCGAGCCGTTCCTCCAGGACAAGCTCGCTCAGGAGCCTTGTATCCTTGAGCCCCTTTCGCAGTTGGAGATATGGGTCGCCTATGCGCTGGGCAACACTCACGCTCTCCTCCACGATTTGCCCGACGAGCAGCGCGAGCAAAGCGGCCTGGTGGTCGGGTTCACTCGTGAAGCGTGGGAGCTCGTCCGCTAGCTCCCGGATACGCTTGTGCAGCCACATGACCGAGCGCACGAGGGCAAGCACCTGTTTCTCCTCGACGTAGTCATGGAGCTCGAGCGCGGTACTGCGAAGCTTGTCGGCCCGCATCGCAAGCTCAGACCTGCTCGCCTTCCAGCGATTGACGGCCTCCATCCGCGCTGCCGTCGACTCGAATACGAACTGCTCGACCGTTGTCGCGAGCTTTCGCGCAGCCGCCTCGATTTCTTCCTTGCGCGCGCTCGACCATGGGAACCTGAAGAGATCGTCGACGGCCTCGCGCAGATCATCGTCGCCACGCAGTAGGTAAGTCGCCTGCGACGTGATCGCGCCGGTGTGCCGAATCGCCTGGTCAAGCAGGTCGATCGCGATCGGCTGTGTGAGTCTCCGCCAACGAAGGCGGCTGTACAGCTCAATCCAGGCGGTAGCCCCGCCAAAGATAAGAGCGACCGCGCCGACGGCTTGTACGAAATCATGTCCGAGGTCCCCATTCCCACCCGTCGCCTTGGCCCAGAAAAACGGCTCCGATAAACAGCCGGCCCACAAAATCGTGCATGCGATGATCAGGCCGACTCTCGGGTGAAACGGACGCACCGGCACTCACAGAACCTGTCACTCTCGCGGAGTTGGCGCAAGCGCGGCCTCGGTTTCGAGTCCGATCAGTTCTAAACGCTTGTCTCGTGACCGGGGGCTGGCGGGCTTGATTCAGTGGCGGTAGCGTGCTTTAGTCATCACGTGCCAAGCGTCACGATCTCCCGATCTGACGGCGGCAGCGGGCCGGTGCCGCCGAACGCAGAGTTCACGTTGCAGGCGAGGCTCAGTGACGGTGAAGCAACGGCCTGGAAGTGGCAAAGGAATGGCGAGGACGTACCTGACGCACAGAGTTCGGAACTCCCCAACCAGAAGGCGAGCGCCGAGACGGTCGGCAGCTTCGTGGCGATCGCGACCGTCGACCTGGAGCCCGTCCGGTCGGAGCCTTTCGAGGTCAAACTCAAGCCAGCGGATGCGCCAGGAGGTGCCTCACCGGCGCCGAAGGAGCCAACTGAGGCACCGCCGGAGTTCTACCGCTTGTTCGCGTGCGTCTCATTGCTTGTTGCCGCCGCGGTGGCAGGCGTCGTGCTTTATCAGCCGGCGCACGCCGCTTGGCAGGTCGCGAAAGGGGACTGGAAGGGAACCGACGGTCACCTCCAACTTGCGGCTTCCCTAGGGGTGCCCTTAACAGTGCTGGGTGGCGCGGCGGTCGCAGCTGGAGCTTGGATGGCGGCGGTCGAATGGCGCGGTCGCTTCAAGAAGAGACCGAAGAAAAAGAAGAAGTGGTGGTCGGTCCGTTCTGGAAAAAGGAGGAGGAAGAGGACGTCGCCCGCACTCGTGGCGTCGATGTCGATGTGGGTGAGGTGATCAAGGCCATCGGCAATCTGCGAGGCGCAGCTTTGGTGATGGTCGTGGGCGCTTTGTTGATGCTGGGATCAGCGTGGGTCGCGCAATCGAGCGCAGACCAGCCTGCCACAACGACCACCAACACCACCCCCACCACGCCACCGCCACCGCCGCCGCCGCCACCCGGTAGCGGCGGCTGATCAAGGCAGCCGTCGAGCCGCCGATGAACCACGCTCTTGTGATCGGTGTCTCTTCGACCGAGTACGGCGATGGGTTGTTCAGTGAGCTGCCTGGCGTGAATGACGACGTACGCGTGGTGTCAGCGTTGCTCAAACAACGCGGCTTCGATGTCGCAACTCGGAGCTCTGGCGATGAGACGCGCGCGAATGCGGTCGCCGCAGCTCTGGCGCGATTCATCGACCTAACAGGCGCTGGCGATCTCGGGATCATCTACCTCGCCGGCCACGGTTATCAACTCGCCGATACTTCCGGTGACGAGACGGACGGGTGGGATGAAGCATTCATCTGCAGCGACGAGCCAATCCTCGACGATTACTGGCGAGACAGCCTGTGGTCGCGGATGCGACCGGGCGCCCGGATCGTGACCGTCGTCGACGCGTGTCATGCGGCGAGCAGCACGCTCGCGTTCGAACCAGATCCTCGGCCTTCGGTGCCGCTCCCGCCCCCGAAAGCGAAGGATTACTATCGGCTCACCCTTTGCGCATGCCGGGACGAAGAGACGACGCTCTGAGTGCGCCCGCTCAGACGAAGGCGGAGGTGTTGTCACCATGGAGATGCTGAGTCTCCTGCGGCTCAAACCGACGCTCTCATACCGCGACCTCTGGACGAAAGTCGCGACTGATGTACGCGACCATTACAAGTCTGCCCATGTGGGGACGCCGCAACTGCTGTACCACGGCCCAGACGACTCGTTGCTCGTATCGACCGCATTTCAGTCCCTGCAATAATTGGACTCGCGCATCGTCAAGCGCAATCGGCGACAGAAGACGGATGCCGGGCGGCGATAGTTCACAGGGAGTCGGCGTAGCGAGACCCGCTCGAGGAATTCCGCTGTGGGCGACGCCGAGGCCGAGCCACCTTCAAGGCCCGGCCGTGCCGTTCGGCGGAGTACGCGCCGCCGTGGAAGCCGGGCAGATTCAGGAACCAGCGCTCGTTGACGCGAGCGCGGTTACGGAACCGTCATGCTCAGCTCCTTCCTAGTAGGTCGACTGCATGCGGCAGCCGCCTAGACGGGTAGGTGTCGGGCGCGCCATCGCTGCGCCAGGGCTGAGCACTTCGATCCCTCCTTTCACGCTCGTAGACAACGGTCGGCCACGATACGCACGCCGCACGGCGGGCGCAAAACAAGGATTCTGTTAAGTCGACCTCGAACGCGGGCTGGTCGCGGTCGATCGCCGAGGGCGACCTCTCACCGCATCATCGGCGGTTGGCCCTTCGAGTGGTCGGGCTTCTCCTTCATCACGATCGGGGCCATGACGGCGGCCACCAGGCCGCCGAGGACGAACAACACCGCGACCGCCCGCACGGCGCGATGCGAGGCCCGCGACCAGACGAGCAGGGCGATTGCGACCACGCCGAGATCGATCAACGTGCTGACCCACCACGGCCACCACCAGTCGTCGCGCATCATCGCGATCATCCGACCTTCGCCTTTCTGCGAATTGGCCTGTGCCACGGAGGGTGCTGGAATCTAGGCATGGACGCGGAGGGCGTCCCGCCGGACGAGATCCAGCCGATGAGCAGTCGCTGGATCGCGATCCTGCGCGGCGAAAGCGCGCTCGCCTTTCCCCAGCGTGCCGGCCGGCGCCTCTTCGGCCTGATGCCCGAGCGCCGCACGCTGCAAGTTCTGCAACGCGCCCTTCAAGGGTCCGTACGCGGGCACGTTCAACGCGATCGGCTACACGCCGTCGCGCAAGAACCCGCACATCTGCGCCCGCTGCATCGAGCGCGCCCCGGAGGGAGGCGCGGTTGTCCCCGTCACCGTCCTCTTCGCCGACGTCCGCGGCTACACAGCGCTCTGCGAAGGGCTCGGGGCGAACGACGTGGCCGACCTCGTCCAGCGCTTCTACGAGACCTCGTCCCACGCCCTCCTTGCTCACGAAGGCCTGCTCGGACAAATCGCCGGCGACGAGATCGAGGGGCTCTTTGTCCCCGGCCTCGCGGGCTCGCACTACCGACGAAAGGCCGTCGAGGCCGCGCGCCATCTCGTGCGGGCGGTGCGGTACATGGAGTTTTCGCACGGCTCGCTCGAGGTGGGGCTTGGCGTCGAGCGCGGCGAGGAGTTCGTCGGCAACGTCGGCGGCGGCGCTACAAGGACTTCGCCGCCATCGGCGACGTCACGGACCTCGTCGGGAGGTACTCGAGCGCGCGCAACGGGGAGATCGTCGTCGATCACGACACCTACGAGGCCTATTCGGCTCCGGCCTTTCCCGAGGCCAGATACGAGGAGCTGACGCTCAAGGGAAAGCGCGCAGCTGTCGCCGCCTACTGGATTCCGCCCTAACACCCGTCAGTGGATATCCGGGCAGGCCGACGGCTGCGGCTGGTCGGTCCTGATCGCCGAGTTGGGCGTCCCGTGAGGCAGGACATACAGCGTGTAGACGATGACCGGCACCGAGCCCAGGTTCCGCAGAACGTGCGTCTCGGCTCGGCATCTGGCTGAACCCCGTGCCGGCGGTGACCGTCAGCGCATGGCACGCCGAGCCTGCGTCGTGGTAGTACGTCCCCTCTCCCTGAGCGAAGGCGATGAAGGCCGGCCCGGGATGGGTGTGCCAGCCGGTCGAGCCTCCGGGTTGAAGCGTCCCTTGCTGGAAGACAGTGTCGCAGGGAACCGCGTCCGTACAGGTGATCGCTTTGTCGATCGATGGTACCTTGATCCGGATGGTTTTCGTGACGAATCCGCGCCTCGTCTTGATCCTGACCTTACGTTTGACGACGAGCTGAGTCGGCGTCCACGAAAGCCACGTTGTTGCCGATCGCACCTCGGGAGAGGATCGTCGTCGCATAAAACCCGTTCCCTGAGTCGCAAATGCAGGCTCGACGGAGAACATCTTCGGCACGAACACCGCGGCGAGGGCTCCGACGACGAGCCCCACTGCCGTGGCGGCTTGGACGCGTGGTGTGAGTCGCGGCTTCATGGTCGCCTCCTCTTCCTCTTCCTTGCTTTGGCTTCAAAAGGAGGATCAACCGATGCACCGATTGTGTCTATTCGCGTTTAGTCGTATCTTCGAGACACATGCGACTCTCCGCCGGAGATCTCCAGGCCACGCTGGAATTCCTGGAGGAAGCTCACGAGGTCGAGGGGCCGGCGACCTTCACGCCCGAGCTGCTCGACCGACTCGCGGACCTCGTGCGCTGCGAATCCGCTTCTTTACTTCGAGGCCTCGACCATCCGGACCGGATCCTCAGTGAACGCATGGGAAACACCAAGGCGAGCGCGTGGAACGGAGACCTGACCATCCCCGACCATGTTTGGACGTGCACTCGAACCGTTCAACTGAACCGCTACAAGAACGCGAATGGCGCGGGTCCCGTGTATGCTGTCGGACGTCTTCAGCCGCCGCCTGCGGAAGCGCCCGGATTTCAACCCGAACCTTCGCGAAGCCGGCTCCGTGGATGAGATCCACGTCGACCTCGATCCGCCGCGAAAGTGGAGAGCGGAGATCGGCGTCTATGGGAGCCGTGACTTCGGTCGCCGCGAACGAATGATCATGCGGCTCCTCCGCCCACATCTCGCAGCGCTCTACCGAACCGCCACTCACCGTCGGCTGGCGACGCTCGATTCGGAGGCGACGGCCGAGCTGACGCCACGCGAGCGTGAGGTGATGCTTTGCGTGGCAGACGGCCTCTCGAATGCGGATATCGCGAGCGCGCTCGTCGTCGAGCGATGCACGGTCGGATGCATCTGGAGAACGTCTACGAGAAGCAAAAGGCGGCCGCAACCCGCTCGGTCACATTCGTCTTACCGTCGCTACTGGTGAAGTACGCGGGGGGCGCAGCGGCCATTCGAACCTCGGTCCCTTTCGAACCTTCGGATCGTCTCGCAACAGAAGTTACGAGTCAAGGGTTAGGGGTGTGGGACCTGGACAACCTACTGGGTCCCGACTCGGGCGTTCTGCTCCGATTCAACCGCAATAGCAGGCCCACATCAGGCGGCCTAAGACTTTCCACGCTCCGTCGTCCATGACGAGGCTGTTCACGCAGACCACGACCTGGCGGTCGCCGGACTCGCTCGACAGCGCGACCGTCGTGTGCCCCATCGCGAAGCCGAGGTGACCCCAGGCCGAGCCACACGGTGACGGTGCCTGTCCCATCAGGGGACGAGACCTCCTCGATCCCGAGCCCATAGCCGTCGCTCTCCTCCCAGTCCGATTCGACGGTCGTCAGCAGCTCGGCGCGCAGCTCGGGCGTAAGGAGCTCGCCGCCGAGCAGCGCCTGCAGGAACCGTGCGACGTCGCCGGCGGTCGAGATCATCTCGCCTGCACCCCAGCCGAACAGCTCGACGTCGGTCACGTCGACGAGCTCCGGGCCGGCCTCCGGGAAGACCGGATTGTCGGGCGGGAGGTAGCCGCGCGCGAGCCCGGTGCGAGCCGAAACGCCGTCTCGAAAGTCGGTTCCCTCGAGACCGAGCGGCTCGATGATCCTCCGTCTCAGCTCCTCGCGCAGCGTCGCGCCCGTCGTCTGCTCGACGATCAGTCCGAGCGCGAGGTAGTTGCCGCCCGAGTACGCCCACCCTTCACCGGGCGGAAAGAGTCGAGGCCTGCTGTGCACGAGCTCGAGTGCCGTTCGAGGCGTCAGGTTCGGCTTGTAACCGTGGTCCTTCCGGTAGGGCTCGAATAGCGAGTCCATGTCGGCGTAGTACTCGGGGAGGCCGCTCGGGTGGTTCAGGAGCTGTCGCAACGTGACGCCCTCCGCGATCGGCCCGACCTCCTCGTCGAGGGCGAGCGCTCCCTCGTCGACGAGCTGGAGGACGACCGCGGCGACGAACGTCTTCGTCACGCTGCCGACCAGGAATCGGTGGTCCGTCGTCAGGGCAGCACTGCTTTTTGCGTCGGCAACGCCTACGGCTCGCTCCCAAGAGAACCCGGGACCGATCGCCACGATCATCACGCCTGGGACGCCGGCGCCCAGGACCGCCTGGAGGCGATCGTCGAGCCAGCTAGGAAAGAGCGCGCTCGAGGGCATCCTGCCCAGTCGGCCCGCCGTGGGTCGCGAGCACATGCTCGACCGGCAACTCGAGGAGCGGGCGCAAACGCTCGACGATCTGCTCGCGGGTCACGCCCTCGTCCAGCCACTCGACGGTAGACCCCGAGGCCCCGCCCGAAGTCGACGAGAGTGTCGCCGGCGACGATCGCGCGGCGCCCCTCGATCCAGAGCACGAGGTCGTTCGGTTCCCATCCCGGGAAGACGTCGATCCCGAGAGGCAGTCGGTCGCCGACCGAGTAGACGTGCGGCTCACCGACGTCGCCGGCGATCAACCAGGCCAGATCGGGACTGCCCTCGCCGGGCGGGGCGAACACCCGCGCGCCGTACCGCTCGACCAGGCTGTGGAGCGTCGCGCTCGTGCCACGGGTTCGTCAGCACGATCACCGGTTCGCGCTCGGCCGCGAGCCCATCGAGCTCGTCCGGCACCGCGAGCGGGTCGAAGAGGAGCAGGTGCTCGCCGTCGTCGATCGCGTACGACGTGACGATCGTGTGGTGCCACGGCACACTCGGCTCCCAGTCCGGGTGGGACGCCTCCCAGTACCACAGGCCCGGCTCCAGCTCGCGCACGCCGTGATGCTAACGACCGGTACGAGCCGTCAACGGGTCGACTTCAGGCGCTCGACCTCGCGCTCGATGTCGGCTTCGGTCTCGGGCCGGTCAAAGTACGCCCGGTAGCCGGCAAGCGCGACGAGGAAAGCGCCGACGAGCCCGACCCAGATGAGCCACGGATCCCAATTGCCCGCATACCGCGACCTCGAGCTCAGGCGCTGGAGCCAGCGGTCCGCCTGCTCGCACCGCGTGATCACCCAGATCGGCGTGAGCACGAACATCCCGAGCAGGTAGACCGAGAGGAGGCGTTGAACCTCCGAATGTTCTCGAAGGGCGCTCCACAGCGCAGCTCTGCAGCGCTCTGTCGTCTGGGCTCCGACGACCTCGGCGGCGGTCTTGGACGCGACGCGACCGTTCTCTGGAGACGCATCCTTCGTAGGCACGAATCATCACCTCCTTCTGAGCACCTCAGCATCCATCGCCCTGCTCCAGCTTGCGCATCGTGGCGGGCGCGGGATTCGACTCGAGCAGTTCAGCGCACCGCTTTCACGTGCGAGACGAGCTCGCCATCGACGATTGCGTGAATGGCGAAACCGGCCAGCTCGGAGGCGAGCTCGATCTCGTCTGATGTCGAAATCGGACCGCGTCTAGTACGTAGGCGCTCGGCACGATGAGGACGCCTCTGTCCGGCCAGCTCGCCGGTGATCGTGCGATGGAGGTGACCGCGATGATTCGCCGCACCTGGCGGTGGCGCTCGACCACGGCGCCGAGGGCGCGTCGCTCGACGCGGCCAGGCCGATCTCGTCCCACGCCGGGATGCCGGTCACGAGCGGCGGATGGTGCATCGCGATCAGCGTCGGCTGCTCCGGCGCAGGGCGAGCTCGACGTCGAGCCACTCGAGCCGGTCGTCATCGAGCTCGCCCGGGTCGGCGCCCGGTCGCGTGCTGTCGAGGACGACGAGCCGGAGCGGCCCGAGGTCGACGGATAGCTGCACCGGCTCGCCGTCGACGCCCGGGACGCCGAAGTGGCGGCGCAGGCGCGCCGCGGTCGTCGTGGTTGCCGGGCAGCACGTACAGCGGTGCCTGAAGGCGACGCGAGCAGCTCCCGCACCTGCTCGTACTCCGCGTCGTCGGCGTGGTCGGCCAGATCGCCGGTCACGAGCACCGCGTCCGGCGCCTGCCGCATCGCCCGGATCGACTCGATCACCGCGGCGAGCCGAGCCACCGGGTCGCCATCGCCCCAGTTGGCGCCGATGTGCGGATCGCTGAGCTGTGCGAGAATAAAGGGCCGTGGCAAGGGCAGAGCATCATCGCCGACGAGCAGGCTTCTTTCGTCGACGCAAGAGTGGGGGTCGAGCTCGGTGGCGACTTCGGCGGCGACGTCCTGCTTCTTGATGATCTCGTAGCGATGGCCTCGCTGCTGACAACTCGTTCGATGTCCGTG
>CAVUMW010000002.1:0-259548 GCA_963742635.1 uncultured Actinomycetes bacterium
TCACGAGCGCCGAGAGCAGCGCGAAAGCGATGAACGCGCCCGCCACGAGCGCGAGAGCGACCGCGTGTCCGAGTCGAGAGGGCGAGCAGCACGGGGGGAACCTACCAGGGTGCCAAACCGGTGACGGGCGAAGCGAAAACATCGCTCCGAGCGCCGAATTCATCCGCTCACCAGTTCGCAACATTCGCACCGAGGTGCAATCGTCACGAGGAACTTGCCGTCGCAGCCGCCCCCGCACGACGACGAGGCCTTCGTCGCTCACGGTGCCTCCGCCCCGACGCGCACTGCCGTTTGGCGCGTCGTCCTCGATGACGACGACCTGTCCAGGCAGGACAGGGTTGCAGCGTATGTCAGGTCGGACGCGGTGTCCGACGAGATGGAGCCCGTGATCGCGGCTCTCGCCGCGGTCTGTTCGCGCCGCGACTAAGCCGCCGACGAAGAGCCGACCAACACCACTTCCTCAGGAGACTCTGCTCGCTCGTCCGGATCGCTCGGCCGCACGAGCCCGTGAGCGTGCGCCCAACGGCTCGCCTGCGTCCGGTTCGTGACGTCGAGCTTGCGGTAGATGTTCGCCAGGTGGAACTTCACCGTCTGGTCGGTCACCCAGAGCATCTTCGCCACCTCGCGGTTCGAGCGGCCGTCCGAGACGAGCTGCAGGATCTCGCGTCCCGACGAGTCAGGTCGACCACGTCGTTCTCCTCCACGCTCGGGATGCTCGTGACGCACCGGCGCCGGCCAGGTAGAGCGACGGTAGAACACCTGCCGGATCGCGGTCGCGAGGTCCTCCGGCTCCGCGCGCTTCAGGACGTAGGCCACAGCTCCTCCGGTGAGGGAGGCTTCGATCAGCTCCGGGTCGTCGGTCGCCGAGACGACCACCGCCTTGAGGGCAGGCTGTCGAGCGAGCGCGTTACGCAGGCACGTCAGCCCGTCCGGCATGCATCCGTTCATGTCGACATCGAGCACGAACAGGTCGGGCCGATGTTCGTCGAGGGCCGCCAGCGCGGAGGTCGTCGTCGTCGACTTCGCGACGGGACTCACGCCGGCGTGGGCCAGGATCCTCTCCAGCGCATTCAGCCAGAGCGGATGTTGGTCGAGTAGGACCGCAGTTCGGTTATCGCCATTTGTCACTGTAGGGCCGCCTTTCGCAGACCGAGAGGGACCACCTCTCAGTCGACTTGTCTGGATGGTGTACCACACCCCTTTGGCCTTTGCCTATAGGCCAGGCGGCCCTAATTTCCCTATACCCTCGCCTAGGTGTGAGGCTCAGTGCGAATGGTTAGGTCGCGCTCTGCCGCACCGTTGACGCAAGTGCACGCGCCGGGTTCCCGACCACGACCTCGCCGGGAGCCACGTCCGTCACGACGGACCGCCCCGGCGCCGACGAGCGCGCCGCTCGCCGATCGCACGCCGCCCAGGATCGATCGCGCCCGAGCCGATCGACGCGCCGCGCTCGACCATCGTCTCGCAGCAGCTCCCAGTCCTCGTCGGTCTGCAGCTCGCCGCCGTCGGTCGTCGCCCGCGGGCGCTTGTCGTTGATGAACATCACGCCGTGCCCGACGAAGACCTCGTCCTCGATCGTCGACGCCGTCGCAGATGAACGTGTGGCTCTGGATCTTGCAGCGCGCGCCGATCGACGCCCCGCGCTGGATCTCGACGAACGGGCCGATGCGCGTGTCGTCGCCGATCGCGGCAGCCGTAGAGGTTCGTGAACGGCCTGGACGACGACGCCCTCGCCGAAGCTCGACGTCGTCGAGGAGCCGGTACGGCGCGTCGTTGGCCGGGCCGTCAGCCAGCCGAAGTAGTCCGGATCGCCTCGACCACGGCCGCGAGCTGCTGCTCGGTGATGCCCGGGAAGATCGGGAGCGAGAGCACTTCGCGCGCGAGCCGCTCGGCGACCGGGAACGACCCGGCGCCGTAGCCCGAGGCCCGCGAAGGCCTCGGAGAGGTGCGGCGGCTCCGGGTAGTGGCGGCCCGTCGCGATCCCGCGCGCGGCGAGGAAGCTTGCGAGTGCCTCGGGGTCGCGCCGTCCGGACGACGTACAGGTGCCAGACCGGGTCGCTGCCCGCCGGCGACCGGCGGCAGCCGCAGGTCGCCGACGCCCGCGAGCGCCTCCGTGTAGAACGCGCCGCGCTCGCGCGCTGCGTCGTTCCAGTCGTCGAGGTAGCGGCAGCTTGTGGCAGGAGGACGATCGCCTGGATCGTGTCGAGGCGCGCGGTGTAGCCCTCGACAGCGTGCCGGTACTTCTCGGCCTGGCCGTGCTCGCGGAGCGCGCGCACGCGCTCGGCGAGCTCGAGTCGTCGTCCGTGACGAGCGCACCCGCGTCGCCGATCGCGCCGAGGTTCTTCGCCGGGGTAGAAGCTGAACGCCGCGGCGTGCCCGCGGCGCCGGCGCGCAGGCCGTCACGCGTCGGCGCCGTGCGCCTGGCAGGCGTCCTCGAGCACCGCGCAGCCCGTGCCGTCGGCGAGATCAGCCCGAGCGCGCGCATGTCCGCCATCTGCCCGTAGAGATGCACGGGCATGAGGAACGCGCGTGCGCGGCGTCGACGGCCGCCTCGGCCGCCTCGGGATCGAGGTTGTAGTCCGACGTCGGTCACGTCCACGACGACCGGGGTCGCCGCCCGCCTGCGTGACCGCCTCGAAGGTCGCGATGAACGTGTTCGGCGGGCACGATCACCTCGTCGCCCGGCTCGAGGCCGGCCGCGAGCAGCGCGAGCCGCAGCGCATCGAGGCCGCTCGCGACGCCGACGCAGGCCGCCGGTCTCGCAGTACGCGGCGAACGAGGCTTCGAACTCGGCCACGTCGGGGCCGTTGATGAAGCGGCCGCTGTCGATCAGGCCGGAGAGGTCGTCGAGGATCTCGGCCTTGAGGCCGTCCATCATGGGGGCGCCGTCGAAGAACGGCACCGTGCGTGCGCTGTCTGTTTGAGTGATCGTCGTCATCGTCCCTCTAGGCTAGGGGTGATCCCGCGGAGCGTCTACGCGCCTGACGGATAGACGGACCTAGCCGATCGGCTAGCCGGCCGGCGGCGGGGACGACAGGCCGTCGCCGTTCCGGCCGTGGCCGTTCGTCGTCAGCGCCCACGCGACCGCAGCTTCGGTTCGGTTGGCGGCGCCCAGCTTGCGATATATCGACGCGAGGTGGAACTTGATCGCGTGGACCGAGAGCTCGAGACGGCTCGCGATCTGCGGATTCGTCATTCCCTGCGACGCGAGCTCGAGGACTTCGATCTCCCGGGTCGAGAATCGCTGGCGAGAGCTTGAAAGTGACTGGTCTTGCGGCATGCGGCTCATGCTATGAAGCGCCGAAGCCCATGCCTACTGATCGATGGGCTAGACGCGCGCGGAGAAGCGGCCGCTGTGGAACGCGAATATCGCTTCTTTCCAAGCCTCGAGCGGGCTGGCGGGAAACACTAGCCCATCGGTTAGTGATATTCGGCGCGACTGCCAGCCACAATGGAGCACAGCCCGATGGGGTCCCCGAGCCTCGAATCCCCACCGATCATGAATCCCTCTTACCGTCAGACATTCTCCCGCCACAAGGTGCTGTTCAGCCTGCCGGTCGTGATCACGACCGTGTTGGCGATCTGGTTCGTGGCCGGCACGCCCAAGCAGTACAAGGCGGGCGCGTCGCTCTTCGTCGACACGAAATCTGGACAGTCGTCCCTCGACGACCCGAACCTGGCGCAGAGCACGCCGGCTGCCCGAGCCCAGCAGCTTCTGACCGAGCTGCTGACGACGAAGAAGTTCCAGGGCGAGGTCGGCCGCGGGCCGCTCGACGAGTACCTGGCCCAGCACGCATCCGAGGGCTGGGGTCCCACGGGACTGCTCAGGAAGCTCCGAGGCAGCGGGTCACTGGCCGATCGGAGGGCCAAGGCGCTCGACCTCAAGCACGTGTTGACGATGCTGCCCGGCGGACAGGTATTGAGCATCGAGCTCCACGGCCCGACCCCGGAGGTCGCGGTCGGCACGCTCGAGGCCCTGATCACGGCGTTCAACCAGCAGCGGCGTGAGCTCGACGTCAGCCGCCAGCAAGGCGCCATGACGCGCTACGGCAACCAGGTGAAAGCGGCCAAGTCCGCGCTTGCGAGGCTGAGCTCCCAACTCGCAAGCGGCACCCGTTCGCCCGCGGAGATCCAAGGGCTCCTCCAGGCGCAGCGGACGGCCCAGACCCAGCTCCGAACTGCAACCCGCGGCTACAACCAGGCCGCGCTGGGCCTGGACGCCGCGAAGGTAGAGACGAACAGCTACACGGCGATCGATGAGCCGAACCTGCCAGCGCCGGCCGTCAGCGGGATGAAGAAGTCGGTGATGATGGTCTTCGCAGGCATGTTCGTCGGCTTCCTGATCAGCCTGCTCGCGGTCGTGCTGCTCACCAGCGGCGAGAGCAAGGCGGGCCAGGACGAGCTCCGCGACGTCGTCGCCCAGGCGCACAACGAGCCCGTGCCGCTCGACCGTGACGCCGTGAAGAGCTCGAACGGGAACGGCGCCGGTGCACAGGAGAGTGCGCCCACGAAGGCGGAACGTGCAGGCTGAGCCGTGCCGGGCGCTCCGTCACAGCTGAGCGCGCCCGTCTCGCCCGGAGCGCACAGGAGCGGTAGCGCGTGACCCGTTGGGGCCTCTTCCTCCTGGTGCTCTTCTTCGTGCTCGGGCTCGGCAAGACGAGAAAAGACAAAGCGATCGTTCTGACCGTCTGCGTGACGGCGCTCGTGCTGACGTTGACGATGGCGACCTACGTCCGATGACGGCCGCGGCCGCGACGATCACGAGGCGAACCGGGTCGCTGCCGACCTGGGTGGTGGCCGCGATCCTCGCGAGCGCCGCGGTCCTGCTCGGGCTCGTCGCCGGGGCACTCGGCACGAAGGGGTTCGCGACAGGCGTCTTCGCCGTGGGCGCGGTGGCCCTCGTGGTCGCGCTCTGGCGGCGCCCGGAGCTGTCCCCCGTGGTTCTCCTCGTCGCGGCGTTGACGATCGAGCAGTTTCCGTTCACGACGGGCCAGCCCGGCGCGATGAACCCGGGCGTGACGCCTAGCGACTACACGGACCGGCTCCCGCTCTTCCACGGGCTCGGAGGCGTCCACGTCAGCCCGGCCGACCTCCTGGTGCTCACGCTCCTGGTCATCTGGCTGCTCAAGCGCGGGACGAGCCAGACGGTCGCGGTCAGCCGATCTCCGCTCACGTACGCGGTCGGCGCGCTGCTGTTCGCGGTGGCAGTCGGAGTGGTCGTCGGCCAGGCCCACCACGGAGCGCTCCGCACCGCGTTCACCGAGGTGCGGCCGTACTTCTACCTCGCGGTTGCGTATCTGGTGGCGACGGTGTTCGCGACCCGCCTCGAGATCCTTCGCCTCGCCATGTGGGCGCTCGTCCTCGGCAGCGGCTTCAAGGCGGCGCAGGCCCTCTACTCGTTCATGCACGTGCGGAACCAGCTCCCGCGTCCTGACTTCATCGTCGGGCACGAGGAAGCGCTCTTCTTCGCGCTCTTCATCACCCTCACGCTGTCGCTCTGGCTCTTCCAGGTCCCGGGCCGGCTCAGGACGACCGCGACGATGCTGCTCCCGCTCGTCTTGCTCGCCGACCTCGTCAACAGCAGGCGGGCGGCGTGGTTGATCCTGGGCGGTGCCCTGATCGCGCTGACCGCTGTCACGATGGTCGCCGTCCCTGCACGGCGGCACTTCATGGTCCGCACGCTCGCCGTGCTGACAGTGATCGCGGCGGTCTACTTCCCGGCCTACTGGAACCACACAGGGGCCCTCGCCGGGCCCGCGCGAGCCGTCAAGTCGGCCGTGTCCCCGAACGCGCGCGACGAGTCGTCGGACGTTTACCGGATTCAGGAGAACCAGAACCTCAAGCTCAACATCCGGGAAGGCGGCGTGCTCGGGAAGGGCTTCGGGCTGCCGATCAACTACGCGCTCCCGATCGACGACATCAGCACGATCGATCCGCTGATCCTGTACGTCCCCCACAACGGGGTCCTCTACATCTTCATGCGCATGGGGCTCCTCGGAGCAATCGCGTTCTGGTCGCTGATCGGGATCGCGATCATCACCGGCTGCCGGCTCGTGCGGTCGCGCAACCGGGAGGTCGCCCTCTTCGGCGCGCTGCTGGCCTGCGCGCTCGTCGGCTACGCGCTCGAGGGCTACAACGACCAGGGCTTCTTCATGTACCGGATCGCCTTCGTGATCGGGACGCTCCTCGGCCTCGGCGAGGCGGCGCGCCGGCTGGATGCCAGTGGTGCCGAGCTCACCCCTGCGGCCGCGGCTACTCCCCTGCCCGCCACTCCCCCACGCAGGTTCTCGCTCGTTCCATCACGGCCGGCTCCGGTCGAGCGCCGGCCTGCCCGGACCGAGATCGCAGCGCCGCGCCGTCGGAGGCGCGATCGAATCGCTCAGCTCGTGTCGCTCGTCCTGCTGCCGATCGCGATCGCCTTCTTCCTCTGGCTCTTCCTCGCGGGCACCAGGAGCAGCGCGACGATGCCGTCGGAGCGCCCCTCGGTCCCGACCCAGCTGAAAGGCGCCGTCCATGACTGACCCTGCAGCGAGCCTGCCGACGATCGAGCGGCGCGAGCCGCACTGGGAAGAGGCTGCGGGCAGCGCCGACGCCTCCAGCCGAGGAATGCGCGTCTTCGCGATCCGCGTCATCAACTACGTGACGAACCACATCGTCTGCCACATCCCGAGCTTCGCGTTCCGGCGCTTCTGGTACTCGCGCGTCCTCGGCGTGCGCTTCGGCGAGCGGGCCGGCGTGCACCTCGGCTGCTACTTCTGGTTCTACGGCCCCGGACAGGTGCGCCGCGACGGCGTCAGCATCGGCGCGAACTCGCGCATCAACCGGGACTGCTCGATCGACGTCCGCGGCGGGGTGAGGATCGGCGACAACGTCAGCATCTCGCCGGAGGTCGTCATCTCGACCGCGGCGCACAGCGCCTTCGACCCGAAGTTCAGGGTGGAGCTCCGTCCGGTCGTGATCGAGGACCAGGTCTGGATCGGGATGCGGGCGATGATCCTCGGCGGCGTGACGCTCGGCCGCGGCTCGGTGGTGGCAGCCGGAGCCGTGGTCACGAAGGACGTCCCGCCGTTGACGATCGTCGCCGGCATCCCCGCGCGCCCCGTCGGGACACGGCCCGAGGAGGCGACGCACTACGTGATCGACGAGGGGTTCCGGCTCTTCGAGTAAGTCAGCGGCGCGGCCCGTGCGTGCTCGCGGACTTCCGCCCGTAGTACGCCTTCACCCACTTGCCGTACGCCGTGCGCGGCGTTCCGCGGTAGTCCTTGATCAGGGAGTTGCAGGTGTTCCAGGTGTCCCACGTCCAGGTCTCGTAGCCCACGTTGTGAGCGTCCGCCCAGTTCAGGAGCCTCGAGATCGTGCCCGAGCCGCAGTCGGAGTCGTCGTATGCCGGCCCGGTCTCGCCGAAGATCAGCGGCACCCTGCCGGCCACCGGTCCCATCTTCTCGTTCAGGCACGAGTTCGACGCGCACGTGTTCCCGCCGTAGACGTGCGCCTCGGCGACGAGCTGGTTGAGCGGGTCGCTCGGCTTGTGCGAGAGCCACTGGGAGAGGTCGTTCGCGTAGTTGATGCCCGGGATCGCGATCGGCCCCTTGTAACCGGCCTGCCGCATCAGGGTGACGGCCTGCTGCATGCCCGCCGCCTTGTAGCTCACGCGTGCTGTTGAAGGGAACCTTGCAGCCGCCCTTGAGGAAGCAGTTCGCGTCGACGACCGGCTCGCCCCACGGCGCGAGGATGACGTTCGGATCGTTCTTGAACGTGGCGGCGAGGCTCGACCAGAACGCCGGCGAGTGGTCTGCGTCCGGCGCCGACGGGCTGGTACGTCGCTTTCGTCGTGCCCGGTGCCGCCCACATCAGCGACAGCTCGGCGTACATGTTGTGGCGATGCAGCAGGTTGACGTAACGCACGATCGCCTTCCGGTAGCTGGCGCCGCCGTAGGCCGCCTTGACGCCGTTGATCCCGAGCCAGCACTGCTCGTTCAGCGGGATCCGGACCGCGTTCACGTGCCAGGCCGCGATCGCCCTGATCGACTTCGCGCCGTTCGGGCCGTCGAAGATCCCCCAGCCCTGGATGCAGGCGTACTCGGTGCCCGGAGCGGTTGACGCCGCGGAAGTGGACCTTGCGCCCCTTCGCGTCGAGGAGCTTGTTCCCGACGACGTGGAGCCCTTTCTGCGCCGAAGGTGCGCCCACGGCGCTGCCCGCCGCAAGCGTGGCGATGCAGGTGGCCGCGAGCGCGAGGGCCGCGAGCGCGCAGGAAGACCCCTCTTCCGCACGTCCCTCAGAATAGACGCGAATGACGGCCGTTGACATCCTGTTCGCCGTCCTGGGCGCGATCCTGGCGCTCGCGCGCGCTCTATCTGCTCGTCCCGGCGGTTGCGGCGCTCTTCTACCGGAGGCGGGAGCCGCAGGTGACCGGCGACACGCACGTGGTCGTCCTGATCCCGGCGCACGACGAAGAGGGCTCGATCGCGCAGTCCGTCCGGGCGTTCGAGGCGCAGACGTATCCGGCGGAGCGGTTCGAGGTCGTCGTCGTCGCGGACAACTGCACGGACGACACCGCGCGCCTCGCGAGGGCTGCCGGGGCCGAGGTGCTCGTCCGTGACGAGCCCGACGTGCGCGGGAAGGGTCAGGCGCTGCGCTGGGCGATCGAGCGCCTGCTCGCCCGCGAAGCGCCCCCGGCGGCGGTGGTCGTCGTCGACGCCGACTCGACCGCCGATCCGCACCTCCTCGCGAGGACTCGTCGGCCGCCTCGAGGACGGAGCCGAAGTGGTGCAGGGGGAGTCGCTCCTCGTCGGCGACGGCTCTCCCGAGCAGGCGCTCCGTGCCGCCGCGTTCCTGCTCGTCAACCGCACGAAGCCCTCGGGCAGGTCCGTCCTCGGGCTCGCGGCCGGGCTCCAGGGCAACGGAATGCTCTTCAGCCGCCGGGTGCTGACCGATCACCCGTGGAGCGCGTTCTCGAGCACGGAGGACGTCGAGTACGGCCTCGCGCTACGTGGTGCTGGCGTGAGCCCGGTGTTCGCGCGCGGGGCGATCGTGTGGTCGCCGGTCGCGCCGCGCGGCCGGGCCGCCGAGACGCAACAGCTCCGCTGGGAAGGCGGCAAGCTCCACCTCGCCCGGACGCTGAGCCCACGGCTCCTCGCGCAGGGGTTTCGCGAGCGCCGGCCCGCGCTGGTCGACGCCGCCGTCGAGCTCGCGGTCCCGCCCCTCGGCTACCTCGCGGCCGCCGCCGGTTCGGTCACTGCCGTGGGGGCGGCACTCTCGTGGCTGGACGGGCTCGCGGCGTGGGCCGTGACGCCAGCGGCGCTTGCTCTCGGGGCGATACCGGCCTACGTCCTCGTTGGCCTGATCGCCGCCGACGCGCCCTCGTCGGCGTATCGAGCGCTCGTGCACGCTCCGTGGTTCGTCGTCAGGAAGGCTCTGCGGGCGCACCGGCTGCTCCGCTTCCGCGCGGACAGCTGGGTGCGGACCGAGCGGCGCTGACCTACGGCGGCGGAAACGTGAGGTAGTGGTTGCGGATCCAGGTTCCGTAGGCGCCGTTGGGGGTGCCGTTGAAGTCGGAGATCAAGCGACAGGCAGTCGCCCCACGTGTCCCACGTCCAGGCTTCGTAGTTGACGCCGTGGGCGTCGGCCCAGTTGACCATCGCCTGCCGTGTTCGTCGTCGCGCAGCTCGAGGCGTCGTAGGTTTCGCCGAACTCGCCGAACACCACCGGCACCTGCGCGGCGACGGGCGCCGTGTACGTGTTCAGGCAGCTCGGCGTGTAGCAGGTGTTCCCGCCGTACACGTGCTGCTCGGCCATCAACTGGTTCAACGGATCCGCCGGCTTGTTCGCCAGCCACTGCTGCAGGTTGTTCGCCCAGTCGATCCCCGAGGCGGTGATGACGTTGGTGGCGCCGGAGCCGCGGATCGCGTCCAGCGCGCCCTGCATGCCGAGCGCCGCGTAGCCGACCGAACACGAGGCGCCGCCGTTCTTCCAGCACGCCCAGCTGATGTCGTGCGGCTCCGACTGCAGCCCGAAGAACGTGTTCGGATCGTCCTTGAACGCGTTCGCGATCGCCGTCCAGGCCGCGGGCGAATGATCCTGATCGAGGATCGGCGGATGATCCAAGGCCCGCTGCGCACCCGGCGCCGCCCACATCAAGCTGACCTCGGCGTACAGACCCTGCGCGTGTAGCCGGCCCACGAAGCCCTTGATCGCGTTCATGTAGTTCGCGCCGGCGTACTGCGCCGGAACGCCGTTGATCCCCAGCACACAGTCCTCGTTCAACCCCATGTGCACGACGTTCACATGCCACGCCGCGAGGGCACTGATCATCGCGCTGTCGCTCGGCCCGTCGAAGATCCCCCAACCCTGGATGCACGCGAACTCCGGGCCCGAATAGTTCACGCCATGCAAGTGCACCGGCTGGTTCGATCCGTTCAGAAGCTGATTGCCGGACACGTGCAAGCCGCCACTCGGCGGCGGCCCCGGAGGCGGAGGAGCTGGAGGCGGTCCAGGTGGAGGCGGAGCCGGAGCGCCTACGCCGGCCACGGCCCGAGTCGCCTTCGAGCGGGCGGAGCCTCGGCCGTGCCTGTTCACCGCCGTGACCACGACCCGCATGCGACGGCCGACGTCGCGGGCTCGCAGGAGGTATTTCGCACGCTTCGCGCCCGGCAGGAGCCGGCACCCCTTCCCCGCTCGGTTGCACGACTGCCACGCGTAGTGGAACGTCCGCGGCTGATTCGACCATCGTCCGCGCCGGGCGGAGAGCGTCTTTCCGCTGACCGCGGCGCCCGCGATCTTCGGCGCCGCCCGATTGTGCGGCGCCCGAGACGGGTTGGCCGCGGAGCTCGCGACGAGAAGAACGGCTGCGAGGAGGCTGACACCGAGTGCAGCCCCGGAGAGTGTTCTCGGTTTCAGCATCCGGTTACGGCGGCGGGAACGTCAGGTAGTGGTCGTGCACCCAGTTGCCGTAGGCGTGGAGGGGCGTCCCGTTGTAGTCCGAGATCAGCGAGCCGCAGGTATCCCACGTGTTCCAGACCCACGCCTCGTAGTTGACGCCGTGCGCGTCGGCCCAGTTGATCATCGCCGCGGTGTTCGTCGAGCCGCAGCTCGAGTCGTCGTAGGTCTCGCCGTACTCGCCGAAGATGACCGGCACGACGGCTGCGACCGGGGCCGTGTTCTGGGTCAGACAGGACGGCGTGTAGCAGGTGTTGCCGCCGTATACGTGCTGCTCGGCCATCAGCTGGTCGAGCGGGTCCGAGGGCCGGTTCGTCAGCCACTGCCCGACGTTGTTCGCCCAGTCGATGCCCGAGGCGGTGATGACGTTGGTGGCGCCGGTGGCGCGGATCGCGTCCAGCGCGCCCTGCATGCCGAGCGCCGCGTAGCCGACCGAGCATGAGGCGCCGCCGTTCTTCCAGCACGCCCAGTTGATGTCGTGCGGCTCGGACTGCAGGCCGAAGATGACGTTGGGGTCGGTCTTGAAGGTGTTCGCGATCGCGGTCCAGGCCGCCGGCGAGTGGTCCTGGTCGAGGATCGGCGGATGGTCGAGCGCCTGCTGGTTGCCCGGCGCGGCCCACATCAGGCTGACCTCGGCATACAGGTTGTGCGCGTGCAGGCGATTGACGAAGGCGACGAGCGCGTTCATGTAGTTCGCGCCCGCGTACTCGGGCGGGACGCCGTTGATCCCGAGCACGCAGTCCTCGTTCAGGCCGATGTGGACGACGTTCGCGTGCCAGGAGGCGATGGCCGCGATCGAGGCGTCGTTGCTCGGCCCGTCGAAGATCCCCCAACCCTGGATGCACGCGTACTCGGTGCCCGAGCGGTTGACGCCGTGTAGGTGGACGGGCTGGTCGGCGCCGTCGAGGAGCTGGTTGCCGGAGACGTGCAGGCCACTGGGTGGAGGTGGAGGCGGAGGTGGAGGCGGCGGCGGCGGAGGCGGTGGCGGCGGAGGCGGCGGAGGTGGAGGCGGCGGAGGCGGAGGCGGAGGCGGAGGCGGCGGAGGCGGCGGAGGCGGCGGCGGCGGAGGCGGCGGCGGCGGAGGCGGCGGCGGCGGAGGCGGCGGAGGCGGTGGAGGTGGCGGAGGCGGTGGCGGTGGCGCGGGTGGCGGAGGGCGGTGGCGGTGGCGGTGGCGGGGCGGCGGATCAGTCCCGAGAGCCGGCGCGACCATGGGCGTCGCCCGCGAGTGCGCCGATCCGCGCCCGAACCTGTTCACGGCCGTGACCACGACGCGGATCCGGTGACCGACGTCGCGAGCACCGAGGCGGTACTTCGCGCCGTGCTTGCCCGGAACGCCGCGGCACGCGCTGCCACCCGCCGCGCACGATTGCCAGACGTAGCGGAACGACGACGGCCGGTTCGACCAGCGGCCGTGCGCCGCCGAGAGCATCGCTCCCTGAACGGCCGGCCCACTGACCTTCGGCATCGCACGGATGTGCGGCGCGCGCTGCGGGCTCGCAAGCGAGCTGCCGGCGAGAATCGCGCAGAAGAGAGGGCCGAGAATGAAGGTCGTGCCGCGGAGGTGTCGGGGTCGCCTCACGAAGTCGGCGGGGAGTCTGCCAGTTACGGCGGAGGGAGCGCGAGGTAGTGGCTGCGGATCCAGGTTCCGTAGTTGCCGTTCGGGGTGCCGTTGTAGTCCGAGATCAGCGACAGGCAGTCGCCCCACGTGTCCCACGTCCAGGACTCGTAGTTGACGCCATGCGCGTCGGCCCAGTTGACCATCGCCGCCGTGTTCGTCGTCGCACAGCTGGACGCGTCATACGTCTCGCCGAACTCGCCGAACACCACCGGCACCTGCGCGGCGACCGGGGCCGTGTACGTGTTCAGACAGCTCGGCGTGTAGCAGGTGTTGCCGCCGTACACGTGCTGCTCGGCCATCAACTGGTTCAACGGATCCGCCGGCTTGTTCGCGAGCCACTGCTGCAGGTTGTTCGCGTAGTCGATCCCCGAGGCCGTGACCACGTTCGTCGCGCCCGTCGCCCGAATCGTGCTCAACGCCCCCTGCATCCCGAACGCCGCATACCCGACGTTGCACGACGAGCCGCCGTTCTTCCAGCACGCCCAGCTGATCCCATGCGGCTCCGACTGCAACCCGAAGAACGTGTTCGGATCGTCCTTGAACGCATTCGCGATCGCCGTCCACGCCGCCGGCGAATGATCCTGATCGAGGATCGGCGGATGATCGAGGGCCTGCTGCGCACCCGGCGCCGCCCACATCAGGCTGATCTCGGCGTACAGCCCTCGCGCGTGTAGCCGGCCCACATACGCCTTGATCGCGTTCATGTAGTTCGCGCCGGCGTACGCGGGCGGGACGCCGTTGATCCCCAACACACAGTCCTCGTTCAGCCCCATGTGCACGACGTTCACGTGCCACGCGGCGAGCGCGGCGACCATCGCGTTGTCACTCGGCCCGTCGAAGATCCCCCAGCCCTGGATGCACGCGAACTCCGGGCCCGAATAGTTCACGCCATGCAGCTGGACGGGCTGGTTGTTGCCGTTCAGAAGCTGATTGCCGGAGACGTGCAGTCCGCTGGGCGGGGGGAGGCGGCGGCGGGGCGGAGGTGGCGGCGGCGGAGGCGGCGGAGGCGGAGGAGGCGGTGGCGGAGGCGGAGGCGGCGGCGGAGGCGGAGGCGGCGGCGGGGAGGAGGCGGTGGCGGAGGAGGCGGTGGCGGCGGTGGAGGCGGCGGCGGAGGCGGCGGCGGCGGAGGCGGAGGCGGAGGCGGAGGCGGCGGTGGCGGAGGCGGCGGAGGCGGAGGCGGTGGCGGAGGCGGAGGCGGCGGCGGAGGCGGAGGCGGAGGCGGCGGCGGTGGCGGTGGCGGAGGCGGCGGCGGTGGCGGAGGCGGTGGCGGAGGCGGTGGCGGTGGCGGTGGCGGAGGTGGCGGTGGCGGCGGCGGAGGTGGCGGTGGCGGAGGTGGCGGAGGAGGCGGCGGAGGCGGCGGAGGCGGCGGTGGCGGTGGAGGCGGCGGAGGAGGCGGCGGAGGCGGCGGAGGCGGCGGAGGTGGCGGAGGCGGCGGAGGCGGAGGCGGCGGAGGAGGCGGTGGCGGCGGTGCCGGTGGTGGTGGAGGCGCCGGCGGCGCGGGTGGCGGCGGCGGAGGCGGTCCTCCCCCGCGCCCGTGTCCCTTGCCCGGCTTGGCGGGTTTCGTCGGCTTCGAGTACGCCGCACCAACGCCTTGGCGACCGGTCGCCAGGACGACCCCTCGGAGGCGAGACCCCGTGTCTGCGGTCACCACGTGATACGCGGTGGCGCGCTGGTGAGGAAGCGTCACGCACGAGCGGCCGTGCCTGTCGCAGCGCTGCCATTCGTACCGGTAGCTCCTGGGCGACCCCGACCAACGCCCGCGCGTCAGGTGGATCGTCTGTCCGACGACCGCCGACCCGAGCACCTTCGGTGCGACGACGTTCCGCGGCGGCTTCTTCTTGTCGATGCGCGCGGCTGAGCTACCTGCGGCCAGCAAAGCGGCGGCGAGCAGGAGCAGGACAGCGGGGGCGGCGGGGTGGCGGCGTTTGGGCACGAAAGTCCCTCGTACTTCGAACTGAGGGATCGGCGGTGGAGGGCGGTTGGTTGATCCCTGCAACGGGCTACCCCGCCCGAGCCGCATTTCGCGGTCAGATCGGTCTCACGATCGCTCAGGTCACTCGAGGCATTGGTGCCGTGCTCCCCATTCGGGTAGGTCGCTAAGCCGCATGGCTCCGAGCCTGTGGCCCGCGCCACCCCGCCGAAGGGCCAGCCACCCCGTCTGCTGTCGGGTATTGGACTCTGGTCTTAAAAAACGGGCCCCACCGCCATACCCTCAATGGAGGCGCCGAGGCGTGGGAAGCCCCGGCGAGAGCAACTGCGGGAGGCAATGGGAGAAGCATGGCGGAGATGAGCTTGGAAAGCTCGTACGCGCTGCCGTCCGTCGGCACCGCGCCGAGGACCGTGTTCGCGAACCAGCGAACGCTCGAGATCCTCGAGCAGCGGCGTGCCTCCTCGCGCTCGCGCCGCAGGGGCTGGCTCATGCGCCGGATGCTCCTGCTCGCGGACATCGTTGCGCTCGCCGCGACCTTCGCGATCGTCGAGCTCGCGTTCGGCGCCGGCTCGGCGGCGAACCATCACTTCGGCGCAGGCATCGAGTACGCCCTGCTGCTCGCCACGATCCCCGGCTGGATCCTGATCGCCCGGATCTACGGGCTCTACGACCGCGACGAGGAGCGGACGCACCACCCGACCTCGGACGACTTCGCGCGCGTCTTCCACCTGGTCACGGTCGGCACCTGGCTCCTCTTCGTCACCGACTGGCTCGTCGGCGTCGCGCACCCCAACCTGTCGAAGGCGATGGCGCTGTGGGCGCTCGCGATCGTTCTCATCACCACGAGCCGCTCGATCGCCCGCCACATGTGCCGGCGCAGCCTCGCGTACGTCCAGAACACCGTCATCGTCGGCGCGGGCGACGTGGGCCAGGGCATCGCCCGCAAGCTCCTGCGCCACCCGGAGTACGGCATGAACCTCGTCGGGTTCATCGACAACCAGCCGCGGGCGAGGCAGGACGGCCTCGACCACGTCGCGCTGCTCGGCGGCACCGACCACCTCGTGGAGATGGTGCGCCTGTTCGACGTGGAGCGCGTCCTGATCGCGTTCACGACGGACTCCTCGGAGCAGACGCTCGAGATCCTCAGGTCACTGAACGAGCTCGACGTCCAGGTCGACATCGTCCCGCGCCTCTACGAGCTCGTCAGCAAGAGCGTGAAGGTCGACACCCTCGAAGGCGTTCCGGTCATCGCCCTCCCTCCGCCGCGGATGACGCGGTCGTCGGCGATGGTCAAACGAGCGGTCGACGTGATCGGGGCCCTGGTCGGCCTCGCCCTCACGGCACCGCTGTTCCTGTTCATCGCCTGGCGGGTCAAGCGCGACTCGCCAGGCCCCATCTTCTTCCGCCAGACGCGACTCGGAAAGAATCAGCGCGATTTCACCGCGCTGAAGTTCCGGACGATGAAGGTCGACGTCGACACCTCGGTGCACAAGAAGTACATCGAGGAGACGATGGATCCGCGCGTGGCGCAGTCCGTGAACGGGATCTACAAGCTCGACCGGGGCGACGCGATCACGCGCAGCGGCCACTGGCTGCGCAAGACGAGCCTCGACGAGCTCCCACAGCTGATCAACGTGCTCCGCGGCGACATGTCCCTCGTCGGCCCGCGCCCGTGCATCGAGTACGAGACCGAACACTTCCTCCCCCACCACTTCGATCGATTCCTGGTGCCGGCGGGCATCACCGGCCTCTGGCAGGTGACCGCTCGCGCGCACTCGACGTTCCGAGAGGCGCTCGACATGGACGTCGCGTACGCGCGCGGCTGGTCGCTCGGCCTCGATCTGCGGCTCCTCGTCCGCACTCCACTGCAAATCCTCAGTCGAAAGGCAACCGCGTGAGCTCGAACGGCAACGGTCACAACACGAACGGTCACAGCACGAACGGTCACAACGGCAACGGCAACGGCAACGGGCACGGCCTCGGCCACCTGACGCTCACGGACGACCTGCGCATCCGCCGCCCGGACATCCCGCGGATCGCCGTCGTCGGGCTCGGCTACTGGGGCCCGAACCTCGTGCGCAACCTGCACGAGCTCCCCGAGGCCGAGCTCGCATGCGTCTGCGACGCCAACGAGAAGGCGCTCGACACGGTCGCCCTCCGCTACCCGGCCGTCCCGGGCACGACGAACTTCGACGACGTCCTCAGCGACCCGTCGATCGACGCCGTGCTCCTCGCGACGCCGGTCTCGACGCACTTCAAGCTCGGCCTGCGGGCGCTCGAGGCCGGCAAGCACCTGTTCGTCGAGAAGCCGCTCGCCGCATCGTCGGAGGAGGCCCAGGATCTGATCGCGGCCGCCGACGAGCGCGGGCTCGTGCTCATGCCCGGTCACACGTTCCTCTACAGCCCGCCCGTCGATGCGGTGCGCAACCTGATCACGAGCGGCGAGCTGGGCGAGATCTACTTCGTCTCGACGAGCCGGGTCAACCTCGGCCTCCACCAGACGGACGTCAGCGTCGCGTGGGACCTCGGCCCGCACGACTTCTCGATCCTGCGCTACTGGCTCGAGGAGGCTCCGACGAACGTGACCGCGATGGCGCGCGGCTGCGTCATGCCCGACAGCCCGGACGTGGCGTTCATCAACCTCCAGTTCCCGTCGGGGACGATCGCCAACGTCGAGATCTCGTGGCTGGCGCCGAGCAAGCTGCGCCGGACGACCGTCGTCGGCTCGCAGAAGATGGTCGTCTACGACGACACGAGCAACGAGCCCGTGCGGGTCTTCGACAGCGGAGTCAACCTCCGGAACCCGGAGTCGTTCGGCGAGTACCGCCTGACGTACCGGACGGGCGACATCGTGTCCCCGCACATCGCGCCGCTCGAGCCGCTGTTCCTGGAGCTCCAGGACTTCGCCACCTCGATCCGCGACGGCGGCACGCCGCGCTCGAGCGCCCAGCTCGGGCTCGACGTCGTCCGGACGATCGAGGCGGTCGACGCGTCGCTCGAGCACGACGGCGCGCGCGTCACCATTCCCGTGTAGGCTGCCCGAACGCCGGTGTGGGTGGCGCGGAGCGCTTTCCACACGCCATCCCAGGCTTCTCCACAGCGGCGTCCACAGGTCTCGAGCAGCTTTATTGCTGACGGTTGGGGTGTTTACAGCACCTAGCCATTGTGCTAGAAGCAGTACACAGGTAAATCTCCTGTTTTCCACAGAAAGCTCTACTTTGCTGGACTGGTCAAACACCCTTCGTTGAGCGACACAGCTACTGATCCGGCTGCGATGCGGCGGCTGCCGGTGGCTGTGTTGTTCAACAGGTACCCGCTGATCCTCGAGGTGCTCGAGCCGATCCTGCGCGAGCGCTTGACGATTGCCGCCTGGGCGACCGACACGGTCGAGGCGGCGAGCCTCCTCGACACGCACGAGCCCGACCTGCTGATCGCAGGCGTCGAGACCGAGGGCGAGCAGGAGAACATCTTCGAGCTCGTGCGCGGCGCAGCTCACGAAGCACCCGCGCCTGAAGGTGATCGCGTTCTCGTCCAGCGGCGACCGCACGCTCCTCGCGGATGCCTTCGACGCCGGCGTCAGCGCCTTCATCGCACCGAACGCGTCCCCGGACGACATCGCGGTCGCGATCAGGCAGGCGACGAACCCCTCGATCCACTTCGCCCCCGCCCGGCTCCCGCAGCCGACGCAGAAGGATTCTCTGGAGCCCGGGAGCGAGCTGACCGAGCGCGAGACCGAGATCGTGCGCCTGGTCGCGAAGGGGCTGTCGAACGCCGAGGTCGGGCGGACGCTGCTCGTCACGGAGCAGACGGTCAAGTTCCACCTGTCGAACGTCTTCCGGAAGCTCAAGGTCTCGAACCGCACCCAGGCCAGCCGGCGCGCCGAGATGATGAACCTGCTGCACGAGGACTCGACCGCGGACGTTCAGGCGTCGGCGATCGCCCGCTAGACAGCGCGCGAGGCGGGTTGCAGGTCGTAGGCAAGATGCCCGCGATGCTCGAGCTCTTCCCCGAGACGGCCGCGATCGTGGACGGCGAGCTGACGGTCGGCGGGATCCGGCTGTCCGCGCTCGCAGCCGAGCACGGGACGCCGCTCGTCGTGTACGAGGAGAGCACGATCGTGGGCGCCGCCCGCGCGTACCGAGCCGCTGCCCCGAACGCGCTGGTCGTCTACGGGGTGAAGGCGTTCCCGAACGCTGCCGTTCTGAAGCTGCTCGCCGCCGAGGGGCTGGGCGCGGACGTCTCGACCCTGGGCGAGCTCGAGCTCGCGCTCTTTGCCGGGCTGCCCGGGGAGCGGCTCGTCGTGCACGGGAACAACAAGAGCGACGAAGAGCTGGAGGCAGCCGCGCGTGCAGGCGCGGGCCTCGTGGTCGTCGACGCGCTCGACGAAGTGGAGCGGGCAGCAGAAGCGGGCGTGCGCGCGGATCCTGGTGCGGGTCACGCCGGGCGTCGAGGCGGACACGCATCCGTCGATCCGGACCGCGCACGAGGGGTCGAAGTTCGGCCTGCCGCCCGAGCAGGCGCTGGAGGCGCTCGCACGCGCCCGGAGAGCCGGTCTCGAGGCCGCGGGCGTGCACGTGCACATCGGGTCGCAGCTCCTGGACACCGGCGCGGCCGTGACGACGGTCGAATGGGTCGGAGGCTTCGCGGCGCGCTGCCGCGACGAGCTCGGATGGACGCCGGGCGTCGTCGACCTCGGCGGCGGCCTCGGCATCCAGTACGTCGAGGGTCGGCGGCCGCCGTCGATCGAGGACTTCGTCGGGACGCTGCTCGAGCGCCTCGAAGCCGTCTGGGCCGAACAGGAGCTACCGGTCCCTCAGCTCGTCCTCGAGCCGGGCCGGTCGCTCGTCGGCCGCGCGGGGCTGACGCTCTACAGGGTCGGAGTCGTCAAGCAGGCGGGCGACGGGACGACGTTCGTGGCCGTGGACGGCGGCATGTCGGACAATCCCCGCCCCCAGCTCTACGACGCGTCCTATACCGGGCTCCTGGCGAACGCGCCGACGAGCCGCCCGACGGGACGTACGTGGTGTGCGGCAAGCACTGCGAGTCCGGAGACGTGATGATCCACGACCTGCCCCTCCCGGCCCCGCGGCGCGGCGACCTGCTCGCGGTGCCCGCGACGGGCGCGTACGCGCTCTCGATGGCGTCGAACTACAACGTCGTCCCGAGGCCGGCGGCGTTGCTGGTCACCGACGGCGAGGCACGGCTGATCAGGCGCCGCGAGACGATCGACGACCTACTCGAGCTCGAGGTTCCGTAGCCGGGAGCCCTCCAGGCGGGTCCGCTACTGAGCCTCGGCCACGACTCAGAGCGGGCTCGCCCAGGGCCCTCGGCCGTGGGCTTTGCCCATTTCGCGCCCGGCGGAACGAGAACCGTCGCGCTGCTCGGCCGCCCCCAACTACAGAGCCCGACACGACTCAGAGCGGGCCTCGCCCAGGGCCTTTCCGGCCGTGGGCTTCGCCATTTCGCGCCCGCAGGGCGCGAAATGGGCGCGGCTGGGATCGAACCAGCGACCTCCCGCGTGTGAAGCGGGCGCTCTCCCGCTGAGCTACGCGCCCGGGGTGAGCAAGAGTAGCGCGCTACGGCGCCGGAGACCGGAGCCCTACGGGCCGATGAACCGGTTGATGATGTTCGACGTGATCCGCTGCGTCGCCGCGTTCTGGTACGTCCCCGGCGAGCATCCGCAGTAGCCGTCGTTGTAGCCGGTGTCGACACCCCATGACCACTGAATCGTTCCCGCCGCGAAGACGGTTCCGCCGCCCGGGCCGGGTGTAGAGCGTCGCGTCGCTCCACGTGTTGGACGCGTTTCCGTCGCTCGCCGGCACGAAGGAGTGGCCGACGGTCGCGAGCCCGGCCGGCTCGAATGCGACGTAGGCCGAGAGCCCCGGCGTCGTCGACGCCCGCGCATCGAACTCGTAGCCGACGATGCCCGGAAGCGCGTTCTGGTTGGCCCCGCTCGTGATCACGTTGTTCTGACCGTTGCCGGAGTACGTGTGCAGGCCGGTGCCGGCGTAGATCCAGTTGGTCGCATCGGAGACGAGGAACGGCCGGTCGTTCGCGACGCCCTGGAGCATCACGCCGCCGACCTCGTTCTCGGGACGCTGGGGCGACAGAAGTTTCCATTCGAAGGTCGCTCGAGCCGGCCAGGGCGTTCTTGTCGCAGTGGATTCGGCGGTACGCGGTTCCTGCTCCGTTCGCGGCCCACGTGATCCGGTAGTAGAAGTTGTTCGCGCTGAAGAACGCCATGTCCACGCCGTTGGTGATCGCGTTCTGGATGTTCGCGCGCATGTTGTCCGAGTAGTACTCGTCGTGGCCGACGTTCACGAACACGCGATGGTTCGAGAGCAGGCTCGGGTTGGACTCGAGGTCGACCGACGTGGTGTACGACATGTCGTACCCCTGGGACTCCATGTAGCGGATCATCGGGAAGTCCCAGTCGAGCAGCTTTCCGGCGCCGTCGTCCACGCTGCCGTCGGCGTAGGGCCGGTCGAACGACACCGTGAAGGCGCGCGAGCCCGTGCTGTCGCCCGTGATGTCGTTGAAACGGCCGTAGAGGCTGTAGCCCTGGTGTGTGGTGTTCCCGCCCCAGTAGTTGTAGGCCTGCCACGTGGTGACGTCGAGCGAGTAGAGGACCGCCGACGTGCTGGAGTCATCGCGCACGGCGAAGGTCATGTAGTTCTCGAGCTGCTGTCCGTCCGCCCGCTTCAGCTTCACGATGTAGGCGCCGGTCGTCCACGAGGTGGGAACCGTGAGCGTGTAGCTGGTCGTCCAGTTGCACTCGGTCAGGCCGAAGTCCGGATCGTTCTGAGTCGCGTTCTGCGGACACGTCGCCTGGTGCGAGCCGCTCAGCGGGCCCACGTGGAGCATCAGGCGGCCGCCGCACGACGGCGCGCACGACGAGCCGTCCGGGTTCGTCCCCGTCGGATACCAACCGAGCCGGTAGATGTCCATCGTGTACTGCGCGTTGCTCGACAAGGACACCTTGAAGTCGATCGTGCTGCCCTTGTTGACGCTCGTCTTGGACGCGTAGCCCTCGATCTCCTGGTTGAGCGCCTTGTGGTCGACCGTCAGCTGCCAGCTCGTCGTCCCCGGATTCTGGTTCTCGAGCACGATCGGGTTCGCGGGCGGGACCGCCGGCGTCACGGCAGCCGAAGGCGCGGACGCAGGGCCTGTGCCGACGCCGTTGGTCGCGGCCACGGTGAACGTGTACGCCGTGCCGTTCGTCAGCCCGTCACGGTGAATCCGGTCGCGGGCGAGCCGGTGTTGACCGGCGTCTGCGCATTCGCGCCGATGAACGGGGTGATCCGGTAGCTCGTGATCGTGCTCCCACCGTCAGAGGACGGAGCAGTCCAGGTGAGTGCGACGGCCCGGTCGCGTGGAGCGCCGGTGACGCCCGTGGGAGCACCGGGCACCGTCGGGGGCGCCGGGGTCACAGGATTGGACGGCGCCGGACTCGGGCCCCGCACCGGAGCCGTTGATGGCGAGCACCGTGAAGGTGTAAGTCGTGCCGTTGATCAATCCGGGCACCGTGTAGGTCGTCGCGGTCGATCCTGTGTTGATCGGCGTCTGCGCGTTCGCGCCGATGTACGGCGTGATCCGGTAACCGATGAGCGCGCTCCCGCCGTCGGATGTCGGCGGAGACCAGGTCAACGTCGCCGACGCGTTGCCGGCCGTCGCGACGACGTTCGTCGGCGGTCCCGGTGGCGGGGCAGGCTGCGGCGTGATCACCGGCGACGGTGTGGAATCGGTCCCCGTTCCGGCTGCGTTGATCGCGGCGACCCGGAACGTGTAGCCGACACCGTTCGTGAGCCCTCCGACCGTGAAGGTCGTCGCGGGGGAGCCGGTCAGAATGGGCAGCTGCGCGTTCGAGCCGGCGTACGGCGTGATCTGGTACCCGGTGATCGGGCTTCCTCCGTCAGAGGTCGGCGCAGTCCACGTGAGCGACACCGCGCGGTCCAGCGGGCTCCCGGTCACGCCTGTCGGAGCACCCGGCGGGCTGACCCCGGGTGGCGGGACCGTCTGCACGGTGACATCGTCGTAGTCGTTGTTCGTCAGGCCTTCGTTCCAGAGTTGGATTCGCTGGAGGTTCGCGGTCCGGCTGTAGTTGCCGCTGACGCCCCAGCGATTCTGCGTCGTACCGTTGACGTAGAGCTGCGCGCCGCCGCCGACCTGGTCCGCCTTGTACTCGATCTGGACCTTGATCCAGACGCCCTGAGCGGCGGAGTTGTTGCCGGTGAAGATCTCCGTGCTGCCCGAGTTCTTGTACGGATAGAAGAGGAACCCGTGGCGCGTGCCGTCGTAGTCGAGTGACCACATGACGAGGCCGGACGAGTTGTCGCGCGCCTGGGCGACGGTCGCGACCCGCGAGCCGCTGCCGACCCTGATCCAGAAGGTGGTCAAGCTGTCGGTGAGTGGCGAGACGAGCGCAGTCGAGAAGTAGGCGTACTGCGTCTCGAGCGTCGCGATGCGAGCTCCGTACGTGCCCACGTGCGCGGCCACGGTCTGCACCGACGACGTGCCGGTTCCGCCGCTCCCACCCGCCCAGCTTCGAGAGGTTGCCCGACTCGAAGCCGTCGGAGAAGACCATGCTCGTGTACTGGGCCAGAGCCGGCTTCGGGGTCACCGCAGCCGAGGCAGACGAGTTTGCGCCGGTACCGACCGAGTTGGTCGCGGCGACCCGGAACGTGTACGCGGTGCCGTTCGTCAGGCCGGTCACGTCGTAGCTCGTAGTCCCCCCGCCGGTGACCGTGATCGGAGTCTGCCCCGTCGACCCGATGAATGGGGTGATGCGGTAGCTGGTGATCGGAGCGCCGCCATCGGAGGCGGGAGGCGTCCAGCCTACGCTCGCCATGCGTGTCCCCAGCGACGGCGGTCACGCCGGTCGGTGCGCCCGGAACAACCGCTGCGGCCGGTGTGATCGCCGCTGAGGCCGAGGAGTCCGATCCCGTCCCGACGCCGTTGATCGCCGCGACTCTGAACGTGTACGCGGTCCCGTTGTTCAGGCCCATGACCGTGTAGCTGGTCACCGGGTAGTCGGTGATCGTCGGGGTTTGCGCGTTCGAGCCGATGTACGGCGTGATCCGGTATGCGCTGATCGCGCTCCCGCCGTTGGAGGTTGGAGCGGTCCAGCTCAGTGCCGCGCCATGGTCGCGGGGCGAGCCCGTGACACCGGTCGGCGCGCCCGGGAGCGTCGCCGAGGGCGAGGGCTTGGTGGAGATCCGCGCGTCATCGAAGTCGGTCGTCCCGACCGCGTCGTTCCAGAGCTGCAGCACGGCCAGGTTCGCCGTCCGCGTGTAGTTCCCGGTCGCGCCCCACGTCGGCTGCGTCAGCCCGTTCAGGTAGAGCCGGGAGCCACCGGTCGTCGATGCGTTGTACTGCACCTCGATCTTCATCCACGATCCGACCGCGCCGGTTCCGACGCCCGTGAAGATCTCGGTGCTGCCCGTGTTCGTGAACGGGTAGAAGACGAATCCGCCGCGGCCCCAGTCGTAGTACAGCTGCCACATGTTCGCGCTCGACGAGCTGTCACGCGCCTGAGCGAGCATCTGCAGTCCGGAGCCGGAGCCGAGCTTCACCCAGAAGATCGAGGAGCTGTCGGCGACCGCGGACGGCAGCGCCTTGACTGCGAACGAGTACTGGCCGGGACGCATTCACCATGCGCAGTCCGTAGTTGCCCACGCGCGCTGCGGCGCCCAGAACGGAAGTCGTTCCGTTCCCGGGCGTGCCGTTCCACGAAAGGAGATCGCCGGACTCGAATCCGTCTGCGAAGAGCAGTTCCGTGTAGCCGATCGCCGGCGTCAGGGGCGGCGTCGCCGCCGAGGGCGACCCGGTCCCGACGGCGTTCGTCGCCGCGACGGTGAAGGTGTACGCGGTCCCGTTCGTGAGGCCGTGACCGTGAAGCTCGTGCGCAGTCAGTGCCGGTGTTGATCGGCGTCTGCGCGTTCGCGCCGATGAACGGCGTGATCCGGTAGCTCGTGATCGGACTGCCGCCGTCCGACGCCGGCGCGGTCCAGCTCAGCGCGACGGAGCGGTCGCCCGCGGATGCCGGACAGCCCGGTGGGAACGCCCGGGACGGTCACGGTGGCGACAGGCGTGATCGGCGGCGACGGAGCCGAGTCGGGGCCGGTCCCGATTGACGTTGATCGCGGCCACCCGGAACGTGTACGCCGTCCCGTTCGTGAGGCCGGTGACGGTGAAGGTCGTCCCCGCCGAGCCCGTCAGGACAGGCGGTTTGCGCGTTCGCGCCGATGTACGGCGTGATCCGGTAGCCGGTGATCGGGCTGCCGCCGTTCGAGCCGGGAGCCGTCCAGCTGAGATTGCACCGAGGCGTTGCCGGCGGTGCCGGTGACGATCGTCGGCGCGCCCGGCACACCGGGGGTGCCCGCGCGACCGGCGACGACGACCTGGTCGAAGTCGGTCGTCAGCGGCCCGTCGTTCCAGAGCTGGAGGCGCTGAAGGTTGGTTGTGCGCGTGTAGTCCCCGCTCACCGTCCAGCTCGGCTGCGTCTGCCCGTTGATGTAGAGCCGCACGCCGCCCGTTGCGGTGGCCGTGTACTGGACCTCCACCTGCACCCAGGTGTTCGCGGGCACGCTGTTCACGGTTGTCGAGAGCTGGTTGCTGCCGGTCGCCGTGTACGCGTAGAGGGTGAGCGCGTGCTGCGTCCCGTCGTACATCAGGTCCACATGTGGGCGGCGCTCGCGTCGTCGCGGGCCTGAGCGATGGTCTGCGAGCCCGTGCCGGCCGCGATCTTCACCCAGAAGCTGGTCGAGCTGTCGGTGACGGGAACGACGAGCCCCTTCGCCAGCGCCTGGAACTGCTGCGCCGCATTGGAGAGCTCCAGGCCGAACGACCCAGCGTGTGCGGCGGATGCGAGCACCGTCGCCGACCCGTTGCCGAGGAGGCCACTCCACGCGCTCGTGTCCCCGGACTCGAAGCCGTCGGAGAAGACGACACTCGTGTAGCCCGGTACAGGCGTGACCGCAGCCGACGGGGCCGAGTCGGCGCCCGTGCCCACGGCATTGATCGCCGCAACCCTGAACGTGTACGTCGTCCCGTTCGTGAGCCCGGTGACCGTGTACATCGTCGAGGTGCTGCCGGTCAGGATCGGCGTCTGGGCGTTCGCACCGATGTACGGGGTGACGCGGTAGCCGGTGATCGGGCTGCCGCCGTTCGAGCTCGGAGCCGTCCAGCTGAGCGCGGCGGAGCTGTCACCCGCGATCCCGGCCACTCCGGTCGGCGCACCAGGCACGCTCGCGGCCTGGGCGGGGGTGCCCACGTAGACGTCGTCGAAGTCGGTCGTGTTGGGGCCGTCGTTCCAGAGCTGGATCCGGGCGAGGTTGGAGGAGCGGTGTAGTCGCCGGCGACCGCCCAGCCCGCCTGCGTCTGGTCGTTGAGATAGATCTGGGCGCCGCCGGTGGCGGTGGCCGTGTACTGGATCTCGACATGGATCCAGGTGTTGGCGGGCGCGGTCCCGGCGCCGGTCGCGATCTCGGTGCTTCCGGTCGCGCGGTACGGATAGAAGAAGAACGTGTGCTGGCCGCCGTCGTACGCCAGGTCCCACATGTGCGCCGAGCTGGCTGAGTCGCGTGCCTGGGCAACCATCTGGAAGCCGGTGCCGGCGGCGAACCGGACCCAGAAGCTCGTCGAGCTGTCGGCTAGTGGCGCGGGCAGCGCCTTGACGGCGACCTGGAACTGCTGCGGGCCGTTGGAGAGCTCGAGCCCGAAGCCACCGGTGTGAGCGGCGGTCGGAAGGACCGTCGCCGAGCCGTTCCCGAGCAGGCCGTCCCAGGCGAGGAGCGAGCCGGATTCGAAGCCGTCCGCGAAGACCTGCGTCGTGTACGAGCCGGGCGGCCCAGTCGCTGCGGCGCCGGGCGCCAGAGCGAGGGCCACGACGACGGGGAGAGCGAGGAGAAGGAGGACCCGTGCTCACGCGGCGAAGCCGGCGCCCGCCGAACGTCGACCTGCGCGAGCGCATGCGAAAGCCCCCCGCGACGCGCCCGGAGGGCTCGGTACTCAGCCGATTACGCCAGTAGTTGATCGTTTCGCTCCTGAACAGAGGATTTCAGGTTCGTTGCGCGGGGCCTACTGGCCGAACGGTCAGAGAAAGGGCACCTCTTTCCCCACTTGCAAAGAGGGTTTTGGGCTTTCTCGGCCTAGCCAGGTGGCCAATTGCGGGCTGCAAGCGGCACTGGTGGCCGGAGCGCCGTTTTCGACCGGGCTAGACGTTCGGAGGGTTCTGGAAACCGGTGTGTCGCATTCGCCGAAGCCCCTATACCGTTTGAGTGATGTTCCCCGTATTCGTCACCAGGAAATGCCCACACGCCTCGGTCTGATGATGTTGCTCCCGCTCGTTCTGATCCTGCTCGTGCCCGGCGCGCTGCTGTGGCTGGGATGGGACGCCTCGGGTCGGGCGATCCATCCTGCGCAGGGCGAATACCTGTGGAAGCAGACCGACTTCCCTGAGCTCGTGGCCGATGAGGTGCTCGTGGAAGCCTCGACCGGGGCGAAGCTCTCCGGCCGGCTGTTCCGTGGGCGCTCGCGGGCGACAGTCGTCCTCCTCCACGGCTACGGGGGGAACCAGGACGAGATGCTTCCCGTCGCCGACCGCCTCCACGACGCCGGATACACCGTGTTCACCTACGACCAGCGCGGCTCCGGGCGCAGCTCAGGCGAGGTCACCTTCGGCGCGCGCGAGCAGGACGATCTGATCTCCGTCGTCGACTACCTCGCTTCTCACCCCGATGTCGACGCTGAGAAGCTCGGAGCCTTCGGCTTTTCGATGGGTGGAGCAACGACGCTTCTGGCCGCCGCGCGCGAGCCTCGCATCAAGGCCGTCGTCGCCGACTCGGCCTGGTCGGACGCGCGCCGGTGGCTGAAACCGAGCATCGCCGCGACCCTGACGCGCCCGCGCGACCGCTTCAATGCCCTGTCGTTGAAGATCGCAGAGCTGCGGACTGGGATCGATCTGGATGCCCTTCGGCCCGTCGAGGTGATCGACGGCATCAGCCCGCGGCCGGTCATGCTCATCCACGGAACTGCCGACGATGTTGTCATGCCCACCGAGAGTGAGCTCAACTACGAGGCGGCGAAGGAGCCGAAGGAGCTCGTCCTCGTGCCCGGTGCGAACCACGGCGACACGATCGCCCCCGGCGAACCGTCGACAGACGCGCAGGTGCGCGAGTTCTTCGATCGCGCCCTGCGCACCAAGACGGTGGCCGCATGAGCGCGTCGCCCTGGACGCGGCCCGAGTCGGCGCCCGCGATGCCAGAGGTGGTCGCGGACGGGCAAGGAGGCAAGGGCCTGAGTCGGCTTCGGCGCTACGCGAACCTCGTCAAGCGCAGCATTCATTTCAAGTACAACGTTGCGCGCTTCGTGAGCAGGCTGCTCCCGAACGTCGCCAGCGGGATCATCCGCGGCCGGATCTACCGCTGGGCCGGCTTCGACATCGGCAAGGGGGCGTTCATCATGGGCAACCTGCACCTGACGAGCGCCGCGCCGGATTTCTACAGCAAGCTCTCGATCGGTGAAGGCGCGACCCTCGCCGATGACATCACGATCAATCTCGACGGGAAGGTCACGATCGGCGAGAACGTGGCAATTCGCGCCGCGCGTCGTGATCTACACGGGCAGCCACCAGATCGGCCCGGGCTCGAAGCGGATCGGCGACTTCACGTCGCTCCCGGTGACGATCGAGCAAGGAGCATGGGTGCGCGTCGGAGCGATCCTCGTCCCCGGCGTGACCGTCGGGCGCGGAGCGATCGTCGCCGCCGGCGCAGTCGTGCTCAAGGACGTCCCCCCGAACACCTACGTTGAGGGCAACCCGGCGCAGGTCATCCGGCAGCTCCCCTGGGGCTACCGCTAGCTGCGCGCCATGACGGCGTCGAACACCCCGAGGTACTTCTCGCGCTGGACCGACCACCCGAGCTCCTTCTCCGCTCGGCGGCCGTTCTCGGCGAGCTCCGCGCGGCGGGCCGGGTCGTCGTGCAACCGCTTGATCGCACGGGCGAGATCGACGGGGTCGCCGGGCTCGTAGTACTCGATCACGCTCTCGTCGTAGACGTCGGCTGTCGCGTGGAGGCGGCTGGCGATGACCGGTAGGCCGAAGATCCAGTAGTCGACCATCTTGTACGTGTGGACGAGATGCGAGTAGGGCGACGCCTTCTGGGCGACGATCCCGACGTCGGCCGTGTGGAGGAGATCATTCAGGCGCTCGCGGCTGACGAAGCCCTCGAACCGCACGATGTCACCGGTTCCCGGTCTCCTCGATCAGCGCCGGAGCTCGTCCTCGCTTCGAGCCGCGGCCCGTGAAGACCACGCGCAGGTCGGGAAGCTCGTCGCGTAGGCGCCTCGCCGCGTGGACGATCGTGTCGTGGCCGTAGCGGTCCTCGATCGCGCCGTGCGCCATGACGACGAACTCGCCCGTCTCGCGGTCGGGCGGAGGCGTCCAGCCCGCGGTGTCGCTGGCGGAGTCCGCGGCGTTGAGGACGACGCTGATGGCCGGGTCGCGCTCCGCGCTCGACGTAGCGTTGCTTCAGCTGCTCCGTGACGGTGATCGAGTGGTCTGCGAAGCGCAGCACGGCCTGCTCGATCCGCTTCAGCGCCCGGTCGAACTTCTTCGTCTCGTAGAGCGTCTCGAAGAGCTCGGGCGTCGGCTCGTTCATGTAGGCGATCACGCGGCTCCCCGGCAGCTTCGGGACCGCCCCGGCGAAGACGAGGAAGTCCGGCATCGTGTAGATCTGAACCGCCGCGTACCGCCTGCGCAGGTGCCTGGTAGCGAGGGTCCCGGCGGCGAGCGCGAAGAACCAGCCGTAGTCGAAGACGTAGCGGACCTTGCTCGAGCGACCGAGCGACGCGGGCAGGCCGTGATCCTGACGCCGTTCACGACGCTGGTTCGTGGCTGCCCCTTGCCGCGCATGCAAAGCACCTCGACGTCGAAGCCGGCGCGCACGAGCGCCTCCGCGACCCGCTGGATCTGCGGCTCGTAGACGTCGCGCTGGCGGACGATGCAAACGCGTCGCGCGCGCGCGGCGGTGCCGTCCGTCTGGGCGCCGGAAGCGGACATGCACCGAGCGTAGCCCAGGTTCCGCCTGGCAGAAACCGTCCGAACGGCCAGATCGCTCCGGGGGAGCGGTTCCTATCATTTGCCGGATGGCGAGCGTTCTCGTGGTCTCTGCGCACCTGCCGTACCCCCCGCGC
Source organism: uncultured Actinomycetes bacterium (assembly GCA_963742635.1). Classification (GTDB taxonomy): domain Bacteria; phylum Actinomycetota; class Thermoleophilia; order Gaiellales; family Gaiellaceae; genus VAXT01. Next base: position 29,677 of record CAVUMW010000002.1, read on the forward strand.
TGGGGTTTCGGCACACGCGTCTACCAGCTGATGCGGCAGATCGCGTCCCGCCACGACGCGACGCTGCTCTGCTACGCCGCGCCCGGCGATGAGAACGTCGAGCGCCTGCGCCAGGAGTTCCCGGTCGAGGCCGTGGAGCGCGGGCGGACGGGAGTCGCCGCAAAGCGCTTCGATCAGCTGCGGTCGCTCGGCTCGAAGGCTCCATACGACTCGCGGGCCGTGTATTCGCGCGAGCTCCAGCGGGCCGTCGACCGGCTCTTCGCCGAGCGCGGCTTCGACATTGTCCAGCTCGAATCCGCACTCCTCACGCTCTTCGAGATTCCTGGCACGGCGCGGCTCGTCCTCGACGAGCACAACCTTGAGTACGAGGTCTACGGCCGCCTGCGGGAAGCGGAGCGGTCCCCGCTTCGCCGCGAGTTCTACCGGCTCGAGGAACGCCGGATGCGTCGGTTCGAGCAGCGCGCCTGGCGGCGGGCAGCGGGGTGCGTGACGACGTCTGAGCGCGAGGCCGAGATCATCCGTCCGCTCGCGCCGGACACGCTCGTTGCCACGGTGCCCAACGGAGTGGACATCGACTACTTTCGCCCCGCCGCCGAGCCGGCTGTGGAGCCAGGGATGTTGATCTTCAACGGCGTGCTCGACTACCGCCCGAACGTCGACGCTGTGAACTTCCTCGTGGATGAGGTCCTGCCGCTCGTCCGGAGCGAGCGCCCGGACGTGGGCCTGGCCGTCGTCGGGCGAGGCTCGGCGGGCGCTTTGGATGACCTGCGCCGTCGGGGCGTCGAGGCGACGGGCGAGGTGCCTGACGTCCGTCCCTGGTTGGCCCGCGCGGAGGTGGTCGTCGTTCCGATCCGGACCGGCAGCGGAACGCGGCTCAAGGTCGTCGAAGGTCTCGCAATGGGCAAGCCGATGGTTTCGACGACGGTCGGCTGCGAGGGCGTGGACGTCCGCGACGGCGAGCACCTCCTGATCGGCGACTCCGCCCAGGACTTCGCCAAGAACGTCCTCCGTCTCCTCGAAGAGCCGGAGGCCTCGGGGGCCAGCTCGGGCGAGCGGGAAGAGAGCTCATGGAGCGCGAGTACTCCTGGAAGCGCGCCGGCGAGCTGCTCCAGGCTCTCTACGACGAGGTGCTGGCCGGCCGATGATCAACCTCTGCTTCCACGGCATCGGGACGCCCGGCCGCGACCTGGAGCCGGACAAGGACCAGTTCTGGATCGGGCTCGAACACTTCGAGGAGCTGCTCTCGGTCGCGCAGGAATTGCCTTCTGTCGAGCTCTCGTTCGACGACGGCAACGCGTCCGACCTGATCGCGCTCCCGGCTCTCATCAGCGTGGACTGACCGCGTCCTTCTTCGTCATCTCAGGGAGGCTCGGACATCCGGGATCGCTTCGCGTGGAAGACGTACGGGCACTCGCCGAGGCAGGGATGATGGTCGGGTCACACGGCATGCGCCACCGACCCTGGCGGTCGCTGGACGAGCAGGGCGTACGCGGGGAGTTCGTGGAGGCCCGGGAGGCAATCGAGGGAGCGACCGGACGTCCCGTCGGGCAGGCCGCGTGCCCGTTCGGCGCGTACGATCGGAGCACGCTGCGAGCCCTGAAGAACCACGCCTATTCGCGTGTCTACACCGTCGACCGGCGCCCGTCCCGAACGGATGCGTGGCTCCAGGGGCGGTACGTGATCCGCGAGAGCGACACGCCCGACACCGTTCGCGGATTCGGCCACGACGGCCTTCCCCGTTCGCTCGTGCTCGCCGCAAAGACCACTGCCAAGCGATGGCGCTGAACCGCGACCGCAAGCTCGTCCTCATGGGCTTCGGGGAGGCGTATGCGGCGATCGAGTCGGCATGGTCGCTCCGCGACGCCGGGTTCCGCGTCGCTGCCTTTTCACACGCGAAGGCGAACGTCCGGCGCTCCGGCGTGTGCGCGGTATCGAGCTGCACACGGTCTCTCCGCCGGAGCGTGGCGTGGCCAAGACGATCCAGGACCTCCGCTCACTCGTCCGGTCGCTCGAACCGGCCGCGTTCCTCCCGCTCGATGACGGCGCGGTCTGGCTCGCGCGCGCGCTCGAGGAGGACGGGATCACGATCGCGGGTGCCACGGGCAGGCAGGCGAGCTCGCGCTCGACAAGGCGCTCCAGGTCGACGCCGCGCGGGAAGCCGGGCTCCTCGTACCGCAGACGACGGTCGTCGAAGACCCCGAGGCGGTACGTGTCGAGGAGTACCCGGCTGTCGTGAAGCCCGCCAGGGCGCTCTACGAGGTGGACGGGCGCCTGGCTCGACCGACAGGCAAGGTCTTCGCAGACCCCGAGGAGCTCGAGCAGGTCGCCCCGGACGAGTGGTGTCCACCCCTGCTCGTCCAGCCGCTCGTCGAGGGAACGGGCGAAGGCCTGTTCGGGATCGTGATCCAGGGCGAACTGACCGCTCTCAGCGCGCACAGGCGCGTTCGCATGCTCAACCCGCAGGGCTCCGCATCGTCGGCCTGCGAGTCGATCGAGGTCGACACCGACCTGGTCGCCCCCGCCGAGCGCTTTCTGAAAGCAGCCGGCTGGTCGGGCCTCTTCATGATCGAGCTCCTGCGGGATGCGGAGGGCCGCCCCTGGTTCATGGAGCTGAACGGCCGCGCTTGGGGAAGCATGGCTCTCGCGCGGCGGCGCGGGTTCGAGTATCCGGCCTGGACGGTGCAGGCAGCGCTCGATCCCGACTTCGTCCCCGTCGCACCCGTGGATCCGCCGGACATCCTCGCGCGCCACCTCGGCATGGAGTTCGCCCACGTCGCGTTCGTCCTGCGCGGCCCGCAGTCGAAGGCGCTGACGAAGTGGCCGAAGCTGTGGCCGACGCTTCGCGCCATGGCTCGGCCGTCGCGCCGCAATCGGCTGTACAACTGGCGCGCCTCGGAGCCTGACGTCCTGGCCGCCGACACGTGGAGCTTCGTCCGCTTCTTTGCACGGCGCGCCGCAAGGGCTAGGACGTGAGGTCGATCCGCGTCGCTTCGCACGTCCACTCCGAGTGGTCCTGCGACGCAGAGTGGCCCCTGGCCGAGTTCGCCGACGCATTCAGGCAGCGCAAGTACGACGTCGTCCTGACAGCCGAGCACGATCGCGGTTTCGACGGCGCGCGCTGGGACGCATACCGGCAGGCATGTGCGGACGCGAGCGTCCAGGGCCTCCTGTTTCGTTCCCGGGATGGAGTACGAGGACGCCGAGAGCCTCGTGCATGTCCCGGTCTGGGGCAACGAGGTGCCGTTCCTCGGTGCGGCGCGCCCGACCACGGATCTGCTCCGAGACGCCAAGGCGAACGACGCATTCACCGTCTTCGCGCACCCGACACGGCGAAACGCAGTGTCGCGCTTTCGTCCGGAATGGGCGCCCCTCCTCGACGCGGTCGAGGTCTGGAACCGCCACTACGACGGGATCGCTCCCTACCCTGAGGGCCGACGTTTCGCCGAGGAGCACGGCCTGCGCGTGTTCGCGTCGCTGGATTTCCACACGCAGCGGCAGTTCTTTCCACTCGCACTGGTCATGGAGGTTGCAGAGCCCGTCTCGACCGAGAGCGTGATCGACGCGCTACGCGCCGGCCGCTTTCGGGCAGAGGCGTTCGGTGTCTCGGTGCTTCGCTTTACGGGCGGTGTCGCCGGCCCCGCGCTCCGCGGCTCAGAGCGCCTCCGGCGCCGAGTTCGCGGGCCCGTCCGCCGCGTCCAGCGGATGTTCGGCCGCGCCTAGGGTGTCCGGCCCGCGTCCGCGGCGGCGTCGAAAACGCTTGAGACGCGGGAGCCGACGCGTCACCTTCCGTATCCCCTGGCGCCATCATTTCGATCTCCCCGGGCGTGAAGACCCGGAGCAGGGCCGAAACGCCCGCGAACACGAGGAGGCCGACGATGAGTGCCGGGAGCCAGCCGATCACTCCTCCCAGCGCGTAGGCCGCCCCACCCGCTGCAGCGGCTGCGACCGACCCGAGCGCTGCGCGGCGCGCCGAGCCGCCGTCGAAGACCCGCCGCCCGACCAGCCAGAAAGCCACGGCGACCATGACCACGCTCCGTCAGGAGCAGGGCCACGGCGGCGCCGATCGCCCCGTTGCCGTACCGGTGCTCCGTCCACGGAATGAGCGCGAGGTTGACCAGCGGGTTGAACACCGCGGCTCCGGCCATGACCCAGGTCCACGCGATCTGGCGCTTCTGGGCAATCAGGACCGGCCCCCAGGATGATGTTCGCGTACATCGGAACCGGAGGCAGAGCCCGAGACCGATCATCACCGGCACCGCGTTGGTGAAGGCATCGGCCCGTAGAGCAGCGGGACGATCGTCCCCGCCGGACCATCGGCCGTCCCGGCGCAGATCGGCGCACTCAGCGCGATCACGAGCTCGAACGGCGTTCGGGCGGTTGCGAACAAGCGCTCCGGGTCCTCTTCGTGCGCGGCGATCATCCGGGGTAGCCACGCAGTGCGACACGAGCACCGGGATGAACATCAAGGTCTGGAAGAGCCGCGTGGGCGCGCCGTACCAGCCGACGACCTCGGCGTGGGTCGTGATCAGCGACAACATGACCGTGTCGATCCAGAGATAGAACATCCCGAACATCCCGTAGGCCCATGTAGGCGAAGCTGTGCTTGGTCATCGAGGCCAGCTGCCCGAATCTCGTGCGCAAGTCGATCCGGAAGAAGCGGCGTGGAGCCAGAGTAGTGGTTGGACCACGACGACCGCCGCGACCAGCGGCCATGTTCGCCGCGATGCCCACGGCTCGGAAGCCCACCAGCACGACCGCGATGCCGATCAGTCCCAGTGAAGACTTGTTCAGCACATCCGAGTACGCGAGGTACTGCATCCGCTCGATCCCCTGGAATCCCGCCTGCATCGGTTCCGCCAGCAGCGTGAGGATCGTCGCGCCGCCGACAAGGTAGAGGACGAGTCGTCGCGGTGCTGGTCGCAGTCCGCGATCTGCGCGTACAGGCGAAGCACGGACCCGAGGACAGCGGCGACAGGACCAGCACGCAGCACGATCGCCGTGCCGATCAGCCTCGGATGCGGAGTCGGGTCGGACGACCGCCTCGCGCACGAGGTAGGTCCGCGTGCCGAGCCCGAGCACGACGCTGACGATGCCGGTGACCGCCATCGCGGTCACGAGGCGTCCCCATGCCCGTCGGCCCGAGCGTGCGCGGCACGACAGCGTCCAGAGCAGCGTCATCGTCCACGTGATCAGCTGAGCCCCCGCCAGCACCGAGACGTTGCGCCTCATCTTCGGTGCGTCCTCCTGCGCCACTTCGGGCGAAGGGCCCAAGGTCAGGTCAGCGGTTCCCTCGGACATGATCGCTCCACTCGAGCGCGACAGTCGTCGGCGCAACGTCATCGGAGACTCAGCTTCGAAGCGTGCGATGGCGCAAGCGGTTCTCTCGAAAGGCTCTTCTTCCGCCGCCTTCCCCGGACTCGGTGTGCGGGGATTCGGTCACGAACACGACGTCACGCGGAACCATGAAGTTCTCGAGCTTCGTCCTGCACTCGCGGATCACTTCGAGCTCGCTCAACGCGGCCCCGTCGTCGAGGACGACGCACGCGCGGATCGCCTCGCCCAGTAGCTCGTCGCGACGCCCGATCACGGCCGCCTGTCGGATCCCGGCGATCGTGAAAGCACGCGTCCACCTCGACGGGGCTCACCTTCTCGCCGCGAGTCTTGATGATGTCGTCGCTGCGGCCGACGAAGTAGAGGTCGCCGTCCTCGTCGATCGTGAAGAGGTCGTTGGTCGACATCGTGCACGCAGCGCGGTCGGGGCTTCCCGGCCTGACGCGTCTCGCGGTCAGCTCGGCGCGCGCCAGTAGCCCATCATGACGTGCGGGCCGCGGACGTGCAGGACACCCGACCTCGCCGGGCTCGACGGGCCGGCCGTCCTCGTCGAGCACGAAGACCTCGGTGCCGGGGATCGCCTTGCCGATCGAGGTCGGCTTGGCGTCGATCAGTTCCGGCTCGAGGTAGCAGACGCGGATGCACTCGGTCTGGCCGTACATGCGGAAGAGGCGCGCGTTCGGGAAGACGCGCGCGAGCCGCTCGTGCATGGCCGGCGGCAGGCCGGCCGCCGCGTTCGTCAGGCAGCGCAGGACGTTTGGATACGGGTGCTTTGCCGGCATCCGAGAGTCGTCGCGAAGACCGTCGGGACGCCGGGAAGCACCGTGGCTCCTCCTCGCGCAGCCGCTCGAGCGTCCGTGCCGGGAAAGGCGAACGAGCGCTCGAGGAGGAGGGTGCGCCGAGCCGCGCGGCGATCAGCAGCTGGCACAGGCCGTAGGTGAACGCGATCGGCAGGACGCTGAGGATGCGGTCTTCGGGCTCGAGCCGCAGGTACTCGGCGATGCTCTCGACGCGAAGACGAGCCCTCGTGGCTGATCATGACGCCCTTCGGCTCGCCGGTCGTCCCGACGTGTAGACGAGCGCGGCCAGGTCGACGGGATCCGTCCCGGAGTGCCGGCTCGCGGAGCCGCGGCGCGTCGCCTCGCGGAGGTCGCCGGAAGTGCCGCCGGCGAGCCGCTTCCGGTCGACGCAAACGCGCTCGACGCTCGGCGCCTCTCGACCGCTGCCAGCGGCCACCCGCAGGCGTGCGCCTCGGTGACGAGGAACGACGGCCTCGCAGTCGTTGAGGATGAACGCGAGCTTGTCCGCCTTCGTCTGCGGGTTGCACGACGATGAACGACGCCCCCGGCGAGCCAGACGCCGAAGATGGCGGTCGCGCACGCCACGGTGTTGTCGAGGTAGAGGCCGACGCGGTCGCCGCGCTCGAGTCCGGCGTCCTGCGAGGACCCGCGCGAACCGCAGCGCGCCGCTCGAGCTCCGGCGTACGTGCGCTGCCGGTACTCGTCGACGATCGCCTCTTGCTCCGGGAACGCGGCGGCGGAGGCGAGCAGGCTGTCGTGAAGGAGGCGCTGGCGGTCGGTGACACGGCCTCCGCGACCGGGTCGGCGCGCGACGACGACCTTGTCGCCCACGACGACCCGGGTCGGGATCGCGCGCGGGCGCGGCGCGGATCGGCGACGAGCCGCTCGTGCAGGAGCATCAGTCGACATCGAGCCGACGAGCGCCATCTCGTCCGTCTCGCTCACGCGCTTCGGCGCCCTCGCTGCGGAACTTCGCGCGAGCCGCGCGACGCCGTCGCGTCGAGCAGGCCCGCCGCCGTCGACGCGCCCGGGCTCGAGCAGGGACCGGTCGCGTAGCCGGCCCGAAGAACACGGCTGCGGATCGGCGCGCGGTAGGGATCCTTCGGGCGCGAGCGATCTCCGGCGGAGGCAGGCGCGCGACTACGCGCCGCAGCGCGTACTTCTCCCGCAGGCCGCGCAGCCGGACCGAGTCGGGCAGCCGCGCCGCGAACTCGGCGACCCGGTGGTCGAGGATACGGGAACCGGCCCTCGATCGAGTGGCCCATCAGCATCCGGTCGCCCTGCGAGTGCAGCAGGTAGCCCTCGAGGAAGGTGGTGATCTCGAGGTACTGCGCGCTGCGCGAGCGGCGAAGACTCGCGAAGTCTCGTCGGAAGCCGGCGCGCGAGCGCGCCGCGATCTGCCCTCGGCCGGCCCGCGCCAGGAGCTCCGGGCCAGCATCCGCAGACCGCGCGGGCCGTGTTCACGAAGCGGAGCCGGTGGCTGTAGAGCGGGATCGTCGGGTCGTCAGCCCGCGGCCGTAGAAGCGCGCGAGGAAGGCGCCGCGCCTCCGGGATCGGTCGCCCAGGAACCGTTCAGCCGGGTGAAGAGCAGCGGCCGCAGCGTCGACTCCGGGTCGCGCGCCCAGAAGCGACGGACCTTGTCCTCGCGGAAGATGTCGTAGCCGGCGAAGAGTTCGTCCGCGCCCTCGCCCGGTGAGCACGACCTTCAGCCCGTCTCGCGGACCGCGCCGGACAGTCGCAGGAGCGGCGCGGGAGCGGTTCGAAGCAGCGGCTTCTCCGCCAGCTCGACGACGCTCGGGAACGCCTCGGCGATGTCGGCCGCAGTCGACGAACGTGCGGTGGATGCCGACTCCGACTCGCCGGCGATCGCGTCCTGAGACCGCGCTCTCGTCGAAGCGTCGTCGCTGAAGCCGATCGCGAAGGCGGAGAGCCGGTCCCCGCCGGACCTGGCGGGCTGCGATCGCCGCGATCGCCGACGAGTCGAGACCGCCGCTCAGGTAGGCGCCGACCGCGACGTCGGCGCGCAGCCGGATACGGATCGCATCGGTGAGCAGCTCCTCGACCTCGTCGACCAGCACGTCCTCGGCGGCTTCGACCGGCGAGAAGTCGAAGTCCCACCAACGCGTCTCCGGATCGACGCCGTCCGCACCGAGCACGACGTAGTGCGCCGGCGGCAGCTCGCGGATGCCGACGAACGCCGACCGGTCGGGCAGCGTCGACCACGCGTGAACGTCTCGACGAGCCCGAGCGGATCGAGCTCGCGCCGCGCCGCCGGGTGGCGGAGCAGCGCCTTGGCCTCGGAGGCGAAGCAGAACTCGCCGCCGAACTCCGCGACGAAGAGCGGGCGCACGCCGAAGCGGTCGCGCGCGAGGAAGATCTCGCCCGCTCCCGGTCCCAGACGGCGAGGGCGAAGTCGCCGTTGAAGCGCTCGAGGCACCCGACGCCCCACTGCTCGTAGGCGTGCGCGATCACCTCGGTGTCGGACGCCGTCGCGAAGCGGCGTCCGAGCTGGCTCCAGCTCGGCGCGCAGCTCGACGTAGTTGTAGATCTCGCCGTTCTGCATCACCCAGTAGCGCCCGCGCTCGTCGCACAGCGGCTGGTCGCCGCCGGCGAGGTCGACGATCGCGAGGCGAGTGTTGGCCATCCCGAAACGCCCGTCGAGATAGACGCCCACGCCGTCCGGCCCGCGGTGGCACAACTCCCCGGCCATGGTCGAGCAGAAGGTGGCGGTCGGCGGGACGATCGCGACGCCCGTAGATGCCAGCGAGGCCGCACATCCCAGATTAGGTATGCGGAAGCCGACGGGTTTCGACACGGCCCCAAGGAGCAGGGAGCGCTGTGCGAGACTCATTCGTCATGACCGACGATTCCACGAGAACGAGGCCGTCGAGCGCGATCTTCGCGAGTTTCTCGCCGCGAACTTCTTCCTCGGGGAAGACCCGTCAGCTCGCCGGCGCGAGCTCGCTGATCGAGGCGGGCGTCATCGACTCGACCGGGGTGCTGGAGCTCGTCGGGTTCCTCGAGGAGACACTTACGACGGTCCGGATCGACGACGAGGAGCTCCTTCCGGAGAACCTCGACTCGATCGACAACATCGTCGCCTTCGTCGAGCGGAAGGACGGGCCGGTGAGCGGCGTGCCGAGCGGCCGGTCACTCCCGACGCTCTGACGATCGACCCTGAGCGCGTCGCGGACGAGATCGTCGAGGCGCTGCGCAGGATCGTGTCGGCCGCGAGCTGCGCCGGCGAGGTGCCGTCGTCGGCGTGTCGGGCGGCGTCGACAGCTCGGTGACCGCGGCCTCTGCGCGCGGGCCCTCGGGGCGGAGCGCACGCTCGCGCTGCTGATGCCGGAGGCGGACTCGATCCGGACACGCTCGACCTCAGCGCCGAGGTCGCCGACGCGCTCGGCATCGAGACGGTCGTCGAGGACATCACGCCGATCCTCGAGGCGGCCGGCTGCTACGAGCGCCGGGACGAGGCGATCCGCAAGGTCATCCCGCAGTACGGCGCCGGCTGGCGGTTCAAGATCGTGCTGCCGAGCGTCGCTCGACAGCGAGGGCTACCGCCTCTTCTCGCTCGTCGCGCAGGCGCCGGACGGCGAGCGGACGAGGCGCGGCTCCCGCCCGAGGCGTACCTCGGACGATCGTCGCGGCGACGAACTTCAAGCAGCGCACGCGCAAGATGCTCGAGTACTACCACGCCGACCGGCTGAACTACGCGGTGATCGGGCACGCCGAACCGGCTCGAGTACGACCAGGGCTTCTTCGTCAAGCTCGGCGACGGCGCCGCGGACGTGAAGCCGATCGCGCACCTCTACAAGACGCCAGGTCTACGCGCTCGCCGAGCTATCTCGGCGTCCCGGACGCGGTCTCGACGCGTCCGCCGACGACGGACACGTACTCGCTCCCGCAGATCGCAGGAGGAGTTCTACTTCTCGCTGCCCTACGCAGGGCATGGACCTGTGCCTGTACGCGCCACAACCAGGGCCTGCCGGCCGAGGCCGTCGCCGACGCGGTCGCCTCACGCCGGAGCAGGTGCAGCGCGTCTACGACGACATCGACCAGAAGCGGCGGACGACGCGCTATCTGCACCTGGCCCCGCAGCTGGTCGAGCCGGTCTTCGGCGACTGAGTCGCGCTAGTCTTGTCGTGCCCGGTCGCGCTAGGCGGGGAGCTAGCGGTTCCCTGAGCCCGCAATCCGCTTCAGCGGGGCCGAATTCCCTCTCGAGGGGGCATCGTTCGAGACACGGGCCTGCGTCGTGAGCGTCGACGGCCAGGTTCCGCGCACTGGGAGCTTGCGAACCGCGTCAGATCCGGGAGGAAGCAGCGCTAAGCAATCCCTTCCAGGTGCCGCGGGTCGGCCTGGCCCGAGCAAGCGAAGCAACGCACCGGCTTGGCCGAGCCTTCGAAGGAGGGTGCGTGACCGGGCTCTACCGATCGAAGTCCGGCTCGGCTTCGCCGTCGCCATGACGACTTCGATCGGTATCGGCTTCGAGGCCTAGCGGGCGCGAGCCGACACCGGCCAAGCCGGTATCGGCGGCGAAGTTCGATCAATACAATCGACCCGGGCCTCCGTGACTGCGCTCTATCGCAAATACCGACCCCAGGGATTCGATGATGTGGTCGGACAAGAACCCGTTGTCCGCACGCTGAGGAACGCGGTCTCGGCCGGGAACGTGCGGCAGGCGTACCTCTTCGCCGGCCCTCGCGGGACCGGGAAGACGTCGCTCGCGCGCATCCTCGCGAAAGCGCTCAACTGCGCCCACGGGCCGACGCCCGACCCGGATGGGACGTGCCACGCGTGCGTCGCGATCGCGGCCGGAACCTCGCTCGACGTCGTCGAGATGGACGCCGCCTCCCAGCGCGGCATCGACGACATCCGCGAGATCCGCGAGCGCGTCGTCATGCAGCCGGTCGAAGGCCGCTACAAGGTCTACATCCTCGACGAGGCGCACCAGCTCACGGACGCTGCCTTCAACGCGCTCCTGAAGCTGATCGAGGAGCCTCCGCCCCACCTCGTGTTCGTGTTCTGCACGACCGAGCTGCAGAAGATGCTGTCGACCGTCCGGTCGCGCTGCCAGACGTTCGTCCTCTCGCGGCCGCGGCTGCCGGAGATCGTCCGCTACCTCAAGATCGTTGCCGAAGGCGAGGGAATCGAAGCGCCCGAGGCGGCGCTCGCGCTGATCGCCCGCTCGGCGCGCGGAAGCTTCCGCGACGCGGTGTCGACGCTCGACCAGCTGTCCGCGGCGACCGAGGGCAAGGTCACGGTGCAGGCGGTGCTGCAGCTCCTCGGTGCGGTCGAGGAGGAGGCGCTCTTCCGGATCTGCGACTTCGTCGTCGACCGTGACACGGCCGGTGCGCTGACGTTTCTCGAGGAGCTCGCCGAGCAGGGCCAGGATCTCGGACGCCTCGTCACGGATCTGCTCGAGCATCTCCGCCACCTGCTCCTCGTCCAGCACATGGGCGAGGTGCCCGACTCGCTGCCGCTGACGGACGAGATGCGCGAGCGCCTACGGGCTCAGGCGAACCAGTTGGGCGAGGCGACCGTCGTCCGGCTCTGCGATCTCCTCGCCGTAGCCGTCGACGACATGCGCCAGGGCGGAGACCCGCGCCTCCCGCTCGAGCTCGCGCTCGTCAAGGTCACGCGGCCGGCGGCCGACCTGGAGCGCGAGTCGACCGCGTACCGCCTCGAGCTGCTCGAGAGCCGCACCCACGGAGCCCCTCCCCCGATTCCAAGTAACACTGCGTTACAAGGTCAGGAGGTGGAGGCGTCTGCGCCCGCGGGCGAGCCCCCGTCGGTCGAGCTCTCGCAGCTCCAGGAGGCCTGGCAGCGGACGATCCTGCCGGCCGTCGAGCAGAAGTCGATCCCGACTGCCTCCATGCTGCGCGAGGCGCATCCGTCCCAGCTCGACGACGACCGGCTGACGGTCGAGTTCCCGGCCGCGGCGTCGTTCCATCGCCAGCTCGCGGAGGAACCGAAGAACGCGACGCTGCTGGCGGACGCGCTCTACGAGGTGACCGGACGCAAGCTCGCGCTCGACTTCGCGGTCGGCGAGAACGGCGACGACGAGCCGGCCGAAGAAGAGGAGCCGGCGGGCGAGGACCGATCATCCAGCTGATGAAAGACCAGCTGGACGCCCGGGAAGTCGAGGGGGACGAACCGGTTTAGAGTCATCCCGTGAGCTCACGCCTGCGGACGGTGCTTCTGGCGGTTCTGCCGACGGCAGCAGTCCTGGCGGCAGTCTCCGCGCAGGCGGGAGGGAGCGGGCCGCCGACCGTTCAAGGGCCGCTCACGCTGAGCCAGCAGCGTTGCGCCCAGATCGCCGGCGGCGGACGTTCGGTCTGCACCTACGACTACGTGCTCGACCCGTCGACGACCAACGACCCCGGCGACGAGTGGCATGCGTTCTGGACGGCTACGGAAGCGGCGGCGCCCGCTCGTCGCGGCTACTGCACGACGGAGGTCGCCGATGAGCTCGACTGGGGCACCTCGGCCCGCGCCGCCCAGACGGCTCCGCCGGGGGCGACCACGGTCGGGCCCGGTGTCAGCGCACAGCTTCCAGTCGACGCCGCCGGCAATGCTCGAGTCCCCGCGAGCCTCGAGCAGAGCCCTGCTTGGCCGCGAGGGCTCGTCACGACGACCGCCGCCCCCGGCAAGCTCTCGATTCGCTGGGAAGGCGCGACGACACACGCGGTCTCGCTCGCCTACGCAGCGGAGGTCGTGAATCCGCACGCCGACTCCCTGCTCGACTTCGGCGGCACCCAGTACGACGTCGGGCTGCCCTGTGCGCACATCGGGCCTCCCGGCCCCGGCTTCCTCGCGCGGATCAGGCCCAGGGTGAGCCGTCCCGGGAAGGCGGCGTACCTCCAGGTGCGCATTCCGGGCACCCATTTGACGCCGGGCGGCTACCGGTCCGGCACGGCAAAGGTCGTGATCGGTGCGGGCCGCCCGACCGTGTTGTCGGTCGTCGGACGATCCGGCCTTGCGCTCCCGGCGCGCAAGGACGGCCTCTACCCGGGGCGCTACGTGATCCGGGTCACCCTGCACGGCCCCTCTGGAACACGGCGCTACCGTCTTCCGCTTCGGGTGCGCTGAGCGCCAGTAACCTAGGCCTTGACGAAGCCGAACCGGAAGGGGCCAGAATTGTCGATGGACATGAACAAGATGATGCAGCAGGTGCAACAGCTCCAGGGGCAGATGGCCCAGGCGCAGGAGGAGCTGAAGAACGAGACCGTCGAGGCCTCGGCCGGCGGCGGGATGGTCACGGTCAAGGCGACCGGAGACCTGCAGATCACCGAGATCAAGATCGCCGCCGAGGCGATCGACCCGGAGGATCCGGAGATGCTCTCGGACATGGTCCTGGCCGCGGTCAACGAGGCGCTGCGCTCGGCCCAGGCGCTCGCCCAGTCGAAGCTCGGCGGCATGTCCGGGCTCGGCGACCTCGGCGGGATGGGCCTACCCGGGCTCTAGGGGCCCTGCAACCGCTCGCGCCACTCCCGGCGTAGCGCCTCGCGCTCGCCTCGAGTCGCCCGCTCGAGCACGTCCCGGATGCGGTCGATCAAGCCCTCGGGGTCGAACGGCTTCGTGATGTAGCCCAGCGCGCCGGCCTCGTGGCCGCGCTCCTCGTCCGCTCGATCCGAGCGGGCGCTCAGGAACAGGATCGGGATCTCACGCGTCTCCGGCGAGGCCGCGAGCTTCTCGGCGACGTGCCAGCCGTCGATCCCCGGGAGCATGACGTCGAGCAGGATCAGGTCGGGCTGCTCGGCAGCGGGCCAGCTCGAGCGCGGTCTCTCCGTCCGCCGCCTCGAGCGTCTGGAAGCCCGCAGAGTCGAGGTTGAGCTGGCAGACGAGCCTGATCGCGCTCTCGTCGTCGACGACCAGGATCCTGCCATCCGCCGCCGAGCCCGACTCCGCCTCGTCGGCCGCCCGAAAACGCGTCCCGTGCTCGCGGGGGCCGGTGGAACGGCTCACGCGCGCACGAGGACCAGCATCTCTGCATGAGGACGACCCCGCTCACGGCGAGGACACTACAGCCCGAATCCTCGCCGGCGGCGCGGGCAATCCGACTCCCGAAGGCACAATTCGGACATGCTCTCCCCGGCCGTCGAGAACCTCGTGGCGCAGCTCACGCGCCTGCCCGGAGTCGGCACGCGCACCGCGCACCGGCTCGCGTTCCACCTGCTCCGCGTCCCGCGCGACGAGGCGCAGGCTCTCGCGGCGGCGATCGACGAGGTCAAGGAGCGCGTCCGCTTCTGTAGCGAGTGCGGCAACCTGACCGAGGAGGAGCGCTGCGAGATCTGCCGCGACGAGCGGCGCGACCGGACGCTCGTCTGCGTCGTGGAGCAGCCGGCCGACCTCGTGTCCCTGGAACGCACGCATGAATATCGCGGCCTGTACCACGTCCTCGGGGGGTCGCTGTCGCCGATCGACGGCGTCGAGCCCGAGCACTTGCGGATCGACGAGCTGATGGGCCGGGTCGACCGGAACGGCATCCAGGAGGTCGTGCTCGCGACGAACCCGAACATGACCGGCGAGGCGACGGCCGCGTACCTCGCCGACCGCCTGCGCGGACGGGTGCGGGTGACGCGCCTGGCCAGCGGCCTCCCCGTCGGAGGAGACCTGGAATACGCCGACGAAGTCACCCTCGGGCGTGCTCTGAGCGGCCGCCGAGAAATGTGATCATCCCGGGATGACTGCGACGGATTACGAGGCTCTTCCGGCTCTCGCGGAAGAGGCGCCTCGTCCGAGCGCCGGCACCGTCGTGATGAAGTTCGGCGGGACATCGGTCGCGGACGTCGACCGCCTGCGCGCAGTCGCCCAGCGGCTCGTCGCCGCCCGCGAGACGGGGAACCGGGTGGTCGCCGTGCTCTCCGCGATGGGCGACACGACCGACGAGCTCGTCCGGCTCGCGCACGAGATGTCTCCGCGTCCCAAGGCCCGCGAGCTGGACATGCTCATCTCGGTCGGCGAGCGGATCTCGTGCTCGCTCTGCGCGATGGCGATCCACGACCTCGGACACGAGGCGATCTCGCTCACCGGGTCGCAGGCCGGGATCGTCACCGACACCGCGCACGGCAAGGCGAAGATCGTCGACATCCGCGCGAACCGCATCCACGAGGCGCTCGACAAGGAGCGGATCGTGCTCGTCGCCGGCTTCCAGGGCGTCTCGACGGAGCTCGACATCACGACGCTCGGCCGCGGCGGCTCGGACACGACAGCCGTCGCGCTCGCCGCAGCGCTCGGCGCCGACGCCTGCGAGATCTACACGGACGTCGAAGGCGTCCACACCGCCGACCCGCGGATCGTCCCGAATGCACGCAAGCTCCACGCCGTCAGCTACGGCGAGATGCTGGAGATGGCCGCCTCTGGCGCGCGCGTGCTCCAGCTACGGTCGGTCGAGTTCGCGCGCAACCACGATGTCAAGCTGCACGTCCGGTCGAGCTTCTCGGAGGCCGACGGCACCTGGATTCGCGAGGAGGACGAACGGATGCTCGAGAAGGCGCTCATCTCAGGCGTCACGCACAAGACGGCGGAGACGGTGTACCGGGTCGAAGGCGTGTCCGCCGCGCGTCTCTTCGACGCGCTCGCCGAGGCGGGTGTCAACGTCGACACGGTGATCCAGACCGGGCCGGAGATCGTCTTCTCCGCCGACGAGGGGCCGGAGGCTGTGGACGCGCTCGGAAGCCTCGGCGTCGAATGGTCGGCGCGCGAGGATCTCGGCCAGGTGAGCGTGATCGGCGCCGGGATGAAGAGCCACCCCGGAGTGGCCGCGAAGATGTTCTCCGCGCTCGAGGAGCTCGGGATCCAGCCGGTGATCGTCAGCACCTCGCCGATCAAGATCGGCTGCTTCGTCGCGCGCGACCAGGTCGAGCCGGCGGTTCAGGCGCTGCATGCCGCGTTCGAGCTCGAGCGCCCGGAGGCGGAGCGCCCGCATGGCTGAGCCGCGGATCGGCGTCGTCGGGGCAACCGGGGCCGTGGGCACCGTGACGCTCGAGCTGCTGGCCGAGCGGGGGCTCGGTCAGGTGCGTGCGTTCGCCTCGAGCCGCTCGGCGGGAAAGACGGTGCCCTACGGCGGCTCGGAGCTCTGGGTCGAAGAGGCGACGAAGGAGGCGCTGGCCTCCGGCGAGCTCGACCTGTGCTTCTTCTCCGTCGGAACGGGGCCGAGCAGCGAACTCGTTCCGGCGGCCGTCGCCGGCGGCGCCGTCTGCGTCGACAAGTCGTCCGCGTTCCGGCTCACGGACGGCGTGCCGCTCGTCGTGCCGGAGGTGAACGGCGACCGCGCAGCGGCACACGAGGGGATCGTCGCCAACCCGAACTGCTCGACGATCCAGCTCGTCTGTGCGCTTGCCCCGCTCCACGAGACGGCCGGGCTGAGGAGCGTGCGCGTCGCGACCTACCAGTCCGCATCGGGCGCGGGAGCCGAGCGCATGGAGATCCTCCGCTCGCTGCCCTCCGCCGACGGCGACATCGTCATGGACTGGGACTTCGAGGGCGACGAGTCCGACGAGGAGTCGAAGCTGCGCGCCGAGACGAGGAAGATCCTCGAGCTGCCCGACCTTCCGGTCAGCGCCACGTGCGCCCGCGTGCCCGTCCTCGTCGGCCACTCGCAGGCGGTCTGGGTCGAGACCGAGCAGCCGCTGTTGCCGGACGAGGCCCGCGAAGTTCTGAACGCCGCACCCGGGGTGACCGTGACCGAGAGGCCGACACCGCGCCAGGCGGTCGGAGGCGACCAGGTGCTCGTCGGCCGCATCCGGGAGGACCGCGCGGGCCAGGGGCTCGCGCTCTGGGTCGTATGCGACAACCTGCGCAAGGGCGCGGCCCTGAACGCGATTCAGATCGCGGAGCTCGTGCTCGAGCGCCAGACGCTGGCCGCGTAGCGACCATTCGAGGCGTGTCAGGTTCGGCCTAGGGGCCCGGCCGAACCGGCGCAGGCGCAGGCGAGAACGCTCCCTTCACGAGCCTCAGGACTTTCTCCTCGCGCCCTCGGCGACTGGTTGCAGGCCGCCGAGCTCCAGCCGCGCCAGCTCGACCCGCCCCTGCGCGCGAACGGTCTGGAAGCCGAAGTCGGACAGAAAGTCGCGCGGGAAGACCGTGCGGTGGACGAAGAAGCGCTCGTGCGGGGACTCGCCCTCCGCGTACCGATAGGCGAAGGTCTCGAGCGCGCCCACCTTCTTGTCGCGCGCATCCCCGATCGCGGCCAGGAAAAGCGACTGCATGACCCAGGGGCTCGCGCGATCGAGCATGTAGGCGCACGTGACGAGCACCGCGTCGTCCGACGGCGGTCCGGCGGGCAGATCCCTGGCCCGCGGGAAGAGCTCGGCCGGCCCGTATCTGCATGGATCCAATCACGGTCCCGTCGTCGTCGCGGTACACCGCGCCCCAGGCGCCCCAGTCCAGCTCTGTCCGCTCGATCCAGCGTGACTTGTCCACGCTCCGGCCCGCGCTCGATTGCCACCAGACGCACTCGTGACAGACCTGCGGCGCGTCCTGGAGCGTCACCCCGGTCAAACCCGCGACCCTCGTGCTCACACCAGGGATCCTAGAACGAGCTCGGTCACCTCGGGCCGCGCGAAGAAGCGGAACGGGACGAACGTCGTCCCCAGGCCGGGAGAGACGTGGAGCACACCGCCCGGCCGCCGATAGAGACCCTCGGCATACGTCCACCGCAGGTGTGCGAACCGGACCTTCCCGCGGCCGTACGGCACGACGATCTGGCCCGCGTGGAGATGGCCGGCGAGGACGAGATCGAACGTGCCAGGCCGAATCCGGTCGATCACGCTCGGAAAGTGGCAGAGCAGGATGCGCAGATCGGCGTCCGGGTCTGCGAGCTCCGACGGACGAGCGGACCCGAGCCGGTAGGTGCGCGGGTCGACGCCGACGATCTGGACTCTGCGACCTCGGAGCTCGACCGTCCTCGCCTCATCGAAGAGGACCGTCGTCGAGGGCAGATCGGAGACCGCGCTCGGCTTCGAGAACGGGTCGCGCGACACCGCGTAGTCGTGGTTGCCGAGGACCGCGAACGACCCGGGCACGCGGGCGAGGAGCTCCCGCAGCCTGCCCTCCGCTCCGGGGCGCGAGAGGAGGTCGCCGGTGATCACGACGAGATCGGGATCGCGCGCCGCCGTCCAGTCGATCGCCCGCTCGACGGCCCGCTCCCCGCGGGAGGGGAACCCGAGATGGAAGTCCGACAGGTGGACGACGCGCAGCCCGTCCAGCTCCTCGGGCAGACCGGGAATCGGCACCGGGATCGAACGCAGCCGGACCCAGCCGGCCTCGAAGTGGCCCCAGAGCGCGGCGCCCAGCCCGAGCGCGCCCAGTGTGGCAAGCGGTTTCTTCATTCAGACTCCATTGTGGTGCCCGCGCTCACGACGACGGACGGTCGCACGCTCGCCTACCTCGAGCTCGGCGACGGCCCGGCCCTCGTCTGCCATCCCGGAGGCCCCGGAATCCCGGCCGAGATCTTCGTCGATCTCGCGGGCCTCGACGAGGAGCTCAGGCTGATCCTGCTCAACCCCCGCGGTGTCGACGGCTCGGATCCCGCGGAGACATACGAGCCCGAGGACTACGCGGTCGACCTCGAGGAGCTCCGCGCCCACCTCGGGCTCGACGCGATCGACCTGTTCGGGCACTCCGCCGGCGGGATCATGTCGATGGTCTACGCGGCGACCTATCCGACGCGTGTGCGTCGGCTCGTGCTCTGCGGGACGTTCGCTCGGTTCTCGGACGATTCGCGCGAGGCTTTCGGGCGCTTTCTGGCCGAGCGCGAGAACGATCCGCGGTTCGCCGACGCCGTCGCAGCGCGCCGTTTGCGGGAAGAGAGCCCGCCGGACGACCCGGAGGAGCTCGGCCTGCTCGCGCTCCGGGGGCTGCCGCTCCTGTTCGGCCGCTACGGCGAGAGGGAGCAGGCGTTCCTCGAGCGGGCCGCTACGGCGGGCGCGGGCTACCACGTTCCCGCACTGACGTACTTCAACGAGCGCGTCGCGCCGACGCTCGACCTCCGCCCGCTGCTCCCGCGGATCGAGGCGGGGACGCTCGTCCTGACCGGAGAGCTCGACCCGTGGGGAGCGGGGGCCGCATCGGAGCTCGAGTCGCTGATCCCGGACGCACGCGTCGTCGTCATGCCCGAGGTCGGCCACATGCCCTGGGTCGAGGAGCCCGAAGGGTTCCGGAACGCGATCCTCGAGTTCCTCGCCTGACGGGAACCAGCCGCGGCGCTCCGGTGTAGAGGCGTCATGCGGATCTTGCTCGCCGGCCTGGCCGCCGCGCTCGTCGGAGTGCCGGCCGCCGGCTCCGGCTCCACCCGGGAACCGGCCCTGACCGCCACGATCACGACCGGAACCCATCCCTGCGGGATCGTGTCCGCCTTCGGCTCCGTCTGGGTCGCGAACGACGGCGGGACGCTCGTCAGGATCGATCCGCGGACGAACCGCGTCCGGAAGAGGATCCGCGTCGGCGCGGGCGCGTGCTTCCTGGCCGCCGACGCGCGCGCGCTCTGGATCGCGAACTACCGGGGCGGCCTCGTCCGCGTCACGCCCGGAGGCCGCGTGCGGAGGATCGCGGTCGGCGCGACCCCCGACAGCGTGCTCGTCGCGTACGGACGGGTCTGGGTGACCACCTGGGGAGCGGGCAGGCTCGCAGTCATCGACCCGCGGACGTTCAGGGTCGTCCGCCGGATCGACGTCGGCGCGCACCCCGCCGGTCTCACTGCCCGAGACGGCGCGGTCTGGGTCGGCTTCGGCCACGACGCGACGTCGATCGCACGCGTGAGCCCGCGCACCTTCCGGGTCGCCCGGATCGACGTCGGTGTGCCCGAGCCCAGGGGGTTCGTGGCCGGAACGAAAGACCTCTGGATCCAGGCGAACACCGGCGACCTGCTCCAGTTCGATCCCGTCGCCAGACGCGTCCTCGCCCACCTCGATGTCGGCCGGACGCTCGCCCAGGGAGCCGTCGCCCCGGACGGGACGCTCTGGGTTCCGGACAAGGAGCAGAGCTTCGTGTACCGGGTCGATCCGGGCCGCCGGCGCGTGATCGACTCGTTCCCGGCCGGCCCGGGCGCCTACGTCACCCTTCGCGCCTACGGCTCGATGTGGGTGACGAGCTACGCGGGCCGCGACGTACGGCGCTTCAAGCCGTAGGAGCCCTTCTACGAGAGGGCCGGCGCTGGACCGCTGCGGCCCTCGGCCCGCACCGGCCCTCGGTGAAGAACTACCCGGTGCTCGTCGGCGGTCAGACTTCGAGCTTCTCGAGCGCGGGCTGCACCGGGACGACGTGCCGCTTGAACTTCAGCTCCGACTCCTCGAGCCCCGCGGCAACTCCGATCAGCTGCGAGAGGTGGAGAATCGGCATCTGGAAGTCCTTCCCGGTCCGGTCGCGGAGCTTCGACTGCCACGCGTCGAGCGAGAGGTGGCAGAGCGGGCAGGGCGTCACCATCACGTCGGCTCCCGCCTCGGTCGCCTGCTCGATCGGCTGCAGCAACTCACCGAGCGCGGTCTCCTCCCGGGCCTGGATGATCGGGAAGCCGCAGCACTTGATCTTCGCCGGATAGTCGATCGCCTCACCCCCGCAGGCGTCGATGATCGCCTCCAGCGAGTGCGGCTTGTCCGGGTCCTCGAAGCCGAGGATCTTCGACGGGCGCAGGATCTGGCACCCGTAGAACGGGGCGACCTTGAGGCCCTTGAGCCCCTTGTGCGCGACCTCTTTCAGCTTCTCGTAGCCGTCGCCCTCGGCGATCAGCCAGAGGAAGTGCTTGACCTCGACGTTGCCGCTGTACGGCGGTGCGCCGACCGTCTCCAGGTTCTGGTTCACGCGGGCCCGCAGCTCGTCGTCGTTCTTCAGCTGCCAGTTCGCCTGGCGCAGGTTGAGCGTGCACACGTTGCAGATCGTCATCAGCGTGTCCGCGCCGGTCTGCTCGCCGTAGGCCAGGATGCGCGCGTTCAGGTGCAGGTAGTAGTCGGGCTCGGCCTCGTGGATGTCCCCTGCGCCGCAGCACGTGACCGACTCGAGCTCGTCCAGCTCGATCCCGAGCTTCGGCGCCAGCGCCTGCGTCGACGTGTCGAGCTCCTTCGCCGACAGCGACGCGAGACAACCCTTGTAGTAGGCGACCTTCACTCGGACTCCTCTTCTTCGTGGGCCTGCTCGGCCTCGATGTGCTCGATCTTCGCCAGCGCCGCCTCGCCCTGGACGATGCCCAGCGCGCCGTCCCGGCCCTGCTCCTTGACGAGGTTGTACAGGTTGCGCGCCTCGTCCACGTCGGCGGCGACGTGGATCGGCCCCGGCGGCGGCACCTTGCCGCGCCGGGCGAGGGCGAGCGCGAACTTCGTTTCCTTGAGCGCGCTCAGGATGCCCTGCGTCTTCGGGACGAGTTCGGTCTCACGAAGCCACCCCGTGGTCTTCGTGGAGGTGATGAACCACTTCGCATGCTTCACGCCCATGTCCCAGTCGATGCCCTCCTTCACCGACTCGGCGCCGAGCTTGGCGATCGCGTCGCGCGGATCGACGCCCTTCGGGCACCGCTCGTTGCAGAAGTAGCACCGCGTGCAATCCCAGATCCCGTGCTCGTCGTTCAGATCGTTGAGCCGCTCCACGGCGGCCTCGTCGCGCGGGTCGCCGACGAAGCGCATGCCCTTGGCCAGCGCGGCCGGCCCGCGGAAGTCGGGATCGGCCTCCATCGCGTTGCACTCGGAGACGCAGCAGCCGCACATGATGCAGAGCGCCTCCTTCTGGATCACGCTCATCTGCTGCTGGGAGACGACGCGCTCGCGCTCCGACGCCTCGTCGTAGCCCGGGTCGAGCCACGGCTTGACGTCGCGGATCTTTTGCCAGAACGGGCCCATGTCGACGACGAGGTCCTTGATGATCGGCAGGTTCCCCATCGGCGAGATCACCGGGACGTGGCCGCTCTCGACGATCGGCTTCATCCGCTCCTTGCAGGCGAGGACGGCGCGGCCGTCCATGCGCATCCCGCAGGAGCCGCAGATCATCATCCGGCAGCTCTTGCGGAACGCGAGCGTCCCGTCGTGGCGGTCCTTGATCAGGTCGAGCACGTCGAGCAGGCAGGCCCAATCGGGCGCCTCGAGCTCGTAGGACACGAGGTCGCGGTCGCCGTCCTCGTCGACGCGCCAGATCTTGATGGCGACGTCCATCGTCGGCCCGTCCCAGGTGTGGATGTCGGCGGCTTCTGTCATTTCCCCTCAGTCGTCGGGGACCGTTTCGGTTGGAGAGAACTGCTTGTCGGAGGAGTGGGACACGAGGGTTGTACCGAAGATCAAACAGAGCGGATTCGCGTGCTCGAGGTCCTTGCCGGCATCCGCGCATTCCTGCTCCATAAGCTTCTCGAACTTCTTCTCGGAGACGATCTCGCTCGCCGGCGGAGCCTTGACGTCGACCGGAACACCGAAATCGAACAGGTCGATGATGGCAGCGCCTTCGGCTCCGAGCGGGACTCGAACCCGTCGCGGAAGCCCTTGCTGGTCGATCCAGGCGTCGACGGCGACCTCGTCCCGGTTCGCGTCGATCTCGAGCTTGGCCGCGTCGAGTTGCGCCCGGTAATGCGTGGTTGTGACTCCGCGGATGTCCTGACTGCCAAGGTTCTCGACCCTCTTGCTCGACTTGATCAGCTCCTTCAGCAAGCGGTCGGGGCTCGTCCCACCCGGGCCGGGCATGAATCGATCAGCACCGGTCGCTGCGTCGATTGTTTGCTTCAGCCAGTACTTGGTGCCGTCGACCTCGGCGCCCAGATACGAGTCGTGGCCGACGAAGAGTGCGTCCGCCGCCGGAGCCGAATCGCTCTTGCCCTTGATGACCATCTCTCCCCGGCCGTTCGCATAGTCGATCAGACCCGTGGACCTCCACAGGGCCCAGTCGGGCACGCCCTTGCCCTCCATCTTCCACTCGATGCGCGACGTCGAGGCGTCCCTCAGCGCCTGGTCGGATCCCTGTAGCGAAGCGGCCTCGGACCCGCAGCCAGCCGCGAGCGGTGCGAGGGCGAGCAGGACGACCAAGATGCCCTTCATTCCGCCTCACTCAAGACCGTGAGTTGCTCAAGGGCTCCCATTTCCTTCATTTGGACCCCAGCATTGTCCCCACCATGCAAGCCGCGGTAGCACTTTCCTTGGCATAACCGCTCTCGGTGCAAAAGCTCTTTGCCCGAGCGATGAACTCGTCGTTCGACATGACTTCGTCCTTCGGCGGAGTCGCGACTCCTGGATCGATCCCGTACTCGAAAAGGTCGATCCGCACTCCCTGGCCGTCCGGAACATCGAAGGAAAGGCTCCGCAGACGATTCTGCGCGTCCACCGCGAGCTCAAGGGGAATTCCGGCCTTTGCACCATCGGTCCAGTATTGCCTGATGGTCGCTCGAAGTCCGTCGCGTTCGTCTACGGGGAATTCCGCCAGGGCGCGTTCGACGTCGAGTCGAGCCTTGTAGCGCGTGACCTTCGTCCCGCGCTCGACACCCGTCTCGGTCTGCTCGACGTCAATCGCGGCTCGCAGCAGCCGAAGGAGTTCATTCGGGTCGCCGAACGGAGTGACAGCTCCGAATGAGTGCGTGCCGCTCGATTGCTGAATCCACTGCTTCCCGCTTCCGTCGAGCACGGCGCCGTACACGTCAAGCGAGTCACGCCCCCCAGCTGTGGGCTTGATGAACGTGCCGTCCTTTGTGAAGAGCATCTTCGGCTGGCCTCCGCGCTCGGCGAGAACGCCGATTCCAGACCCATAGTCGAAAGCGCCGGTCATGACCAGTTTTCCCCCGTACGAGATCGCAAAGCGCGACGATCCGGATGCGCTCGTCTTGTCGACCGAGTCCGAGAGGGCATTCGTCGATTGCTTCGTTCCGCACCCTGCGAGGAGTGCAGCCAGAGTGACGACGAGCGCGACATGCTTCGTCAGTACTTCCGCTCCTGCGGCTGCCACTTGGTCATCGTCACCGGCTTCCAGTCCAGGACCGGATGATCTCCGACCCAACGGACGATCGTGTGCTTCATGAACTTCTCGTCGTCGCGGTCGGGGTAGTCGTACGGCCGCGCATGGGCGCCCCGGCTCTCCTTGCGCTCGAGGCCCGCGACGACCATGCAGGCCGCGAGCTCGAGCAGGTAGCCGAGCTCGAGCGCCTGGGTCAGGTCGTTGTTGAAGACCTCGCCCTTGTCCTCGACGACGACGTTCTCGTACCGCTCGCGCAGGTAGCCGACGATCCGCTCCTGCTCCTTCATCTGGTTCTCGCGCCGGAAGACGCCGAAGTTCTCGTGCATTGTCTTCGCGAGCTCGTCGCGGATCTGCCAGGGGCGCTCGCCGGTGCGGCGGTCGAGGAGCGCCTTCAGCTCGCGCTGCGCGTCGGCCTCGACACCGGGCGGGACGGCCACGGTCGTGTGCGTCAGCGCCCAGTCGGCCGCGGCTGCTCCGGCGCGCCGCCCGTAGGTGATCGTTTCCATGAGCGCGTTCCCGCCCAGGCGGTTCGCGCCGTGCACGGAGACGCATGCGCACTCGCCGGCCGCGTACAGGCCCTCGAGCTCGGTGATGCCCAGCTCGTGGTCGGTGTCGACTCCGCCCATGTGGTAGTGGGCCCCGGGCCGGACCGGGATCGGCACGTAGATCGGGTCGACGCCGGCGAAGGTCATCGACAGCTCGCGCGTCCCGTGCAACCGCTCGAGGATCTTTTCCGCGCCCAGGTGGCGCAGGTCGAGCAGCACGTTGCCGTCGACGCCGCGGCCCTCGTCGATCTCCACCTGCTCCGCGCGCGAGATCACGTCGCGGCTGGCGAGCTCCATCGCGTTCGGCGCGTAGTTCTTGAGGAAGCGGTCGCCGTCCGAGTTGAGGAGGTATGCGCCCTCGCCGCGGCAGCCCTCGGTGATCAGGACGCCGGTCGGGGCGAGCGTCGTCGGATGGAACTGCATCATCTCCATGTCCTTGAGCGGCACCCCGGCCCGCAAGGCCATGGCCATTCCGTCCCCCGTGCAGGCATACGCGTTCGTCGTGCCCGTGTAGAGCCGCCCCGCGCCGCCGGTCGCGAGGACGACGGTCTTCGCGCCGATCGTCTTCAGCCCGCCGTTCAGGAGATCCCAGGCGATCACGCCCTGGCAGCGGTCGTCGTCGACCACGAGCTTCCAGGCGAAGAACTCCTCGTAGACCTGGAGATCGCGCTTCATGACCTGCTCGTAGAGGACGTGGATCAGGACGTGGCCCGTGATGTCAGCCGCGAAGGCGGTGCGAGGCTCGCCGGCCGCGCCAAAGGGCCGCTGGGCGATGCGCCCGTCCTCGGTGCGCGAGAAGACCGCGCCCCAGTGCTCGAGCTGGTAGACGTCGCCAGGCGCCTCGTCGCAGAGGATCTGGATCGCGTCCTGGTCGCCGAGGTAGTCGGAGCCCTTGACCGTGTCGTACGCGTGCTCCTCGGGGCTGTCCTCGGAGGCGTTCCCGAGCGCCGCGTTGATCCCGCCCTCGGCAGCGCCTGAGTGGCTGCGGACCGGATGGATCTTCGAGAGAAGCGCGACGTCGGCGCCGAGATCGTGTGCCTCGATCGCGGCGCGCATCCCGGCGCACCCGGCGCCAACAACCAAGACGTCGTGTGTGGCTTCCACGCTACGCGTCGAAGTTACATTGCGTTGCCGGACAAGTGCGGTGCTTCATCTCTCGTGACCGCGACGCTATCGAACGGAAGCGCCGCCGTGCCTTGTGACAGCCGAGTCAAGCCCGCCTGATCGACACGCGGCGAGAGACCAAGGGGCGGCACGCGCGCACCGCCCCTTCGGTCTGTGCGGCTCCGCCCGTCACGGACAGCTCCGCTTGCGCTCGCCGGAGCAGCGATCCCGTCCCGGGCCGCCGTTCAGGCGATCCAGTCCAGGCCCGCCGGTCAGCCGGTCAGACCCGGAGCCGCCGGAGAGGACGTCGCCGCCGCCCTCGCCGAGCAGGACGTCCGCCCCGCCGACGCCGGAGATGACGTCGACGCCGCCGCCGCCCTCGAAGTGGTTCGCGTGCCCGTCACCGACGAGCCGGTCGCCGAGCCGAGACCCTGCGAGGTCCTCGACCCCGGTGAGCGTGTCCGAGCCCCAGCCCGAGGCCACGCCCCTCGTGAGGTCGACCCTCACGGCAGCCGGCGCGTAGTGGTACGTGACCGAGTCGCGGCCGGGACCGCCATCGATCGCGTCACTGCCGTCGTCTCCGTCGAGGTAATCGTCGCCGGCGCCCGCCACTACGCTGTCGTCGCCGGGCCCTCCGTCGATCATGTTCCAGCCCGAGTCACCCTCGAGCGTGTCGTTGAACGGCGAGCCGACGATCCCCTCCATGTTGACGAGGGTGTCGGTCCCGTCTCCGGTGGCGACGCCCGTCGTGAGGCTCGCCTGAACCGCGGCGGGAGCGTCGCTGTAGAGCGCGAAGTCCGGGTCCTCGCCGAACAGATCCGTACTCTCGGATCCGTCGAGGCGGTCGTCGCCCGGCCCGCCGACGAGCCCGTCGATACCCGGTCCGCCGTCGATGTCGTCGTTGCCCTCGTTGCCGCAGATGAGATCGATGCCGTCGAGGCCGTCGATCGTGTCGTTGCCGCCGAGCCCGACGATGACGTCGTCGTCACCCGTGCCGACGAGAACGTCGTCGCCGGCGGTGCCGACGATCGTCGGCGTCTCGTCGAGACACTTCGGGACGTGGCTCGCCGACGCACTCGACCCCACGGGAAGCACGACCGCCGCGACTCCCGCCGCGGCGATTACCCAGTGGAGCCGCTTGAACTTGAACCGCATGGTGCCCTCCTTGTTGACGGTGCTGGGGACACGTCGACGGTAGGTTCAGCGACCGCTTTTCGAAACGGGGCAGGCCCCGGAGTTGCCAAGGCAGCACCCTGGACCGTTGCCAGGGCTAGCTCTGAGGCGACTCAGCGCGACACGGGCCGCGCCCGAGCAGCGGCGCGGCCCGTGTTGAAGGAACGGCTAACCCTGAGGCCAACCGGCGAGCGTGCCGAGCGGGTCGACCCACATCGCGTGGTACGCGGGCCCTTGCGGCGATGTTCCGAAGGGCACCGTTCCGATCGGGGGGGCCGGGGCGTGGAAGTACTGAACCTCGCCCCAGGTGCCCGGGAACGAGACCCAGCTCGGATGCCCGTCCTCGATCTCGCGGACGTGCGTGAACGTGCCGCCGGCCTCTTGTGGCCCGGCCACTTCGCCACCGGCGAACGAGTAGTCGACCGGGAGCGGCAAATGGGCCGCCTGGAGGAACGCGATCGCCGGCGGCGGGATGCACTGAACGTTGATCGGATGGGTCCCGGCCGAGAAGTAGTTCGCGTGAGAGCCCGCGGCTACATGCACGATCGGGTGGGTTCCGAGGAGCGGAGTCGCGCTCCAGCCGCGCCTCTGCCCCAGGCAATGCTGGCTGTAACCGACGAACTGGGGCACTTGGTCGTCGGAGAGGACGACGTCGACGTTCTCCCAGTCGCCCTCGTGCGCCTGCCAGATGAAGTCGCTCGCGGGATACGTGTACGAGTAGACGTCGTCGTAGTAGAAGTACCAGTACTCCAGCACGATGGCGCCCGGCGAGCGGGCAACGCGTCCGTACACGACGCTCGCCCCGGTGCCCTCCGAGCCGGCGGCCGCATAGCAGGCGAGCCCACCGAGCGGGAGCGACGGCGTGCACGAATCCTGATTCAGCCGCCACGTGCCGGTGCCGGGACCGGGCAGGTCACCCGGCTCCGGGGCCGGATCGGCGAGAGACCAGGAACCGGCGTCGAACCGCTCCAGATCGGCGTCGGAGACGAACGACTGCACGCTGACCGGCCCGAACTGCTCGGCAGGATCGAGGTACGTGACCGGCTGGTACACCTCGAGCAGGCCGCGATCGACATTGTTGGCGCCGGCCACGGCCGGGAAGGAGAAGAGAAGCGCGAGCGAGACGGAAACCACGATCGCCGCGCGCTGTGGGATGGACATGACTGACCTCCTTCTTGCGGGACTCCAAGAGGGTAGGCCTGCGCGGTCCGCCGTGAAACAGGACCGCCCCTGGTCCGGCTTAGGGTTTCCCCCGTTGTCACGGCTCGTGCGCCGTGTGACGATCTCCATGTGCGCACGCGTTACCTCCGCATGGCCCTCGTTCTCGGCGGCATCGTGCTCGGGCTCGTCGCATACGACGTCCAGATCGACAACCTCGGAGCCGGCACGACCACGAATCGCGCGGCGGCGGGTGTCGTCGCTGCTTGGGCGTTCCTGGCTGCAGGCATGGCCGTCTGGTCGCG
Organism: uncultured Actinomycetes bacterium; assembly: GCA_963742635.1. Lineage (GTDB taxonomy): Bacteria > Actinomycetota > Thermoleophilia > Gaiellales > Gaiellaceae > VAXT01. Next base: position 58,009 of record CAVUMW010000002.1, read on the forward strand.
ACGACCGGGCAACTGGCTGGGGCCGCTGATGGTCGCGACCTGCTTCGCGCTCCTCGCGCGGCAGCTTCGCTACAGCCACGATGCGCTCGCGTTCACGGTCTTCTTCGCACTCGGCGAGCTCGGCTTTGCATTGATCGCGCACTCGGCGCTCGCGTATCCCTCGGGACGCGTCACGGACCGCAGCGAGCGCCGCTTCCTCGCTGCGGCGTACGCGGCTGTGCTTGCCTTCCCGCTCGCGATCCTGCTCGTACACGACGAAGGCGTGCGCCTGCGCTACTTCGACGCCTATCCGCGCAGGAGCCTGCTGCGCATCTCCGGGCAGGACGGGCTCGCAGGCTTTCTCGAGGATTCCTACGCGGTCCTCGCCTACGGGGCCCTGGCCGCGATCTTCGTCGTCCTCGTGGCGCGGAGGCTGAGGCGGGCCACACCGCGGGGGCGCTGGGTCCTCGCCCCCGTCCTCGTCGGCGTCGTGGTCGCCGCGCTCTGGGCCGTCTACAACAGCGTGGTCGCGTTCTCCACGCGGCCGCCCGCCTTCGTCGCACACAACGTCTTCTGGTGGCAGATCGCCGGGCTGATCGCGCTCCCGGTCGCGCTTTTCTTCGGGCTGATCCGGTCCCGCCTCGCCCACGCGGACGTCGGCGACCTCGTCCTCAGGCTCGAGCACACGCCGCCGGGCGAGATCCGCGGCGCGCTCGCCGAGGCTCTGCACGATCCCACGCTCGAGGTTGCCTTCTGGTTGCCCGAACGCGGCGTGTACGTCGACGCCGAGGGGCGGCCCATCGAGCTTCCTCAGGACGGGCACGACCGTGCGGTCACCTACCTCGAGCACGACGACGAGCCGCTCGCGGCACTGATCCACGATCCGACGCTTCGCTACGAGCCGGAGCTGATCGACGCGGCTGCCGCAGCTGCACGACTCGCGCTCCAGAATGCCCGGCTGCAGGCCGAGTTGCAGGCCCAGCTCGCCAAGGTGAAGGAGTCGCGCGCACGGATCGTCGCCGCCGGCGACGAGCAGCGCCGCAGAATCGAGCGCGACCTCCACGACGGCGCGCAGCAGCGGCTGGTCGCGCTCGCACTCGATCTGAAGAGAGCCCAGGGCAACCTCGACGGTCGCGCGGACCTCGACGTCGAGCGCCTGCTGGGCGAAGCCGCCGAGGAGGTAAAGGTTGCGGTCGAGGAGCTCCGCGAGCTGGCCGGCGGCATTCACCCCGGGATCCTCACGCAAGGTGGCCTCTCGGTCGCCCTCGCCGCGCTGGCGAGCAAGGCGCCGGTCCCGGTGACAGTGGACGTCGACCTCGATCGCCTCCAGCCCGAGATCGAGTCGACGGCCTACTTCGTCGCCTCCGAGGCCCTGACGAACGTGGCCAAGCACGCGCACGCCTCGTCGGCCTCGGTTCGCGCCCGCGTCGAGAACGGGAAGCTCGTGATCGAGGTCTCGGACAACGGCGTCGGCGGCGCGGAGGCGGACGGCGGCACAGGCCTCCGCGGCCTGGCCGACCGGGTGGAGGCTCAGGGCGGCCGCCTCCGGATCGAGAGCCCCGCAGGAGGCGGCACCCGCGTGAGAGGAGAGATCCCGTGCGCGTCGTGATCGCTGAGGACTCGGCGCTCCTCCGCGAGGGCCTGGCCCGGATCCTCGCCGAGGGCGACTTCGAGGTGCTGGCTCAGTGCGCCAACGCCGAGGAGCTCCTCGACGTCGTACGAAGGCGACAAGCCCGACGTCGCCGTCGTGGACGTTCGGATGCCCCCGACGTACACCGACGAGGGAGCGCGCGCGGCACGCGAGATCAGGGAGGAGTACCCGGAGATGGGCGTGCTTCTCCTCTCGCAGGTCGTCGAGGCGGCGCATGCGCTCGCACTCTTCAGCGAGCGCCCGGAAGGGCTTCGGGTACCTGCTCAAGGATCGCGTGCTCGAGATCGACGACTTCCTCGAGGCCGTGCGGCGCGTCGGCCGCGGCGGCACGGCGATCGATCCCGACGTGATCGCCCAACTCCTAGGCCGACCTCGGGAGGACGACCCGCTCTCGGAGCTGACCCCTCGCGAGCGGGAAGTGCTCGCCCTGATGGCCGAGGGCCTCTCGAATCGCGGCATTTGCGGACGGCTCTTCCTCAGCCCGAAGACGGTCGAGGCCCACGTCAAGAACATCTTCATGAAGCTCGGCCTGATGCCGGCGCCGGACGACCACCGCCGCGTCCTCGCGGTTCTCGCGTTCCTCCGTTCATAGGGCACACGACGCACCGCGGCCCCGGCCTGGTGGCGCCCGGGGCCGCGGATTCTCGTCGTCAGCGACTCGATGCCCGCTGATCGCGCGGGATCGTCACCGTCGCCCCTTGCTGACGACAAGCTTCACCTTCGCTGCCGGCCGGCCTGCGGAGGCCCGGACGCGGGCTCTGCGCGATCACGCGACCGAGGGGCCGCAGCCGAACTCGCCCGCCGCACCCGCCCGACCGAGCAGTGCGCTGCGCGGATCGAGCGGCGCGCAGCGACGAGCCGCTTCCCGACGACGCGAGGAACGACGCAGACCGGTCGCCGAGAGGCCCGGCGGCTTGGTGCAGAAGCGGCCGTCGCCGAACCGGCGCCGTTCGTCGCAGTGACGATGACGACGAGGCTGCTACCCAGGTCGTCACGGTCGACCGTGTGGGTCGTCTCGCCCTCGATGTCGGTGCACGCTTCCCTGCGCGGCAGCGCTCCCACCGATACGCAGTACGTGAAGGGCTCCGTCCCGGCCCATTGCTCCTTCGTCGACGCTCAGCTCGACGCCGAGGTACGGGCGGTCGAGGATCATCGGCGGCATGACGTTCGCGGAGGGGCCGGCGCGACGATCCCTGTCTCGTCCGACTCGGCCGTCGCGGCGCCAGCGCGTTGGACGCGGTCACGAGCACGCTCCAGCCGATACGCGACGTCGGAGCTCGTGAGGAGATAGGTCGCCCCGTTCGCTCCGGAGATCGGCTGGCAGCTGTTGTCGTGCAACGCAGCCACTGGTAACCGAAGGTGAAGGGAGGCGTTCCGCCCCACACGCCCTGGGTGGCGCTCAGCTGGGCGCCGTCGATCGGGCGTCCCAGAATCGACGGCGGCCCGTGGTTGACCGGAGCGAGGATCGTCCGGCTCCAACGGAGCGTGAGGTCGCCCCAGTCGCCGTAGGCACCGTCGACGGCGATCCGGTACTCCTGTCCGGCCGTGGCGGTGAACGACACACGTGCGCCGTACTCGTTCGGACAGTCGTTGTCGTCCTGCGTGATCCGGGTCAGCCCATCGACGGTCGAACCGGTGTAGACCGCGACCATCGTGTCGAGGACGCTGTCGCAGAGCTCGAACGTGGCCGGCCCGGTCGAGGGGGCCGTCCAGCGGTACCAGACCGAGGCAGACCCGTACGGACCGTGCTCCGGCTCGCCGGGCTCCAACGTCGCACGAGCGGTTGTCTCCTGTGATTGTTCCGCTGTCGCCGGGAGCTCGTTGGCCGCAGCGAAGTCGTCGTTCGATCGGCCCGAGGCCCCAGCCGAGCTCGAAGTAGCCCGTGGCACCGTTCGCGCCGTCGACGGCGATCCTGTACGTCACACCGGCGCTCGCCATGAACGTCAGCCAGCTCTGTTCGCCACAGCCGTTGTCGTCGGCCGCGACCTGTTGGAGCTGGACGACGTCGTCGCCCACGTACACCGCCAACAGCGAGTCGAACTCCGCGTAACAGAGGTTCAAGGTCGCTCGGCCCGAGCTCGGAGCCGTCCAGCTGTACCAGACCGAGGCTCCGCCCGGGTTCCCGGCGTGATTCGGCTCGCCGGGCTCCTTCGTCGCCTCGGTGTTGTCGCCCGTCGACCCAGCCGAAGCGATCGATGATCGTCTCGGCATTCCCGAAGTTGTCGTTCGACGGAGGCGTCGCCGAAGCGCCCGCCGGCGCGACCAGGACGAGAAGCAGAGCCACTGCCACAAGCAGTGCCTTATTCATCTTCCCCTCCTATCGAGTTGCGTGCGGGTGCGAGCTCCATCGAGCGGCCGTGTGGTCGGTCGCCGCCGCCTGCGCGCGTGCTCGAGCTGCCAGCGCGGCTCGGAGCCTTCCGCTCGGAAGACCGCGACGGCGGCCAGATACCGCTCCGCTTCGCCAATGAGGCCCGTTCCCTGTGGTTCGTGCATGCAGCGAGGGTGCTGAGGGCCTCTCACACGCGGCTCACGGGCCGTCACACCGCGGTGACAGCCGCGCGACAGTGGTAAAACGGCACAAGTGCAACAAGATCGAGTTCCGCGTCCTGGGCCCGTTCGAGGTCTGGGCGGAGGGACGTGCGCTCGAGCTGAGGAGGCCGAAAGCAGCGCGCCCTCCTGGCGTTGCTGTTGCTCCATGCAGGCGAGGTCGTCTCGACAGACCGCCTGATCGAGGAGCTGTGGGCGGGGAAGCCTCCGAAGGCGGCGGTCGGGTCGCTCCAGAACCTGATCTCGGACCTGCGCAAGACGCTCGGCCGCGATCTCGTGCGCACTCGGCAGCCGGGCTACGTGCTGGACGTCGAGCCCGAGCAGGTCGATCTGCACCGCTTCGAGCGGCTCGTGGCGCAGGCGTCCGAGGGCGGAGACGCCGAGCGGCGCTCGGAGCTCCTGCGCGAGGCGCTCGGCCTCTGGCGCGGGCCGCCGCTCGCCGACCTCGCGCTCGAGCCGTTCGCGCGCGTCGAGGTCGCGCGACTCGAGGAGCTGCGGACAGCGGCGCGCGAGGAGCTGATCGACGCCGAGCTCGAGCTGGGCCGGCATGCCCAGCTGATCGCGCGAGCTCGAGACCCTCGTCGCCGAGCAACCCGCTGCGCGAGCGGCTGCGCGGGCAGCTCATGCTCGCCCTCTACCGCTCGGGGAGGCAGGCCGAGGCGCTCGAGGCGTACCGGCGGGCGCGGGAGACGCTCGTCGACGAGCTCGGCATCGACCCGTCGCCGGAGCTCCAGCAGCTGGAACAGTCAATCCTGCGTCACGACGCCGAGCTCGACCTCCCGGTGGCTCCGATCTCCGCCGAGCAGCCGACCGGCGAGCGACGCAAGACGGTCACCGTCCTGTTCGCCGACATCGTGGACTCGACGAGCCTCGGCGGCGGCGCTCGATCCGGAGGTTCTGCGCGCGGTCATGCGACGGTACTTCGACACGGTCCGGACGATCGTCGAGCGCCACGGCGGCACGATCGAGAAGTTCATGGGCGACGCCGCGATGGCCGTCTTCGGAGTGCCGCGGACGCACGAGGACGACGCGCTGCGTGCGGTCCGCGCGGCGCACGACCTCCGCGAGGCGCTCGATCGCGCTCAACTCGGAGCTCGGCCGCGGACCACGGGCTGGAGCTCCGGGTGAGGATCGGGATCAACACAGGCGAGGTGCTCACCGGCGACGCCGCGGCCGGCCAGCCGTTCGCGACCGGCGTCGCGGTCAACGTCGCGCATGCGCCTCCAGCAGGCGGCGCTTCCCGGCGAGACGCTGCTCGGCGCGGCGACTCGGGCGCTCGTCGGAGACGGAGCGGAGGTCGAGCCGATCGAGCCGATCGAGCCAGGCGGCACGCACGGCCCCATCCGGCCTTCCGCCTCGCTGGCGTTGGACGAAGGCGTCGGCGTCCGGCGGTTGAGCAGCGCGGCCTTCGTCGGCAGACAGCGACGAGCTCGCAGCTCCTCGAGACGGCATTCGAGCCGTGTCGCGCCGAGCGGCGGAGCCGGATGTCGTGATCGTGCTCGGCGACGCAGGCATCGGGAAGACGCGCCTCGCATCGGAGCTCGTCTCCTCGCTCGGCGAGCAGGCGTCACGCGCTCATCGGGCGCTGCGTCTCGTACGGCGAGGGAGCGACGTACCTCCCGCTCGCCGAGATCGTGCGCGCAGATCGCGCCGGAGCGGCCGCAGGCGACGATCGAACGGTTGCTCGAAGGCGACGAGCACGCCGCCGTCGTCGCCGAGCGAATCGCCGAGCTGACCGGCCAGAGCCGAGGGCACGGCGCCGACCGGCGAGCTCTTCTGGGCCGTGCGCCGGCTCTTCGAAGGGCCTCGCGCGCCGCGGCCCGCTCGTCGTCGTCCTCGAGGACCTGCACTGGGCGGAGCCGACGCTGCTCGACCTCGTCGAGTACCTCGCCGCGTGGCCGGTCGAGTCGCCGCTCCTGCTCGTGTGCCTCGCGCGGCCCGGGCTGCGCGATGCAACGGCCGGGCCTGGGGACCGAGGCGGACGTGCTGCGGCCTCGAGCCGCTCGAGGAGCGCGGCGATCGACCTGCTCGTGGGCGAGCTCGGCGGCGCGGAGGTCGGCGCCGAGACGCGAGAGGCGCGATCGTCTCCCTCGCCGAAGGAAACCCGCTCTTCGTCGAGCAGCTCCTCGCCTTTCTCGACGAGGCTGGGCCGGAGGCGCTCGAGACGGTCCCGCCGACGGTCGAGGCGCTGCTCGCGAGCCGCCTCGACCGCCTCGAGCCCGACGAGCGCGCCCTGCTCGAGCGCGCCGCCGTCGTCGGTCGGGAGTTTGCGCGAGGAGCCGTCGTGCACCTGACGCCGCCGGACGAGCTCACCGGCCTCGATCGCCGGCTGCGAGCCCTGGCGAACCGGAGCCTGATTCGAGCCGTTCGCGCGGACCACGAGCGACGACGATCGCTTCCGCTTCCACCACGTCCTCGATCCGCGACGTGGCCTATGCCGGGATCACGAAGGAACGGCGCGCCGACCTGCACGAGCGCCACGGAGCCTGGCTCGACACGCAGACACGAGCCGGACGAGCTCGTCGGCTACCACGCCGAGCAGGCGCACCGGTACCGCCGCGAGCTGCAGCCCGAGCGACCCGGAGCTCGAACGGCTCGCGACGCTGGGCGGGAGAGCGGCTCGCGGCGGCCGGCATCCGCGCCTGGAAGCGGGCCGACACCGCCGGCGACGGTCAACCTGCTCGGCCGCGCGACCGCGCTTCTCTCGCCCGACGGCGCCGAGCGTGTCGAGCTGCTCTGCGAGCTCGGCGTCGCGCAGACGCGCGTCGGGCGATTTCGAGGCCGGCGAAGCGACACTTAGTCGAGGCGATCGAAGCTGCTTCGGCGGCCCGTGACCAGAGCATCGGGCTGCGAGCGCAGATCGAGCTCGCCCACTTCCGTCTCTTCAGCGATCCCGAGGGCGCGCTCGGCCGAGCTGCTCGAGCTCGCGAGCGAAGGCGATCCCCGTCTTCGAGGAGCTGAACGACGATCGGGCGCTCGGGCGCACCTGGCGTCATGTCGGCTACGTGCGCGCGATCGAAGGGAGGCTCGGCGACTGGGAGCGGGCGCGTCGAAGCGCGCGCTCGTTCATTACCGTCGCTCGGGCTGGTCGGCATCGGGCTGCCTGGCCGAGACTCGCGTCCGCGCTCTTCTACGGGCCCGACTCCGGTGCCGGAGGCGCTCGAGCGCTGCGACGAGCTGCTCGACGAGGCGACGGACCGCGTCCGGACAGGCGAACGTGCTCGCGTTCATGGGCGGGCTCGAGGCGATCGACGGCCGGTTCGACGACGCCCGCGCGCCACGTCGCCGAGGCCGCGACGACCTACGAGGAAATCGGCGAGATCCTACGCGCGTGCGAACAACAGCGGCCGTATCCTCGGCCGGATCGAGATGCTCGCTCGGCGACCCAGCGGCCGCCGAGGCCGTCTCTGCGAGGACTGCTGCGAGATGTTCGAGCGGATGCACGACGCGGCCGGCCTCTCGACCGTCGCCGCCGAGCTGGCGCGAGCGCTCTGTACGCGCAGGGTCGATACGACGAGGCGGAGGGCTGGCTCGAGCTCGCGCAGAAGCGCGCCGCCCGGACGACGTCAGCGCTCAGTTCGGTCGTGGCGCGCGTATCGCGCGCAAGCTGCTCGCCCGCGCGGGAGCTCTCGCGGAGGCCGAGGCGACTCGCCGGCGAGGCCGTCGCGGATCGCCGAGCGGACCGACGCGCTCAGCGACCACGGCGACGTCCTGCTCGATCTCGCGGAGGTCCTGCGCCTGGCCGGATCGCCCTGCGGAGGCAGCCGAGCGCATCGAGCGTGGCCCTAGCCTGTTCGAGCGCAAGGGCAACTCGCGTCTCCGCCGAGGCTGCGCGGACGCTGCTGAGCGAGCTGACCGTCGCCTAGCGCAGACAGCACGAAGAGCCCCGCTACGGGCTCTTCGTGCATCGGCGAGTCCAGTCAAGGGTCCGCCGCTCCGACCGGTTGGCCGAGTCAGGGGCCGCCGCCGCTTCCCGGGAAGTTCGCCATGACGCGACCGCGGTGACGACGCTGGCGAGCGAGAGATGAAGAGCCTGATGAGCATGGGGGTCACCTCCTTTCGCCCCCACGCTCGGAGGGCGCGCAAACGGCGAGGTCACCGCCGGCTCACCGGCCGCTAACGAACGCCAGCTTGCCGGTCAACGGGAGGGATTCCGGCGAGCGCCTGGGTAACATCCCGACCGTGGCGAAGATGCTCTTCCGGCTGCCCGAGGCGGCCAACGTCATCGAGAACCCGAGCCCCGACGAGGTCAAGGCCCTCGCGGCGGAGATGCCGAACGCGACGCCGACCCGGCACGGGAACCTGAACGTCCAGACCGAGGTCGTCTCCCGCTCGAAGCGCTCGACCTACATCGTCACCGACGAGCCCGACGGGCAGAACCAGGCGATCACGCGCGAGGAAGGCCTCAAGTGGGCCGAGGCGCAGGACGCCTACATCGCCGAGCAGGACATGGTCGTGATCGACGGCTTCATCGGGAACGACCCGGACTTCCGCACGCCGGCGCGGCTCTACATCGAGGCGGCGAACGCGAACATCGCCGCCATGCAGCAGCAGCTCTACTTCGCGCCCGCCGACGGAGAGCACGAGCCGGAGCTGACCGTCGTCTACACGCCGAACCTGAAGGCCGAGGGCTACCCCGACGACCGCCTGATCGCGGTCGACCTCGAGCAGGGCGTGACGCGCGTCTTCAACTCGGACTACTTCGGCGAGTCGAAGAAGGGCGGGCTGCGCATGTGGAACAAGCTCGTCTACGACCGCGGCGGGCTACCGCTGCACGCGGGCTGCAAGATCATCCCGACGCCCGCCGGCCGCAGGGTCGGGCTGATCGTCGGCCTGTCCGGCACGGGCAAGACGACGACCACCTTCACGCGCCAGAACGGCTCGCTGCCGGTCCAGGACGACTTCGTCGGCTGGATGCCCGACGGGCGGATCATGGCCACCGAGAACGGCTGCTTCGCGAAGACGTTCGGGCTCAACCCGGACGACGAGCCGACGATCTACGGCGCGGTCACGCAGCCGGACTCGTACCTCGAGAACGTGTCCCAGCACGGTGACGAGGTCGACTTCTACGACACGAGCTACACGCAGAACGGGCGCGCGACCTTCCCCTTCGGCGTCATCGAGTCAGGCGTCGACGAGGAGGTCGACGAGGCGCACTTCCTGCTGATCCTGAACCGGAACGAGAACATCATCCCGGCGGTCGCGAAGCTCGAGGGACCGCAGGCAGCGGCCTTCTTCATGCTCGGCGAGACGCAGGGCACGAGCGCGGGCGGCGCCGACGAGGCGGGCGTGTTCCTGCGCGTGCCCGGGACGAACCCGTTCTTCCCGATGCCGCACGACCTCCAGGGCAACCGCTTCCTCGAGCTGCTCGAGGAGCACCCGCTCGAGGTCTACCTGATGAACACGGGGCGCGTCGGCGGCCCGGAGGAGGACGAGCGCTCGAAGAAGGTCAAGATCAAGCACTCCTCCGCGATCGTGAAGGGCATCGCCGAGGGCACGATCGAGTGGGTCGAGGATCCCGACTTCGGCTACCTGGTCGCCGCGTCGGTGCCGGGCATCGACTCCGAGGACGTCGACATCCTGCAGCCGCAGCGGCTGTACGAGGCGACCGGCCGCAAGCAGGAGTGCGACGAGGGCATCGCGCGCCTCAAGGACGCGCGCGCCGAGTTCCTCACGAAGTTCCCGAGCCTCTCGGCCGAGATCGTCGACTCGGTTCACTAGCAGGCGTCGCCTCGAAGCGCGAATCCGTCGAGGTGTCGGACCGCGCCCTCATCGAGCGATTCCTGGACTCGCCCGAGCTGTCCGAGGCGACCCGTCGCGCCTACCGGGTCGACGTCGAGGAGTTCGCGTCCTGGCTTCGGAAGCGCGGGCAGTCGCTCGAAGACGTCGACGTCGCGACGCTCAGCGCCTACACGGCCGAGCTCGGCGCCGCACGTCCGGGACGGGATCCGAGCAAGCTCGCGCCGGCGACGATCGCGCGCAAGCTGGCCGCGGTGCGCGCCCTGCTCCGGTTCGCGCTCGGCCCGGGACGCGTCCCGGACGCGCAGCTCGGGCCCAGGCGCGCGCGCCGCCTACCGGATGCGCCGAAGTCCGAGGAGGTCGACGCGGTGCTCGACCTGTTCGCGGGCGTCGACCCGCTGGCGCTCCGCAACCGCGCGCTGCTCGAGCTCGTCTACTCGGCCGGGCTGCGCAGCCGCGAGGCGGTCGACCTCGATCTCGGCGACGTCGACTTCGAGCAGGAGGCGGTCCACGTCCGGGGCAAGGGCGGCAAGGAGCGAGTCGTCCCGCTCGGCGAGGAGGCCGCGTACCGGCTGCGGCTCTACCTGGACGCACGTCCGCAGCTCGTCAACGGCGCCGAGGACGCGCTGTTCGTCTCCGCGCGCGGACGGCGACTCGACACGAGCACGCTCAGGCGGCTGTTCCCGCACCCGCACCGGCTGCGCCACGCGTTCGCGACGCACCTGCTCGAGGGCGGCGCCGACCTGCGCGTGATCCAGGAGCTGCTCGGCCACAGCTCGCTGTCGACGACGCAGACGTACAGCCACGTGGACGGCAAGCGGCTGCGCAAGGTCTATGACCGGGCCCATCCGCAGATCCTGAAGTCGAGGCGTTCCTCGCGGTCTCGGCGGCGCGGCTGGCGCCGCGAACCGTCGACGCGTACCGCCGCGACCTGGCCGCGCTGACGGGCTTCCTCGGTCACAAGCCCTCGTCGGCGACACGCGAGGAGCTCGAGCGCTACGTGGCCGAGCTGCGCGCGCGCGGCCTGGCCGCGACGACGATCGCGCGCCGCCTGGCCGCCGTCAGGTCCTTCTTCCGCCACCAGATGCTGATCGGAGCCCAGGACGCGAATCCCGCCGCGGACATCGGCCTCCCGCGCCGCGCTCGCAGGCTGCCGCGCACGCTTTCGCCCGGCGAAGCCGAACGGCTCGTCGAGGCGGCGAACGGGACCGCCCCTCGCGATCTCCGCGACCGCGCTCTCGTCGAGCTGCTCTACGGAGCCGGGCTGCGGGTCAGCGAGGCGGTCGGGCTCGAGCGAAACGGGGTCGATCTGGAGGAACGGCTCGTTCGCTCGATCGGCAAGGGCGGCAAGGAGCGGATCGTGCCGCTCGGGCGCAGCGCCGCCGACGCCCTGCGCCGCTACCTGAGCCGCGGCCGGCCGTTCCTGGACAAGCGCCACCGGCCGGAGCTCTTCCTGAACGCCAAGGGCGGCCCGCTGACGCGCGCCGGCGCGTTCCTGATCCTGCGCCGCCTGGCCGAGAAAGCGGGCCTCGAACCGACGCGGATCCACCCGCACCTGCTCCGCCACTCGTTCGCCACGCACCTGCTCGAGGGAGGCGCCGATCTACGGAGCGTCCAGGAGATGCTCGGCCACGCCGACCTCGCCACGACCGAGCTCTACACGCACGTGACCGACCGCAGGCGCCGCGAGACCTATTTCTCGGCCCACCCGCACGCGAAGAGAAGACTCAAGGTTTCCGGCGAGGCGCCGATGGCAACACCGAAGAAAGATGGCGCAGCTTGATCCTCAGATGGCAGTCCTGTTCGCCCTCACGAGCGGCGTCGGCTACCTGATGGTCATGAGCGGCGTCAGCAAGAGCATGCTCGACTGGAAACGCCGCCGCACCTGCCCGTCCTGCGGCCGCACGCCCTGCAGCTGCGGCTAGCGCCGGGCCGCGCCCTTCTTTCTCAGCCGCTCGCCGATCTTGCCCGCCGCCGCGCGTAGCTCTTTGTCCTGCTCGTCGTCGTCTGCGATCGAGCTCAGGAGCAGGATCGTCTCGCGCTGCGGAGAGCCGTGGTCGAGGCAGATCACCGCGAGCCGGCGCACGGCCTGGTTGTCGTCGTGCGAGGCGAGCTCGTGCAGGAGCGGGCGCACGTCGTTGACGAGCCCGGGATGCTCGCGCGAGAGGAGCTCGAGCGAGATCAGCGCCGAGCCGCGGCACGCGGGGCTCTCGTCCTCGAGCCCGCGCCGCAGGAGCTCCGTCTTCTGCCGGTAGCGGAACTGCCCGACCGCCCGGTACGCGACGGCGCGCTCGCGGTAGTCCGGCGACCGGATCGAAGCCTCGAGCTCGTCCTGCCAGCGCGTGCGGAGATCCGCGAGCTCACGCTCTGCGCCCTGCCCTGCGAGCGAATCCGCCTGCGCGCCGGCTGTCGCGAGCTCAGACAGCGGACAACGACCGCGGGCCGGGCCCGACGTAGCGATCCGCGGGCCTGAACAGCCGCCCGGTCTGCTTCTGCTCGAGGATGTGCGCCGACCAGCCGGCCACGCGCGAGCAGGCGAACATCGCAGGCGTCAGCTCCGGCGGGACATCGGCCGCGTCGAGGAGCACGGCTGAGTAGAACTCGACGTTCGTCGCGATCACGTAGTCCGGCTTCCGTTTGTGGAGCTCGGCCAGCGCTGCTTCCTCCAGCGCCTCGGCGACCTCGATGCGCGGCGAGCCCACCTCCTGCGCCACACGCTTGAGGATCCGCGACCGTGGATCCTCGGCCCGGTACACGCGGTGACCGAAGCCCATGATCCGGCCGTGCTGCTCGAGGATGTTCTTGACGTAGCCCTCCGGATCACCCGTCCTCGCGACCTCGTCGAGCATCGGCAGCACGCGTGCAGGCGCGCCGCCGTGGAGCGGCCCGCTCAGCGCACCGACGGCCGCTGACATGGCCGCACCGCAGTCGGCTCCTGTCGAGGCGACCACGCGCGCCGTGAACGTGGAGGCGTTGAGGCCGTGCTCCGCCGTGCAGATCCAGTACGTGTCGATCGCCTTGACGTGATCCGGGTTGGCCTCCCCGCGCCAGCGCAGAAGGAACTTCTCGGCCGCAGTCTCGCCTCGCGCCACGACCTCGTCCGTCGCAGCCTCGCGTCCTTCTGCGAAGGCGGCCGAGCGCGCCACGATCCCCATCATCTGCGCGGAGATCCGCCCGAGGTCGGTGCGCGTCTGCTCGTCGTCGATGTCGACGAGCTTCTGAAGCTTCCACTCGCCCGCGAGATGCGCAACCTCGGACTGGAGATCTGCGGGCGCGTTCCCGGTCAGGTCCTTCGGCACGTACGGCTCGGGGTCGGGCATCTTCGAGTCGATGTCGTCGTCGACGAGAAGCCCCCAGATGTTCTCGTAGGGGTACCGCCCGACGAGGTCCTCGATGTCGTAGCCGCGGTAACGGAGCGCGCCGCCTTCCCGATCGGGGGCCGCGATCGCCGTTTCGACCGCTACGACGCCTTCGAGTCCTGGCTTGAAGTCGTTCATCGGCTCGAAATCTATCGGTAGAGTCGCCGCCGATGGCTCACCGAGTCACCCTGATCCCGGGCGACGGCACCGGTCCGGAGCTGAGCGAGGCGACCCGCCGCGTCCTCGAAGCCACCGGCGTCGAGTTCGACTGGGACGTCCAGTACGCGGGCAGCGACGTCATGGAGCGCTACGGCGGGAATCCGCTGCCGGACGCCGTCCTGGACGCGATCCGGGCCAGCGGCGTCGCGCTCAAGGGGCCGATCACGACCCCGGTCGGCGGCGGCTTCCGCTCGGTCAACGTCGCGCTCCGCAAGGGTCTCGACCTGTACGGCCAGGTCAGGCCGTGCAAGAGCTATCCCGGAGTCCGGTCGCGCTACGAGGACGTCGACCTCGTGATCGTCCGCGAGGCGACCGAGGATCTCTATGCGGGCATCGAGTACGAGGTCGGCTCGCCCGAGGCGACGGAGCTGACCGACTGGATCCGCGCGCACGGCGGCCAGCTGCCCGACGACTCGGGGATCTCGATCAAGCCGATCTCCGTCGAAGGCACGCGCCGGATCGTCCAGTTCGCCTTCGACTACGCGCGCCGGCTCGGCCGCCGGAAGGTGACGACCGTGCACAAGGCGAACATCATGAAGTTCTCGGACGGGCTCTGGCTCGCAGGTCTCCCGCGAGGTCGCGGAGCAGAACACGGACATCGAGTTCGAGGACCGCATCGTGGACAACCTCTCGATGCAGCTCGTCCAGCGCCCGGAGGAGTACGACGTGCTCGTGCTCCCGAATCTGTACGGCGACATCGTCTCCGACCTGGCCGCCGGCCTGATCGGCGGGCTCGGCCTCGCCCCGGGCGGGAACTTCGGCACCGAGGCGGCCGTCTTCGAGCCGACACACGGCTCCGCGCCCAAGTACGCGGGCCAGAACAAGGTGAACCCGATGGCGATGATGCTCTCGGGCGTGCTCATGCTCCGGCATCTCGACGAGGCCGACGCGGCCGACCGCCTCGAGGAGGCGATCGCGGGCGTGATCGCCGAGGGCAAGAGCGTGACCTACGACATGAAGCCGTCCCGCGACGACCCGACCGCCGTCGGGACGAGTGACGTGGCGGACGCGATCATCGAGCAGATGGGGGTAGGGTTTGAGCCAGCGGCGCAAGGTGACGGTCGTCGGAGCCGGGAACGTCGGCGCGACGTGCGCGCAGGAGCTCGCGCGGCGCGACTACTGCGACGTCGTGCTCGTCGACATCAAGGAGGGGCTGCCCGAGGGCAAGGCGCTCGACATCAACCAGGCCGGCGCCGTGCTGGGCTACGAGCCGAACGTGACCGGCTCGACGAGCTACGAGGCCACCGCGGGCTCGGACGTCGTCGTCGTCACCGCGGGAGTCCCGCGCACCGGCGACATGAGCCGGGACGACCTCGTGTCGACGAACGAGAAGATCGTCGGCGCCGTCACCGAGGCCGCGGTCGCCAACTCGCCCGACGCGACCCTGATCATCGTCTCGAACCCGCTGGACGCGATGTGCCACGTGGCCAAGAACGTCTCCGGCTTTCCGAAGGAGCGCGTCTTCGGCCAGGCCGGGATCCTCGACACGGCGCGTCTCCAGACGTTCATCGCGTGGGAGACGGGCTCGTCCGTGAAGGACGTGCAGGCGACCGTCCTCGGCGGCCACGGCGACCAGATGGTGTCGGTCGTCTCCGCGACGACGGTCGGCGGCGTGCCGCTGACCAAGCTCGTCTCCATGGATCGAATCGGTGAGCTCGTCCAGCGAACCGCCGTCGGCGGAGGCGAGGTCGTCAAGCTGCTCGGCACCTCGGCCTGGTACGCGCCGGGCGCCGCGTCGGCGCAGATGGTCGACGCGGTCATGCTCGACGAGAAGCGCGTCCTGCCCTGCACCGCCTATCTCGAGGGCGAGTACGGAATCGACGGCCTGTACATGGGCGTCCCGGTCAAGCTCGGCGCGGGCGGGATCGAGGAGATCGTCGAGCTCGACCTGACCGGCGAGGAGCAGACCGCGCTCCAGGCCTCGGCAGACGCGGTCCGCGACGTCGTCGCCGTCCTCGGCTCCTAGCGATGGATCTCGGTCTCAGCGGCCGGACGGCGATCGTCTGCGGCTCGTCCGCCGGGATGGGCCTCGCCACCGCGGAGGCGCTCAGCGCCGAGGGCGCCAACGTCGCCATGTTCGCGCGCCGGCGCGATGAGCTCGCGCGCCAGGCTGAGCGCCTCGGGGCGCTCGCCGTTCGCGGCGACGTCACGAACCCGAAGGATCTGAAGCGCCTCGTCGACAAGACGCTCGAGGCGTTCGGCGGCATCGACATCCTCGTCAACAACAGCGGCGGCCCGCCGCGCACGACCGCGCTCGAGATGACCGACGAAGACGTGGAAACGGCCGTCGAGCTGCTTCTCCTCTCGGCGATCCGCCTGACGAACCTCTGCCTCCCCCACCTCCGCCGCAGCGGAAACGGCCGGATCATCAACATCGAGTCCAGCTCGGTGCGGGAGCCGCTCGACAACCTGGCGCTGTCCAACTCGGTGCGCCCCGGCGTGATCGGCTGGGCGAAGACGCTCGCCCGCGAGGTCGGCCCCGACGGAATCACGGTCAACTCGATCGCACCGGGCCGGATCGAGACCGAGCGCCTCGCCGAGGCGTTCGTCAACCGCTCGCGCGCCGACGAGATGGCGACGATCCCGCTGCGCCGCTTCGGCCGGCCGAAGGAGGTCGCCGAAGTGATCTGCTTCCTGGCCTCCGACCAGGCCTCGTACGTGACGGGCACCGTGATCCCGGTCGACGGCGGCGTCACGCGCTCGCTGCTCTGAGCCACACCTCCGCACGCCGCCCGTATCCTGAGGAAATGACCCGGTTCTTCAAGCTGCTGATCGCCGGCGGCCTCGTCCTTGCGGCCGTTGCAGGCCTGCTCTACATCATCCCCTCGAACGAGTACATCTTCCTGCCCGACAAGGCTCGGCCGCTCGCGCCGTACGTCACCGTGCAGGGTGAGCACCCCGACCGGAACGGCGGCGGTATCTACTACGTCGCGATCGAGGTCAAGAAGGCGAGCCTGCTCGAGAAGCTGTTCCCGGGTCTCCGCGAAGGCTCGACGCTCGTTCCGGCCGCGGCCGTCGTCGCGCCCGGCCAGAACGATCAGCAGCACCAGCGTCAGGAGCTCCAGGCGATGGTCCAGTCCCAGGAGATCGGCGCAGCGGTCGCTCTCAAGGAGCTCGGCTACCGGGTGCCGATCAAGTCGCCGGGGACCGTGATCGCGGACGTGAACCCGAAAGGGCCCTCGGCGGGCAAGCTGCGCGCGAACGACGCGATCGCGGCCGTGGACGGCCAGCCGACCCCGTCCCTCCCGGCCCTGCGCCGCCAGATCACGAAGCATCGGCCGGGCCAGAGCGTCGCCCTCACGGTGCGCAGGGACGGCGCCGTTCGCACGGTCGACGTCAAGACGGCGCCGGATCCCCAGGACAAGAAGCGCTCGATCATCGGCGTGCTGACGAGCTGCGCCCTGCAGACCCCGACCAAGATCTCGCTTCCCGTGCCGGTGCACATCGACCTCGGCCAGGTCGGCGGGCCGTCCGCAGGGCTCGCCTTCGCGCTCGACGTCGCCGAGAAGCTCGGGCACGACGTCGACCACGGCCACCGGGTGGTGGCGACCGGGGAGATGTGCCTCGACGGCTCGGTGCTCCCCGTCGGCGGCCTCAAGCAGAAGACGATCGGCGCCAGGCGCGCGGGAGCGGACGTCTTTCTCGTTCCCGCTGGGGAAAACGCACAGGAAGCGCGCCGCTATGCAGGAAGCATGCGCGTCATCCCTGTGCAGACTTATCGACAGGCGTTGCGCGTCCTGGCAACGCTGAACTGAAAGCCGCGGAAATCAGCAAATTTCGGCAATTTGATCCTGCCGGAATTTGCTCGGTTTTCGTCCGCGCCTGCTCTTGAAACTCGAGGCACTAGCCCTCATGATCGCTCGATCGCTGGGTACGCGAGGTAGGGAGCAAAACAGACTGTGGCCAAAAAGAATAAAGCAAGCTGTAATCTTTGCTACTTCAGGCAAGCGGGCCTGTGCGCCCTCCCCGAGTCCCCCTGCCCGACCTTTCGCCCAGTGGGTAGAGGCACTCTCTCTCCCCCGCAACAGGCCCGCCTGATTCCACGGGTCGCCCAGCACGCCGCCTAGCGGCGCGCTCGCCGGCCAATCACGGGGGAGCCCCTGGTTCCCCCGTGAGCCCCTCCCCGGATCCGGCGGCGTCTGGTTCGGGCTCTCGAGCGGTCTTTAGACTCGGCTCATGGGTCTGTTTCGCCGTCCCAGCGGGTCGGTCGAGGACTGGCAGCCTCGCCTGTACGCGATCGTGATCGGCCTCGTCCTGATCGTCCTCTGGCTGATCGCGTTCATCGTCAAGAACAACGACCCGGTCAAGATCGACTTCGTGCTCTTCTCCGCGCACGCGCGGCTGATCTGGCTGTTCATCCTCCTGATTGCGATCGGCTTTCTCGGCGGCGTGCTGGGCTCGCAGCTCTACCGGCGTCGACGCCAGTCCGGACGTTCACGGCTACCGGAGAATTGAATCGACCGGTCATTTCCGACGGACGCGCGGGCAAAGCCCGTCCGTCCTGATGTCGGCACCGCAAGCGGTGCCTAGGCCGCCGGCTCAGAACGATCGCGGCGCGGACGGCTGAGGCCAGGCGGCGGACGCCTTCCTCGATCGCGGCCGGCGACTCGGAGCTGAACGCGAGCCGAAGCGCGCTCTCCCCACCCGGCCCGCAGAAGAAATCGGAGCCGGGGACGAACGTGACGCCCTCGGCGCGCAGGTCCGAGGCCGCGATCCCCTCCGGGAGCTCGACCCAGAGGAAGTAGCCGCCCTCGGGGACGTTCCAGGTCGCCTCGGGCAGATGGCGTTCGAGCGCGCCCACCATGGCGTCGCGGCGCTCGCGGAGCAACCCGTTGATGCGCTCGAGGTTCGGCTCGAAGCTTCCGCGGCGCAGGAACTCGTACACGGTCGCCTGCGAGAGCAGCGCAGGGGTGATGTACGACGCGGTCGCGGCCGCAACGACCCGCTCGGCGAGCGCGTCCGGCAGGACGAGGTAGCCGACGCGGAGCCCCGGAGCGATCGTCTTCGAGAATGACGAGCTGTAGACGACGTTCTCTCCGCGGGCCAGCTCGAACACCGTGGGTGGCGACTTGCCCTCGAAGCGGACGAGGCCGTACGGGTCGTCCTCGAGCACGAGCAGTCCGTCCCGGGCGCGCTCCGCGAGCCGCTTGCGACGGTCCTTGGACAGCGTCCGGCCCGTCGGGTTCTGGAACGTCGGGATCGTGTAGAGGAACGCGACGCCTCCGTTCACGGCCGGCTCCTCGTCGAGCGGGACGCAGATGACCTCGGCCTCGAGCTCGGCCAGGATCTTCAGCGGCCGGTCGTAGGTCGGCGCCTCCACGATCACCGTCCCGATCGGCGAGAGCAGCTCGGCCAGGAAGCGGAAGCCCTGGAGCGAGCCGTTCGTGAGGACGACTCGCTCCGGCTCCACTCGATGGCGGTCGGCGATCCATTCGCGGAGAGGCGCGTAGCCGCCGGCCGGGCCGTAGTTCAGCGCGGTGGCGCCGTCCCGCTCGATCGCGGCGCGCGCGCAGTCGGCGAGCTCTTCGAGCGCGAGGCACTCGGACGCCGGAACGCCGCGTGCGAAGGAGATCGGCTCCACGGAGTCACCCTAGAATCCCGCCCGGACATGAAGCCGGCCCTCGCCGCACTTCTGGCCCTGGCTCTTCCGTCGTCGGCCTTCGCGGCCCTCGAGGTGAAGCTCGCCGTGGTGCCGAAGACGCCGGCGAAACGAGCTTCCGCGACGATTCAGCTCCGCCCCTACTGGACGTACAAGCGAGCCGACGGCTCGTGCTGCCTGCTCAGGCCGGCCGAGGTCCGCTACCCGTTCAAGCTCGAAGCCGTCTCGCCCGGGGGCCGGGTCTATCCGCTCGCCGTCAGGAGGACGACGAACCGGTACCTGTGGTCGGCCGCGTTCCGCTTCCGCGCCGCAGGACGCTGGGTCGTCCGAGCGCCCCAGTGGGGCCCGCGTTACAGCCGAAACTTCGGCGCCAGGCCGCGGATCGCGGTGACGGTCACGCGCTAGACGCGGGCGGCGGTGTCGGCGGCCAGCTCGGCGACCTCGGTCGGCGTCGTCCCGACCCTGACGCCGGCTGCTTCGAGCGCTTCCTTCTTCGCCTCGGCCGTGCCCGACGAGCCGGAGATGATCGCGCCCGCATGGCCCATCGTCTTGCCGGGCGGAGCCGTGAAGCCGGCGATGTAGGCCACGACCGGCTTGGACATGTGCTCTTCGATGTAGCGAGCCGCCTTCTCCTCCTCGTCGCCGCCGATCTCGCCGACCATGACGACGACGTCGGTCTCCTCGTCCGTCTCGAAACGCCCGAGCACGTCGATGAACGACGAGCCGACCACCGGATCGCCTCCGATGCCGACGATCGTCGAGTTCCCGAGCCCCCGCTGGGCGAGCTCGTAGCCGATCTGGTACGTGAGCGTCCCCGAGCGGCTGACGAGGCCGATCCGGCCCTCGCTGAGCACCTCGGCGGGAATGATCCCGACGTTCGCCTTTCCGGGCGACAGCGCGCCCGGGCAGTTCGGGCCGAGCATCGTGATCTCCTTGGGCCGGATGTAGTTGTAGATCCGCAGCATCTCGTGGGCCGGCACGTATTCGGCGATGCAGATGACCGTCCCGATCCCTGCGTCGACGGCCTCGTAGATCGCGTCCGTGGCGAAGCGCCCCGGCACGAAGACCAGGGTCGTGTTCGCCCCGGTCTCGGCGACCGCTTCGCGCACCGTGTCGAAGACCGGGATGCCCGACACGTCCTGGCCGCCTTTCCCGGGCGTGACGCCGGCGACGACGTTCGTTCCGTAGTCCCGGTTGCGCACGGCGTGGAACGAGCCCTCCGAGCCGGTGATCCCCTGCACGACGAGCCGCGTCTCGTTGCCGACGATGATCGCCATCAGCGCTTCCTGGCCTTGTAGATGGCTCGCTCGAGCCGGAGTTTGCCGTCCTCGACGCGGTCGGCCAGCAGCTCGCGAACCCGGTCGCGGTCCTCGTCCGGAGTGCCGGAACGGTCGAGCCACGCCTCGAAGTCGATCCGCTTGTCCTCGAGCTCGAAGTCCTCCACCTCGAGGCCTGCGTCTTCGAACATCGCACGCCACTCGGCGTCGGAGTAGTTCCGCACGTGCGTCGGGTCGCGTAGCCGGTCGGCTTCCTCGCCTGCCTCGCCCATGAAGAGGTTGTCCGCGACGAGCACCAGCCCGCGACTGACCCGGGCCATCTCCCTCAGGGCGCCGGCCGGGTCCTGGAAGTGGTGCGCCGCCACGCGGCAGGTGACGACGTCGAAGGTCGAGTCGGCGAACGGGATCTCTTCCGCGCGGCTGACGACCGTCGGCTGCATTCCCGGAGCGGAGTCGATGGTCACGACCTCGAGCCCGGCCTCGCGCAGGACACGCGCGGCGTTGCCTCCTCCGGTGGCGACGTCCAGAGCCGTCTGTCCTTCGGCCCAACCGGCGAAGAGCTCCAGGTCGCGGCCTGCGCGGTGCGCATCGCTGTCGCGGTAGGCCTCGGCCCGCTCCGACCAGACGTCAGTCACGGGACAGCTCCACGGCCCGCCTCGCCGCGTCGAGCATCGTCGCCTCGACGTGGATGTTGTCGCGCCCGGCGTCCTCGAGGATCTGCCGCCCCTCCTCGGCGTTGGTGCCGTCGAAGCGGACGACGATCGGATGCTCGATCTTCGTCTCGTCGATCGCCGTCAGCATGCCCTGGGCGACGATGTCGCACCGCGTGATCCCGGCGAAGATGTTGAAGAAGATCGCCTTCACCTGCGGGTCGGCGCTGATGATCTCGAGCGCGTCGACGACGCCCTGCGCGTCACCGCCGCCGCCGAGGTCGCAGAAGTTCGCCGGCTTCCCGCCCGCGAGCGCGATCACGTCCAGCGAGGACATGACCAGACCGGCCCCGTTGCCGAGGATCCCGACCTCGCCGTCGAGCTTCACGTAGGTGACGCCCTTCTCGCGGGCCGCGCGCTCCTCGGGCGGATACGCCTCCAGGTCGCGCATCTCCGCGATGTCCGGATGCTTGTAGAGCGCGTTGTCGTCGACCGTGAACTTCGAGTCGAGCGCCTTCACCTGCCCCTCGGGCGTCACGATCAACGGGTTGATCTCGCAGAGCATCGCATCGGCGCCGACGAACGCGTCGTAGAGCTTCTGGACGATCGAGAGGATCTGCTTCTGCTCGTCCGGATCGTCGATCCCGGCCGCGTAGATGAGCCTGCGCGCCTGGTACGGCTGGAAGCCCTCGAGCGGGTCGACGTGCAACCGTGCCAATGCCTCCGGGTGTTCGGACGCGACCTCCTCGATGTCGATTCCGCCCTCCTTCGTGAGCATGAACAGGGCCTTCTTCTCGCCGCGGTCGAAGGTGACCGAGAGGTAGTACTCGCGCTCGATGTCCGACGCCTGCTCGATCCAGAGCCTGCGGACGACGTGGCCGTTGATGTCCATGCCGAGGATCGCCTCCGCGTGCTGCGCGGCCTCGTCGGGCGAGTCGGCGAGCTTGATCCCGCCGGCCTTGCCGCGGCCGCCCGTCAGCACCTGGGCCTTGACCACGACCTGCGTCCCGAGCTCCTCGGCAGCGGTGCGAGCCTCGTCGGGCGTCGACGCCAGGCGCCCCTCGGACACGGGGATTCCGAAGTGCTTGAAGAGCTGCTTTCCCTGGTACTCGTAGAGGTCCACCGGCGGCGCGACTCTAGCTTAGGAGCGGCTGTGGCATGCAAAGGGACGGCACCGCAAGCGGTGCCTTAGAGTGGCGGCGTCACCGACCAAGGAGATGCGAATGAGCGAGCACGAGACGACCCTCACCGACGACGAAATCCGCGGCGAGTCGACCGAGATGGGCGGCGAAGAGGCGGAAGAGGGCGACAGCGACGGCACGGACAGCGGCGGCGGAGACAGCGACGGGACGGACAGCGACAACGGTTCCGACGCGGACGGCTCGGACAGCGATTCCGACGGCAGCGACTCGTAGCAGCGCGTTCCAGCGCTGCGTTGCGCCCGTCGAAGCAGAGCGCTTCTTCGGTGAATACTGGGAGCGACAGCCCCTCCTCGTCCCGCGCGACGAGGAGGGCCGCTTCCTCGACCTGCTCTCGATCGCCGAGGTCGAGCGGCGGGTCACGGCCGGCGGGCTCAGGCACCCGGCGTTCAGGGTCGTCAAGGAGGACGCGACGATCGTTCTCGGCGACTACGCGGAGGACATCCCGTGGACGCCGGCGTCGTTCTCCGGGAGCGCCCGGGTCGAGCGGGTCGCGGCGCAGTTCGAGAGCGGGGCGACGGTCGTCCTCCAGGCCCTGCAGCTCCAGCACCCGCCGCTCGCCGACTTCTGCCGCGAGCTCGAGCGCGAGCTCGGCCATCCGGTGCAGGCGAACGCGTACTACACGCCGTCGAGCGCGCAGGGCTTCAAGGTGCACCACGACACGCACGACGTGCTGTGCCTGCAGGTCGAAGGCGAGAAGCGCTGGCTCGTCTACCCGCCCGTCCTCGAGCTACCGCTGAAGAGCCAGAAGTACTCGCCCGAGCTGGGCGAACCGGGCGATCCGGTGCTGGACGTGACGATGCGGGCCGGCGACACGCTGTACCTCCCGCGCGGCTGGCTGCACCAGGCGATGACGTCGGACACGGCTTCGCTCCACCTGACCGTGGGCATCAACGTCGCGACCTGGCGCGACGCGGTTCGGGACGCGGTCGACGAGGCCGCGGAAGAGGACGCGCTGTTCCGGCGAGGCGTGGACGCGGACGGGGCGGCTCCCGACGGGCTCCTCGAGGCTCTCGCCGCGCGGCTCACGCCCGAGGCGGTGACACGCCGTCAGCGCCGATCGTTCGTCGAGGGTCGCCGGCCGATCCGCGACGACGCGTTCGACCAGCTGCGTGCGCTCGGGCACCTCGATTCGGAGACGGAGCTCGAGCGCAGGAAGAGCGTGATCGCCGACCTCGACGTCGACGACCGCGACGCTCGGGTCTCCTTCGAGGGCCGAACGCTGAGCTTCCCGGCCCGCGTGGCGGCCGAGCTCGAGTACCTGCTCCGGGTCGAGGAGCCGTTCACGGCCGCCGACCTTCCCGGGCCGCTCGACGCCGAGAGCCGGCTCGTGCTCGTCCGGCGCCTCGTCCGCGAGGGTCTCCTCCGGATCAGGCTGGACTGACGACGAAGCGCGGCGGGCGCTCGAGCGACTCGGAGCTGCACGTGAGCCGGGTCAGGTCGCCGGCCTCGCGGTCGACGCGCACCTCGTGTGTCCGGCCGCCGGCGGCGAAGGCGACGCGGATCGACCCGTTCCCCGGCTCCACTCGTTCCAGGACGAGGTCGTCGATCCCGACGAGACCCGTCTGCTCGCGCACCGCGCGCTCGGCTGCCTGGACCGCGAACGCGTAGATCGACCGCCCGCGGTAGCTCGCCATGTGGATGCGCCGGGCCAGGTGCTCGTCGAGGACCGACCCGGCCGTCTCGCGGTCGACCCGGCCGTAGTAGAGGCCTTCCGGAAGGCAGACGAGGTTGCCGGCGAACCGGTCGCCTCCGATGTGCGACACCTGCCAGACCCGGTCGGGCTCGAGCTCGTCCCTGAGCGCCTCGTAGAGCGGCCGCCCGTAGCGCGCGCAGCACGGGTCGTGCTTGCCGTGCGTGCAGACGAGGAAGAGCGGATGGCCCGCGGGCTTTCCGGCCAGGAGGTCGAGCCCGCGGAGGTCGTCGTACGCCTCGAGCTCGGTTTTCGTGACCGTCGCCGCCCCCGGTCTCGACGTGGCCGTGAAAGCGAGGAGCTCTGGCCGGCCTCTGCGATCCGGGCGCCGGACGAACAGGAGCCGACCGTGGGAAACCGAGCGGACCTGTTCACGCAGGTGGTCCTTGACCTGGTCGGTCAGTCCGCTTCCCGTGAGCGCGTCCCGGGCCCAGAGCCCCCGGTACTCGATCAGGAACCAGTTGTCTATTCGGCTCGCGGTCGCGGCGAGCGGCTCGCCGCTCTCGCGGGAGAGGTCCGCGCAAAAGGGTGCGCGTCCCGGAGCGGTCAATCGGTGTCCTGCGTGACCAGGCAGACGACCTGGCCCGTCGTGACCGGCTGGCCCGGCTCCACCGAGAGCTCGGAGACGGTGCCGGCGCGCGGCGACGTGATCTCGTTCTCCATCTTCATCGCCTCGACGACGCAGATGACTTCGCCCGGCTCGACCTCGTCGCCGTCGGCGACCTCCACGGCGAGCACGGTGCCCTGGATCGGCGTGACGATCGCGTCGCGGGCGGCGCCACGGTGGCCGTGCTGTGCGTGCCGGTCGCGCCGGCGGCGCGCGAGCTCGGCGTAGGGCGGCTCGGGCTCGAGCAGCGTGACATCGAAGCGGCGGCCCTCGATCTCGGCCTGGATGTTCCGCCCTCGGAGGCGTCCGTCCGACGTCGCCGGTACGCTCGTTGTCAGATGAGACAACTGATCCGCCTGTTGGGCAAGCTCTTCGGACTCGACGATTCCGTGGCACGTCTCGCCCGCGGCGAAGCAGGCGTGTCCGAGCAGCGCGCGATGGAAGCCGACGAGCGTGGTCACTCCTTCGATCTCGTACTCGCCGAGCGCGCGGAGCATCCGCCGTCTCGCGTGCTCGCGGTCGACGTCGTGAACGCACAGCTTCGCGACGAGTGGGTCGTACAGACCGACGACCTCGCTGCCCTCCCTCACTCCCGAGTCCACCCTCACGCCGGGACCGGCAGGCTCCCGGTAGCCCGTGATCCGCCCGGGCGCGGGCAGGAAGCCGGTGGACGGATCCTCGGCGTTGATCCGGCACTCGATCGCGTGCCCATTCAGCCGAACGTCCTCCTGGCTCAGCGATAGCGGCTCACCGGCCGCGATCAGCACCTGCTCGCGGACGAGGTCGAGGCCTGTCACGAGCTCGGTGACCGTGTGCTCGACCTGGAGACGCGTGTTCATCTCGAGGAAGAAGTACTCGCCCTCGCTCGAGAGGAGCCCCTCGATCGTCCCAGCCGAGCGGTATCCGACGGATCGCGCGGCGTCGATCGCGATCCGGCCGATCTCGGCCCGGAGCTCCTCGTCGACGGCCGGGGACGGCGTCTCCTCGACGAGCTTCTGGTGACGGCGCTGGATCGTGCAGTCGCGCTCGCCGAGATGGATCACGGATCCGTGCGCGTCGGCGAGCACCTGCACCTCGACGTGACGCGGGTTGTCGAGATAGCGCTCGACGTAGACGGCCGAGTCGGAGAAGTACGCCTGGCCCTCGCGGCGGGCGGCCTCGAACGCGCGCTCGACCTCGTCCGCCGAGGCCACGACCTTGAGGCCCTTCCCTCCGCCCCCGGCCGAGGCCTTGATGGCGATCGGCCAGCCGATCTCGTCTCCGAGCCGGCGAACGTCGGCGGCGGTCTCGACGGGCTCGGTCGTGCCGGGGATGATCGGGACACCCGCGGCGCTCATCGTCTGGCGCGCGGCCACCTTGGAGCCCATCAGCTCCATCGCTTCCGGTGGAGGGCCGATCCAGACGAGCCCGGCCGTCTCGACGGCGCGCGCGAACTCGGCGTTCTCGGCGAGGAACCCGTACCCGGGATGAACGGCCTCGGCGCCGGACCGCTGCGCGGCTTCGATGATCCGCTCCTGGTTCAGGTAGCTCTCGGCAGGCGTCCCGGGGCCGACGAGGTACGCCTCGTCCGCGAACGCCGCATGGAGGGATCCGCGGTCAGCTTCCGAGTAGATCGCGACCGACGCGATCTCCAAGTCGCGGAGCGTGCGGCAGATGCGAACGGTGATCTCGCCTCGGTTGGCGATCAGAATCTTGGTGAACGGCTTCATCTCCCGCGTATTCTCCAATCCGTGAGCTTCGCCGACCAGCTGACCCTGGCGCGGGCCGCGGCCGTGCCGTTCGTCGTGCTGCTCTACGTCTGGGACTTCCCCAATCACGACTACTGGGCCACGGGACTGTTCGCGCTCGCAATGGCGACCGACTGGTTCGACGGCCGCCTCGCCCGGCGGAGCGGCCGGACCTCAGCGCTCGGGTCGCTGCTCGATCCGGTGGCGGACAAGCTGCTCGTGCTCACGGTGATGATCGTCCTCGTCGGCGAAGGCGTCTTCACAGCCTGGATCGTGGCCGCGATCGTCGCGCGTGAGCTGCTCGTCTCCGGCCTGCGTCTGGCCGCGCTCGAGCGCGGCGTCGTTCTCGAAGCGCGCGATCTGGGACGGCTGAAGACCTGGACGCAGGCGGTCGCCGCCGGCCTCGGCGGGCTCGCCGCGGCGGGCGCGTTCGACGACAGGATCGCCGAGTGGGCACTCGTCGTCGCGCTCATCCTGACCTGGGTCTCGGGGCTCGACTACGCGCGGCTCGCCCCGCGGCTGCTGCGAGGCGATCCCACTGCGGGCTCGGCGCGAGAGGCGAAATCGACCGAATCGACGTTCTCGAGCAGTCCGGCGAGCCGCCAGACGCTTCCGTAGCTCTGAGCGTGCCCGTCGTCTCGCTCGGCGAGCGCCGCCAGCAGCGCGGCGCGCTCCTCGGGCGAGGGGTCGGGCGTGACCTCGATCTCCATCGCGGCGAAGACTAAAGCTCGCAGGCAGATCCGACGATGTCCGGGGCGTGAGACGTCTGCGCCTGCTCACCGTGCTCGCCTGCCTGATCGCCGGTCTCGCGACCGCCGCGGCCGCCTCCCCGGCGAGAACGAGCCGCTCGTGGGCTCAGCCTCAGATCAGGGTCGTGGTCGCGCACGGCCTGCTGGCCAGGAGCGTCGGCTCATTCCGGCCGAACGACCCGCTCACCCAGGGCGAACTGGCCGACCTCGTCGCCGCGCTCACGCAGGAGCCGCCGCGGGCGCCGGCCGACCCCGCGGCTCCCGTGACGATGGCCCAGCTCGACGCGCGTCTCGTCCGCGCGCTCGACCTGAACGACGACGCGGCCCTGTTCTACGACGCCGCGGCTGCGGCGGGACTGCATCCTCCTGCGCGATTCGGGACGGAGGTCGTCGCGCGCCTCCTCGGCCTGCGCACGAATCACCCGGCGGGCCAGGACACCCTCGAGCGGCTTCCCAACGACCCGGCGCCGCGCGCGGAAGTCGCCTATTCGGTGGCCCGTCTCCTGAGCGTGTCCGAGCCCGAGAAGGCCCAGGTCGAGGACGAAGCCGCGACCTTCGAGCTTCCCGTGCTCACCACGTGGCAGCAGCGCGTGCTCACGACCGCCGTCAGGTTCATCGGCTACCCGTACGTCTGGGGTGGCGAGTTCGAGCGGCCGCAATCGCCGTACGGGGCTCAGCCACAGGGCGGGTTCGACTGCTCGGGCTTCGCCTGGCGCGTCTACAAGGTGCAGTCGTATCCGGGCGCTCCTCAGCTCGCGGGCATCCTGCGCGGCCGGACCGCCGCGGCGATGGCCGGAGAAGTGCCGCGCCGCCTGAGGATCAAACCGGCACGGCTGGCACCGGCCGACCTGATGTTCTTCGGGCCCGGGGGCCCGCACGCGCAGCCGGCGGGGATCGACCACGTCGGCATCTCCCTCGGCAACGGCTGGCTGATCCAGTCGTCGGGGTACGGCGTGGCTCTCGAGCAGGCGACCGGCTGGTACCAGCGCCGCCTCGCCTGGGGCCGCCGGCCGCTCGCCGAAGCCGGCCTGTAGCGGCGCTGAAACCGTCTTTTCAGGACACGCGTTTTCCCCCTAATGGGTGATTACCCGGGGCTTTGCGCCCTGGAAAATCGTGTGACTGCACTTCTGACCTGGGAGGAAACGACAGTGCTCGAATGGAAGCCCCGTTTCACAGCGATCCTGGTCGTTCTGACGCTCGTGCTGACCGCCGCGCTCGCGAGCGGTTACGCCGAGTGGCTCTTCGACAACTGGGAGTGGTAGGCGGCTGAGGTAGGAGAGGGGGAGCCATGAACCGGCGCCTCGCGCCAATCGTCGTGCCCGTGTGCCTGCTCGGCCTGGGCTCGGTGCTCCTCGCAACCTGGTCGTTCGCGACCACGAGTCACAGTGCGTCGATGCTGCTCGGCGTCGCCGCCCTGCTCGCGGCGTCGACGCTGGCCAGCCGCTATCCGGTTCCGATCGAGGGCCCGAACAGCGGCGGCGTGTCGCTGTCGTTCGTCTTCGCCGCCAGCGCGATCGTGCTCTTCGGCTGGGCAGCCGGCGTGATCGTTGCCTTCGCGGCGCCGGTCCTGATCCAACTGACCGAGCACCGCCCGCTGATCCGGATCGGCTACAACGGCTCGGTGTTCGCAGGCGCGGCCGCGGTCGGCGGCGCCCTGGTCACCTTCATCCACGGTGACGGAACCGGCGTGCTGATCTCCAAGGTCGGCGTGTCAGCCTCGACCCAGTACGGGATCAACCTCGTGCTCATCTCGCTCGTCGTGGCCGTCACGTCCCGACGGCCGTTCTTCGAGCTCATCCGCTCCAGCCTTCGCTGGACGATCATCGTCTTCGCGCTGATGGCTTCGGCCGCGCTGATGCTGGTCGTCCTCTGGCAGCGCTCGCCGCTTCTGTCCGCGGCGCTCGTCGGGCCCCTGCTCGCGATCGCGCTCTATCAGCGCTCGACCTACCGCGCACTCCGCGCGATGAAGCTCGCGCTGACCGATCCGCTGACCGGGCTCGGCAACCACAGGCATTTTCACGACCGGCTCGAGCGCGAGCTGATCGAGGCCGAGCGAAACGAGTGCAGCTTCAGCCTCTGCCTCGTCGACGTCGACGACTTCAAGCGCGTGAACGACCTCTTCGGCCACCCTGCCGGCGACCGCGTGCTGTCCCGGCTCGCGACGACGCTGCGCCAGAACGGCGAGGCGTTCAGGCTCGGCGGCGACGAGTTCGCGCTCATGCTCCCCGACTACGACGAGAGCGAAGCGGTGAAGACCGCAGGCGCGATCGTCGAGCGGATCTCGCAGCTCGGTCTGGAGCACATCGGCTCGGTGACCGTCTCGGCCGGCGTCGCGACCTTCCCGCGCCAGGCGCCGGACCGGGGCGAGCTGATCCGTCTCGCGGACAGCGCCCTCTACTGGGCCAAGGAGAACGGAAAGAATCGGGTGCACGTCTATCGGCCCGACGTGGTTGAGCTCGCAGAGCTCAGGAAGCTCGCGACGGGCCCTGACCGGGCGGCACGGTTCAGGGCCGCCGCGAGCCTGGCGAAGGCGGTCGACCTTCGCGACACGTACACGGGCAGCCATTCCGCGCGCGTGGCCGACCTCGCGGCCCGCGTGGCGGCGCGCCTCGGCCTCGACCAGGAGCAGATCGAGCTTGCGCGGCTCGCCGGCAGCCTGCACGACCTCGGCAAGCTCGCGATCCCCGAGGAGATCCTGCGCAAGCCCGGACCGCTCGACCGGGCCCGAGCGGCTCGTGCTCGAGCGTCACCCGCAGATCGCTTTCCGGATGCTCGACAGCCTCGGGATCGAGCCGGTCGCGGAGTGGATCCTGCACCACCACGAGCGCTGGGACGGGCGTGGGTATCCGGACCGCCTGCCCGGCCCAGAGATCCCCCTCGGCGCGCGAATCATCTTCGTGGTCGACGCCTACGACGCGATGACGTCGGACCGCGTCTACCGCGGTCGCCTGACGCAGGCGGATGCGCTCGCCGAGCTGGAGCGCTGCGCAGGGACGCAGTTCGACCCGGCGGTCGTCGCCGCGTTCGCGGAAGAGCTCGAGCTCGAAGCCGAGGGCGAGCTCGCCGTCGCGGTCGCTTCGTAAGGCACCCGCGAACGGCACACACTCGTCACGCTCGCGTCACCCACGCGTGCGGTTTTCCTCGCTACGATCGCATCGGGGAGGAGGTCGTGGGTACCGGCCCCGACGAGGCGGGCCCTGGTTGAAAAGGACGGGCGCCGGCTTGGCTAGAGCGGGATGTTCCCGTGCTTTCGCCGCGGTCTCGGCTCGCGCTTCGTGAGCGCCGTGCCGAGCGCGTCGATCAGCACCGGACGCGTGCGCCTCGGCTCGATCACCTCGTCCACGTATCCGCGCTCGGCCGCGACGTACGGGTTCGCGAACTGCTCGCGATACTCGTGCACGAGCTCCGCGCGCCGCGCTTCGGGATCGTCCGCTTCCTCGAGCTCCTTCCGGAAGACGATGTTCACCGCACCCTCGGGCCCCATCACGGCGACCTCGGCAGTCGGCCACGCGAAGTTGAAGTCGGCGCGGATGTGCTTCGAGCTCATGACGTCGTACGCGCCTCCGTACGCCTTCCGCGTGATCACCGCCAGCTTCGGCACCGTCGCCTCGCAGTACGCGTACAGCAGCTTGGCCCCGTGGCGAATGATCCCGCCCCACTCCTGCGCCGTCCCGGGCAGGAACCCGGGCACGTCGACGAACGTGACCAGCGGGATGTTGAACGCGTCGCACGTCCGCACGAAGCGCGCAGCCTTCACGGACGAGTCGATGTCGAGCACGCCCGCGAGCGCCCGCGGCTGGTTCCCGACGATCCCCACCGAATGGCCGCCGAGCCGCGCGAAGCCGCACACGATGTTCTCGGCGTACCGCTCGTGCACCTCGAGGAACTCGCCCTCGTCGACGACGCGTCGCACGACGTCCTTCATGTCGTACGGCTTGTTCGGGTTGTCCGGGATCAGAGTGTCCAGCTCGGCGTCCTCGCGATCGATCGGATCCGACGGCTCGAAGAAGACCGGCGCGTCGAGGTTGTTCTGCGGCAGGAACGAGAGCAGGTAGCGCGCGTCCTCGAGGCACGCCTCCTCGCTCGGCGAGACGAACTGCGCGACACCCGACTTCGCCGCGTGTGTCGCCGCGCCGCCCAGCTCCTCGAAGCTGACCTCCTCGCCGGTGACCGTCTTCACCACGTCGGGCCCAGTGATGAACATGTACGACGTCCCCTCGACCATGAGCACGAAGTCGGTCATCGCCGGCGAGTAGACGGCACCGCCCGCGGTCGGCCCCATGACGAGCGAGATCTGCGGGACGACGCCCGAGGCCTGGACGTTGCGCCAGAAGATCTCCGCGTAGCCCGCGAGCGAGACGACGCCCTCCTGGATCCTGGCCCCGCCGGAGTCGTTGATCCCGATCAGCGGACAGCCGTACTTCGCGGCCATGTCCATGACCTTGCAGATCTTCTCGGCGAAGGCCTCCGACAGAGAGCCGCCGAAGATCGTGAAGTCCTGCGAGAAGACGAAGACCTTGCGGCCGAAGATCGTCCCGTAGCCGGTCACGACCGCGTCTCCGTACGGCCGGCGATCCATCATCCCGAAGTTCCGGTGGCGTACGTAGCGATCGAGCTCGACGAACGAGCCTGGATCGAGCAGCTTCTCGACCCGCTCGCGCGCGAGCAGCTTGCCCTGCTCACGTTGCCGCTCGACCGCTTTCTCGCTCCCTGCGTGCAGCGCCTCGTCGCGCAACGTCTGGAGCTGCTCGAGCTTGGCTTGCGTCGAATCGTCCGTCGCGGCCACGGCGTCGCACACTAGTACAGTCGCGGACGTGGGACTTCCGCCGGTCGACCGGGCGACGCTGTGGCCGTACGAGGACGGCGAGCCGGGCGAGTTCTACTACCAGCGCTATGCGCACCCGACCGGCGTCGCCGCCGAGCAGGCACTCGGTGAGCTCGACGGCGGCGAGGCGCTCCTCTTCTCGTCGGGCACCGGGGCGGCGACCTCCGTCGTCCTCGGGCTCCTCGGCCCGGGCGACACGATCGCCGTCGCCGAGGGCTGCTACTTCGGGACGCCGACCATGTTCCGCGCGCTCGAGCGCTGGGGGCTGAGGCACGTCGAGTTCGACCAGACCGGGCCGCCGCCGGAGGGCGTGCAGCTCGTCTGGCTCGAGGCGCCGTCGAACCCGTTCCTGACGATGCCCGACTTCGAGGCCGCAGCCGCCCACCCCGCTCCCGTGCTCGTCGACTCGACCGCGGCGACCCCGATCAACCTGCGCCCGCTCGAGCACGGCGCCGACCTCGTCCTGCACAGCGCGACGAAGTACCTCGGCGGACACTCGGACGTCCTGCTCGGCGCAGTCGTCTGCAAGGACCCGTCGACGGCCGAGCGACTCCGCGAGTTTCGCAGCCGCACCGGGATCGTCGCCGCGCCCGACCCCGCCTATCTCCTGCTCCGCGGCCTGAAGACGCTCGAGATCCGTGTTCGCCGCCAGACCGAGACGGCAACCGAGATCGTGCGCCGCCTCGAGAGCCATCCGCGGGTCGAACGCGTCCGCTATCCCGGCTTCGGCGGCCTGCTCTCGTTCGACGTCGACGGCGACGCGCGCAAGGTCGAGACGTCGACCCGCCTGATCAAGAACGCGACGAGCCTGGGCGGAGTCGAGTCGACGATGGAGTCGCGCTACCGCTGGGAGGGCGACCGCGTGCCCGAGAACCTGCTCCGGCTCAGCGTCGGGCTCGAGGACGTCGAGGAGTTGTGGACAGACCTCGACCAGGCGCTGCCGGGCTGAGCTCATAGACACGGGTCACGCCCACGCGCTCGAGGAAGCGCCGGTCGTGCGTGACGAGGATGAGCGTTCCGTCGAACACGGTCAGCGCATGTTCGAGCTCCTCGACCGCGGGCAGGTCGAGGTGGTTCGTCGGCTCGTCAAGGACGAGGCAGCCGGCCCCGCGCGCCGCCTGCAGCGCGAGCTCGGCCCGCGTCCGCTCGCCGGGCGAAAGGCTCCGCGCTCGCCGGAGCACGTGGTCCGCGTAGAGGTCGAACTTGGCGAGCAGCGTTCGCGCTTCACCTTCGCGCAGCGACGATTCCGCGCAGAAGGTGCGGATCAGCGGCTCGTCCGTCGCGAAGACCGATCGCTCCTGTCCGATCTCGCCGAAGACGACTGACGGGCCGACTCGCCGCGTCCCGCTCTCGAGCTGGATACGGCCGAGCAAGGCATCGATCAGCGTCGTCTTTCCGCTCCCGTTCGGGCCGGCGATCGAGAGCCGCTCGCCCCACTGGACGCCGAAGTCGAGCGGCCCGAGCCGGAACGGCCCGCGCTCGACGACCGCATCCTCCAGCTCGACGACGAGATCGCCGGAGCGCCCCGACGGAGCGAGGTCGAGCCTCAGCTCCCACGGCTGCCACGGCTTCTCGACGCGGTCGCGCTCGAGCAGCTCGACCCGCCGCGCCGCGGCGCGGGTCTTCGACATCAGCGCGTGCGTGCCGCGCCGGTCCGCCTGCTTGCCGCCGACGCGCGCCTGCTCGCGGCGGTCGCGGTGCAGCTCGCCGAAGCGTGCTCGCTCGTCGCTCCAGTGCGCGAACGCGCGCTCGTGCTCGGCCCGCGCCCGTTCCCGCGCCGCCTCGTACTCGCTCCAGCCGCCGGCGTACTGGTGCACGCGGTCGGTGCCGGACTCGAGCTCCAGGATCCGGTTCACGGTGCGATCGAGAAACTCGCGGTCGTGCGAGACGACCACGAAGCCGCTGTCGAGCCTCAGCAAGAAGCGCTCGAGCAGCTCGAGGCCGTCGAAGTCGAGGTCGTTCGTCGGCTCGTCGAGCAGGTAGACGTCGAAGCGCGCGAGCAGGATCGACGCCAGTGCAGCCCGACTCTGTTCGCCGCCGGAAAGCTCGCCGACGCGCCGATCGAGCCCAGCCTCGAGCCCCACGCGGCGCAGAACGGCAGCCGCGCGCGCCTCGAACTCGGCGGTCGCATCCTCATCGGTGCGCCGCTCCAGGTACCCGAGCAAGGTCTCGTCCTGTCGAACGTCCCGCTCCTGCGGGAGGTAGCCGACGCGCAAGCCGGGCGGATTCCTGGTCACCGAGCCGCGATCGAGCTCCTCCAGGCCCGCGAGCGCGCGCAGGAGCGTCGTCTTGCCGCGGCCGTTCGGGCCGACGACGCCGATCCGGCTGCCGGGCGTGATCGCGAGCGAGACGCGCTCGAGGATCGCGTCCGCTCCGCGGTGAACCGAGATGTCGTGTGCGGCGAGCGTGCCGCCCTGCTGGTACATCGTGGAACCTCCTGACTGATCGGCAGAGCACGCAGCCCTGCGCGGAATTTCCTCTATCAGTCAGCGATTCGTCATGAGACGGCGCCCGCAGGCGCCGCCGGCATGGTAGCTACTCGGCCTGCGCGGCGGGTTGCGGCGGCGGCTTCGTACGGAATCCGGCGAGCGCCACGAACGACACGACCGCCGCCGCCACGACCACGCCCACGCCCCACCAGACGCCCGAGAGCGTGTCGTCCCAGCCGATCGCTCGATCGAGCGAGAACCGGCCTGGCCCCGTCGCAGCAAGCGAGATCACAACCACGAGGTACGTGAGCTCGAGCTCGGAGCCGAGCATGAACCCCGGCTTCATCGTCGCGGCGACGATCGCGTTGATCATCACCACGGCGAGCGCCG
Source organism: uncultured Actinomycetes bacterium (assembly GCA_963742635.1). Lineage (GTDB taxonomy): Bacteria > Actinomycetota > Thermoleophilia > Gaiellales > Gaiellaceae > VAXT01. Next base: position 92,648 of record CAVUMW010000002.1, read on the forward strand.
CGCACGCGACGGGCGTCAGCAGCCCAAGCGCGAGCAGGGCTCCGCCCCCGGCCTCGGCGAGCCCGGCGAGCACGGCCATCTGCACGCCGGACTTGTAGCCGAGCGAGGAGAAATACCCGCCGGTGCCCTGCGGCCCGTAGCCGCCCCACCAGCCGAAGAGCTTCTGCGTCCCGTGCCCGACGAACGCGACGCCGACGAAGACGCGTAGAAGGAGCAACCCGTAGGCCATCTCAGCCGCCTCCCCTGAAGAGTCCCCTGAGCGGTACAGGGTAACGAGCCACAGAGCCGGAGGAGGGACTCGAACCCCCGACCTGTGTTTACAAAACCACGCTCTACCAACTGAGCTACTCCGGCGCTCCAACATCGTACGCCACGCCGTGTTGTCCGGATTGCAGATGTGTTGCCGGATTGAAAACGGCAGACCTGGAGCGCTACTGCAGGACCTGGCGCGAGCGCTGGTGCGTGTAGATCTTCCGCTTGACCCGCTGGAGCGCGTTGTCGATCGTCTTCGTGTCGCAGCCGAGCTCCTCGGCCATCTCCTCGTACGACGAGCCCTCGAGGTACAGGCGCAGCGCCTCGGCTTCGAGCTGCGAAAGGCCTGTGCCGAGACAGAAGACGAGGCTCTGCAGCTCCTCGGTCGAGATCACGGAGACGACCGGGTCGTTCACGTGCGAGCCCGGGCAGCGCATCGCCGAGCGTGCACTCACCGTCAGGGTCCTGGCCTGCAGGCGTGTGGCTGAACGAGATGTAGCTGTTCAGCGGCGAGTGCTTGAAGCGGGTCGCGGTCTTGATCGCCGTGATGATCTGGCGCGTTACGCAGAGCTCGGCGAAGGAGCGGAACGACGTCTCCTTGTCGTGGCGGAAGTCGCGGACGGCTTTGTAGAGCCCGATCAGCCCTTCCTGGACGAGGTCCTCGCCGTCACCGCCGGCGAGGAAGTACGAGCTCGCCTTCAGCCGGACGAAGCCGGTGTACCGCCGGATGAGGTGATCCATCGCGGCGGAGTCGCCGTTGCGCGCCTTGACGACGAGCTGAAGATCCTCGAGCTCGCGCTCCGCCTTCTGTTGTCGGCGGGGGCCAGGGGCTGGACGGGCGGCGGCGGCCATGGGCACACGGGTTCTGAGACGGTTTGCAGTAGTGCCTTTTGCTAGCGCCAAAGTAGCACCTATGTCAAGAAAATACAAGAATTCTGCAAAGGTCCCATTCGTTATGGACCCTTGCCCCTTCTCAGCTCTTCTAGCTTCGCCCTCGTCTCCGGGTCGAGCTTGTCCTCGACGCGCATCGGCTTGTGCTCGCGGTGGCTCTCCAGCTCGAAGTCGCGCGAGAAGGTCGCCGAGGAGAGCTTCATCACCTCCTGGCCCGAGGTGCCGCGCACGGCCGAGTCCGACGAGACGAGGCAGACCTGCTCCGTTCCTCTGTGCTCCGCAGCGAGCCGCTCGAGCAGCGAGTCCGCGTCCTCGGCGAAACGCACCTCGAGCGGGCCGTAGCTGAGATCCTCCCCGGTCCCGTCGAAGACGAGAACTCCCGCGCGCACCCTTCTCGGCGACGAAGCTCGCGAGCTTGTCGGTCATTTCCCGAGAGTCCGCGAAGCCGCCCGCGTGCAGCAGGTTGAAGCCGTCGAAGAGGTAGAAGGTCGCTTCAGCCATTTCGCTGCCTGCGCGCCTCGTAGAGCAGCACGGCGGCCGCGACGCTCACGTTCAGGGACTCGACGGTGCCGGCGAGCGGGATCGAGACGAGCTCGTCGCAGGTTCGGCGGACGAGCGGCCGCAGACCGCGTCCCTCGGCGCCGAAGACGAACGCGGCGCCGCCTCTCAGATCCATCTCCCACATCGGCTTGCCGGACTCGCCCGCGGCGCCGTAGACCCACAGGTCGGGCCCCTTCACCTCTCCCAGATAGCGCGCGAGGTTCTGGACGACCGCGATCGGAACGTGCTCGACCGCTCCGGCAGAGGAGCGGCAGACCGCGGGCGTCACCATCGCCGAGCCGTGAGCGGGAACGACGATCCCGGTCGCGCCCGCTCCCTCGGCGCTCCGGGCGACGGCGCCGAGGTTCCGCGGGTCGGTCACGCGGTCGAGGCAGACGAGCAGCGGGCTCGGCTGCTGCGCGAGCTCGTAGGCGTCCGCGTACCGGTACGGCGCGACCTTCGCGACGACACCCTGGTGGTCGCGGGTGCCTGCAGCCTCGCTCAGCTCGCGGTCGAGCTTGACCTGAATGCGTGGGCCGCCGTTCTCCTGCAGCCACGGCTCTGCGTCGACCGCGCGCTCCGTTGCCCACAGCTCGAGCACCTCGCGCGGGCCGCGGAGCGCCTCCCGCACCGCGCGCCGCCCGTACACCTGGTCCGCGGTCATCGCTTCGGAACGAGCCGGTAGCCGGAGTCGCCCGCCACGTCGCGGACTTCCCAGCCCTGTGTCTCGATCTCGTGCCGCAGCCGGTCGGCCTCGTCGAAGTCGCCGCCCGCGCGGGCCTCGGCGCGCCGTTGCGCCAGCTCGTCGAGCTCGGCCGGCGCTTCCTCCTGCTCCGCGAGCGCGCCCAGCCCGAAGATCTCGAGGCCGCGATGCAGGAGGTCGTGGTCGCGCCACTCGTGCATGACCGCGAGCGCCTCGGGCGTGTTGAAGTCGTCCTCGAGGGCCGCGACGAGATCGGCCCACGAGCCCTGGGGCGAGGACGGGTTGCGGAACACCTCGCGGAAGCCGTCGGCCCGCGCCTTTGCGGCGGCGAGTGTCTCGTCCGTGTAGTCCATCGGCTTGTGCCAGTGCGCGCCGAGGAAGAGCATCAGTAGCGTCTCGGCCCCCCACTCGTCGAGCGCGTCCCGCAGCGTGACCACGTTGCCGAGCGACTTCGACATCTTCTCGCCGCCGAACTGGAGCATCCCGTTGTGCATCCAGAGCCTGGCGAACTCGAGGCCGGCGCCTCGGGACTGCGCGATCTCGTTCTCGTTGTGCGGGAAGACGAGGTCGAGGCCGGCGCCGTGGATCTCGAAGACGGGCCCGAGGTGCTTCTCGGCCATCGCCGAGCACTCGATGTGCCAGCCCGGCCGCCCAACTCCCCAGGGCGACTCCCAGGACGTGTCCTCGCCCTCCTTGTGCGCCTTCCACAGCGCGAAGTCGCGCGGGTTCTCCTTGAGGGCGGTCTGCTCTTCCTCCTCGGACGGGTTGCGCACGGACTCCTCGCCGACCCGGCCCGAGAGGAGGCCGTAGTCGGGGAAGCGGTCGACGCGGAAGTAGACGTCTCCACCGGCCGGATACGCGAGGTCGCGCCCGACCAGCTCCTCGATCAGCGCGACGATCTCGGGGATCGTCTCGGTCGCCTTCGGCTCGTGGTCGGGCCGTCCCAGGCCGAGGTCGCTCGTGTCCTGGACGTACCAACCGGCGGCGTCCGCGGCGAGCTGCGCGCTGTTCCCGGGAGCGGCGTCGTAGATCTTGTCGTTGATGTCCGTGATGTTCACGACGAGCGTCACGTCGTAGCCCTGTTGCTCGAGCCAGCGCTTGAGCCACATCGCGATCACGAACGGCCTCGCGTTGCCGACGTGGATCCGCTGGTAGACGGTCGGGCCGCAGGAGTACATGCGGATCGGGCCGGGCGGAGCCGGCAGCTCGTCGAGCTTGCGGGTGGCGGTGTTATAGAGCCGCATCCACCCGCCTCAGGCTTTCTTCGCGGGGCAGGGCCGCGAGGATCGCCGACAGCTCCGGGCCGCGCTCACGTCCGGTCAGCGCGAGCCGGAGCGCGCGGAGGTCTCCGCCGACCGCCTTCAGCTCGCGGATGACGTCCTTCGCGCCTGCCCCGTTCGCGTTCAGCTCCTTGAACCGCTCGAGCGTCGGGCGGGCGTCCTCGCCGAGCGAGACGGGCTCGGGCTCGAGCACCTGACGCGCATAGTCATGGGCCTCGACGAGGTCGCGGGCGCCTCGCAGCGCCGGGACGACCTCGACCGGCGCACCGGCCGCGGCCGCCAGCTCCTCGTCGCTCATCGCCGCGATCGCCTCGATCGCGAGCCGGCGGATGCGTGGAAGGTCGTAATGCACGTCGTGCTTCGGAAGGCCGAGCTCGTCCAGGTAGCGCCGAACCGCCTGGGCCGGGATCCCTGCGTCGCGGAGCGAAGCGACGGTGGAGCCGAACTCGCGCTTCGAGAGCTTGCGCCCGTCCTCGCCCAGGATCAGCCCGTGGTGGATGTACTCCGGCGGCTCGGCGCCGAGAGCGCGCGTCAGGTCGCGATGGAGCGGCTCGTTCGGCCGATGGTCGTTCCCGCGAATGACGTGCGTGATGCCGAAGTCGATGTCGTCGACGACGCTCGCCAGCTGGTACGTCGCGGTTCCGTCCTCGCGCAGGAGCGTGATCTTCCCGAAGCGATCGCTGCCTAGCCGAGCCGCAGCCTCGCGGTAGACGTCCTGGCGCTCGCTCTGGCGCACCGGCCCCTCGTCCCACTCGACGCCGAGCCACTCGAGGTCGGCCCGGATCGCGTCCTCGCCGCCGGGGACGTTGCGCGACGCGTCCGTGTCGTCGATCCGCAGGAGAAACCAGTCGCCGAAGTCCCTGTTCGCGACCGCGCTCAGGGCGTTGCCGACGTGGAGCGACCCGGTCGGGCTCGGTGCGAAGCGCACTCTCGTCATGAGGCCAGTCTAGAAGTCGAGCGTGTACCCGATGTCGAGCGGGTTCGGCGGGAACTCGACGACGCGCGTCTGGCCGTTCTCGCGCCACTCGCGGCGCTCGTAGAAGCGTCGCGCACGGATGTTGTCCTCGAGCACCCAGAGCCGGCAGGACGCGGAGCCGAGCGAGCGCACGACCTCGAGCGCACGGCCGTGAAGCTCGTCCGCGAGCCCGGTGCCCCACCGCTCCGGGACGACGTAGAGGCCCTCGAGCCAGCCGTCGGTCACGCAGGCCGCGCCGACCGGCACCTCGTCGCTCACGGCGACCAGCGTCCGCGTCCCCGGCTCCGCGACCGCGGCGACCCAGCGCGCGTGCACCGCATCGCGCGGGTACGGGTACAGGTCGGGCGGGAAGACATGCGCGAGCGCGGCGACCGAGGCTCGCTCCTGCACCGCGGCCAGGATCGGCCCTTCTTCGGCTCGAGCTTCCCGGATCTCGGCCATGGCCCCGATCGTAGACTTCCAGTCGTGAGGATCGGTGTTCTCGGAACCGGAGTCGTCGGCAGAACGATCGCCGGGAAGCTTCGCGACCTGGGCCACGAGGTCCTGATCGGCTCGCGGACGGCCGGCGACGACGCGGTGCCGTTCGCCGACGCCGCCGCTCACGGCGAGCTCGTCTTCAACTGCACGAACGGCGTCGCAGCGCTCGACGCCTTGAACGCGGCGGGCGCGGAGAACCTCGCCGGAAAGGTCCTCGTCGACGTCACCAACGCACTCGATTTCTCGCAGGGCGGGCCACCGCTCGTCGGCGTCTCCATCGACGACAGCCTTGGCGAGCGGATCCAGCGCGCCTTTCCCGAGGCGAGGGTGGTCAAGGCGCTGAACACGATGAACGCGAACGTGATGGTCGACCCGGGCCTCGTTCCCGGCGAGCACGACGTCCTCGTGAGCGGGAACGACGACGAGGCCAAGGCTCGGGTCGTCGAGCTGCTCGAGAGCTTCGGCTGGCCCGCCGAGCGGATCCTCGACCTCGGCGACATCACCGGCGCCCGTGGCCAGGAGCTGTACGTCGCGCTCTGGGTGCGGTTGATGGGCGTGGCCGGCGGCGCGACGTTCAACATCCACGTCGTAACCGGCTAGCGCCTCTCATCTTCCGCTCATCTCCCGCCCGTACGGTCGGCCGGCACATGCCCGCAGCACTCGCGTTCGCTCATCTGACTCTCATAATGTGAGTGGTCGCAATGAGGGTGCTGATCGTCGAGGACGAGCTGAAGATGGCGAGTCTCGTCCGGCGCGGCCTGGCCGAAGAGGGACACGTCGCCGATGTTCGCCGCTACCGGTGAGGACGCGCTCTGGATGGCCGAGGCCCACCCGTACGACGCGATCGTGCTCGACGTCATCCTCCCCGGGCTCGACGGCTTCGAGACGTGCCGCGAGCTGCGCAAGGCCGGCGTCTGGTCGCCCGTCCTGATGCTGACCGCGCGGGACTCGGTGGGCGACCGCGTCGACGGGCTCGACGCCGGAGCCGACGACTACCTGACGAAGCCCTTCTCGTTCGCGGAGCTCTTCGCGCGGCTCCGGGCGCTCACGCGTCGAGGCGTCGTCGAGCGGCCGACGGAGCTCGTCGTCGGCGACCTGCGGCTCGATCCCGCATCGCGGCGCGTTTGGCGCGGCGGGACCGAGGTCCCGCTCTCGCCGAAGGAGTTCGCGCTGCTCGAGACGTTCATGCGCCGGCCGGGTCAGACGCTGAGCCGGCTGCAGCTGATCGAGCACGCCTGGGATTTCGCCTACGAGAACCGCTCGAACGTGATCGACGTCTACGTGCGCTACCTGCGCGAGAAGGTCGACCGGCCGTTCGGCGAGGAGTCGCTCGAGACCGTGCGCGGGGTCGGCTACCGGCTGAGGGACGCATGAGCCGGATCCCGATCCGCATCCGGCTGACGCTCTTCTTCGCCGCCGCGATGGCGATCGTCCTGGCCGCGGTCGGCCTCTTCGTCTACATGCGCGTGGCCTCCGATCTCGACCGCGCGTTCGACAAGGATCTGCGCTCCCGCGGACAGGCTCTCTCCGCGCTCGTGCTGCGCGGGGGCTCTGTGCGGACGACTGGAAGCGCCGACACGTTCGCGGAGCGCGTCACGCCTGCCGGGCGGGTCGTCGACGCGACCCCTGGCCTCGGTGGCCGGCCGCTGCTCTCGCCGTCCCAGCTCGCTCTCGCCGCGAAGAGCACGAGGTTCTTCGACCGCTCGCGACTGCCGGGACAGGACGAGGCCGGCCGCATGCTCGCGCTTCCGCTGCAGGACGACGTGCTCGTCGTCGGCGCCACGCTCGAGCATCGCAACGACACGCTGACGAGCCTCCAGGCGGCCTTCCTCGTCGGCGGCCCGATCGCCCTCCTGCTGATGTCGCTCGGCGGGTACCTGCTCGCGGGCGCCGCGCTCCGGCCGATCGAGTCGATGCGCCGGCGCGCCGACGAGATCTCCACGTCCTCGCTCCACGAGCGGTTGCCCGTCCCACCTGCGGACGACGAGGTCGCACGGCTCGGACGGACGCTGAACGAGATGCTCGGGCGGCTCGAGGACGGGCTCGAGCGCGAGCGCCGCTTCGTCGCCGACGCGAGCCACGAGCTCCGAACTCCGCTCACCACGCTGCGCGCCGAGCTCGAGCTGGCGCTGCGCCGGTCGCGCACGACGCAGGAGTTCGAGAACTCCATCCGCTCCGCGGCCGAGGAGACGGACCGGCTGTCGCGGATCGCCGACGACCTGCTCGTCCTCGCGCGCGCCGAGCAAGGCACGCTGGCGCTGCGCCCGGAGCCGACCGACCTCGTGGACGTCGTGGAGAAGGTTCGCGACCGCTTCGGCGCGCGGGCCGAGCTCGAGGGACGCTCGCTGATGGTCGACGCGGACGAGGCGCCCGTGGCGCGGGTCGACCGGCCGCGGGTCGAGCAAGCGCTCGGGAACCTCGTCGACAACGCGTTCGAGCACGGCCGCGGGGCGATCACGATCACCGCGGGCAGGCACAACTCGAGCGCCGAGCTGCACGTGCTCGACGAGGGGCCCGGTCTCGCGCCGGACTTCCGCGACCACGCGTTCAAGGCGTTCACGCGGGCGACGCCGTCCGGCAACGGCAGCGGGCTCGGGCTCGCGATCGTGGAGACGATCGCCCGAGCGCACGACGGCACCGCCGGCGCGAGGATCCGTCCGGACGGGGGCGCGGACGTGTGGATCAGACTGCCCTTGTAGGGTCGGCGCCGTGGAGAAGGCGCTTCTCGCCTGGTTCGACGAGCATGGGCGTGACCTGCCCTGGCGAAGGACGCGCGACCCATACGCGATCCTCGTCTCCGAGGTCATGCTCCAGCAGACCCAGGTCGCGCGCGTCGTGCCGCGGTACCTCTCGTGGCTCGAGCGCTGGCCTTCGGTCGAGGCGCTCGCCGCCGCGACGCCCGCTGACGCGATCCGCGAGTGGCAGGGGCTCGGCTACAACCGCCGCGCCGTCAACCTGCATCGGGCCGCCCGCCGGATCGCCGCCGAGGGCTGGCCGCAGGACCTGACCGATCTTCCCGGAGTGGGTCGGTACACCGCCGACGCCGTCGCACGGTTCGCCTTTGATCGCCCGGTGCTTCCCGTCGATGTGAACGTGCGCCGTGTTCTCGACCGGACCGAAGGCTCGTTCGGGCCGGCTTCGGCACACGCGCTGATGGACCTCGGCGCGACGGTCTGCCTCGCCCGCATCCCGCGTTGCGACATCTGCCCGCTCGCCGAACGCTGCCCAGCACGCGGAAGGCGCTACGAGCCGCTCCGCAAGCAGGGCCGGTTCGAAGGCTCGTTCCGCCAGCGGCGTGCGGAAGCGCTACGCCTCGTCGCCGACGAGCCACGCGAACGCGAGCTCCTGGACGAGGAAGCCATAGCCGCGCTTGCCGCCGACGGGCTCGTCCAGATTCAGGACGGGCTCGTCAGGCTTCCGCGCTAGGCGGGTTTCTCGGTTTCTGACGCGGGAGGAGCCGGGCTTCGCCCGGCGGGAGCCCGGCGCCGGTCAGGGAAGCGAGTGGACCATCCAGACATTCGGCTCGACATAGAGCCCTTCGTCGCGCTCGCGGTCGATCTCAACGGGGACGAGCGCGCCGGGCACGACGTACGCACCGCTCTCCGGGAATGCGAGCTCCGTCCACTCCTCCCACTGGGCGACGGTGCCCGTGACGCGCATCGACTCGGGTGCGACCTTCGCGATCTCGGCTCCGAGCCGCTCGTGCGTGCGGAGCCAGGGGTCGAGGAGCATGCCGTCGGGTCGCCGCCACTCGATGTAGCGCTCGATCGGTGTCAGCGGGTAGCTGTGCTTGAGATTGGGCCGGACGGGTGCGATCAGCGTGTCGAGCCCGTGCGAGCGGCCGATCTCGGCCATCCGCTGGATCATTCGGCTGCTCAGGCCCTGCGCACGGAGTTCGGGCGCGATCAGGATCTGAAGCGCGCAGAGGATGTTCGGCGTCGGTGAGTCTTTCGCGAACCTCGCCTCGACGACGGCGTCGACTCCGCCGTCGGGCAGCGTTGCGGTATCCCCGTCCCACGCCGCGGGGATCGCGTTCCCCGCGCCGACGACCTCTTCGCGCTCCTCGTCCCAGACGTAGAACTGGAACTCGGCGTACTCGTCGATCACACGGCCGAAGAGCCGCTCGAGAACCGGGTCGTGGTACATGAACTCGGGCCAGATTCCGCTCTGGAGGCTGGCTATGTGCGGCTGCTTGCCGGTCCGTTCGGCACGGGTCGGGAACTGGAGGGCCATGTCAGGCGGAGCGTCGCAGAAGGGCAACCGCCTGAGCCGCGAGACCCTCGCCGCGGCCCGTGAAGCCGAGACCGTCCGTGGTCGTCGCGCGGACCGTGACCGTGCCGATGTCCAGCCCCATCGCTCCGGCGAGGCGCGCGCCCATGGCCTCACGGACGTCCGCGATCCTCGGGCCGCTCGCCGATCAGGACGCAGTCCGCGTTCACGAGGTCGAAGCCGCCCATCCGGACGACCTCGTAGCTCCGCTGGAGAAGCCGGATCGAGGAGACGTCCAGCCACTGCGGATCGGCGGACGGGAAGAGCTCGCCGATGTCGCCCTTGCCGGCCGCGCCGAGGATGGCGTCGATCAGCGCGTGGGCGATCACGTCGCCGTCCGAGTGACCGGCGAGCCCCGGCTCACCGGGGAAGTCGACGCCGGCGAGGACGAGCGGGATCCCGTCCTCGAACCGGTGCGCGTCGACGCCGAGCCCGATCCGCAGCTCGCTCATCCGAGCGGCTCCTGGCGCGACTCGCGGCGATCGAACACCGTGACCGTGTCGTAGCCGGCGTCGCGGGCGTGATCGACTGCGCGGTCGAGGTCGCGGCCGACGTTCTGGGCGACGTGCGCGTCGGATGCGAGGGTGATCGGCACGTTTCGCGCACGAGCGGCTCGAGGAGGGCGGGATTCGGGTAGAGCTTGCCGTGCGGCTTGTGCAGGCCCGCGCTCGAGACCTCGATCGCGACACCGTCCAGCGAGTCTGCGAGCAGGTCCCAGTTCCAGTCGATCTCCGGACCGTGGAACTTGACGAGGTCGGGGTGCGCGAGCGAGTCGAAGAGCCCCGACCGCGCCGCGCTCGCGAGAGAGTCGTAGTACCGCTCCCACGCCCCCTCAACGCCGATCGAGCCGACGAGGCTCGGCTCGGCGTCGATCCCGAGGCCGTCGAGGAAGTGGATCGACCCCAGCACGTAGTCCCAGGGGTACGGGGCCAGCGCCTCGGCCGTTTCCTCTTCGCGGGCGGGCTCGTAGTCGACCTCGATTCCGAGCTTCACGGGATAGCCGCGTCGCTTGGCCTCGACGACCGCCGTCACGTACGGCTCGATGTCGTAGACGCAGCGTTCCAGGTGGTACGGCATCGACCACAGGTGGCGGGTCTGCTCGAAGTAGTAGACGTGCTCCGTGAAGCCGATCTCGTCGATTCCGCGCTCGGCCGCCCGCTCCACATAGGGCTCCACGGCTTCGACCGTGTGCTCGATCGACTCGTCCGGCCCGCGGAGGTGCATGTGGTAGTCGACGATCACAGCCAGGAAGCGACGAGCTCGAGGTCGGCGGGCGTCGTCACCTTGAGCAGCCGCAGGTCGCCCTCGACGGCGCGCACCCGACCGCCGTTCAGTTCGACGAGCGAGGCGCAATCGGTCGACTTAGTAACAGTCTGTTGCAAAGTCGAGAAGGCGTCGTGGAGGACTGCGGCGACGAAGGCTTGCGGGGTCTGCGCCGTGACGAGCCCGTCGCGGTCGAGTGTCTCCGCAACCGCCTCGCCGTCGACACGCTTCACCGTGTCCGTGATCGGCAGGACCGGAACCGCCCCGTCCCAGCCGTCGCCGAGCGCCGTGATCACCCGCTCGATGACCTCGTCGGCCACGAGCGGCCGGGCCGCGTCGTGGACGAGAACGACGGTCGCCTCCGCGGGCACCTCGGCGAGAGCGGCGCGCACCGACTCGCTGCGCGTGTCGCCTCCGGTCACGGCTTTGGCCACCTTGCCGGCCGCGATCTCCTCGGCGACGAGGATGCACGGCTCCTCCCACTCGGGCGGCGCCGCGACGACGATGCCCTCGATCCACTCGGAGGCGTCGAGCCGCTCCAGCGGCTCTGCGATGAGCGGCCGGTCGTTCAACGGCGCGAACGCCTTCGGGCGGTCCAGCCCGAGGCGCTCACCACTGCCCGCAGCCGCCAGAATCGCCCAGACGCTCACCGGGCCGAGGTTACTAGGGTGTCGCCCCGTGTACCCCGAAACCGAGCCGCACGACCGAGGCTTCCTTGAGGTCGGCGACGGCCACCGCGTCTACTGGGAGACCTGCGGCAACCCCGGCGGCAAGCCGGCCGTCGTGTTCCACGGCGGGCCGGGCTCCGGCGCCTCCCCGTGGTTTCGGACGTTCTTCGACCCCAACGCGTATCGCCTCGTGCTCTTCGACCAGCGGAACTGCGGCCGGAGCACGCCTCACGCGAGCGATCCTGAGACCGACCTCGGCGCCAACACCACGTGGCACCTTGTCGCCGACGCGGAACTTCTGCGCCAGCATCTCGGGATCGAGCGCTGGCTCGTCTTCGGCGGCTCGTGGGGCAGCACGCTGGGCCTCGTCTACGCGGAGACGCACCCGGACCGCGTCACCGAGGTCGTCCTCACTAGCGTCACGACCGGACGGCACGAGGAGTTCGACTGGCTCTTCCGCGGCGGGCTGGCGCGGTTCTTCCCCGAGCAGTGGGCGCGCCTCCGCGCCGTCGTGCCCGAGGCGACAACTGACGCCCTTGTCGTCGACGCCTACAGCCGGCTCTTCGTGCGATCCGGATCCCGAAGTCCGTGCGGACGCCGTCTTCGAGTGGTGCATGTGGGAGTCGGCGACGCCAAACTGGCCTCCGACGACCGGACTAGCGGAGCGCTTTCGCGACCCCGACTACGCGCTCGCGTTCGCGCGCATCGTGACGCACTACGTTCGCGCGAACGCCTGGCTCGAGGACGGCGTGCTGCTCCGGGATGCCGGCCTCCTCGCCGACATCCCGGGTGTCTTGGTCAGCGGCCGTTTCGACTTCCAGGCGCCGATCGCCAACGCCTACGAGCTCAAGCGCGCCTGGCCCCGGGCCGAGCTCGTGATCGTCGACGAGGCCGGCCACGTTCCGACCGGCCCGCTCGGGCGGGAGGTCGCCCAAGCGACTGACGGAGTTCCGTTAGGCCTTCGCCGCGACCTTCGCGCGACTCGTCTTCTTCGTGCCGACGCCCGCGAGGATGTCGTCGAGCCACTCGGCGGCCTCTTCCTCGTCCATGCCCTTCGCGTACATGAGCTCGGACACGAGGATCTTCTTCGCCTTGACGAACATCTGCTTCTCGCCCGTCGAGAGGCCCTTCTCGTGGTCGCGCAGCGACAGGTTCCGGACGACCTCGGCCAGCTCGAAGATGTCGCCGGTCTTCATCTTGTCGCGGTTGTGCTTGAACCGGCGGTTCCAGTTCTTCGGCATCGTGGTGCCGCTGCCGCGCAGGGCCTTCAGCACCTGCTCGACGGTCGTCTCGTCGATCACTTTCCGGAGGCCGACGCGGTCGGCGTTCTCGGTCGGGACCTGCACGGTCATGTCGTTGTGCAGGATCTGAATCTGTAGGTATTCGCGCTCTTCTCCGAGCACAGTCCGCTTTTCTTTCTTGACCACGGTGCCCGCGCCGTGGTGCGGATACACGACCTTATCGCCGACTTTGTACAAGCCCGACCTCCCCATTCCGTGTGGTTTCAACAAGCCGCCGGCGGGTGGACGACCGCCGGCGATCGACATCCAGGATAGCAAAAGTTGCTGGAAAAGGCCACTTTTTCAGCTCTCGAGACGAAAAGTCCTGCTCAGAGCGGGCTACGCGGCCGCCGGTTCCGCCCGCTCGAGGGCCGCTGACACGGCCTGGCGGAGCGTCTCGGCCTCGACCAGAGAGATCTTCGCGCGGGCCTCCGTGCCTTTCGGCACGATCACGGCGCCGAGACCGAGCTTGGCGCACTCCTGAGCGCGCCTTTCCGCCTGCGTCGCGGGCCGGAGCCGGCCGGTCAGCCCCACTTCGCCGAAGGAGGCCGTGGATGCTCTCAGCGGCACGTTCTTCGCGGCAGAGGCGATCGCGAGCGCAACGGTCAGGTCGGCCCCCGGCTCGTCGATGCGCACGCCGCCCGCGACGTTGACGAACACGTCCGCCTGCCCGAGCGCGAGCCCCGCGTGCCGCGAGAGCACCGCGACGATCATCGCAAGCCGCTTCGGGTCGACCCCCGTCCCCACGCGCCGCGGCATCGCGAGGTCGGTCTGGGAGACGAGCGCCTGGATCTCGAGCAGCAGCGGCCTCGTGCCCTCGAGCGCACACGCGACGGCCGCGCCGACTTCGCCGTCGCTCTGCCCGAAGACGGCGGACGGGTCGGGCACTCCCTCCAGCCCGGCGCCCGTCATCTCGAACACGCCGAGCTCGTTCGTCGAGCCGAAGCGGTTCTTCGCCGCGCGCAGCACCCGGTGCGCGTGGTACCGGTCGCCCTCGAACTGGAGCACGCAGTCGACGAGGTGCTCCAGCACGCGCGGACCGGCCACCGAGCCGTCCTTCGTCACGTGCCCGACGAGGAAGAGCGCGACTCCGGCCTCCTTCCCCACGCGCAGGAGCCGCGCCGCCGCCTCCCGCACCTGGGCGACCGAGCCGGGCGCGGAGCCGATCTCGGCCGAGTAGAGCGTCTGGATCGAATCGATCACGCATACGTCCGGCCGCTCGCGCTCGAGCGTCGCGCAGACCGCATCGAGGTTCGTCTCGGCGAGGATCTCGACCTTCTCCGCACCGCCGAGCCTCGCAGCGCGCAGCTTCACCTGGGCGGTCGACTCCTCCCCGGTCACGAGCAGCGCGCGCCGGTCGCGGGAGATCGCGGCGAGGGCGCTCAGCAGGAGCGTCGACTTCCCGACACCCGGCTCGCCCCCGACGAGCACGAGCGACGCGGGAACGAGCCCGCCTCCGAGGACGCGGTCGAGCTCCGGAACTCCCGTCGGGATCCTTGCTGCTTCGGCGACCTCGACCTCGGCCAGGCGCAGGATCGGCTTCGCCTCGGCGCTCCCGTTCGCGGCCGGCGGAGCCTCCTCGGCGAGCGTGCCGAAGCTGCCGCAGGACGGGCAGCGCCCCAGCCAGCGCCCTGTGGAGTAGCCGCATTCGGCGCACGAGAAGTGAACGGCCTGGGCCTTCGCCATCGCGTCGAGTCTAGGAGCGCCGTCCGACGCCGCCTGTGCCGAGTTCGAAACGAATCAGAGCCTTCAGGGCGAGTCGAACAAGGTCTGGATCATCCCGAGCGAGTTCACGAAGGCGCTCGGCCAGCTCGGCGAGGCGCTGCCCGGCGGGGAGAGCTCGAAGACCGAGAAGTAGCCATGTTCGCGGCGGGCCACTGGAGAACTGCGACTGATCGCGCGTGCGGGCGAACCCTTATTTCAGACAGCTTTCGATCTTCGCTCGCGTGTCGCTTTCGATCGTTCGGCCGTTCGAGAGATACACCGCGTTTCCGCGGCTGGACGACGTCGGCTGGCCCAAACGCCGCGGAGAACAAGTCTTCTTCAAGGAGCTTCTCCCTGAGCCGCTTTGCCTCCGACTCGTCGGCGGTGAATCCGATCGAGACGCCGTAGTCGGAGTAGTCGACGGCCAGCCATCCGCCGCTGGCTTTGTAGTCGGAGTTCGTCTCGCGATGGACGCGGTCTCCGTTCTGGGCGAAGCAGTCCTTGCTCGCCCTGAGGCTGTAGTGCTCCGAGCTATGCCCACGACAACCCGCGACGACGGCGAGAATGACTATGCCGAGCACGACTGCCAGCGTTCGGATGAGCGCCATTCTTCCGTATGCGTCGCGGGTCAGATCGAGCCGACGCTATACGACGTTGATCGCCACGGATCAGTGCTCGGGCACGGTCTCGAGCGGGGCTCGTTCGCGCCCGCCCGCCGGAGGCGATCAGGAGGCCGGCGAGAATGGCTGCCGCGCCGACCAGCTGGAGCGGCGAGGGCCGCTCGTCGACGATCAGCGCGGCGAAGATGACCGCGAGCAGCGGCTGGAGCGTCAGGAGCACCGAGGTGCGCGCCGTGGGCAGCCGCCCGAGCGAGACCGTGATCAGGAGCCAGCCCACGACCTGGGAGCTGAGCGCGAGCAGGATCAGCCAGCCCGTGGCTTCGAGCGAGGGCGTGAAGTCCAGGTCGCCGATCACGAGGCCGATCGGCACGATGCAGATCGCGCTGGCCAGGGTCGCGTCGTAGAGCGGACCCGGCGACGCGGCCGCGTTCCTCGGAGCCGCGGCGCATCGCAAGCAGGAAGCCCGAGTAGGCGATGCCCGTGAGCAGGCCGTAGATCGCGCCGAGCCTCGGATTGCTTCCGTAGGCGCCGCTCTCGAGCACGCCCGAGATGAGCAGGATCCCGAGCATCGCGACCGGGATCGCAAAGAGCGCGTTCCGCGCCGGCCGCTCGCCGAAGAGGGCCCAGGCGAGTAGTCCGACGAGCACGACCTGGGTGTTGCCGAGGACGGTGGCGAGACCGGCGCCGACGTAATCGATCGAGTAGTGCCAGAGGATCAGGTCTGCGGCGAAGAACGCTCCGGCGAGCCAGGCTGCCCTGCGCACCGTCCGCGGGCGCCGGCCGAGCCGCCCGTCCTCCCAGATCGCGAGTGCGAACAGGAACGGCAGCGCCCAGAAGCAGCGGAAGAACGCGCCCGTGGCGGGCGAGACGTGCGACTTGCGAAACAAGATTCCGGAGAAGGCGATCAGGAACGCGCCGCTGAGCACGCCGAGAGAGGGCTTCTCCGTCAACACTCGCCGCACCCCCTGAGCCTACGTAGACTCGGGACATGGCCGAGACGGTCGGCGGCAGCTGCCTCTGCGGAGGCGTGCGGTTCGAGGTGGAGCTCCCCTTCACGCGCGCGATCCACTGCCACTGCTCGCGCTGCCGCAAGCAGTCCGGCGCGTTCGGGCTCACCGTGGGGCATGTCCCGATGAAGCAGGTGCACGTCCTGCAGGGCGACGAGCTGATCCGGGTCTTCGCGCCACCGGACGACGGCCGGGTCAAGGCGTTCTGCTCGCAGTGCGGCTCGAGCCTGTTCGGCGGCGCCTGGCCCGAGGGCGAGATGGCGTCCGTCAGGCTCGGCGCGCTCGACGGCGATCCGCAGGTCCGCCCCTCACGGCACTCGTACGTCGACTCGCGCGCCCCGTGGGACGAGCTTCCGGACGACGGGCTTCCGCGCTACCCGGACGCGCCGCCGCCGAACGCCTAGCGAGCGCGGTCTAGATCAGGCCGAACGCGAGCCCGATCAGCACCCAGGTCAGCAGCAGCCCGAGCAGGACCCAGAGCAGGAACGCGCCCTCGCTGACCGGGAGCCACTTGATCTCCACCTCCTCGATGAAGAACCAGGTGCGTCTCGTGCGACGCCCGTCCGCGTCCAGCTCGTGGATCTCGCCCCGCACGGCCTGAGCAGGATCCTCGGTGCGGTTGCCCTCCGCATCGAAGTAGGCCGTCCTGGACGCCGACGGCTGCTGCTCGGGGTTTCCTTTCCCAGCCATTGACCGCAGGGTCGGAGCTTACTGCGGACTGCGGCCGGCTCAGCGTCCTGGATGGAAGAGCAAGGCGGAAAACGTCTTCGCGCAGATCGCCAGGTCGACCGTGAGATTGCGGTGGCGCAGGTACCAGAGGTCGTACGCGAGCCGGTCGGCCGCGCTCTCGGAGTCGGACGCGTAGTCGCACCGCAGCTGCGCCCAGCCCGTGATGCCCGGCTTGATCAACACGCGGCGGGCCTGGAAGGGAACCGTCGTCTCCAGCATCCGGACGAACTCCGGCCGCTCGGGGCGCGGGCCGACGATCGACATCTCGCCCTTGAGCACGTTCCACAGCTGCGGCAGCTCGTCGAGATGCGTCCGCCTGAGGAACCGGCCGAAAGGAGTCACCCGCGGGTCGTTCTCCTCCGCGTAGACGGGGATGCCGGGCGCCTCGGCCGCCTCTTCCATCGTCCGGAACTTGTACATCGTGAACAGCTCGCCGCCCTCTCCGACACGCACCTGGCGATAGATCACCGGGCCGGGAGTTCGGCGCACCAGGAGGACGATGAACGGCACGAGCAACGCCGCCAGCAGCATCCCGACGCAGGCGCCGACGACGTCGAGCGCGCGTTTCGCGAAGCGGCTGTACGTCCGCTGGTGGAGGTGCAGGATGCTCATGAACCAGGCGGAGGTCAGGTGCCGGATCGGGACCCAGCCGAACACGTGCTCGAAGAAGTGCGTGACCCCGACGACCTTGAAGCCGCTGGACGCGACGTCGAGCAGGGACTCCAGCGCGCGGCCCGAGCCGTTGCCCTCGGTGAGGACGATCAGGTCCGGGCGCTGCGCCTCGACGATCTCCGAGAGGTCGGCGACCTTGCCGAGGACCGGCACGCCGGTGTCGGCCCCCCTGCCGGCCGCGTCGTCGACGATGCCGACGACCCTGAACGGGACGTCCGTCGCGTGCGCGGCGCTGTCCGCGAGGTCCTGCGCCCAGCTGCTCGTCCCGACGACGAGCACGCGCCGCTTGGCGGCGAACTGCCTGCGCCAGGCGGCTTCCCAGAGCGCGGACAGGCTGAAGACCGAGGCGGCCATCAGCGCCAGCGTCGAGAACGTGAGCTCGGGCCCCGGCAGCGGCAGCCAGAAGTTGAGGGCGGACACCACGACCAGGCCCGTCGAGGCGCCGACGGCAGCCGGCACGGCCGCGCCGAGCGTGAACGGGACCGCACCGAACGCGTTCCGCACCATCAGGAACCACACGGCCGCG
This sequence comes from uncultured Actinomycetes bacterium, assembly GCA_963742635.1. GTDB lineage: Bacteria > Actinomycetota > Thermoleophilia > Gaiellales > Gaiellaceae > VAXT01. Next base: position 110,505 of record CAVUMW010000002.1, read on the forward strand.
ACCAGCGTCGAGACGACGAGGCTCGCCGTGGCCGAGGACAGCTGCCCCAGGGTCAGGAGGAAGACGGGCAGCCAGATCGTGACCGCGCGGCCGATCTCCGCGACTCGCCTGGCGTCGATCGGCCCGATCACTCTCTGGAAGGGCAGGGTCAGCTGACCCGCATGCGAGCGGACCGCGAATTCCCCCGAATCGTGGATGTGTGCCGCCAAGTCCCTCTCTCCATGGACTCATATACCCAGGCCACCTGGCGATGAGCCCTTGCCTCGAGGGGCAACGAGTTCCATTCTTGTGTGGTGAAGCGCGTCGCGATCCTCGGTTCGGCAGGCGCGGGCAAGTCGTGGCTCGCGCGGCAGCTCGCAGAGATCCTCGAGGTGCCGGTCGTCCATCTCGACCGGCTCTACTGGAAGCCCGGATGGGTGCCGACGCCCGATCCGGAGTGGCAGGCGATCCAGCTCCGCGAGCTCGAGCGCGACGCGTGGATCGCCGACGGGATCCAGGAGGGGCGGGCCCTGCCGAGGCTCTGGCTCGACGCGGCGGACACGATCGTGTTCATCGACGCCTCGCCGCTCGCCTGCGTCTGGCGGGTCACCAGGCGGAGGCTGGACTCGAGCGACGGCCCGGAGATGCCCGCGGACTGCAAGCCGGCCCCGCTCTACCGGGCGTTCCCCAGATTTCTCCGCTTTCTGTGGGTGTACCGGAGGCTCGTGCGCCCGGAAGTGCTCGCCGATCTCGCCGGCCGCGGGCCCGAGCAGCAGGTTTCCGTCCTCCGCAGCGACGAGGACGTGCAGAGATTTCTCGCCGACGCGAAGGCTCAACGAGCCCCGCTCGGGGAATCTCTATTGACGTGACCGCTAGCCCTGGCGTGAGGTTCGAGACGGTCTCCACGGCGGAAGGATTCGCGGCCCTCGCCGATTCGTGGGACGACCTCGTCCGCGCGATGCCGCGACCGAGCGCCCAGCTCCTGCATGCGTGGCTGCTCACCTGGTGGCGGCACTTCGACGAGGACAGCGAGCTCGCCGTGCAGGTCGCGTACCGCGGCGACGAGCTGATCGGCGCGCTCCCGCTCTGCGTTCGGCACCGGAGGGGCCTCGACGTCCTCACGTTCCTCGGTGCGGAGCACGTCACGCTCGCCGACCTGCTCCTCGCGGAGGGCGAGCAAGACGGGATCGGCGCCGAGCTCGCTGCACGGGCGATGGCGACGAAGCACGACTACGCGGACTTCCACGGGCTGCCCGGGTCGAGCCGCCTCACGAACGCTCTCGGGTCCTCCCCGCTCGAGCTGATCGTGCGCGCGGAGGCGCCCGTGCTCGAGCTCGACGGCGTCGACTGGGAGACCTACTACAAGACGCGGCTCTCGTCGAACCAGCGGGCTCTGCATCGCCGACGGATGCGGCAGCTGGGCCGCCTGGGGACCTTGGAGACGACCGTCGCGCGGACGCGCGAGGAGCTCGCTCCGGCCCTCGAGGACGCGTTCGAGCTGCATGCGCTGCGCTGGCGGGGCCGGCCGGACCGCTCCGATTTCGGAACCGAGGCGGGCAAGCAGTTCCACCGGGAGGCCACGGAGCAGCTGGCCGAGCTCGGCGTGCCCCGGATCGTGACGCTCAAGCTCGACGGGCGGCCGATCGCCTTCGCCTACTACTTCGCGCTCGGGGCGACGATGTGCTGCCACCGGCTCGCCTTCGACCCCGACCTCCAGCGCCTGTCCCCCGGGCTCGTGAACCGGTACGACACCCTGGCCAACGCCTTCGGCGAAGGCGCGACGCGGGTCGAGTTCTTCGGCGGCATGGAGCGCTACAAGATGGAGCTCACCGACCGGACGGAGCCGCTCCACGAGGGGCTCGGGCTCGCGCACAGCCTCGCGGGCAAGGCCGTCGTCTCCGCACAGGCTGAACTCGGTGCGCCTCCGACGGTTCGTCAAGCGCTCGCCGACGATTCGCCGCTTCTACTACGAAGGGCTCGCGCCGGCGCGGCGGCTCCTCCATCCAGGGAGCGGCTCGTGAGCGCCGCGTTCTACCTCGCGAAGGCCGGCGGGACGCGGGCGCGCTCGGCGGCCTGGCTGATGCGGACGCGCGGGCGCCTCGACACGAGCGGCCTGCGCATCCTCTTCTACCACCGCGTCGCCGACGATCGGGACGAGCTCGCCGTCACGCCGGCCGCCTTCGCCGAGCAGATGGACTACCTCGCCTCCGAGGCGTACCGCGTCGTCGACGTCCTGTCCGCGATCGAGCTGCTCGACTCGGGCAAGCCGCTCGCACGAACCGTCGCCATGACCTTCGACGACGGCTTCCTCGACCTCGCCGAGCATGCGCTGCCGATCCTCTCGGAGCGCGGTTTTCGCGCGACCGTGTTCGTGGCGCCGGCCGTCACGGACGGCAGGACGTCCTTCTCGTGGTACCGCGACCGGGAGCAGCCGCCGTTGCTGGCCTGGGAGGACATCCTCGAGCTCGATCGCGACGGCACGCTTCGCTTCGAGGCGCACTCGCTGACCCATCCCAACCTGCCCATGCTCGACGCCGCCGAGGCCAGGAACGAGATCGCGGGCTCCAAGCTGGAGCTCGAGAACCATCTCGGCCGCGTCGTGCGCGCGTTCTCCTATCCGACCGGGCTCTTCGGGAAGCGTGAGCAGCGGATCGCCGCCCAGGCCGGGTACGAGCTCGCCGTCTCGTGCGAGCCCGGCGTCAACGATCGCTCGACCGATCGGTTCGCCCTCAAGCGGCGCCAGGTCGACGCCCGGGACAGCCTGCTCGACTTCAGGGCGAAGCTCGGCGGCGGGCACGACTCCTCACCGGCGCTCCGCGGGCTCTACCGGCGGCTCCGCTACAGCCCCGGCTAGTCGAAGCTGCCGATGGTAGAGCTCCACGTGAGCCCGGCGGAACTCGGCGAGGTCGAAGGAGTCCTCGGCGCGGGCGCGCCCTGCGGCGCCGATCCTCTGTCGAAGCTCGCGATCGTCGAGGAGACGACCGAGCGCCTCGGCGAGCGCAGCCGGCTCTCCGGGCGGGACGAGCATCCCGGTCTCGCCGTCGACGACGAGCTCGGCGAGCCCGCCCACGTGGGACGCGACGACCGGCAGCTCGGCGGCCATCGCCTCGAGCACCGAGACCGGCAGGCCCTCGGAGCGGCTCGAGAGCACGAAGACGTCGGAGCCGGCGAGGAGGTCCGGCACGTCGCTCCGCTCGCCGGCGAGCTGCACGCGCCCCTCGAGCCCGAGCCGCCGGATCTCGGCCGCCACCTCCTCGCGATCGGGGCCGTCGCCCACGATCAGAGCCTCGAACGCTCGATCGGGCAACGCGGCCAGGGCGCGGACGAGCGTCAGGAAGTCCTTCGGCGCCTTCAACCGCCCGACCGCGATCAGCCTCGGCACCGCGCGATCGTGCCGGGAGCGCGGGGCCGCGGAGACGTCGACCGCGTTGTGGATCACGACGCTCCGCTCGGGCCTGCACGTCCGTGCGTCGAGCCCGGCCGCGAGCTCCTGCTCGGAGACGCAGATCGTGACGGTCGTCAGCGGGGACATCAGCCGGTCCGAGACGCGGTAGAGGAGCGACGGCAGGCCGGAGTAGGCGGAGAACGCCCACCCGTGAACCGTGAAGAGCCGGATCGGGACCCGGGTCGCGGTCGCGGCCAGGCGGCCGAGGATTCCCGCCTTCGAGCTGCTGGCGTGCACGACCTGCGGCCGCTCGCGGCGGAAGAGCCGGATCAGCTCGACGAGCCCCGCCAGGTCGCGCAGCGGACGGATCGGCCGCCGCACGTGCTCGAGCGAGACGAAGCGCGCGCCCGCACGAGCCGCCGCCTCGCGGAGCGGGCCCTCCCCGTGCGCTGCGAGCACCACCTCGTACCGCTCGGCCAGCGCCGGCAGCAGCGCGGCCACGTACGACTGGGCGCCGCCGACCTCGGCCAGTGTGATCACCAGCAGCACTCGTGGACGCGGAGTCGCGTCCGGCATGGCGCGGAAGGGTACATGTGAGCACGGCGCACCCAGCCGTAGCCCACGGCCCAGGCGACTTCGGCACGCGCAGCGTGGGCCGGCTCGCAGCCGCCGCCGGCCTCCTCCTGTTCGCGGTCGCGACGGGAGTCGCCCTCTCCAAGCATCCGCTGCCGATGACGCTCGTCCTCGCCTTCGGGGTCGGGCTCCTCGGCACGCTCGCCCTCGTCCTCGCCCGCTACGACGCCGCCGTCGCGCTCGGCGTCTTCCTGCTCGCAGCGGTCCGCATCGAGCCGGCCCCGGCCGACCTGATCCTGTGCGTCGTGATCGCCGTCGCGCTCGTGACCGGCAGGTTCTACATCCGCCGGGTGCCGCTGATCGTGGTCGTCCTGCTCGGCATCTTCCTCGCGCTCAACATGCTCGCTTCCGTCGAGCTGATCGACCTCGGTCGCGGAGTGACGTTCTTCGCGATCACGCTCTACCTGGTCGTCTTCGCGCTCTGGCTGACGGGCTACGTCCGTTCCACACGCACGGCCCGGGTCGTGCTGCGCGCCTACATCGCGGCCGCGGTCTTCTCGGCGGCGATCGCGGTGCTCGCGCTGTACGTGGCGTTCCCCGGCCACCAGTACCTCGTCTTCGGTCCACGCGCCATGGGCCTGTTCAAGGACCCGAACGTGCTCGGGCCGTTCCTCGTGCCCGCCGCCCTGATGCTGCTCGAGGAGACGATCGCCCCCCGCCTGCTCCGCGCGCGCCTGCTGACGAAGCTCGTCCTGCTCTCGATCCTGACGGTCGGGATCCTGTTCGCCTTCTCGCGAGCGGCCTGGCTCAATTTCGTGCTCGGCGCGTTCGTCATGTTCTGCGTGCTGTCCCTGCGCCGGGGCGGGGGACGGAGAGCGGTGACCTTCGTCGTCGTCGGCATCTCGGCCGCGTCGGTGCTGTTCGCGGCGCTTGCCCTCACGTCGTCCTTCACGTTCCTGAGCGAGCGGGCGCGCCTGCAGGCGTACGACACGCAACGGTTCGGAGCCCAGCACTCGGGGATCGAGCTGGCCGTGAAGTACCCGCTCGGGATCGGGCCAGGCCAGTTCGAGAGGGTCTCGCCGATCTCCGCGCACAGCACCTACGTGCGCGCGCTCTCCGAGGAGGGCGTGCTCGGCCTGCTCGTCCTGCTCGCGCTTCTCCTGCTGACCCTGATGTTCGCGAGCCGCAACGCCATCCTCGGCCGGGACACGTACGGCATCGGCTCGGCCGCGTTACTTGCGTCCTGGTGCGGTCTGCTCGCGAACAGCGTGTTCATCGACACGCTGCACTGGCGGCACTTCTGGCTGCTCGCAGCGCTGATCTGGGCCGGAGCCGCCCGTCCGGTCGACGGCTCGCCCGGCCAGACGTGGTCGCCTGCTAGCTCTCGAAGTAGGAGACCGGGGAGCTACGGCCGCCGATTATGACCAGGCCGAGCGCCGGAGCCCGGAGACGATGCAGCAGCTCACGCATGTCGATCGCATTCTCGGAGGTCAGCCGGTCGGGGCGGCAGACGACGATCACGCCGTCGACCCGTTGCGCGAGCACCTGGCTGTCGACGAGCCCGAGCAGCGGCGGCCCGTCGAGGAGGACGTAGTCGTAGTCGGATTCCTTGATGTCGTCGAAGAAGCCGTCCAGCGCGCCTCCGGCCAGGAGCTGCGCAGGATCCGGCGGCCTCTGGCCGCTTGCGAGCACGTGCAGGCGGCCGCCGTTCTCCCGCGAGCCCGGGCGCGCGCCGACCGAGACGGCGTTCTCGCCCCTCCGGCCCCCGGTGAGCACTTCGGCGAGCCCGGGCGTCTGGGCGACGTCGAAGAGCTCGTGCAGCCGCGGCCAGCGCATGTCCGCCGACACGAGCCAGGTCCTCTGCCCCGCCTGAGCGAGCACGAGTCCGAGCGCCGCGGTGACCTCGGTCTTGCCCTCACCGTGCAGCGCGCTGGTCACGAGCACGGTTCGCTGGCTGTCCGGCGGCAGCTGCATGCGGAGCGACGCCTGCAGCGTCTGGTAGGCCTCGTACTCGATCGCGCTCAGCGTGTTCGGCGAATGGCCGAATCGGCGGCGCACGAACGGGACCTCGACCATGACGGGAAGATCGAGGAGCCGGCCGAGCTCGCGGGAGCCGCTGATGCGAGGTCTGAGCTGAGCGCGCGCCAGGACGACCAGCGCCGCGATGAAGAGGCTCGCGAAGAGCCCGAAGACGGCGTTGCGGATCGGCTTCGGGGAGCTCGGGGAGCTGGGCGCCTGCGCGCGCTCGGCGAGCTCCAGCGCCGTCCCCGCGTTCGCATTGAGCTTGAGCTGGGTCAGCTGCTTGCCGGACCGTTGCGATCTGGGACCCGACCTCGGCCTGGTTCGTCAGCGTGAGCGACGCCTGGAGGTCTGCGAGCTCCTGCTCGAGCACCGCGCGGGACGCTCTTGAGCTGCTGCTGCTCGGTGCGCCGCTCTCGCGCCAGGAACGTGGCCGCGATTCCGTTGGCGATTGCGGCGGCGCCGCGCGCCGTGTCGTCGGTGGCGGTGATGTTGATCACGTTCGCGTCCTGGTCGACGGTCGCCTGCACCTTGCCGCGCAGCGAGTCGACGGTCTCGCCGTTCAACCCGTTCTTCACCGCCGCCCCGAGCAGCTCCCGCGTCGTGAGCAGGACCTTCACCGTCGCGAGGTCGCGTTGAGTCGACTGGGCGTCCGAGGACACCACCGTCGTCGGCGTCGGATTGAGGACGAGCTTGGACGTCGCCTGGTAGGTCTTGGGCAGCAGCAGAGAGATCACGAACACGGCGACCGTGACCAGGACGACGATTCCCGCGATCAGCCAGCGGCTGCGCTTGAAGGCATCGAGATAGCGGCCGACCTCGACCGGATCGTCCGGCGGAAGGTCGGGCGCTGTGTATCGTCCAACGCCGTCGTCTACCACTCTTCGGTCCGCCATGGCCTCTGACGATAGCGCTCGATCGGCGGCGCGGCACGTCTTCTCGCCACCCCGGTTGCGCTGGTCGCGGGGAGCAAAGGCGGCGGCGCTGGCCCTCGTATGGCTCGTTGCTGCGGCAGTCGTGACCCTCGCGATCGTTCGCCAGAATGGCCGCGGAGAACCGTCACATTCGCGCGCGACGGGCTCGCTCCTCTCAGCGCCCGCCGCCGGGCCGCCGTCTGTGAAGCTGCTCGGGCCGCACGGGACGGTCGATCGGCCCACGACGATGAAGGCCGCCGCCCACGCCCGCTCCGGACGCGTCGTGGCCGTGACGTTCCTGCTCGACGGCGTTCCGCTCGGCTCGGACACGATCGCTCCGTACGCGCTCGAGCTGAGCCCGGGGCTCGTCGGCCCGGGCCGGCACCGCCTCAGCGTCTCGGCGGTCGACAACCACGGCCGGCGGACGACGACCGCACCGGTCACGCTCACCACCGAGCGCTTCAGCACGGAGTCGGTGACCGTGTCACCCGGAGACGGCCTCGACCGGGCGCTCGCCGCACTGCGCCGCGGTCACGTCACCGTTCGGCTCGCTCCGGGCCTGTACCGGCTCCACGACGTGCGAATCGGAGACGGCGCCCGGCTGATCGGCGCGGGACCGCGGACCGTCATCACGCCTCCCGCGGGCACCTCGTACTTCGCCGTGCTCGTCGCGAGGGGCCGCAACATCGGGATCTCGAACCTGACCGTGGACGGCGGCGGCCCCGGCCCGGGCAAGGGAATCGCCGTGGCGGTCTTCGACGGCTCGCGAAACGTGAGGCTCAGCCGGCTCCGGCTGATCCACGTCCGCACCGACGGCGTCAACGTCTGGGGCGCCTTCTCGAACGTCTCGGTCGAGGACTCGCTGATCGAAGGCGACGGGAGCGCGCAGACCGGGGTCTTCGCCCTCGGGTCGGACCGGTCTCGCAACACGAGCGTCATCCGCACGCGGGTCCGCGGCTTCCGCTCGCACGGGATCCTCCTCGCGCAGACGGCGTACGGCCGGCCCGCGGCGGCGCTGCACGGCCTCGCGCTCGACAACGTCGTCAGCGACATCCGTAACCCGGCCCGCGACCGCTGCTACTACGCGCCGAACACCACGCCGAAGTGCGGGACGGACGAAGGAGGCATCTGGACCGGTGGCGTCGAAGCCGCGATCATCGGCAACACGGTCGTGCGCGCACGCTGGGACGGAATCGAGACGGTCGGCTCGTCGACGCGGACCACGGTGGTCGGGAACAGGATCCGCGACACCCGCACAGGGATCTACCTCGAGCACTCGACGAACGCTTCGCTCTTCGCGAGGAATCTCGTCACCGGTACCCGGACCGGGATCAACGTCGAGTGGTGGCACGACGGCCAGGGCTCGACGCGCAACACGTTCAGGGCGAACCGGATCGTGGCCGCGGCCAGGGGCGGCCTGTTCGTCGACGTCGGTGACGACGGCAACGAGATCGTCGACAACGTCTTTGTCGGCGGTGCGCGTCCGGCGATCGTCCTGCAGGGCACGTCAGACAACGTCGTCCGCCGAAACCTCGGCTGCCCGGCGGGGAACGAGGAGCTCGTGCATGAACAGTCCGCCTACTACGACAGCGGCGGGCGGGCAGTGCCGCGTCGGAACCGGTTGAGCGGCAACACGACCGGCAACTCCTGCCGGCTTCCCTGACGTGTCCTCGACCAAGCCAGAGGCGGCCGTACGTAGCTGGGATCCGCTCGCGTCGGGGTCGGCGAATCTCTTCTGGGCGAAGATCGCCGGCAACGGCGGGTACTTCGTCGCGGTGCTGATCGTGGCCCGCGCCCTGGGGCCCGCCGGACGGGGCACCGTCGCGTTCATCACGGTCGCCGCGCTGGTCGTCGCCCACGTGTCCGGGCTCGGGGTCGGCGAGGCGACCATGGTGCTCTCCGCCAGGCAGCCGGAACGGCGACCGGTCCTGCTCGCGAACGCGATGGCGTTCTTCCTGGGCAGCGGCTTCGTCGCGGCCACGCTCGCCTTCCTGGGCCTCGCCCTGAGCGGGATCGAGCCCGCCGGAGTCGGGACGCCCGAGCTCGTCATCCTCTCGCTCGGGATCATCTCCTGCGCGGCCGGAGAGGCCGGCTACTCCTTCCTCGTCGGCGCGGAGCGGCTGCGCCGGCTGGCGTACATCACCGGGTGTGCGTCCTGGGTCTACGCGGGGCTCGTGTTCGCGCTCTGGGCGGGCCCGGGCCTCACCGTCGGCCGCGCCGCGCTGGCCTGGACGGTCACCGAGGCGCTGCGCGCGGTCGTCCTGCTCTCGCTCTCGAGCCGGCTGACGATCCTCGGGCTTCCCGACCGGCGTCTCCTCGTCGAGGAGATCGGGTTCGGCCTTCGCCTCTGGATCGGGAGCCTGGCGAGGTTCCTGAACTTCCGGACCGACCAGATCCTGATGGGCTTCCTCGCGACCGAGGCGGCGCTCGGCTTCTACGCGGTCGCGGTCAACGTCTCGGAGGTGCTGCTGTACCTGCCGTCGTCCGCAGGGACGGCCCTGCTCCCGCTGATCGCCCGCACCGAGCCCGCGCGGCGGGGCGAAGAGACGCTGCGCGCATTCCGGTCGGTCGTCTTCGTGAGCGCGGCCGGAGCCGCCGTGGCCGCCGTGATCGGGCCGGTGCTGCTCCCACTCGTCTTCGGCGACCCGTTCGACGAATCGGTCGTGCCCTTCCTGTGGCTCCTTCCGGGCACGCTCGGGTACGCAGCGAGCGCCGTCTTCTCGAACGCGCTCGTCGGATCGTCCTCGCCCGGGCTGTCGTCGCTCGGGCCGATCGTCTCGCTCACGGTCGGGTTCGCGCTCGACCTCGCACTGATTCCGACGCACGGCGCGACCGGAGCCGCCGCAGCGGCCAGCGCCGCGTTCCTGGTCGGGGGCGCCACCGCGCTCTTCACCTACCGGCGCGTGAGCCGATTCACGTGGCGGGCGCTGCTCGTGCCGCATCGCGGCGACCTGGACGTGCTGGCCGCGCTCGCGGGACCGCTGCTCAGGATGCGCCCTCGCCGCGAAGCCGCCTGAGCGGCTCTACGGCCGGGCGGCGATCAGAACGAGGATCGCGATCGTGCCTGCGATCGCGACGAGCAGGAAGTTCGCGGTCAGCGCCGCCGTCAGCAGTCGCGGCCGCACCCGCAACGAGCGGCGAGGCGCGCGCCGTGGCGAGCCCGAGAGAGGCGTTGCGGTCAGCCCGGCGGCGCCCGGTTCCTGGTTGATCGGCGGCGCCGGTGCGCTGCCTGCCTCGCCCGCCGTCGGACCGCGCCGCCAGCCGACGACGCTCGCGAGCGAGTCCGTGATGAACTGGTTCAGGCTCACGTTCTCGCGCTCCGCGGCCTTCGTGAGCGCGGCGTGCAGCGTCCGCGGCATGCGCAGGAGCAGACGCCCGCTGTGCGTCGCCTCCGACCTCGGCTCCGGAATGTCGCGGCCCTCCTTGAGCGCCGCCGAGACCCAGACGGCCATCGCGTCCTTGAGCCCGCCGATCGCCTCCTCGGCGGTGTCGGCGCGGCTCGTGCAGTCCGGAAGCTCCTCGGCAGAGGCGATCCACTTGCCGCCGCTCTCCTCGCCGTCCTGGACGAGGGTGATGTGGTACGGCAGGTCGAGGTACCGATCGACCGCGCTGGAGTATCGCTTCACGACTTCCTCCTGCTCACGAGTCCAAATTCTACGCCCTGGCGCAACAAAGAGCACATACGGGACCTGCCGCCGAACGGATTTCAGTCCGAGCCGATCTCGGTCCGCAGCTTCTCGAGCGCACGGCGGGTCAGCCGCGAGACGTGGATTTGCGAGATGCCGACCTCTCGCGCGATCCGAGCCTGGCTCATGCCGGCGAAGAACGCGAGGTGCAGGAGCCGCCGCTCGCGCTGGTCGAGGGCACGAAAACCTCTCGCCAGGAGCGCGCGGTCCTCGCCCTCCTCGTAGCCGCCCTCGGTCGAGACCTTGGCCTCGAGCCCGACGCCGTCGCCGTTCCCGTTCGCGTCCTGCGAGAGCGAGAGCGGCTCGTGCGCGCGCTGCGCAACGAGCGCCTCGAGAGCCGCATCGCGCTCGACACCCGCCGCGCGGGCCACCTCGGCGATCGTCGCCGGCCGCTCGAGCGTCGCCGCCAGCCCGGCGGCGCTCGCCCTGAGCGAGGCGTTCACCTCCTGGAGCCGGCGCGGGATCCGGATCGGCCCCACCCGATCGCGGAGGTGCCTCTTGATCTCGCCGACGATGCTCGGGATCGCGTAGGCCGCCAGGTCGACGCCGCGGTCGAGCTCGAAGCGGTCGATGGCGTTGATCAAGCCGATCGAGCCGACCTGGACGAGATCCTCCAACTGCTCCCCGCGACCGGCGTGCTGGCGCGCCAGCCTCCTCACGAGCGGCAGGTACTGCTGGATGAGCCTCTGGCGGGCCTCGAGATCTCCCTGCCGGTGGTAGGCGTGCAGCAGGGCGCGTGAGGCCATGACGCTCGCCGCGCTCGACTGGTCCGCACCAGGCTGCGCCCCGCGCCTCCTCGAAATTTCCCGTCTCGCCGCCGCCCTGTCGGCGACTTCCATCACTGCCATCGTGAAGCCTCTTCCCCCTTTCGCGTTCGATAATAGCTCGCTGTTTGCGATTAGTCGAACGCAATGTCGTATCTCCCTATGACTTACGAGTTTCCGACCTGGGTAGTTTTCGGATTATCGAACACAGGATCTTCACCTTCGCTCGTATCCGGAATCACATCGCGTCGATCCGACTCGTCGTCGAGACACCTTCCTCGCAGGGCGGCGCCGATGCTCCTCGTTTCCATCGCGTTCCTCGCCCTCGCTTCGACCGCGGGTGCCTCACGCTCGTCGACGGGGCCCGGAACACCCCTCCGAGCCCCCCGAGAGGGCAAAATCCCGCAGTATCACGGCTCAAACCGGGGGCAGTATCACGAGACCAGCGCGAGCTCACGGCCGGTTTCGGCTTGGCTACGCGCACGAGGCCCGTCCGCCGGCGAATTCGGCAAGTCTATTTCTACACTCTTGATATCACCGAATTTCGCGTTTTCGTCGCTGAAAAGGCAAAGGAAAGCAATAGGTCAGGCAGTTCGCAGCCCGAGGATCGGATCGGTGCGCAGAACAGCCGCCCGATCGGCTCGCAGATCTCGGCGGAGAACTACGCTGGAAGTCGCGACCCTCGCCTCATGCTCCAGATCGGAGCCGTCCTCGGGCTGATCTATGTCGGCTTCCTGGCGGTCTGGTTCTGGGCGACGCGGTTTCGGCTGCGGCCTCCGCGAAGCGCGGCTTCGTGACAAAACCCCTGCACAGAGGCGTTGACAAGCGTCCCCTGATTGGGTAGTACCACTACGACAAGGCAAGAGGGGGACTGTTTGTGAGACCCGAGGCTCAGCGACTGCGGCTGGAGCGGGTTCTGCTCGTGACCCTGCTGGGGCTATGCGCGCTCGCCGTCGCGCCGGGGGCGGCACTCGGAGCAGGGCCGGAGGCGCCGCCCGTCAAGGCCGCCCCGAGGCTCGGCCCGGAGCCCGCGCCTGCCGCGCGTGCAGCAACTCCCGTCACGCAGACGAGCACCGCGAGCACCTCCACGAGCTCGTCGACCTCGCAGATCACGACCGCGACGACGTCACGACCGGTCGCGCCCACGACGACGTCGGCGCCGCCCCAGCAGCGCCCCGGCACGAGCGCGACGCCGAAGCCGCGGCACAACCTCCCGCCCCCCCGAAAGCGAACCATGCCGTGAAGGCCGCCGTCCGGACGATCGCCTACACGATGCACCGGCCCGCAACCGCCGTGGCGTTCGGTGCGATCCCCGCCGGCACGAGCGACTCCAATCGCCTGCTGTTCATCGGCGGGCTCGCCCTGCTCGTGCTCGTGCTGGGCGACGCGACCTTCCTCGCGATCTCGGCGCGCGTGATCCGAGAGCAGCGCTAGCCCAGCTAGCCCGTCACGACGAACGAGCTCGCGCCGAGCAGCTTGCCGTACCGGCCCGCGGAGAGCTTGCCCTTGCCGGGCCAGACGTACCAGCGGTACGTGCCCGGGAGCAGCTTGTAGCGCCGGCCGTGGTACTTCCAGGATCGCGGTAGCTGCAGCCGGGCCCGCACGGGCCACGCGCTGTAGACGCGGCGGCTGCGGACGAGGACGACGTTGTAGTAGCGAGCGCCTTTGACCGCCGACCAGACGAGCAGCGGCGGCTTCGCCACGTGCTCCCCCGGGCCCGGGACGAGGAGCGCCCCACGCGCCACGTAGTCGAGCGTGCGAGCTCCCACGTTCGCCGCCTCGTCGACGGCGCTCAGCCGGTAGTGGTACGTCCGTCCGGGACGGAGCCCGGTGTCGAGATAGCTCGTCGCCGAGCTCGCGCCGCTGAAGACGACGCTCTCGGCCTCGCCGTTCAGCCCCGGCGAGCGCAGGAGCTGCACGGATTGCGCGTCGGGCGTCGTCCGCCAGATCAGCTCGGCGGTGCGCTTGCCGGGCTTGGGCACGAGCAGCGTCACCGCGGGCGCGGTCGCGTCGTACTTGAACGCGACGCTCGCGGCGCCCTCGTTGCCGGCGCGGTCACGGCAGGAGCCGCCGACGAAAGCCGTGGGGCTGTCCGGCCCCGAGTAGGTGGCGCTCGTGCAGCTGTCGACTCCGGAGGTCGCGTCCACGCCGCTGAAGGCGACCGTGAGCGAGTGGTTGTACCAGCCGTTCGCGTCGGGAGCCCGGCCGGGCGCCGCGGCCACCTGCGGGGCGGTGGCGTCGTAGCCGAGCGTGAACGTCTCGACCGGGCTCGTGTTGCCGGCCCGGTCGATGCAGCTGCCGGTCAAGGACGCGTTCGGGTCGTCCGGGCCTGAATAGTCCTCGGGCGCGCTGCAGGAGTCGATCCCCGACGTGGCGTCGGTGCCGTCCCAGGTCACGCGCAGCGGCTGGTTGTACCAGCCGTTGGAGTCCGGTCCGCGTGCCGGAACGGCGACCGCGTGCGGCGCGGTCCCGTCGTAGCTGAGGGCGAACGAGCGGACGCTCGTGTTTCCGGCGTGGTCGACGCAGGAGCCGGAGACGGAGGCGTTCGCCGAGTCGGGGCCGGAGTAGTCCTGCGGCGGGACGCAGGAGTCGATTCCCGAGGTTGCATCCGTCCCGGCGAAGCTGACCGAGAGCGCGTGGTTGTACCAGCCGTTCGAGTCCGGACTGCGCGAGGGAGTCGCCGTCACGACAGGGCCGGTCTCGTCGTACTGGAAGCCGTAGTCGGGGCCGCGCTCGTGTTCCCCGCCCGGTCACGGCACGTGCCGGAGACCGACGCGTTGGCCGAGTCGGGCCCCGAGTAGCTCGCCTCTGTGCAGGAATCGATCCCCGAGGTGGCATCCGCCCCCGAGAAGGCGATCGAGAGCGCGTGGTTGTACCAGCCCGCGTGATCAGGCCCACGCGAGGGGGTCGCACCGGTCACCGTCGGCGCCGTCGCGTCGTAGCTGAGCGAGAAGACCTCGACCGTCGAGTTCCCCGCCCGATCACGACACGAACCCGAGACCGAAGCGTTCACCGAGTCCGGCCCCGAGTAGTCCTGCGGCGGAACGCAGGAATCCATGCCCGAGGTCGCATCCGTGCCCGAGAAGCCGACCGACAGCGCATGGTTGTACCAGCCGTTCGAATCGGGAGCACGCGACGGAGTCGCAGTCACGACAGGGCCGGTCGCGTCGTAGCTGAGCCCGAACGCGTGAGCCGTCGTGTTCCCCGCTCGATCCGTGCACGAGCCGCTGACCGAGGCGTTCTCGTCGTCCGGCCCGGAATACGTCTGCGGCGGCACGCACGTGTCGACCCCCGACGTCGCATCCGTTCCCGAGAAGGTGACGAGGAGCGCGTGGTTGTACCAGCCGTTCGAGTCGGGCGCGCGGCCCGGGGTCGCGCTCACGGTCGGCCCCGTGGCGTCGTAGCTCAGCGCGAAGACCTTGACCGTCGTGTTCCCGGCGACGTCGCGGCAGGACCCGCTGACGGATGCGTCCTGCGAGTCGGGCCCGGAGTAGGTCTGCGGCCCGACGCAGGAGTCCATGCCCGAGGTTGCGTCCGTGCCGGCGAAGCTGACCGTCAGCGAGTGGTTGTACCAGCCGTTCGAGTCCGGATTGCGTGAGGGCGTGGCGGTGACCACCGGGCCCGTCCCGTCGTAGCTGAGGGCGAACGAGCGGACGCTGGTGTTCCCGGCGTGGTCGACGCAGGAGCCGGAGACGGAGGCGTTCGCGTTATCGGGGCCGGAGTAGCCCTGCGGCGGGACGCAGGAGTCGATCCCCGAGGTCGCGTCCGTGCCCGCGAAGCTGACCGAGAGCGCGTGGTTGTACCAGCCGTTCGAGTCCGGGCTGCGCGAGGGAGTCGCGCGTCACGACAGGGTCGGTCTCGTCGTACTGGAAGCCGTATGGGCTGCTCGCGCTCGTGTTCCCCGCCCGGTCACGGCACGTGCCGGAGACCGAGGCGTTGGCCGAATCGGGCCCCGAGTAGCTCGCCTGCGTGCACGAATCGATGCCCGAGGTCGCATCCGCTCCCGAGAAGGCGATCGAGAGCGCGTGGTTGTACCAGCCCGCGTGATCGGGCGAGCGCGAGGGGCTCGCACCGGTCACCGTCGGCGCCGTCGCGTCGTAGCTGAGCGAGAAGACCTTGACCGTCGAGTTCCCCGCCCGGTCACGGCACGAACCGGAAACCGAAGCGTTCGCCGAGTCCGGCCCCGAGTAGTTCTGCGCCGGGACGCAGGAATCCATGCCCGAGGTGGCATCCGTGCCCGCGAAGCCGACCGACAGCGCATGGTTGTACCAGCCGTTCGAATCAGGAGCACGCGACGGAGTCGCCGTCACAACGGGGCCTGTGGCGTCGTACTGGAAGTTGAAGGCGCTGCTCGCGCTCGTGTTCCCGGCGCGGTCGCGGCAGGTGCCGTTGACGGTGCCCGTCGAGTCGTCGGGCCCCGAGTACGTCGTCTGCGTGCACGAGTCGATGCCGGACATGGCGTCGCTGCCGACGAACGTGACCGTGAACGCGTGGTTGTACCAGCCGTTCGAATCCGGGCTCCGCGACGGGTTCGACCCCGTCACCTGCGGCGCCGTCGAGTCGTAGCTGAGGCCGAAGCTGCGCTGCGTGCTGTTCCCGGCCCGATCGGTGCAGGAGCCGGTCACCGAGGCGTTCGCGTTGTCCGGGCCCGAGTAGTTCTGCGGCGAGGAGCAGGTGTCGACCCCGGAGGTGGCGTCGGTCCCGCTGAAGCCGACCGTCAGGGGATGGTTGTACCAGCCGTTCGCGTCAGGGCCGCGCGAGGGCGTGGCGGTGACCGCCGGCCCGGTCTCGTCGTACTGGAAGCCGAAGTTGCTGCTCGAGCTCGTGTTCCCCGCCCGGTCACGGCACGTGCCGGAGACCGAGGCGTTGGCCGAATCAGGCCCCGAGTAGCTCGTCTGGGTACAGGAGTCGATTCCCGAGGTCGCGTCGGTCCCCGCGAACGTGATGGACAGTGTGTGGTTGTACCAGCCGTTCCGGTCCGGGGACCGGGACGCGCTCGCTCCGGTCACCTGCGGCGCGGTCGCGTCGTAGCTGAGCGAGAAATTCTTGACCGTCACGTTCCCCGCCCGGTCGCGGCAGGAGCCGGAGACGGACGCGTTGGCGTTGTCCGGGCCCGAATAGCTCTGCGGCGAGACGCAGGAGTCCATCCCCGAGGTCGCGTCCGTGCCGCTGAAGCCGACCGAGAGGGCGTGGTTGTACCAGCCGTTGGAGTCGGGCGAGCGCGACGGGGTGGCCGTGACGACGGGCCCGGTCTTGTCGAGCCGGATCGTGACCGTGACCTGGGTCTCGCCGCCGTCGCTCCTCGCGTAGCACGTGAACGACGTGCCCGCCGTGTCCTGGGTGAGCGTGACCGCGTCGCAGCCGCGCGTCTCCAGGATCGGGGACTCCGGATCCTCGACCGTCCAGTTCAGCGTGACGTTCGACACCCACCAGCCGTTCAGCCCCATCGTCCCGAAGAAGTGCGGGGTGACGACCGGCGGCGTCGGGTCGCCCGGGATCAGCGGGCCTCCGCCCGCGCTCGGCGTCAGTAGCAGCGCGCAGACACCGAGGACGAGGAGCAGGCGGTGTCGGCGCATGCGCGTCTCCTAGCCCGGGCCTCCGAACGTGAAGGTGCTGCCGCCTAGCATCTTCCCGTATTGCCCGGCAGAAAGCGAGCCGAATCCGGGCCACACAAACCAGTGTAGGAGCCCGACCGCAGTCTGTACCGACGCCCGTGGTACGTCCAGGCGCGCGGCAGCTGTCAGCCGCGGGCTGGGTCGGCCACGCACTGAAGACGCGCCGGCCGCGGACGAGCACGACGTTGTAGTAGTTGGCGCCGCGGACTTCGCCGACCAGACGAGGAGCGGCGGCTTCGTGACCCGCTCGCCGGGAGCCGGGGGCAGCAGCGCTCCGCGGGCCAGGTAGTTCCGCGTCTGCGTCGTCTTGTTGGCCGCGTCGTCGGTGACGGTGAGCTGGTAGCGATACTGCGCGCCCGGGCCGAGGCCGCGATCGACCCAGCCGTTCGCAGGCCCGGCGCCGCTGTAGACGACGCTCTGCGCAGCACCCTTCAGGCCGGCGCGCGCAGCGAGCTCGATCGACTTCACGTTCGGCACGAGTCCGTCGAGCTTCAGCGGAGCGGTCGCCCGCGAGCCTTGACGCTCGAACTTCGTGATCTGGGCGGAGTCGCGTCGTACTTGAGCGCTGCACTCCCGACCCGACGTTTCCCGCGTCGTCACGGCACGTGCCCGTGACGGAGCCGTCGGATTGTCCGGGCCGGCGTACGCGACTCGGCTACAGGCCTCGATGCCCGAGGTCGGGTCAGTCGCCGCTGAAGGTGATCGTCGACCGCTTGGTTGTACCAGCCGTTCGCGTCCGGAGCGCGGCAGGGACGACCGCTCACGGTCGGCGGCGTCGCGTCACGGTGGACGTGGATCGTCTGGTCGTATGTCCGTTCCGTCGGACCACCACGCATGGCATCTGAGCATCGTGTCAGCCGTGTCCGTCACGATGGTCGTCGCCTGACAACCCTCTGTCCCCATGACCGGTAGGGGCTCGACCATCCAGTTGACGGTCACGTTGGTCACGTACCAGCCGTTCGCACCGAGCGTCCCGTAGTAGATCGGCGTGACCGACGCCGTTGGCGGACTCAGAACGCCCCGCACGCGCCCGCGGGCAAGAGGAACATCGCAGCGCCCAGGACGATCAGGAGCAGCAGTCGGCGCGCACGGTGAAACCGGAAGCCTCCGAGGGCTCCGGCGACGCCGCAGGTCTGAGACTCGCTGCCCCAGAACCCTTCTCCTTCTCTCTCCCCGTGTACCCCGCAGGGGCTTTGAAGCTACACCCTTGTTTCAGACGTGTCAATTTCCGGGCGTTGCCCGAAAACGGAACGCCGCCTACGCCGGCTGGGGCAGCCCTTCGATCGCCTTCAGAGCGCGCTCGATCTCGCCTTCGTCGAGCGCGACGTCCTCGAGCTTCCCGGCGAAGAAGTTGTCGTAGGCGGCCATGTCGAAGTGGCCGTGGCCGGAGAGGTTGAAGAGGATCGTCTTCTCCTCCCCCGCCTCGTCGGCCTGGCGCGCGACCCGCATCGCTCCGTGGATGGCGTGGGCCGACTCCGGCGCGGGCACGATCCCCTCCGCGCCGGCGAACTCGACGGCGGAGGTGAAGACCTCCTGCTGCAGGTAGGCCTCGGCGCGGATCATCCCGTCCAGCACGAGCTGCGAGATGAGCGGGGCCACGCCGTGGTAGCGCAGGCCGCCGGAGTGGATCGGCGCCGGCACGAAGTCGTGGCCGAGCGTGTGCATGGGCACGAGCGGGGTCAGGCCGACGGTGTCGCCGAAGTCGTAGGCGAAGGGCCCGCGCGTGAGGGTCGGGCAGGCGGCCGGCTCGCAGGCGAGGACGTCCATCTCCCTGCCCGGCGAACTTCTCGCGCAGGAACGGGAAGGCAAGGCCCGCGAAGTTCGAGCCGCCGCCGACGCAGCCGATCACGACGTCCGGGAACGCGCCTGCGAGCTCCATCTGGGCGAGCGCCTCCTGGCCGATCACCGTCTGGTGCAGCAGGACGTGGTTGAGGACGCTGCCCAGCGAGTACGCGGTGTCGTCACGGCCGGCCGCATCCTCGACCGCCTCCGAGATGGCGATGCCGAGGCTGCCCGGAGAGTCCGGGTGCTCCGAGAGCACCTTCCGGCCCGCCTCCGTCTCGTCGGACGGGCTCGCCACGACCTCCGACCCCCAGACGTGCATCAGCGAGCGCCGGAACGGCTTCTGCTCGTACGAGACCTTGACCATGTAGACCTTGCACTCGAGCCCGACGAGCTTGCAGGCGAACGCGAGCGCGCTGCCCCACTGGCCGGCGCCGGTCTCCGTCGAGAGGCGCGCGCGGCCCTCGGCCTTGTTGTAGTAGGCCTGGGCGACCGCGGTGTTGGGCTTGTGGCTCCCGGCCGGGCTGACGCCCTCGTACTTGTAGAAGATCCGCGACTTCGTTCCGAGCGCGCGTTCCAGCCGCTCGGCCCGGTAGAGCGGCGTCGGCCGCCAGAGCTTGTAGATGTCCAGCACCTCGTCCGGGATCGCGACCTCGGGCTCCGTGCTCACCTCCTGGAGGATCAGCTCCATCGGGAACAGCGGGGCCAGGTCGTCGGGGCCGACCGGCTCGCCCGTCCCCGGGTGGAGGACCGGCTGCGGCCGGTTCGGCATGTCGGACGCGATGTTGTACCAGCGGGTCGGGATCTCCGACTCTGGCAGGACGAACTTGGTCGCGCTCACCGCCCCAGCATAGAGACGGGCGAACCGGCGCGCCGTCGGCAGCGCGCCGGTCCCGTCTCGGGCTCTAGCCGGTGAACGGAGGCCGCTTGAAGACGATCCCCTTCGCTCGCTTCACCCGCTTGCACTTGCCCAGCTTGCCGTGCTTGAGGTGCACGCGCCTCATGCCCTTCGGACACCGCTTCTTCGCCTTCCGCGCAGGCGCCGGCGCTGGAGGCGGAGGCGGAGGCGGAGGTGGCGGAGGCGGAGGTGGAGGCGGAGGCGGCGGAGGCGGAGGTGGCGGAGGCGGAGGTGGGGCGGAGGCGGAGGCGGAGGTGGCGGAGGCGGAGGCGGAGGCGGAGGCGGAGGTGGCGGAGGCGGAGGCGGTGGTGGCGGAGGAGGAGGCGGAGGTGGAGGCGGAGGTGGCGGAGGTGGTGGTGGCGGAGGCGGAGGCGGAGGCGGCGGTGGCGGGCCACCACAGTCGACGACGTTGCCGCTCCCGTCCACGGCCGCAAAGCCCGCGATCGCCTGATGCCCAGGCGGATCGAAGAGCATCCGGATGATGTCGTTGTTCGAGTTGTTCCCGGTCGGATTGGAGCCCACCGGCCCGTACGCGACGACCATCGTCGCGCAGGCATTGGCCGGCACGGTCCAGGAGAACGTGATCGTCGTCCCGGATTTCGTGCCGCGCACCGTGACGTTGCCGCGCTCGGAGCTCTTGATCACGACATCGGCCTCGGTCGCGCCGTCCAGGTTCGGATCGACGACACCGACGATCGTGTCGGTGATCGAATCCCCGACCTGCACCTTCCACTTCGTCCGATTCAGCGCATCGCCGGTGTTGGGCAGTCCGCCCGCCGGCCGGTCGAGGCTCCCCGACCCGATGCTGTCCGTCCCTGATGTTGCCGCCGGCGCGAGCAGCAGCGCCGAGAACACGATGCCCGCAGCGACCAGCCACGACATCCGCCCTCGGCCTGCACGTCTCGCGCGCGCAAGCCCGCTCGTCCATCCCATGGCCGCAGTCCCCCACTCCCTCGATTGCCAGTCCCAACGGCCCTGACGCCATACCGGGCCGCCAACTCACCATAAAAGGTGATTGCGCATTTGCCATCCCTCGTTCCAGGGGATCGAAGGAAGGCGCCAATGCTCTAGCGCGAGCTGGGGACGAAAGCTATTCGGCCGGCTCTTCGGAGCTCTCGTCGCCTTCGGCGACGGGCTCCTCGGGCGGAACGGTGACCTTGTCCATGTCCTCGGGCGGAGCGCCCGGGATGATGGTGATCTCGACCTCGTCGTCGGAGTCGCGCTTCTTGTCGACGAGGATCGTCGAGCCTGCGGTGATCTCTTGCCCGAGCACGAAGTCGGCCAGCGGATCCTCGATGTAGCGCTGGATCGCGCGGCGCAGCGGCCTCGCGCCCATGGTCGGGTCGTACCCCTTCTCGACGAGGAGCTCTTTCGCCTCGTCGGTCAACGAGACATCCGCGGCGTGCACGCCCATCTGGTCGCGCAGCCGCTTCATGAGCAGGTCGACGATGACCTTGATCTCTTCCTTCGTCAG
The DNA here is from genome assembly GCA_963742635.1 of uncultured Actinomycetes bacterium. Taxonomy (GTDB): domain Bacteria; phylum Actinomycetota; class Thermoleophilia; order Gaiellales; family Gaiellaceae; genus VAXT01. The sequence goes on from CAVUMW010000002.1 coordinate 131,594, forward strand.
CTTGTGGAAGACGATCACCTCGTCGATGCGGTTCAGGAGCTCGGGCCGGAAGACCTTCTTCAGCTCGCTCATGACGCGCTCCTTCATGTCGTCGTACGACAGGCCGGAGTCGTCGCCGATCGAGAAGCCGAGCGACTGGTTCTTGGAGATGGACGCCGCGCCGATGTTCGACGTCATGATCACGATCGTGTTCCGGAAGTCGACCTTGCGCCCCTGGGCGTCGGTCAGCTTCCCCTCCTCGAGGATCTGGAGGAGGATGTTGAACACGTCCGGGTGCGCCTTTTCGATCTCGTCCAGTAGGAGCACCGAGTACGGCTTGCGACGGACGGCCTCGGTCAGCTGGCCGCCTTCGTCGTAGCCGATGTAGCCCGGAGGCGAGCCGACGAGCCGGGACACGGAGTGCTTCTCCATGAACTCCGACATGTCGACCTGGATCATCGCGTCCTCGTCACCGAACAGGAACTCGGCGAGCGTGCGCGCAAGCTCGGTCTTCCCCACGCCCGACGGGCCGAGGAAGATGAACGAGCCGGTCGGGCGCTTCGGGTCCTTGATCCCCGCGCGCGCGCGACGAATCGACTTGGACACGGCGACGATCGCCTCGTCCTGGCCGACGACGCGCTTGTGCAGCTCGTCCTCCATGCGGATCAGCTTCTGCGACTCGGCCTCGGTCAGCTTGAAGACCGGGATGCCCGTCCACATCGAGACGATGTCCGCGATCTCGTCCTCGCCGATCTGCGGCTGGTCGACCGACTCCTCGGCGTGCCAGCTCTCCTCGAGCTCGCGCTTCTTCTGCGTCAGCTTGCGCTCCTTGTCGCGCAGCGACGCGGCCTTCTCGAACTCCTGGGACTCGATCGCCTCTTCCTTCTCGCCGCGGACCTTCGTGATCTCCTCTTCGAGCTCGCGGTAGCGCGGCGGCGCGGTCATGTTCTTGATGCGCATGCGCGACGCGGCCTCGTCGATGAGGTCGATCGCCTTGTCGGGCAGGTGGCGGTCCTGGATGTAGCGGTCGGCGAGGATCGCCGCGGCGTGCAGCGCCTCGTCGGAGATCTTGCAGCGATGGTGCGCCTCGTAGCGGTCGCGCAGGCCGCGCAGGATCTCGACCGTGTCGTCGACGGACGGCTCCTCGACGCGGATCTGCTGGAAGCGGCGCTCGAGGGCGGCGTCGCGCTCGAGGTACTTGCGGTACTCGTCGAGCGTCGTCGCGCCGATCGTCTGCATCTCGCCGCGGGCGAGGGCCGGCTTCAGGATCGAGGCCGCGTCGATCGCGCCCTCGGCCGCGCCGGCGCCGACGAGGTTATGGAGCTCGTCGATGAAAAGAATGATGTCGCCGCGCTGCATGATCTCCTTCATGACCTTCTTCAGGCGCTCCTCGAACTCGCCGCGGTACTTGGAGCCGGCGACGAGGGCGGCCAGGTCGAGCGTGTAGATCTGCTTGCCCTTGAGGAGCTCGGGCACCTGGCCCGAGGCGATCCGCTGGGCGAGGCCTTCGACGACGGCGGTCTTGCCGACGCCCGGCTCGCCGATCAGCACGGGGTTGTTCTTCTGGCGGCGCGAGAGGATCTGCATCACGCGCTCGATCTCGGTCTGGCGGCCGACGACCGGGTCGGACTTGCCCTCGGCGGCCTGCCGCGTCAGGTTGCGGCCGAACTGGTCGAGGAGCTTCGAGCTCTTCGCCTTCTCGCCGGTTCCCTGGCCCCCGCCCTGCTGGCGCCGGCCCGGGCCGGAGAGCATGCGGATGATCTCGTTGCGAATCTTTTCGGCGTCGGCGTCGAAGTCGAGCAGGATCCGCGCGGCGACGCCCTCGTTCTCGCGGACGAGGCCGAGGAGGATGTGCTCGGTGCCGATGTAGTTGTGACCCAGCGAGAGCGCCTCGCGCAGCGCGAGCTCGAGCACCTTCTTCGCGCGCGGGGTGAACGGGATCTGGCCGGTCGTGACCTCGTCGCCCTGGCCGACGATGCGTGCGATCTGGGCCCGCACCTCTTCGACCGTGATGTCCAGAGACTCCAGCACCCGCGCGGCGAGCCCCTCCTCTTCCCGGAGCAGGCCGAGCAGGATGTGCTCGGTGCCGATGTAGTTGTGCTTGAGCGCCCTGGCCTCGTCCTGTGCGAGGACGACTACCTGGCGCGCTCTCTCAGTGAAACGTTCGAACAAGAGGTCAACCGCTCCCTACGGTAGAACGACGGACTGAGGGTCATGTTAGCTCACGCCTCTGTCGCTGCCGGTGACCCACATGAGTCAATCGGCACGGTTTCACAAAGGCTTTACGAGCCTGAGCGGCTACTCGGCCTGGCGCGTGCGGACTACGGCGAGAACGGTCAGCATCAGCACCTTCAGATCGAGCCAGAGCGACCAGTTCTCGATGTAGTAGTTGTCCCACTCGACCCGGTCCGTGAGCGACGTCTTGCCGCGGAGGCCGTGCACCTGCGCCCAGCCGGTGATGCCCGCCTTCACGCGCTGGCGGTCGCCGTAGCGGTAGATGCTCTCCTCGAAGCGCCCGACGAACTCGGGGCGCTCGGGTCGCGGGCCGATCAGGCTCATCTCGCCCCTGAGGACGTTGATCAGCTGCGGGAGCTCGTCGATCGAGGTCTTGCGCAGGAACGAGCCGACCTTGGTGCGGCGGTCGCCGCCCTCGACGCCGCCCGGGGCGGTGTCCGGCGGGAGGTCGATCGGCTGCGCGGCCGGCGCGGTCTCGGGGCGCATCGTCCGGAACTTGAGCATCGCGAACGTCCGGCCGTCGCGGCCCACGCGGACCTGGCGGAAGAAGAGCGGCCGGCCCGTGCTCAGCAGGACGGCGATCGCGGCCGGGATCATCACCGGCAGCGCGAGCAGGAGCAGCCCGAGCGCCACGACGCGGTCGGCCGCGTACTTGACGGCGAACTGGAGGCCTTTCGGATTCGGAGAGCGCGCGGAGATGAGCGGCAGGCCGCCGAAGTGCTCGACGGTCAGCCTGTTGGTCATCCTCTCGAACAGCCGCGGCACGAAGGCCACGTGGATGCCGAGCTCCTCGCAACGCTTCACGAGCCGGAGCAGCACCTCGTGGGGCGCGCGGGAGAACGTCACGATCACCTGCTGGACGCCGTATTGCGAGACGACCCGGTCGAGGTCCCAGCTGGCGCCGAGGACCGGGAGCGGCAGGGACTCGTCTTCGACGACCAGCGGGTCCTTGTCCAGGAAGCCGATCGGCTTGAGCCCGAGCTGGGGCTGCGACAGGAGCCGTGCGGCGGTGAGCTTGCCGACCTTGCCGGCGCCGATGATCAGCGTCGGCCGGAACGATTCGCCGTGGCGGTACGCCTGCGTGCGCGACCAGTGGAGCGCGACGCGGCCGGCGGCGAGATAGGCGGCTGCGAAGGCCCAGGCGCGGATTCCCTGGGGCCACAGGTCGGCCGGGTCGGACGCGATGCCCGCGCAGGAGGAGGAGGGGAACTGTTGCGAGGGAGGCCGCGACCAGGACCGCGCGCAGCTCCTCGAGGAGCTCGTAGCGAAGGCGCGTGCCGTACAGGCCGCGGAGGGCGGCGAAGCCGAGGACGAAGACCGAGTAGGCGGCGAGCCAGATCGGGGGTGGAGCGGGCAGCCCGGCCGCGCTCGAGCCCAACGTCGTCGCGGCTGCGGCGATGAAGAGCATCGAGGCGTCGAGCGAGACGCGGGCGACGGTCCACGCGCGACCGGGGCGAACCCCGACCCCGGTGACCGTCTGGGCACGCTGGCCGAGCGCACGGAGCGCGCCCGGTTCGGCCGGTGCACCGGCGAGTGCCGGCGGAGCCTGACGTTCGGCGAGGTCGGTCATCTCATTCGCACGCGGGCCAGGCGCCCGACGCCGCCGCCGAGCAGGAGCAGCGGCCCGCCGACCGCCGCGAACAGCGCGAAGTCCAGGCCGCTGAACGGCAGAGGCCCGTCAGCGGACGAGCTCGGCATCGACGAACGGGGCACTGACGTGAGCTCGCGAACCGGCTGAGCCCGGTCGTACCCGCGCAGCGACGGCGAGTGCAGCGCGCGGTTGATCTGCGCACGCGTGTAGTGGCCGTCGAGCCGCCCGTTGTCGGCGAGGTCGCTGAAGATTCTTTGTGATGTGTCCGGTTTCGCCGCCGCCGCCGCAGGTCCGGCGAGGCCCAGGATGGCGCAGGCGGTTAGCCCCGCGCAGGCGAAAAGTGCCGCAGATTTCGATCTCATTTTCCTCTCCGCTCTACCCCTCGTTGACCGCAGTTCCCCGTACGCCCCCGCTATTCCCGCTCGCCGACGATTTACGCCTCATCCGCCGGCTGGACTCACCGTATCCGTAGCCGCCTTCCGCCGTATGCCTCGTTCGGGTTATTTCGTGTTAGGAGGTCGTTAATCTTGCGGAAGATGCGGGCTTTGGTCACCGGCGGCGCCGGCTTCATCGGCTCGCACCTTTCCGAGCTGCTCCTCGACGAGGGCTGGGAGGTCTTCGCCCTCGACGACCTCTCGACGGGCGAGGAGGCAAACATCTTCCATCTCCGCGAGCGCGACGGGTTCCACCTCGTCGTCGACTCGGTCCTCTCGCAGTCCGTGGTCAGCGAGCTCGTGCACCGGTGCGACGTCGTCTACCACCTGGCCGCGGCCGTCGGCGTCCGCCTGATCGTCGAGCAGCCGGGCCGCACGCTGCTCACGAACGTGCAGGGCGCCGAGAACGTGCTCGAGTACTGCGCGCGCTTCGAGAAGCCGGTCCTGATCGCGTCGAGCTCCGAGGTCTACGGCAACCATCCTGAAGACGTCCTGCTCGAGGAGAACGCGCAGCGGATCTACGGGCCGACGACGGCGAAGCGCTGGGCGTACGCCGACACGAAGGCGCTCGACGAGTTCCTCGCGCTGGCGCTGCGCCACGAGCGCGGCCTGCGCTGCGTGATCGCGCGCCTCTTCAACACCGTCGGGCCGCGGCAGAACAGCCGCTACGGGAACGTCATCCCGCGCTTCGTGCAGAGCGCGCTGGCCGGGGAGCCGCTCGAGATCCACGGCGACGGCAGCCAGACCCGGTGCTTCTGCCACGTCTCCGACGTCGTGCGCGCGCTCAGGGGCCTGCTCGAGCTCGCCGACGGCGAGATCTACAACGTCGGGTCGACCCACCGGATCACGATCCGCGCCCTGGCCGAGCGGGTGCTCGAGGTCACGGGCTCCGGCTCCGAGCTCGCCTTCGTGCCCTACGACGAGGTCTTCGAGGGCGGCGTGACGGAGGAGATGTTCCACCGTGCGCCGGCGATCGGGAAGATCGAGCAGGCGATTGGCTGGGAACCCACGCTCGGGCTCGACGAGATCCTCGCGGACGTGATCGAGAGCGTCCGGATGGCTCCCGCCGGTTAGCGGAAGAGGAGCTCGGCCACGCGGCTCGTGAGGCGCTGCACCTCGTCCGCCGTCCTCCGGTAGACCGCGGACGGGCCGCCGATCGGGTCTCCGATCTCGCGGGCGGCGCCGGGCGCCGTCTTGCGCGCCTCGTCGGCTTCGTGGACCGCTGCGCGTGCGCGCTCGACGGCGTCGCCCTCGGGTTGCGGCGGGCTCTCCTCGAGGCCCGCGACGAGCTCGGTGATGAGGAACGTCCGCTCGCGCTGTCGCGTGCGCTCCGACGACGGCGGTCGAGATGTGGATCGGCTCGAACCCGATCACGAGGTCGGCCTCGCTCAGATCCTGGCCCGCGAGCGGGTGGGAGCGGTGTGAGGTGAGGTCGAGGCCCGGGGCGAGCTCGAGCGCCTCGGGAAGCACTCCCGACTCCGGCAGGTCCATCGTCCCGAACGAGCGGACACGGACCGGGAGGCCCTCGGTTTCGCGGCGGAGGACGGCTTCCGCGATCGGGCTGCGGAAGCGGTTGCCGCTGCAGATGACCACGACGTCGAGCTCGTCGCTCACAGGCGGCGAACGTTAACCGCGCGCAGCCAGGCGCTCGTAGAGGTCGAGATAGGCCGCGATCATCGCCTCCTCGCTGTGCCGAGCGGCGAGCTCGCGGCCGGCAAGGCTGAGGCGCTCCGCGAGCGCCTCGTCCGCGAGCACGCGGCGGAGCTCGGCGGCGAGAGCGCTCGGGTCGTTCGGAGGAGCGAGCAGCGCGGTTCGGTCGTCGACGAGCTCGCGCACACCGCGGACGGCGGTTGCGACGAGCGGCGTGCCCGCGGCCAGCGCTTCGAGCGCGACCAGCGGCAGGCCCTCCGCCCGGGAGGGGAGGACGACGGCGTCCGCGGCGCCGATCAGCTCGCGGGCATCGGGCCGCAGGCCGGCGAAGACGACCCGCTCCTCGACGCCGGCGTCCCGGGCGGCACGCCGCAGCTCGTCGAGCAGCGGGCCCTCGCCGACGATCGCGAGCGAGACGTCGTCGACCTCGGCGAGAGCGCGAATCGCGAGCTCGTGGTTCTTCACCGGCACGAGCCGGCCGACACTGAGCACGAGCGGACGGTCCGGCGCGATCCCCCACTCCTGTGTGAGCGCCGCGCGATCGGCCGGCGGCGGGGCGGGCGACACGCCGTTGAGGATCGTCGTCGTCGGCTCGAGGCCCGCCTCCTCGAGCCCGAGAGCGACGCCCGGGCCGCAGGCGACGACCGGCAGCCCCGCGAGCCGGAGGGCCTGTGCGGCGCGGCGGTAGTCCTCGTCCGGAACGCCGTGGACGCTGACGAGCCCGGGCGGGCGCCGTCCGCGAAGCGTCGCCGGCCCCGCGGCTGCGGCGATGCCCGGGTTGTGACAGTGCACGAGGCCGGGTCGGAAGCGATGAACAGCCCGGCGAACGGCGAAGATCGCACCCGGCAGCCGGGAGAGCCGGCGCTCGACGAGCGGCAGCGGGTAGTGCGGCCCGTCGACCTGGGCGACGAGACCGCCCTGAGCAGAGGCGACCGCGACCTCGTGACCGGCCGCCTGCGCGCCTCGCGCGAGCGCGACGACGACCCGCTCCGCGCCGCCCGTGCCCAGCTCCTGGATCGCGTGCAGGATCCGCATCAGACGAGGTTCCGGTAGAGCTCGACCATCTGCCGCGCCGTCGACCGCGCGTCGAAGTGCTCGACGATCCGTGTCGCGCCGGCTTGCCCGAGGCGCCGCCTGAACGCGTCGTCGGAGGCGACCCGGTCGAGCGCAGCCGCGAGGCCGGCGGCGTCCTCCGGCTCGACGAGGAGCCCGGTCTCGCCGTCGACGACCACCTCCGGCACGCCGCCGACGCGCGTCGCGACCACGGGCAGCGCCGCGGCCATCGCCTCGAGGATCGCGATCGGCAGGTTCTCGCCCCGGCTCGGGAGCACGAACACGTCCAGCTCCGCGATCCTCTCCTCGACGTCCGAGACGAAACCCGGGAACTCGGCGGGCGCCCCCAGGTCGCGCGCGGCCGCCTCCAGCTCTGCGCGCAGCGGGCCGTCCCCGTAGATCACGAGGCGGTGCGGCGTCGCCAGGCGGGCGCTCGCCTCGAGCAGGACGTCGATCCCCTTGCGCCGCTCGAGCAGCGCCGCGGTGCCGATCACGACCGGCTCGTGAGCCGGCGCGGGCTCGCGCCTGCGGACCGTGATCCCGTTCGGAATCACGTGCAGCGTCCTGCGCGGAAAGCCGTGCGCGGCCACGTAGTCCGCGAGCGCCTGCGAGGGGACGACGACGGCTCCGAAGTGGCTGAGCAGCGCCTCCATCCGCAGGAGCCCGTGCTCGAGCCACAGGAGCCGCGCCCTCGACGCGGTCGGGTCCTCGACCGGCACGTCACGGCCGACGCGGCCGAAGAGCTCGTCGGGGACGCCGTGGAACGTGTGCACGGACCTCGCGTGGCGCCCGCGCGCGAGCGGCCTGACCAGAAGGCCCGTCCGGCGGTCGTGCGTGTGCACGATGTCCGCGTCGGCGAGCTCGGGCCACGTCCGCACGGCGCCGGGCGCATCGAGCTTGTTCCGCAGCGGGCGCGCCACGGCCTCGACTCCGAGGGCGCGGAACGACTCGGCGATCTCCTCGTCCGCGCACACGACTCGGACGTCGACCCCCTCGGCCGCCACGTTCGGCGCGAGGTCGCGAAGATGGGTGAGCGGCCCTCCGGCGGTCAGGCTGCAGGCGTAGACGACCCTCACGCGGGCGCGGGCCGCTCGCTCAGGCTCTGCTCCTGCCACAGGGCCGCCGCCAGCCCTCCGATCAACCAGAACGGCGCGAAGTACTGCTCGGACAGCGTCAGCGCGGAGAACGTCCCCACGATCAGCGAGATGCGCAGCGCCGCCGCCAGGCCCGGCGGCCCCAGCCCGCGCCGCCGCGCACCGCTCAGCTGCGCGAACACGACGCCCAGGTAGCCGAGGAAGAGCACCATCGCCAGCGGCCCGAGCTCGGCTGCGATGTCGAGGTACGCGTCGTGGACGACGACGAGCCGCTGGGCGCCGGGCGGGCTGTCGGTCGCCTCGAGGAAGTGGAACTGGAAGTTGCCCGGGCCGACCCCGAGCAGCGGGTGCTCGATCGAGAGCCGAGCGGCCGCGCTGAACGCCTCGAGCCGGCTCGACACGTTCGCGCCCGCCACCTTCTCCTTCGCGCGCAGCCCGGTCTCGATCCGGTTCTGCTTCACGTGGTAGACGGTTCCGAGGACGAGCGCCGCGACCAGGGCTCCCGCGAGCAGCGGCTTCACGAACCGGCGCTCGGTGAACGCGAGCCAGAGCACGGCCGCGCCGAGCCCGACGAGCGCGCCGCGGGACAGCGTGAGCAGGGTCGAGACCGAGATCACGCCGATCATCGCGACCACGAGCGCGCGCCGCCGTCCGGGCTCCCGGAGCAGCCAGAACGTGAGCGGCAGGGTCGTGGCGAGGATGAACGCGACGTCGTTCGGGTCGCCGTACGTGAGCCGGGCCGAGAGCGTCTTCCCGGACAGGAAGTTCCAGGACGCGACCGCTCCGGCCACGGTCGCCGCCGCCGACAGCACCCACGCGATCCGCGTGTGCAGCACGTGGTCGCCGACGAACTGGCTGATCACGAAGAAGAGGGCGACGAAGCTCGCGTAGCGCGTCGTCGTGGCCAGCGCGTCCGAGGTCGACTCGGCGCCGAGCGTCGAGAGCATCGCGATCCCGAGCAGGCCGAACACGAGTGCGTGCGGCACGCCGAACCAGAGCCGGCGCCCGGTGGCGACCGCGCTCAGCCCGAAGCTGAGGAAGCAGAGCGCGCCGACCGCCTTCGTCACGCTCAGGCCACCGCTCGCGCCGCCCTGGAACAGCCCCTCGAGCGGCGCGGCCGCGATCAGGAGCAGGAGCGCGAGGTCGACCCGCGCCAGGCAGACCCCGATCACGACGAGCGCGAGCGAGCCCGCCGAGCAGGAGGGTCGGCCGCACCGCCGCGCCGATCGCGAGCGGAATTGCGACCGCCGCCATCAGCGCGAAGGCGAGCGCGTCGCTGAGCCGCGAGCTCCGGATCGAACCCGTCGCCGAAGCGCCGAAGGCCATCGCCCGGGGGCTAGACCCGTTCGCGGACGGGCTGCTCGTCGTCCGCGCGATCCGCGCCGTCGTGTGCGTAGTAGCCGCGCGCCTGACGGCTCCGAGACTTGTTCAGCACCGCGCCGGCCGGAGTGACCGCGATCAGCGAGAGGCGGCTCACGGCCTCCTCGACCGAGCGCCTGGTCGCTCCACCCGAGCTCGCCACGAGCACCGTGGCCTTCGCGAGGCTCGCGACGATGCGGCCGTCGTTGACCGGGACGACCGGTGTCGTGTCGATCACGATCGCCTCGTACCGCGGCCGGAGCTCGTTGAGCATCTCGGCGAAGCGCGTCGCGAGCAGCTCGCCGGGGTCGCTGACGAGCCGGCCGCCGGTGATCAGGTCGAGGTTCGGGAGCGCCGTGTGGCGGATGACTCCCGGGCCGAGCGCCGAGCCGTTCATCGCCTCGTAGAGGCCCGGGATGCGCGGCACGTCGAGCATCTCCGCGAGCCGGCCGCGCCGCAGGTCGGCGTCGATCAGCAGCGTCTTCGCGCCCGTGCGTGCGATCGCGACCGCGAGCCCGAACGCGATCGTCGTCTTCCCGTGACTCCCTTCCGGGCTCGTCACGGCGACGGTCTCGATGTCGCCGTTGCCCGCGAACGCGAGGTTCGTGCGCAGGTCGCGCAACGCCTCGTTGATCGAGCGCAGAGACGGGCTGTTCGTGAGCAGCTCAGGCGTCACCCGGGCCAGCGACCCCTGGCGGGGCAGCTCGGCGAAGATCGGGAGCCCGCTGGCCTCGGCGAGATCGGCTCTCGTGCGGATGCGGCTCGTGAAGCGCTCCATGAGCAGCGCGGCCGCGACGCCGAGACCGAGCCCGAGCAGGACGGCGACCGCGATCGTCAGCTTCTTGTTCGGGAAGACGGGGCTCGTCGGGACCGTCGGCTTGTCGATCTGGGTCAGCTGCAGCGAGGCGATCCCCACCTCTCCGGAGTCGACCCGGCCGCGGAGGACGTCGGTGACCGCCTGGGCCGAGCTCTGCGCGAGGCTCGCGTCCGTCGATTGCGCGTCGATCTTGAAGATCGGAGACTGCGCGAACGTGCGAACCGAGATCGTCGCGAGCTCCCCGCCGTTACGGGCCTTGGCCGCGGCGAGCGTCGTCTCCGACTCGGCGGCCGCCGCGTAGATCGGCGTGATCGAGTCGATCGTCTGGAAGAAGAGCAGGTCGTTGCCGAGCCTCTGCGGCTCGAGCGCGAGCGTCGACGTCGACCGGTACTGCGGCGTGATCAGCGCCAGGGCGCCGACCGCGCACGCGATCACGAGCGCCGTCACCCCGAGCACCACGAGCTTGCGGTGCCACAGTACGGAGAGAATCTCTGTGAGGTTCATGAAACCGAGGACGGCATGCCGACAGGCAATCGAAGGATAGCCCCCTCTTCTTCGTCGGGCCCTCGGCGCCTGCTCTTGAGCCTGTATCCGCCGGACGGAGGCGTGACGCGGCACGTGATCGACCTGGTCGAGGGGCTCGATCCCGAGCGCTGGACGGTCGACCTCGCCTGCCCGCCCGGGGTCCGAGCCGTGGCTCGAGCTCTCGGAGCGGCCCGGTGTGACGATGCATCCCCTCAGGCCCGGGAAGGAGCCGGGGCCGTCGGACGCCGTGGACTTCAGGCGCCTGCTCGGGCTCGTCGGGCGGGCGGACGTCGTCCATGCGCACGCGTCCAAGGCCGGCTTCATGACCCGGCTCGCGGCCACGCTGCGCGGGCGGCGGAACGTGACCGTGTTCACGCCGCACGCCTGGTCGTTCTGGGCTCGCGAGCGGCGCTCTCGCGCATGGCTCGCCCTCGAACGGCGTGCCGCGCACTGGTGCCGCGCGATCGTCGGCGTGTCGGATGCCGAATGCCGCGCCGGCCTCGAGGCACGTGTCGGCACCGCGGCCCAGTACCGGGTGATCCACAACGGGATCGACGCGGACGCGTACGACCGGCCTCGCCGGGTGGTGCCCGGGCGCATCGTCGTCGTCGGCCGGCTCGCGCCGCAGAAGCGTCCCGACGTCGCGATCCAGGCACTCGCGCGCGTGCGTGAGCGGTTTCCCGAGGCGGAGCTCGAGCTGGCCGCGCACGGGCCGCTCGAGGCGGAGACGATCGGCGCTCGTCGGCGAGCTCGGTCTGAGCGGCCACGTGCGGCTGCTGACCCAAGCTGAGGATGTGGCAGGGCTGCTCTCCGAGGCGGCGTGCTTCCTGCTGACGAGCGACTACGAGGGGCTTCCGTACACGGTGCTCGAGGCGATGGCCGCGGGCGTGCCCGTCGTCGCGACGCGCGTCGGCGGCGTTCCGGAGCAGGTCGTCGACGGCGAGACCGGGTTTCTCTTCGAACCGGGCGATCCGGCAGCGGCGGCGGCCGCGGTCGAGCGGATCCTCGCCGACCCGGAAGGCGCCGGCCGACTCGGCGAGGCCGGCCGCGAGCGCGTCCGGCGCGAGTTCGGACTGGAGCGGATGGTCGGCGAGACCGTGGCGCTCTACGACGCGCTGACCTGATCTCTGCTTCACTACATCGAGTGTCACGCCCGCGCGGCGGGGCGTCGATGCGAAGACAGAAGCTGCGGCACGTCTTCAAGGGATGCCCAGCTTGTCCAGCCGCCCACGCCGCACCCTCCTCGCCGCCCTCGCGCTTGCGCTGCCACTACTCGGCGGAGCGCAGAGCGCGCACGGCATCCCGAACCAGCAAGGCGTGCCGACGACGGCCGCGCTGCGCATCTGCAGCGGCTGCGCGGACTACGGCCTCTCGGTCCCGGGCCGCTACTCGTACGTCGTCCTGCACTCGTGGCAGGCGGGGCTGATCCCGCAGCTGAAGAGCGCGAGCCCGGGCCTCAAGGTGCTCGTCTACAAGGACGCTGCGGCCAGCGTCTCGTACGCGTGCCACGGCGGAGTCGACGACGCGAGGCTCCCGGCCGGGGTCGGCTACTGCTGGGCGGACGCGAACCGGCCCGATTGGTTCCTGGCGGACACGACCGGCGCGAGAATCGAGTTCTGCGACTTCCACGGCGCGTGGCAGATGGACGTCGGCGACGCCTCGTACCAGCAGGCCTGGCTCGCCAACGTCCTGGCCGACCTGCGTTCTGCGCCCTGGGACGGCGTGATGCTCGACGACGTGAACCAGTCCGAGACCTGGCACCTGTGCGGCCGCACGATCGCGCGGTACCCGACGGCCGACGCGTACACCGCCGCGACCGAGAGCTTCCTCGCGCACGTCGGGCCCGCCCTGCGCAGCGCGGGCTTCATGGCCATGCCGAACATCGCGCTCGACGACTGGTGGACGCAGAACGGCCTGGCTCGCTGGGATCGCTGGGTCTCCTACTCGTCGGGCGCCGTCCAGGAGTACTTCTCGAAGTGGGGCCGCGACGACAGCCGCTGGCTCACGGACGACGGCACGCACAACGACTGGAGCGGACGCCAGGCGCTGTTCGCGCGCACCGAGGCGGCGGGCAAGACGTTCGTCGGGGTCACGTACGCGCCCTCCGGCGACGTGCGCTCGATGCGCTACGCCCGTGCGAGCTTCCTCCTCGACTGGAACGGCGGCCCGAGCGCCCTCGCCTTCGAGCCGACGACGCCCGAGGCGCAGGACCCCTACTTCGAAGACTGGACGACCGACGTCGGCGCACCGACCGGAGCGCGGGTGCGGGCCGGAGTGGCGTGGAAGCGCGTCTTCGCGAACGGGATCGTCGTGCTCGACCCGTCGCCCTCGACCTCCCAGACCGTCAGCCTCGGCGGCAACTACGTGCTCCCGAACGGCACGATCGGGTCGACGGTCACGGTGGGCCCTGCGCAGGCAGTGGTCCTGCGGGCGGCGTGCAGGCGCCGGCGCTGCCTCCGGCCGGTGGTGCGTCGCCTCTCCGGAGCAGCGGCCCGCGGAGCCCGCAAGGCCGGACGGTCCCTCTCAGTCAGCAGGTAGGCGGACGCCGCCGGTCGTCTCGCTGTCCCCCTCGGCGAGCCGGCGTCCCGCCCAGCCCGGCGCGACGGCCGCGGCCAGGCTCTTGACGCGCGTCCGCAGGCCGTGCCCGCGCCCGAAGGCGACCCGCAGCGAGCGCCGGCGCGGATCCGGGAGCTCGCCCGCGAGAGCCGCCCGCGCCTCGGCGAGCGCCAGGCGGCGCCGCTCGAGGGCGAGCGAGTCGTCGACGGTTCGCCGTTCCGCCGCAGACAGCGATGGATGACCGGCCGCCTTCTCGAGCACGCGCACGCGGCCGGCGATCAGATTGGCGCGGCTTCCGCTGAGACTTCCCGGGCGGAGCCGGTAGCGCGCGAGCGGCTCCATCACGGCCCCGACGCGCGAGCCGTCGAGGATCAGCCGCGCCCAGAGGTCCCAGTCCGTCGCGTACCGCAGCGACTCGTCGAACCCGCCGGCCTCGAGGAAGCGCTCGCGACGCACCGCGGCGAGGCCGAAGACGAAGTTGCGGCGCAGGATCGCGGACCGCTGGTCGTCGACCTCGAACGGGAGCTCGGGCGTGTAGCAGCGGCGGACCGCCTCGCCGTCCACCTCGAGGACGGCGTCGCTCGTCAGCACGTCGAGGTCGGGACGCGCCCACGCGAGCTCGGCGAGCGCCGCGAGGCGTCCCGGGAGATACACGTCGTCGGCATCGAGGATGACCACGAAGTCGCCCGACGCGGCGCGGGCGGCCGCGTTCTTGGCCGTCGCCTCGCCCCCGTTCTCCTTCCGGATCAGCGTGATCCGCTCGATGAAGGGCGCCAGCGCGCGGTCGAGGTCGTCCGTCGACCCGTCGTCGCAGACGATCACCTCGAGCGGCGCTCTCGTCTGTCCGAGCGCCGAGCCGAGCGCGTCACCGATGAGTCCCGCGACGTTGTACGCGGCGATCAGGACGCTGAACGACACCTCCGGCCCCGGTTCGAGCCCTGCGGGCGCGGGCGGCGCGAGGATCGAGGTCATGCCGCACCGGGGCGCGCGCAGACCCGGATCAGTCGTCCCATGCGACCTCCGAACAGGCGCCCGATCAGGTCGTCCAGCCACACGGCGTCGGACACGGTGAGGATCCGGAGCGCAACGGCGAGCGTCGCGAACACGACCGTCGCCGCCGCCAGCCCGACGAGGATGCCCGCCACGCCGCCGAGCCAGTGCTGCGCGAGCCAGCCGGCGACCCCGGCCCCGATCGACGCGAGCAGCGTGCGCGCCAGCGGCCACGGCTCCCAGCGCTCGACGCCGATCCGCCGAATCGCGTACACGAGCACCGGCAGCCCGGAGACGAGCTGCCCGCCGGCGTTCGCGAGGGCGGCGCCCAGGGCGTCGTAGTGCGGGATCAGGGCGAAGTCGAGGCCGATGTTCGCCGCCGCTCCGACCGCTCCACTCGCGAGCTGGAAGCGCTGCCTGCCCATCCCGGCGAGCACGACCTTGCTCAGGTTCATCAGCGTCACGATCGGAAGCGGAAGCAGCAGGAGCACGACGACCGGGCCGGCGCCGCTGAAGCCCTCGCCGTAGACGACGCGCAGCGTCAGCGGGCCGAGCGCGATCGCGAACGCCGTCATCGGGAGCGTGAGCACGAGGAGCAGCCTGATCGCCCGCTCGAAGCCCTGGCGGATGCGCTCCGTCGCCCCCGCGCCGAGCAGCGTGGCCACGGCCGGCAGCAGGACGCCGACGATCGCCTGCGGGATCAGGAGCAGCGCCGCGACCGACGAGAAGGCGACCGAGTAGATCGCGATCTCGGAGTCGGTCGAATAGTGGTTCAGGAACAGGAACTCGGAGCGGCGCCAGACGACGAAGGTCAGGATCACGCCCAGCGAGGCGATGAAGGCGTAGCGCAGGAAGTCGCGGCGGAGGGCCGGGTCGACCGGCTCGGGCGGGCCGAGCGTCGCCTCTGCGCGGCGTGACAGCGACCAGAGCCAGAGGAGGCTCGCGAGGGTCACGGCGGCCTCGACCGCGAACATGCCGACGATCCCGCCTCCGGCCCAGAGCACGAGGACCGTCGCGACAGCGGCGACCACGGCCATGACGACGCCGACGACGGATGCCGCTCGCCACTTCTGCAGCCCGTTGAGCACGGCCGACGGAACGCGCTGGAGGAGCGAGGCCGCGACGACGACCGCCGCGATGAACCACGCAGCCCGCGGCGTCGCGCCTGCGAGCCCGAAGCCGACCATGATCGCCGCGCCGACGACGGCGGCTGCGATCGACATCCGGCCGACCCAGCGGGCGAGGCCGATCACGACACCGCGCCGCCCGCGGCCGAGCGCATCGCCGGCGTAGCGCGCGAGCGCCAGCGGGAGCCCGCCGGCGAGCAGCATCACGACCGAGACCTCGACGAAGGCGATGAAGCTCTGGCGGCCGAACTGGTCGGGCCCGAGGAAGCGCGCGGCGGCGACGGAGAGCACGAGCAGCGCGAGTTGCGGGACGAAGAGCCCGAGGAGGTTCCAGCTCCCGCCGCGCAGCACCGACGCGCCGGTGGTGGCGGCTGCGGCGTCCTCGCCCTCTGCCTGGGGGTTGGTCGGAGGCTCGAGGCTCAGTCCGAGCTCCCAACCTCACGGCGGGCCAGGCGCGAAGGGAAGCCGAGGCGGTCGACGAGTCGCGGTCGAATCGCGGACGGCGCCGCTGCGAGCACGGCCGCCTTCAGCCTCGTCTTGCGCCCATGCGCCTCGTCACGGGCGACGGCCAGCGCCAGCTCGCGCGCGTCACCGTCGCCGCGGTGTGCTGCGTCGAGGGCTCTTGCCAGCGCGAGCGTCTGCTTGTGTCGCGCGAGCGCCGCATCGAGCACGGCGAGGTCCTCGTCCCGCAATGCTCGATTCGTCCGGAGGTGCTCGAGCATGTCGACGCGATGCTGGAACGACGTGAGCCGTTCCGAGCTGACGCTTCCTTCTCGCAGCCGGTAGCGCAGGAGCGGCTCGTCGACCGATCCGGCCTTCGATCCGCCGAGAATCATCCGGATCCAGCAGTCCCAGTCGGCGGAGACCTGGAGCTCCGTGTCCTGCCCGCCCACCCGGAGCACGCTCGATCGGCGCACCGCCGGCGCGACGATGAAGCAGCGCTCGAGAATCGCGGCGCGCTGGTTCTCGACCTCGAACGGGTTCGCCGGCCCGTTGAAGCGGCCGACAACCCGTCCTTCCGATTCCCAGGCCGCGTCGGTCGTCACGATGTCGAGGTCGGGTCGCGCCGTGGCGAGCTCCGAGAGCGCCTCGATCCGCTCCGGCTCGAACACGTCGTCCGCGTCGAGCACGACGACGAAGTCGCCGCTCGCCGCCTCCACGCCGCCGTCGAATGCCGCAGCGGCACCGGCGTTCTCGCGCCGGAGGTAGCGGATCCGGTCGCCGTACGGCCGCAGCGCGTCGCCCGTGCCGTCGGTCGAGCCGTCGTCGTAGACGACCACCTCGAAGGGCGCGAGCGTCTGCCCGAGCGCCGACTCGACGGCCTCCCCGACGGTGTCGGCGCTCTGGTAGGTGCGGATGAGCACCGAGAAGCTCGGCGGAGCGCCCGGCTCGACCGGCCCGTCCGCCTCGGGGACGAGGAACCGCCTCACGCCGGCTTCCGCGCCTCCGCGTAGAGCGCGCGGGCCGGCCCCCACGTGACGCCGAGCCGCTCGAGCCAGAGCGCGGCCGTCAGCGGGACGTACGCCGCGGCGCGCACCGCGAGCCGTGAGGTCTTGATCCGGTCCCGCACCTCCTGCGCCAGCCGCACCGTGCCGCGGGTCGTCGGCGTCACGCGGAGGACGTGCAGCCCGTGCCGCTCGAGGAGCGCGACGAGCTCGTCGCGCGTGTAGCCGTGGCGGACCTCGTCTCTCCAGGTCGCCTCGCTGCCGCCCAGCACCGGCTGCCAGTCGCGCTCCGGAACATGGACGAGCAGCAGTCCATCCGGTCGCAGCGCGCCGGCGAAGGCCGCGGTGGCCGCCTCGTCGTCGGCGATCTCCTCGAGGCACTCGAGCGCGAGCACGACGTCGTACCCGCCTTCCGGAATCGGGCGCGTGAGGTCGAGCTGCTCGAAGCGCACGTTGCCGATGCCGTCCCGGTCCGCGTCCGCACGCCCCCGCTCGAGCGCGTCCTCGCGGACATCCGCGGCCACGACGGTCCACGCCGGGTGCCGCTCGGCGATCGCGAGGGCCAGCAGCCCGTCGCCCGCGCCCGCGTCGAGGACGCGGACCGGCGTGCCGTCACCGATGCTCGCGAGCGACCGGAGCGCGAGCGTGAAGCGAAGGCGCCTGGCGGGCGGCAGGTGGCGGAGCCGACGCTCGATGCGTTCACGGAACGTGGACATCGGCCTCGAATGATCGTAGCTCGGTCGGGTTGGCGCATCCTCGGCGGGCAGTAACGTCCGTGCCATGGGCCCGACCCGCCTGACGATCGTCGTGGACAGCGACGTCTACGGGGGCGCCGAGGCGTACGCCGCACACCTCCTGCGGCGGCTCCCCGAGCGGTTCGAGCGGACGTTGCTCGCGACTCCCGGCGTTCCCGAGCAGCTTCGCCGGGCTGCGGGCGACGCTCTGGTCACGTTCGAGCGGCCGCGCGGGAAGACGGACGTCGCGCGTTTGGCGGGGGCGGCGCGCGCTCTGCGCGGGACCCGGCCCGACCTCGTGCACGTGAACATGGCCACCGCGGCCAACAACCGCCACGTGATCGGGCTGTGCGGGCTGCTCCGGATGCGCGCGGTCGCGACGCTGCACGTCGTGGCGCCCCTCGAGAGCACGGCCCAGATCGCGATCCTCCGCCGCGCCTACCGGTCGGCTGGCCGGGCTGATCGCCGTCTCCGAGGAGACCAGGCGCCAGCTCGGCGAGGAGCTCGGTCTGGCCCAGGTGCGGGTGATCGCGAACGGCGTCGAGGAGCGGCCCCCGGTCGTGACGGTCGATCGGCCCTTTCGCGTCGGTGCGATCGGCCGCCTGACCGACCAGAAGGGCTTCGACGTGCTGATCGAGGCGGTGCGGAGGCTCGAGTCCGAGGGCGTTTCGATCGCGACCGTGATCGCAGGCGACGGGCCGGATCGTGCCGCTCTCGCCGCGCAGGCGGAGGGGCTCGGCGTCGAGCTCCGCGGCTTCGTCGACGACGTCCCCGCGTTCCACGCGGAGCTGTCGGCCTTCTGTCTGCCGTCCCGCTGGGAGGGGCTGCCCTTCGCCCTCCTCGAGGCGATGATGAGCGGCGTGCCCTGCGTCGCGAGCGATGTCGGCGACGTCCGTCTCGCGCTGGACGGCGCCGGCCTCGTCGTTCCGCCCGAGGACCCCGCGGCGCTGGCGTCCGCGCTCGGGGAGCTCGCGGGCTCGCCCCAGAAGCGGCGTGAGCTCGGCGCCGCGGCACACGAGCGGGCGCGCGAGCGGTACGGCGTCGAGAAGATGGTCGCCGAGACGGTCGAGGTCTACGACCTGGCGTCGAGCCGGTGAGCAGCGCCACGCTCCACTCCGTCGCCGGGCCGGGGCACGTGACCGAAGCGGCCACGCTCGTCGCGACGCATCGCGCGCTCGTCGGGCCGTTCGATCGGATCGTGCACCGCGTCTCGGGGCCGCCCGAGGTGATCGAAGAGGCCGCCGCGGGCCTGCCGCCCGGGCCGGCGCAGGCCGAAGCGATCGCAGTGCGCCTTCGCCGCATGGGAGTGGCGCTCGACTGGGGCGCGCCGGACGAACTGTCGGGGCCGCGTGAGCTGCTCGGGCTCTGCCGCGCGCGCGGACGCTCCTCGGTCGAGATCTGGCGAGCCGACAAGACGCTGTTGACCGAGCTCGAGCTCGGTGCGTGGTGCCAGGCCGGGCTTCGTCATCGCCTCACCAGGCGGCTCCCGACGCCGGCGCGGGGAACGGCCCCGCTCGTGCGCGCTGCAGCCGACCGCGCGTTCTGGGCCGGTGCGCGGACAGCGGCGTCGAGCGAGGAGTGGCGCCGCCTCACGGCCTCGTACTGCGCCCTCCTCTATCACCGGCTCGCCGGCGACGGCAAGGCGGGCCAGGAGCGAGTCGACCTCGATCCGGGCCGCTTCGCCGCCCAGCTCCGCTTCCTGCGGCGGCTCGGGTTCCGTCCGCTGACCCCCGAGGAGCTGCTCGCCTTCCACGACGGCGACGGGACAGCTGCCGCACCGCGCGTTCGTCGTCACCGTCGACGACGGCACGGCCGACTGCGAGCGCCCGCTCTCCGAGCACGCCGAGACCGCGCCCCAGCTCTTCGTCCCCACGCGCGAGGTCGGCGGCTCCGCGACCTGGCTGGACGGAGAGCCGCTGCTCTCGTGGGCCGACCTCGAGGAGCTGAGCCGCCGCGGGGTGCGCATCGGCGCCCACGCGCGCACGCACAGACCTCTGGCCGGCCTCGAAGGCGACGAGCTCGCGGACGAGGTCGGCGGGTCGCTCGCCGATCTCCGGGAGCGGCTTCCGGACGGTCTCGCTGCTCTTCGCCTACCCGAACGGCAGCCATGACGAAGAGGTGCGGTCGGCGGCGGTCTCGGCGGGCTTTCGCGCGGCATGGACGACGGAGAAGGGACGGAACGGGATCGGGACGGATGCGTGGTGCCTGCGCCGGATCGCGGTCCATGCGGGCGACGGGCCGGTCGCGGTGCTCTGGAAGGTCGTGACGGGCGAGCCGCCGCCCTGGCGCCGATGAGCCTTCGTCGGATCGATCTCCGCTTCGCGTTCCCGCACGAGGTCCGCCGTGCCGCGGTGATCGGGCTCGACGCCTGGCGCAGCGGCCTCGACGAGGCCGGCGTGGAGCTCGCGGATACGGACCTCGACCTCGCGGTTGCACCGGTCGAGCGCGCAGCCGACGCGCTCGGGCTCGGCGCCCGCGCCGTCGTGCTCGAGGGCCGCGGCGGCGCGCGGAAGCTTCGGCGCGCCGGCTACGCGACGACGCGCTTCCTCCCGCTTCCGAGCATCGAGGCGCCCGACCTCCTGCTGCCGCTCGAGCGCGACGCCCCGGTCGGCTACGCGCTGACCACCTGGCGGCCCGCGGAGACGCGCGCGAAGCAGGCGCGGAATCGAGCGCTCGCGGCACTGGCGCGCTTCGTCCCCGACCCGCGCCCGTTGCAAGCTCTCGGCCTGCGTGAGCCCGGCCCGCCGGCGACGCTCGCGGCCGCAGCGCGCTTCGGAGTGCCCGCCGACGCGGGCTGGTTCCTGACGCTCGGCCAGGGCGACGACCTGACGCGCGCGGTCTTCCACGTGTTCGCGCCTGGCGCTCGCAATCCCGGATGGGTGGTCAAGACGGCTCGGATGCCCGGGTACGACGAGCCGTTCGCGAAGGACGAGGCCGGCCTCGCGCTCGTCGAGACGGCCGGAGGCGTCGCGCTCCGGCACGCTCCGCGCCTCCTCGGGCGGTTCGAGGTCGAGGGCCGCCATGCTTCCGTCGAGACCGCGGCTGTCGGGGAACGGCTCTCGACGCTCCTCGCGCGAGATCGAGCTCATGGACGGCAAGCGTTCGACGACGTCGCTGGCTGGGTCTCGGACGTGGGAGCGCAGACGGCGGGTCCCGGCGCGCTCGGCGACGAGCTCGCCCGGCTGGAGCGCGAGGTCCTGCCGAGCTGGAAAGCGCCCGCGAGCCTCCTCTCCGGGCTCGCCGAGCTGCCCGCGGTGCTCCAGCACAACGACCTCGGCACCTGGAACACGGTCTGGGCCGCGCCCGGCGAGTTCACGGTCCTCGACTGGGAGTCCGCGCGCGCCGACGGACTGCCGCTGTGGGACCTCCTCTACTTCGCCGTCGACGCGCTCGGGCTCCTCGACGGGGCGCGAACCGCCGAGCAGCGCGCCGAGCACGCGATCCGGCTCCTCCGCGGAGAGCTGCCGGCCTCGGACACGCTGTTCGACACGATCCGGCGCCATGTGGCCCGGCTCGCGATCCCGGCCGAGGCGGTCGGGCCGCTCGCAACCCTCTGCTGGCTCCACCACGGGCTCTCGCACGTCAGGCGCGGCGAACAGCTGGGCGCGGAAGCCCAGATCCCGCCGGCGGAGCGAATCGCCCCCATCTGGCTCGACGATCCGCTGCTCGGCCCCGCCTGGGACCGCTGGCGCGCCTAGGCCATCCGCTCGTACAGCTCGGCGATCGGCGCCGTTGCCGGGCCCGGCGTGTACAGGCGCTCGAAGACCCGCCGGGCCTCGGCGCCGCGCTCCCTGCGCTCGGCCTCGTCGCGGAGGATGGACACGGCCGCGCCGGCCATCCGCTCGGGATCCGGCTCGACGACGAGGGCGCTCGCGTCGATGCCCTCGGCGCCGCTCGCGGTCGTCACCACCGGGAGACCGGATGCGATCGCCTCCAGCACCTTGACCTTCATCCCGCTCCCGCGCTCGAGCGGAAAGAGCAGGACCGAGAGGCCGCGCAGGAACTCGCCCGCGGAGGGGACCTCGCCGAGCGCTTCGACTCCCTCCGCCCCCGCGACGAGCGCGTCGGTGCCACGGCCGGCGATGCGCAGCCGCGCGTCCGGAGCGAGCCTGCGCACGCGTGGCCAGACGTCGCCGACGAGCCGGCGGATCGCGGAGGCGGTCGGCGGCCAGGCAGCGCTTCCGATCAGCCCGGCGACGGGTGGGCCGTCGAGCGGCGCGGGCGGATAGCGCTCCGGCTCGAGCGACAGCGGCGCGAGGACGACCCGCGTCAACGGCCGCGCGCGGTACCGGAGCTCGTCCGCGACGACCGGGGAGCTCGCGATCAGGAAGCGGTAGCGGCGGATCGCGCGCTCCTCGGCCCGCGCCAGCTCGAGCACGTGGCGGAACTCGCGCCGCCACGGCGCGCCGAACGGCCGGTCGCGTCGCACGAGGTAGTGCAGGTGCGCGACGACGGGCTGCGACAGGTCGCGTCCAAGGCCCGCCGTCGGGATCTCCTCGAGATGAACGACGTCCGCCTCAGCGGCAGCGGCTCGCACCCGGTCCGCGAGCTCGCTCCGCGCGAGCCCTCCGAGCGGCCGCGTGAGACTGAGCATCCGCGGCCGCAGCCCCGCCGGCTCGGGCTCGACGTCGACGACCTCGATCCCTTCCGGGGGATCGCCGGGCACGGCCCACTCCTGGCGTGCGGCGAGCACCCGGAGGTCGACGCCGTGCTCGCGGAGCCCGCGGATCAGCGCCAGGGCACAGCGGCCCGAGGCGCCTCCTTCCGGGAGCGGCGGCTCCGGCAGGACGAGCAGCGACCTCATGCAGCGAGCGCGAGCCGGTAGGCGTCCACGACCTCGGCGGCCATCCGCTCCCAGCTGAACTCCGCCGCGCGCTTGCGGGCGGCCTCGCCGAGCTCCCGGCGGCGCGACTCGTCGTCGAGCAGCCCACGAAGCGCGTCGGCCAGCGCCTCGGCGTCGCCGACCGGAACGAGCTCGACGGCACCGGCGGACAGCTCGCGGACGGACGGCAGGTCGGTGGCGACGACCGCGGCGCCGAACGCCATCGCCTCGAGGCACGTCATCCCGAAGCCCTCGCCGCGGCTCGCATGGCAGACGATCGTGGCGGCGCGGTAGAGCGAGGCGAGCGTCGCATCGTCGACCGGGCCGAGCAGCCGCACGCGCCGGTGCACGTCGACCTCCGCGATCCGGCTGCGGATGTCCTCGGAGCGCCACCAGTCGGGACCGGCGAGGACGACCGGCGGACAGCGCTCGCCGAGCAGCGCCGCGGCCTCCGCGATCACGTCGAAGCCCTTCCTCGGCGTCACCTGGCCGACCGCGAGGACGAACGGCGGCTCGACGGGGATCGGCGCCTCGCCCTGGGGCGGCAGCACACCGGGCCGCGCGATCACGATCCGCTCACGCGGGAGCCCTGCGACGCGGACGATCTCGTCGGCCGTCGCCTCGCACGTCGTCACGATCACCCGCGCCCGCGTCGCCTCCGCGAGCTCGGCGCGCTGCCCCTCGTCCGCTCCCGGCGGATAGAGCTCCGCGTGCGTGATCGGGAGCATGTCGTGGATCGTCACCACCTGCGGCTTGCGCGTCGGGATCGGCGTCAGCGCGATCGTGTGCACGACGTCGACGTCGCCGGCGAACGTCTCCGCCCGCGGCCAGCGCACGACACGCCAGACCGGCCGCAGCGCGTTGAGCGGCAGATGCCTCCGGGTGAGCGGGAGCCCGAAGTCGCCGTCCGGCCCGCGTCCGAGCGCGAACGCGTGGACGTCGACGTCGTCGCGGCGCACGAGCTCGCGCCAGAGCTGCTCCGTGTAGCGCGCGAGCCCCGCCTTCGCCGTCACCGCGGGCGTGACGTCGAGGCCGACCCGCATGGGCTAGTCCCGCTCGCGCAGCGCCGGGAAGAGGATCGCGTCGCCCAAACGGGCCTAGGTTAACTCTCCTGCATCGTCGGCCGTGCCTGAGCGAAGGTCCAACGCCGCCCGTCGAGGTCCTCGGCCTCGTAGGCGCGGTATCCGCGCTGGTGGATCTCGGTGACGATCGTCGCCCCTTCCGACCTTGCGTGCTCGAAGTGAGCGTCGAGGTCGTGGACGTAGACCCAGGGCATGTCCGTGAAGGTCCGGTCGCGATCGTCCTCGAACGCGAAGAGCAGAATCGCCACGTTCCCGTGGTGGAGCTCGATCCACGTGCCGTCGCCGGTCTCCAGGATGTCTGTCCAGGAGCGGAGCTGGAAGACGCGCTGCAGCCAGTGCGCCGCTTCGACCGGCTTGTCGTAGTAGAGCGCGATGCTGAACGGCGCGATCTCCTTGGGATGGCCCTTGCCGAACCAGGAGGCCAACCACTCGAGCGTCCTCGGCCAGAAGTCGAACATCTTCTCGCCGCCCGGAACGAGCGTCTGCGTCGCGCAGCGCCGGGAAGAGGATCGTGTCGCGGATGTTCTCCTTGCCGGTGAGCACCATCGCCAGCCGGTCGATCCCGAAGCCGAGCCCGCCCGTCGGCGGCATCCCGTAGGCGAGCGCCTCGACGTAGTCCGGGTCGCCCTGCTGTCCCTGCGCGTCCGCAGCCTGCTCCGCGAAGCGCTCGGCCTGCTCGTCGGGATCGTTGATCTCCGTGAACGCGTTCCCGAGCTCCATCCCGCCGACGAAGAACTCGAAGCGCTCGACGATCGACGGGTCGTCGTCCGTCGGTCGCGCGAACGGCGAGACCTCGACCGGGTAGTCGTGGAGGATCGTCGGTTGGATCAGGTCGGGCTCGACGAAGTGGCTGAGCGCGTGGTCGACGAGCTTGCTCCACGTGTCGTTCGCGCCCGTGTCCACGCCGCGCTCGTCGAGGAGCCTGCGGAGCTCGGCCTCGTCGCGCGTCCAGAGCCCGCGCTCCTCGAGCTGCTCGACGAGCTTGACGCGCTTCCACGGCGCCGCGAGGTCGACCTCGTGCCCGCGGAACGTGACCTTCGTCGTCCCGATCGTCTCGCGCGCGACGGTCTCGACCAGCTCCTCGATCCGCCGCATCGTGTCCTGGTAGTCCGCGTAGGCCTCGTACCACTCGACCATGGTGAACTCGGGCGCGTGCTTGTAGGACACGCTCTCGTTGCGGAAGTCGCGGCCCAGCTCGTAGACGCGCTCGAGGCCGCCGACGATGAGCCGCTTGAGGTAGAGCTCGGTCGCGATGCGGAGATAGAGATCCTGGTCGAGCTCGTTCGAGTGCGTGACGAACGGGTCGGCGAGCGCGCCGCCGTAGCGCGGCTGGAGGATCGGCGTCTCGACCTCGACGAAGCCGTGGCCGTCGAGGTAGCGGCGGATCGAGGCGACCATCCGCGCGCGCACCTCGAAGTCGCGGCGCGACGTCCTCGCTCATCAGCAGGTCGAGGTAGCGCTGGCGGTAGCGGGTCTCGGTCTCGGTCAGCCCGTGGTAGGTGTCGGGCAGAGGCCGGCGGATCTTGGCGAGCAGCTCGAGCTCGGTGACAGCGAGCGACGGCTCCCCCCGCTTCGTCTTGGCGGGGATCCCGGTGACACCGACGATGTCCCCGAGGTCGATGTCGACAGGCCCGGCGCGGTCCTCGGCGACGAGCAGCTGGATCTTCCCGGAGCGGTCGACGAGATCGAGGAAGACGAGCTTCCCCATGTCCCGCCGAGCCATGACCCGACCAGCAATCCGCCGTGGCTCGCCGCCCTCATCCCCGGGCTCGACCTGATCGGCGTCGACCCGAACCGCAGCAATCTCCTCGCGGTCGGGAAATCTCTTGGGCAATGCCATAGCGCGCGAGTCTAAGCGCCAACCTCATAACAGGGTCAGACCCTGTAAATCACGGGGTCAGACCCTGTTAAGGCTTACGGGGTCAGACCCCTTTGAGAATCGTTGCGAACGCCGCCGCCGCGGAGGTGGGCTTGGCCCGCCTCCGCTCGCAGACGCCGGGATCGAAGCCAGTCGAAGAAAGTCGTCATGGTCGCGCGTAGCGCGGCCGGACTTTCTTCGAGAACTAGGCCGCTTTTATGTCAAGGATCTTGTACTTCAGGGCCTTGCCGCGGGGCGTTTGCACCTCGACGGTCTCGCCCTTCTTCTTGCCGATGATCGCCTTGCCGACGGGCGACTCGTTCGAGAGCTTGTTCTCCGACGGGTTCGCCTCGGCGGAGCCGACGATGTGGTAGTCGACGGTCTCCTTCGCGGCCACGTCCCGCAGCTTCACGTGCGAGCCGACGGACACGACGTCCTTGGCCACGTCCTTCTTGGAGATGACCCGCGCGTTGGCGAACTTCTCCTCCAGCACGGCGATGCGGTGCTCGAGCAGCGCCTGGTCGTTCTTGGCGTCGTCGTACTCGGAGTTCTCGGCGATGTCGCCGAATTGCCGCGCGACGCGGATCCGCTCCGCGACCTCGCGGCGCTTGTCGTTCGACAGGTACTCGATCTCCTCTTTGAGCTTCTTGTAGCCCTCAGAAGTGAGGATTACTTCCTTCACGGTTCCTCCTCAGAAAAAAAGATGCGAGGCGCACAAGGCGCCGTCGCGGCCGAGCATGGTACCTAGCCCATCGGCGGACGTCAAACGCGGGATCCGCGGCTACGATTGGCCTGTTATGCAGGTAGATCTGCACGAATCCTGGCGAATCGGTGACGTGGAGATCCCGTCCCGTCTCGTTCTCGCGCCGATGGCCGGCGTGAGCGTGCAGGCGTTCCGCCGGCAGGGCCGCCGCTTCGGCGCCGGGCTCGTCTGCTCGGAGATGGTCAGCTGCGCCGGGCTCTCGTACAAGAACGAGCGCACGCTCGGCTACCTGCGGATCGCGGCCGACGAGCATCCGCTCGCGGTTCAGATCTTCGGGGCCGAGCCCGGCGTGATGGCCGAGGCCGCCCGCATGGTCGAGGACGCCGGCGCGGACATCGTCGACATCAACTTCGGCTGCCCCGTCCGCAAGGTGACGAAGACCGGTGCGGGCGCGCACTGCCTCGAGGAGCCGGCACGCGCGTGCGCGATCGTCGAGGCGGTCGCGAACGCGATCTCGCTCCCGCTCTCGGTCAAGATGCGCCGCGGCCTCGCGAACGGCTCGCGTACCTGCCTCGAGATCGGCCCGCAGCTCGTCGATGCCGGCGCCGCGTCGCTCACGCTCCATCCGCGCTCGGCGAAGCAGATGTACACGGGCGAGGCCGACCACTCGCTCACGGCGGAGCTCGTCGAGCTCGTCGACGTGCCCGTGATCGCGTCAGGCGACATCACGAGCCGCGCCCGCGCGCAGACCGTGCTCGCGACGACCGGCGCCGCGGCGGTCATGGTCGGCCGCGCCGCCCAGGGCAACCCGTGGGCGCTGCGCGAGATCATGGGCGAGGACGCAGAGCCGTCGCGCGAGGAGGTCGTCGCCGAGCTCGTGCTCTTCATCCGCGAGACCGTCCGCGAGCTCGGGGAGCACCGCGCCACCGGGTTCCTGAAGAAGTTCTACGGCTGGTACCTCGGCCGCGGCCGGTTCCCGAAGCCGTTCAAGCAGGAGCTCGTCCAGCTGCAGACGCTCGACGAGGTCGAGCAGCGCCTGTTCGCGGCCGCCCCGGGCGCGCGCTTCGTGCTCGAGCGGCTCGAGGACGAGCTGCCGCAGGGAGACGAGGTTCTCCTCGACCTTCCGATCTCGATCTACGGCGGCGGCTGATGCCGAAGCCGGTCTACTGGAAGTCGAAATATCCGACCCGCGTCATGCGCGAGCGTGCCTTCGCCAACTGTTCGGCGGCCGTCGGCTGCGGAAGCTCCAGCTCTCGAGATGCGGCAAGCGACGGCCCCGCACCGACGACGAGCGTCAAGACCCCGTCGAACACGGTCGACCCCAGCCGCGCCGAGGCGAGCACGAGTTGGATGATGTTGTACTCCGATTCAGGAACGAACAGCGAGCCGCCGCAAACCCTGTACGGCGTCTTCGGCAGAAAGCAGACCGACGACGAAGCAAAGATCGCGCCCGAGCTCGTCGCGGATTCTTCGTGCTCGATGCGGCTCCCGGAGGGGAGCAAGCACACGGATTTCGGGAAGCCGATCGAGGAGCAAGCACGCATCCTTCTGCGCGGAGTCGGTCATGGGTACGACCTCGTAGCCGTACCGACGACGGGGGATGGCGTCTCAGTTGCTCTCTTCCCGACCGGAGGCGGGACGTGCACTCGCCCCGGGGATAGCGGATTGATCGTCGCGGCCGACGTCTACGGGGACACGGCGACCGATCTACGGGATGGTCGACGACCGGGTTCGATCGGTGGACGTCATCGCCGACGGCCGAACGCATCGTGCGAAGCTCGGCGAGAACGGGTTCTCGGCCGCGCTTCCAAGTGGTGCGCAAGAGCATCTGGACAAGCTCGTCCTGCACAAGGCGGACGGTTCGAAGGCCGTGTTCCCCTTGGGCTAGCTGTGCCGAAGCCGGTCTACTGGAAGCCGAAGTACCCGACGCGCGTGATGCGCGAGCGCGCGTTCGCGAAACGACAGGCGGCGCGCGACGAACGCCTCCGGCCGAACGGCCTCCGTCACTACTGAGCAGTACGCGCCTGGTTGCGCCGCTAGGCGTTCAGGCCCCAGAGCAGCCTGAGCCCTTCGAGCGTCAGGTCCTGGTCGACGCGCTCGATCGTCCGCGTGTGCGGGACGATCAGCTCGGCGAGCCCGCCGGTCGCGACCGTCGTCGCCTCCGCGCCCAGCTCGCCGCGGATCTCCTCGACGATCCGGTCGACCTGGCCCGCGAACCCGTAGACGAGCCCCGACTGGAGGCTGTGCACGGTCGTCTTGCCGATCACCGTCGGCGGCTCGCTGAAGTCGATCCGCATCAGTCGCGCGGCGCGCGCGAAGAGCGCGTCCATCGAGATCTCGATCCCCGGGCGCGAGCACACCGCCCACGTACTCGCCGTCCGCGGACACGACGTCGAAGTTGGTCGACGTCCCGAAGTCGACCGCGATGCACGGCGAGCCGTACCGGTCCCGCGCCGCAACCGCATTGACGACACGGTCGGGCCCGACCTCGCGCGGGTCGTCGTAGCGCACGGGAATCCCCGTCTTCGCGCCGGGCCCGACGACGAGGATCGGCGCCTGCGCCCAGCGCTCGGCGAAGAGCTCGAACTCGCGGACGAGCGCGGGCACGGTCGAGGACAGGCAGATCCCGTCGACCGACTCGAGGTCGAGCAGCTCCCCGAGGAGCGCGCCGAGCTCGTCGCCGGTCCGGCTCGCCTCGGTGGCGAGGCGCCGCTGCTCGGTCAGCCGGTCGCCGTCGTAGAGCCCGAGGACCGTCTGCGTGTTGCCGACGTCGACGGCCAGGAGCATGGGCCGAGCCTACTTCAGCGCGAGCGCCGGGATGCTCCAGTCCTGAGTAGATCCCGTGGTAGACGAGGCTCTTCGGGTCGACGCGGTCGGAGAAGAGGTAGCGGTTGTTGTAGGTGCGCTCGACGCCACCGGCGCCACCTCGCGCATCAGGTCGAGGTCCATCTGGCCGTAGACCTTGAAGCGCTTCGGCCCGACGAGTTTCGCCGCAGCATCCATCTTCGCGTTCCACTGCGGAAGGTCCATCCGCGAGAAGTTGACGCTGTGTACTCGGTCGTGCATGCCGTCTTGCCCGACAGAAGCGTGTTGATCCAGTCGTACGGGTCCGGAAAGTCCGAGCACCAGCCGCATCGAGACGCCGAGATCGTTCCCGAGACAGCCCATCGGGTCGTACCAGCCACCGCCGTGAGAACAGGCCAGCATCGTGATGTTCCGCCGGGGTCGAAGCCGAGGTTGATCAGATCCTGGCGCACGATCGCCGCCTGGGCGGGGTTGGTCGTGCCGGACGACCGGTACGAGACCGTGATCTTGCCGTCGCGGAAATGTCCTGCCGCCAGCGCTCGAGCTTTCGGCAGATCGGGATCGATCGGATACGGGTTGACGTTCGTCCATCCCGGCACGCCGGGGTTGAAGAGCCGCGTCCAGGGCTGGCCGGCATACGGCACCTGCCTGGGCGACGTACGGCCGTCGGCTGACCGCATAGCTGATCGCGCTGCCGCAACCTCGGGTTACCCTGGAACAAGGGCCGCTGGACATGTTCATGGGAGGAAGCCGGTGCAGTTGACGGGCATCGTCCAGAAACGGGTCCGGTTCACGCCGAAGCGGCCGGCGACTTCCTGGACGTGCGCCGCCGGGAGCGGGCCCTCGTCGAGCTCGCCCGCGAGCGTCTGGTTGTAGGCCGGTCTGCTCGTTCAGGTTCCACCGCAGGTCGAGGCCGGTCAGGTTCCGCGGGCGCTGCCGACCGGGGCCGCGTCGTCCAGTACGGGTTCCGCCTGAGCGACGTCAGGACGTCGGGATCGTTCCGGGCCAACGCGTACGGGCCGGCGGACGGAATGTCGGTGATGCTGTCGACGGTCACGATCTCGCGGCCGAGCGGGAGCTTGGTCGAGGTCGCCTGGAAGAACGGCATCGTGATCTTCGACAGGAACGTGCCGTCCGACCTCGTCAGGTTGATGATCAGCCGGTTGCCCTGGACCCGGACGCCGCGTGACGTGGGTTCCGTTCCCGTCGTTGACGTCCTTCGCGCCGACGATGTCCGTCGCCCTTGGGGTCGGTGATGAACTGCGCGCCGGTGAGGCGAGGTCGTGGTTGGCGACGCGGTCGATCGCGTACTCGAAGTTCCGCGCGGTGACCGGTGTGCCGTCGCTGAACCGGAAGCCCTTGCGGATGAAGAACGTGTAGCGCTTGCCGCCGTTCGAGACGTTGAACCCCGAGGCGACCTCCGGGACGAGGACGCTGCCCGGCCGGCCCGCGCTTGTCCGGGTAGTTGTAGAGCTTGGCCGCGGTCGCGTACTCGAGCCACCAGGCGGTCGTGATGTACGAAAGCTGCGGGTCGATCTGCACCGACGCGCCGGTCGTCCCGACGACGAAGACGCCGCCCTCGCGCTCCGACGACGCGCCGGCGAGCTGCGCAGCAACCATCAGCGCGCCGCCGACGGCCGAGCATCGCGAGCGAGAGCAGAGACGCCGCATCTATTTCAGCGCGAGCGCCGGGATGCTCCAGTCCTGATAGACGCGGTGGTACTCGAGGCTGTGCGGGTCGACCCGGTTCGAGAAGAAGTAGCGGTTGTTGTAGGGTGTTCGTGACCGCGACGGGAGCGACGGTTCTCGTGATCTCGAGGTCGAGCTTGCCGAGCGCCGCGGCTCGCGCGTTCCCCTCGAGACGAAGCGCGGCGGCGATCTTGTCGCGGTACTTGAGGCAGGGCCGGGAAGAACGGCGGCACGCCGCCGAAGGGCAGAAACGTAGAACCCGGGTCGGGGTAGTCAGAACACCATCCGAGCGAGACTGCCAGGTCGAAGTCGCTTCCGGCCCTGCCGATCGTCGTGTAGATGTCGCCGCCCGGAAACCCCTTCATGGTGATGTTCGCGTGGATCGAACCCGAGGATGATCAAGGTCTGCCGAACGATCTCGGCCTGAGCCTGGTTCAGCGAGCCCGACGAGCGGAAGTAGACGGTGATCCTGCCGTCCCTGAGGTGGCCCGCCGCGAGCGCGAATGCCTTGTCGATGTTCGCCGTCGGCGCATAGGGCTGGAGCCCGGGCTTGGTGATCGAGCCCGGAGATCCCGGAGGAAGGAGGTGCGTCCACGGAGAGCGGCTGAACGATGACCCGGAGTACGCGGTGCGGTCGAGCGCCCAGTTCACCGCCTTGCGCAACGCGAGCGTTGTCCCTGGAAGAGACCTCGACTGTTGTTGAACGCGATCAGCCCGATGCACGCGCTCGTCGGCTTCACCCAGAACTGGCTCCGGTTCACGCCGTACTGATTCGCGACGTTCTGGACTTCGGCGTCCGGAATCGGTCCCTCGTCGAGCTGGTTCGCCTTCACCTGTTCGAACGCGGTCTGCTCGTCCAGGTTCCAGTGGAGGTCGACACCGGTGAGGTTTCGCGAGGGCGTTCGGCCGGGGCCCGGCTTCCAGTACGGGTTGCGGCGCAGCGACGTCGAGCCTGTTCACGTCGTCGACGCGTGAACGCGTACGGCCCGGCCGATCGGAAGGTCGCTCATGCTCGTCACGTCGAGACCTCGCGGTCGAGCGGCAGCTTCGTCGAGGTCGCCTGGAAGAACGGCATCGCGAGAATCGAAAGGAGATCGCCGCTCCGGTCGAGTGCAGGTCGATGACGAGCCTGTTCCACGGCCGTGAACGCCGCGGACATCGCTTCCTGGCCGTCGTTCACGTCGCGCGCGCCGACGATGTCGACCCCGGTCGGGTCGGTGATGAACTGTGCGCCGGGCGACGCGAGCTCGTGGTTCGCACGTCCGGTCGATCGCGTACTTGAAGCTTCGCGGCCGTGACGGGCGTGCCGTCGCTGAACCGGAAGCCCTTGCGGAGGAAGAACGTGTAGCGGCTTACCGCGGTTCGAGACCGGAAGCCGCGAGGCGACCTCGGGCACGAGCCTGCCTCCCGGCCGGTAGTTGTAGAGCTTCGCCGCGGTCGCGTACTCGAGCCACCAGCCGGTCGTGACGTACGAGAGCTGCGGGTCGATCTGGACCGACGCGCCGGTCGTCCCGACCTTGAAGATCCCGCCTCTCCGCTCAGGCGCCGCACCGGCGAGCTGGGCGGCGACCATCAGCGCTGCCCCGGTCGCCAGCAGTCCGAGTGAGAGCCACACTCGTCGCGGCATGTCTACCAAGTAGACGACGAGCGTGAAGGGTGAGCTAGAGATCGTCTTCGCCGGCGAGCGGCTCGCCCAGGCGTTCCGCGAGCGCCTCGGCGGTCAGCTTCGGGCCGCCGCCCTCCCCGCGCAGCTCCTCGACCGTGACGTCGCTGGACGTGTAGATCTCGGCCCGCGGGATCAGCCTCGTCGGGCGGTTCTTGTCCCACACCCAGACGTCCTCCATCTTCAGGTGGTAGAACGGATAGCTGGGCTGCGGCGAGTAGGTCAGGTCGAGCTTGTTGCAGAGATAGGTCGCGTCCTGGGTCAGCACGCAGAACCGGAACAGCTCGAAGACGTCGGAATATTCGCGCTTCAGCCGGAGCTCGAGCTCCGCCTCGAACTCGTCGAGCTCGTCGATGTGCGACATGCGGTCATTCTAGCTCCGCGAGCAAAGACGAAATCGGCCCTTTCCCCGGGATTTCGAGGCTGGGAGCCAGATCCAAGAGCGGCTCGAGGGCGAAACGGCGCTCGTGGAGCCGCGGATGCGGGACGGTCAGGCCCGGTTCGTCGACGAGCTCGTCCCCGTAGAGGAGGAGGTCGAGGTCGATCGTCCGCGGCCCCCAGCGCTCCTCGCGCACGCGCCCGAGGCGCTGCTCGACCGCGAGCAGGCGCTCGAGCAGCTGCCGCGGCCCGAGATCGGTCTCGATCCGCACGGCGCCGTTCAGGAACGGCCCCTGCTCGACCGGCCCGACGGGCTCCGTCTCTCGGATCTCGGATACGCCCGTGACGTCGATTCCCTTTTCCGCCGAGAGCAGCTCGACGGCGCGCCGGAGGTTGTCCTCACGGTCACCCAGATTGGAGCCGATACCGACGAAAGCAGTTTTGGAGACTGGTGCTATGTTCGCCGCCTTGAAGCGTCTAGGGGTCATGATCGTATTCGCAGCTCTCGCGTTCGCCGTGCCGTCGACGGCGCTCGCCGGGAGCGCCCTTGCGCGCGAGCTCGCTCCGTATCGCGCGGGGCTCGTGCTCGCGAAGCCCGGCGCCGGGCCTGCGCTCCGGGAGGCGGGCGGCGTGAAGATCGCGTCGGCGCTTCCGATCTGGCGCGTGCCCACGCGCTCGGCGCTGCAGGTGCTTCCGGGGCTGCTGAGCTCGGGCCTCGTCTCCGAGGTCACGCCCGACGAGCCGCTCTCGACGCTGCAGGCCCCGCCGGCCGAGGGAACGGATTGGTGGATCCCGTTCGTCCACGCGGACGGCGCGGTCCCGCCCGGTCCCGGCAAGCCGCTGACGATCATCGACACCGGAGTCGACCTCGCGCACGAGGAGTTCGCGGGCCGCCCGTTCACGACCCCGCTGAACCGGCAGAGCACGACCGGCCAGAACGACGAGCACGGGACCGCGGTCGCGTCGGTCGCGGCGGCGCCGAGGAACAGCCTGGGCGTCGTCGGCGTCTATCCGCAGGCGAACCTCTACCTCTGGGACGCGAGCCCGGCCGGGATCGGAATCAGCGCGGGCGACGTCATCCGCGGGCTCGACGCGGCGATTCACGTCGGCCAGGGCGTCGTCAACCTCAGTCTCGGCTCCGAGATCAGGAACCCGTTGATCGACCGGATGATCGCGGTCACGCAAGGCGCGGGCACGCTCGTGGTCGCAGCCGCGGGGAACAGCCGCCAGAACGGGAGCCCGACGGAGTACCCGGCGAGCCTTCCCCATGTCCTGACCGTCGGCTCCCTCGACTCGAACGCCATGCCGTCGTTCTTCACGACCGGCTCCCCGCACGTCGACCTGTCGGCGCCGGGCGAGCGCATCTGGGTCGCGGTTCCGACGACGCTCCACCCGCCCGACTACTACGACCAGTTCGACGGGACGAGCTTCGCCTCGCCGATGGTCGCGGCCGCGGCCGACTGGGTCTGGACGGTCCGGCCGACGCTCGACGCCTCGCAGGTGTTCGACGTGATGCGCGCGTCCGCTCAGGACATCTGGACGCCGGGCTTCGACCAGTTCTCCGGCTTCGGGCGGCTCGACATCCCCGCCGCGCTGGCCGCCGCCCCGCCGCCGCGCGACCCGCAGGAGCCGAACGAGGACGTCTCCTACATCAAGCCGGGCGGGATCCTCCACCGGGCGACCGCGCCGCTGACCTTCGCCGGGCACAAGAGCGGGAGCATCGCAGCGCGCCTCGACCGCGGCGACGATCCGCGCGACGTGTACCGCTTCTGGGTGCCGGGCGGTAAGGCGGCCTCGGTCGCACTCCAGCCCGTCGACGGGGACGTCGACCTCGCGCTCTGGGGGCCGAAGACGGCGAGCGTGCTCGAGACCGGCCGCCCGAGGAAGCGGGATTCGCGAGGGCTCTCGGAGCGGTCGGGGACGAAGCGCGAGCGCCTGCGCGTGCGGAACACGAGCGACAAAGGCGCCTACTTCTACGCCGAGGCGTCCTACGCAGGCGGAAACGCCAACGCCTCCCGGCACCCGGCCGGGATCAGCTACATGCTGTCGGCCTCGATCGTCAGCCCGAAGAAGCCTGCTCGACACTGACGATCGCGAAGCGGGCGCCGACGCCGGCGGGATTCGTCTTCGTCACCCGGACGCGCACCGAGCGCACCGGGAAACGCTCGAGGAGCGCATCGGCGACCGCCTGCGCGAGCGCCTCGATCAGGTTGAAGTCCCTGCTGTCCGAGACCTCGCGCACGCAGTCGGCGACCTCTCGGTAGTCGACGGCGTCCTCGATCCGATCCGAGGCGCCCGCGTCGCCGACGTCGAGGCGAATGTCGTAGAGGAACTCCTGGCCGTCGCGCCGCTCCTCCTCGAGCACGCCGTGCCGGCCGAAGATCGCGAGGCCCTCGAGCTCGAGGATCATCGAGGGACCGCCGCGGCCACGGTCAGCGCCTCGACGTGCTCGCGGACGTCGTGCACGCGGAAGATCGCGGCGCCGCGCTCGTAGGCCTCGACGGCGGCCGCGAGGCTCGCGGACAGCGGGCCCGTCGTCGCGTGCGGGTCGCCGAGGATCCGGCCGAGGGACCGCTTCCGCGAGAGCCCGACCAGCACCGGCCGGCCGAGCGCCACGATCTCGCCGAGCCGGCCGAGGAGCTCGAAGTTCTGTTCCACGGTCTTTCCGAAGCCGAAGCCCGGGTCGAGGCAGATCCGCTCTTCGGGGATGCCCGCGTCGACCGCGAACGCGAGGCGCTCCTCGAGGAACGACGCGACCTCGGCGGCCACGTCCTCGTACGTCGGGCTGTCCTGCATCGTCCTCGGCTCGCCCTGCATGTGCATCAGGCACAGGTACGCGCCGGACGAGGCGACGACCTCGGCGAGCTCGGGATCGCCGCGCAGCGCCGTGACGTCGTTCACGAGCTCGGCGCCGAGCTCGATCGCGCGCCGCGCGACCTCGGCCTTCGCCGTGTCGATCGAGACGGGGATGCGTGCCGCCGAGCTCCTCGAGCACCGGAACGACGCGGCGCAGCTCCTCGTCCGCCGCGACCGCGTCGGAGCCCGGGCGCGTCGACTCGCCGCCGATGTCGACGATCGCGGCGCCCTCCTCGACCATGCGGCGCGCGGAAGCGACCGCGTCGCCGGGCCGGAAGTTGACGCCCCCGTCCGAGAACGAGTCCGGCGTGACGTTGACGACACCCATGACGGAGGGGCGTGGAAAACGTTCGTCCAGCGGTCGGCTCACGCCGCCAGCGTAATCGGCCAGGGCCCGGGCGGAGGGGGTGCCCGCCCGGGCCCTGCGGAGGGCGCCGCTCAGTGACCCACGCTGACCGTGAGAGGCTTCGTGCCGGCTCCACGGTGATCGGCATCACCGAGGACCTGGGCGACGAAGACCGCTTTCGAGCGGATCGGCCAGCGGGTGACGAACGTCCCGTTCGACGCCGCGGTCGCCAGCTTGTGGATCCAACGTCCCCCTTGGAAGGTCGAGACGACGATCTCCTCGCCGCCGTCGGCCGGTGAGAGCCGTCCGGAGACGAGCACGCGGCCCGGCCGCTTCAGTGCTCGCGGGCGGGCGCTGATCGACAGCGTCGAGGCCGAGCCGATGTCGCCGCCGACGGTCGTCGCGTAGAGCGAGCTGCCGTCCGCGAGCGCGTAGTCGACCCGCCCGCCGGAGGCAAGTGCGGTGATCTGATCCCGGCTCACGAGCTGTGGATGCCAGCTTCGGCCGCCGTCACTCGTCTTCATCACGAGCCCGCCCCCGGTGGTCCCGAACGATCCCACGGCGACGTAGCCGTCGAGGAGGTTCGAGAACGCCACGCCGAAGCCGAGCTGGCCGACGGGGAGCTGGTTCCAGAGCGAGCCGCCGTTCGTCGTCTTCCAGAGCACGCCCCGGGTGTCGAGGAGGTACCCGATGTTGCGGCCGACGAAGTCGAGGTCGGCCACTGCGCGCCGCTTCGGCGTCTTGACCGCCTTCCAGTGCGCGCC
Source organism: uncultured Actinomycetes bacterium (assembly GCA_963742635.1). GTDB lineage: Bacteria > Actinomycetota > Thermoleophilia > Gaiellales > Gaiellaceae > VAXT01. The sequence goes on from CAVUMW010000002.1 coordinate 168,149, forward strand.
TTGATCGGTGGACTTGAAGATGGCCCGTGGGCCGTAGGCGAACACGGCGCCCGGAGCGACATCGGCTGCGTTCAGGCGTGCCCGGGCGATCTTGCCCGAAGCGCGGTCGAAGGTCTCGCCGCCGTCTCTCGAGAGCGCGGCGCCGTCGCCGACCAGGAGCAGCCGGTTCTGGTCGAGAGCAGAGAGGCCTGACACGTGCAGCGTGCCGGGGTTCAGCAGGCTGTAGCTGGCCCCGCCGTTGTCGGAGCGCTGGAGCGTTCCGTCGGCGGCCAGGACGTACAGCCGCGAGGAGCCCCAGCCGGCCAGGCCCGTGATGTCCGAGTCGGTGGGAGGGCTGACGTTCACCCAGGTCTGGCCGCCGTCCTTCGTCCGGATCAGCGCGCCCTGGGCGCCTCCCGAGTACGCGACGTCGGCGGCCGTGGCGGTGAGGATCCCGAACGAGCCCGCGGTTCTCGAACCGACGGAGCTCCACGTCGCGCCTGCGTCGTTCGAGACTTCAGCGCTGCCTACGCCTCCTGCGGCGATGACGCGGGTCGAGCCCGCGAAGGCGACCGCGAACGTCGGGTCCGTCGACGGCGTGACAGCCGTTGCGGTGACTCCGCCGTCGACGGTGCGGTACAGCGGCCCGAACAGCGCCGGGTTGTCCCGGGTCGTCATCAGACAGTGGAGCTCGTCACCGCAGGAGATGCCGGTCAGCTCGCGCGGCGGCACACCGGCCAGGAACGACGTGTGCCACGTGTTGCCGGCGTCGATGCTCTTCGCGACGGTGTTGTACTGGCCGACGGCGTACAGCGTGAGCGGGCCTGCGGCGACGAGCCGCTCCAGGGTGTCGGAGGAGGTCGCGACCTGCGTCCACGAGACGCCGCCGTCGTCCGTCCGCTGGATGTTCCCCGCCCCGGCGGTGAAGCACGTCAGAGGCCCGGTGCAGAGGAGATCGTTGGCGTTGCCGGGCAGGGTCGTGCGTCGGGAGAAGCTTCTTCCCCCGTCTGCCGTTGCGAGGAAGCGTCCACCCGACAGGAGGACGTAACCGGTGCTCTCGGTCGGGAACGAGAACGCGACCAGAGGCGCCGAGCAGCCCTGGTCGCGGGCGGTGAACGGCAGGCGCGAGAACGTCTGGCCGCCGTCGTCCGAGCGTCTGAGCGCGCAGCCGCCGCCGACGACGACGTGGTCGGGAGATCCGCCGGCCAGCTCGACGCGGGGAAGGTCGAGCGTGAGACCGGTGACGATCCCCCTCCAGGTCGCACCGCTGTCGGTGCTCTTCAGAAGGGTTCCGAAATCGCCTGACGCGTAGCACGTCGACCCGGAGCAGGCGAGCTCGCGAAGCGCGTTCGGGCCGAGGAGAGGGTTACCGGAGTACCAGCCCGACTGCGGGTTGTTGACTCCGGCCGAGGCAGTGGAGAGAACCGCGAGCGCCGCGAGCGCGACACACGCGAAGCGGGTGAGAGAGCCCATCGTCTGCCTTTCGTTCGGGGGAGGGGGACGACGACGATGGTGTATCGCTGGCTAATTCAAGACAAGGCTTTTCCGTGAAAATTGACGCGATTCATACGCGTTGCTCATTTCGCGTGCATTTCTTGATCGGCTTGTAAAGATCGGGCTCGAAATCGGCTTGGAATGAGCGGTTTCGAGGCCGGCTGCTGCACGAGCCAGAGCCCGGCGAGGATCGCGACGCCGCCGACGATCGTGCCGGCGCCGATGCTCTCGCCCAGGATGAGCACCGAGCCCAGGACGCCGAAGATGGGGACGAGCAGCGCGAAGGCGGTCGCCCGCGAGGCGCCGATCCGGCTCACGCCTTCGTAGAAGAGGACGAACGCGAGCACGGTCCCGAAGACGGCGAGGTACAGGATCGAGGCCCAGGCCGCGCCGTCTCCAGCTGCGAGCTTCGACCAGCCGGACTCGGCGATGCTGAACGGGATGAGCATCAGAGCGCCGGTCGCCGTCGCGTAGAGCGTGGCGGTGACGGCGCCGAAACGCGCGGTCGCGGTCTTCCCGAGCACGGAGTAGATGCCCCAGCAGGCAGCGCCCGCGACGAACAGCAGCGCGCCCAGTGCGCGGTCGCGGTCGACGCCGCCGCTCGGCTGGATCACAGCGGTGACACCCGCGAACGCGAGCAGGAGGCCCGCCATCCCCGCGTCCGCCGATCCGCTCGCCGAGAACCGGCCACGCGATGAGCATCGAAAAGACCGGCGCCAGGCCCGGGACGATGATCGCGCCGTCCGAGGCAGGCGCGAGCTCGAGGCCGTACAGGAACAGCGCGTTGTACCCCGCGACCGCAGTCGCCCCGAGCGCGAGCACGAGCGGCAAGTCGCGACGGGTCGGCCGAACGAAGCCGCCACGCCGGGCCGCCCAGACGGCGAGCAGAAGTGTCGCCAGCGTGAACCGCGTCGCTGCGACAGTGAACGGGGTGACGGCCTCGACCGCGAGCTTGCCGGCCGGCCACGTGCCGCCGAAGCAGACGGCCATCGCGAACAGCAGCAGGTACGCCGTCCGTCGCTCGCTCATGTTCGAACCAACGAGCCCGCGCGACCGCGTATGCCCCAACCAGCCGTGTCCCGGGACCAGGTCCCTGGACACGGCCGGTACCGCCATGCCCCGGGACCTGGTCCCAGGACATGGCCCCTTTCGCCTTCACGAGTTCGTGCCATTGGTGGATCGAGCGTGTGACCTTCCCGGCTCGAGAGCGAAGGGGTCGTATCGTCGGGAGATGGGACGTCACCCGAGGCCCCAAGTGGCCGGCGCCCTCTATCACGTGACTACGAGGGGAAACTCTGGCGCCCCGATCTTCGCGGACGATCTCGATCGCGGCGCTTTTCTGCAGCCGCCTTGGCCATTCGGTGTCGCGATTCGAGTGGAAGTGCTTCGCCTTCTGCCTGATGGGAAATCACTTCCACCTGGCGATCAAGACGCCCGAAGCGAACATCGCGCGAGGAATGCGAGCCCTCAACGGTTGGTACGCACAGCGCTTCAACTGGCGGCACGACCGTAGGGGCCACCTCTTTGAAGCGCCGTACCACGCGGAGCTCATCGAGCGTGAGGCGCACCTTCTCGAGGTGACGCGCTATGTCGTGCGCAACCCGGTCCGTGCGAAGGTGTGCCGGTTGCCCGAGGAGTGGCCATGGTCGAGCTATCGCGCAGCAATTGGGCTCGCGCCCGCCCTCCCCTGGTTTGCGACAGGTGAGCTGCTTGCTGCCTTCGGCAACACGATCGAGCGCGCCCGGCGCAGGTACCGGTCATTCGTCGAGGAGGGCGTGGAGATGTCCCGTCAAGGCATGTCCTGGGACCAGGTCCCGGGGCACGGCTCGTTTGGGCATGGCCCGGGACCAGGTCCCGGGACACGGCTGAATTAGCCCTTTGCGCCTTCGGGGTCGGGCGGCTGCATGGCCTGGCCCGGGAGCGGGAACGGCTTCGGCTTCGGCAGGCGCTTGCGCCGGTCGTCGGCCTTCGGCTGCGCGGTCTCTTCCTCGGCGGGCTCCTCGGGGAACACCTCTTCCTGCGGAGCGCCGTCGAGCAGCTTGAGGAACTGATCCTTGTCGATCGTCTCGCGCTCGACGAGGATCGACGAGAGGCGGTGCAGCTCTTCCATGTGCTGCTCGAGCACCTCCCGAGCCCTCGTGTGGGCCTCCTCGATGACGCGTCGAATCTCGTCGTCGATCTCCCGCGCGATCTCCTCCGAGTAGTCGGGCTCCGCGGCCATCTCACGACCCAGGAACGGCAGGTCCTGGTTGCGCCCGAGCACCCGCGGGCCGAGCTTGTCGCTCATCCCGTAGCGCATGATCATCTGCTTGGCGGTGTGCGTGACCTTCTCGATGTCGTTCGCCGCGCCCGTCGTGACCTCGTTGAAGACGAGCTCCTCGGCCGCGCGTCCGCCGAGCATCGCGGCCAGCTCGTCCATGAGTGACGTCTTCGTGGTCAGGTACCGGTCCTCGCGCGGGAGCGAGATCGTGTAGCCGAGCGCCTGCCCGCGGCTGATGATCGAGATCTTGTGCACCTCGGCGTCCTGGTCGGTGTAGTGGCCGACCATCGCGTGGCCCATCTCGTGGTACGCGGTGATCTTTCGCTCCTGCTCCGAGAGCAGCCGCGTCTTCTTCTCGGGACCGGCGATCACGCGCATGATCCCTTCCTCGAGCTCCTCCTGGCCGATCGTCTTCTTCCCGCGGCGCGCCGAGAGCAGCGCGGCCTCGTTGACGAGGTTGGCGAGGTCTGCGCCCGTGAAGCCGGGGGTGCCGGCTGCGAGCGTGTCGAGCTCGATCTCCTCGGCGAGCGGCTTGCCCTTCGCGTGCACCTCGAGGATCTTCCGGCGGCCGATGCGATCGGGCCGGTCGACGACGATCTGCCGGTCGAAGCGGCCCGGCCTGAGCAGCGCCGGGTCGAGGATGTCGGGCCTGTTCGTGGCCGCGATCAAGATGATGTTGTCCTTCAGCTCGAACCCGTCCATCTCGACGAGGAGCTGGTTCAGGGTCTGCTCGCGCTCGTCGTGCCCGCCGCCCAGGCCGGCGCCGCGATGGCGGCCGACCGCGTCGATCTCGTCCATGAACACGATGCACGGCGACGCCTGCTTCGCCTGCTCGAACAGGTCGCGCACACGCGAGGCGCCGACGCCGACGAACATCTCGACGAAGTCCGAGCCGGAAATCGAGAAGAACGGCACGCCCGCCTCGCCCGCGACCGCGCGCGCAAGGAGCGTCTTACCGGTGCCCGGCGGCCCGTAGAGGAGCACGCCCTTCGGAATCCGCGCTCCGAGCGCCTGGAACTTCTTCGGGTTCTCGAGGAACTCCTTGATCTCCTGCAGCTCCTCGACCGCCTCGTCCACTCCGGCCACGTCCTTGAAGCCGATCTTCGGCGAGTCGGGCGTCATCCGCTTGGCGCGGCTCTTGCCGAAGCTCATCACCTTCGAGCCGCCGCCCTGCACCTGGTTCATCAGGAAGATCCAGAAGCCGAAGAGGAGCACGAACGGGAGGAGGCCGGTCAGGATCGACCACCAGGCCGACGAGCCGACTCCCTTCGAGTCGTACTGGACGCGATTGTCCTGGAGCTGCTTCGTGAGCCCCGGCACCGACTGATCGCTCGGGTAGTGCACGGAGCCCTTGGTGCCGTCCTTCAGCTCGAAGCTGATCAACTGCTTGTTCGGGTTGAAGACGGCCTTGCTGACCTGACCCCCCTGCACGTACGTCTGGTACTGCGAGAGGGTGACCTTCTTCTCGCTCTTGTTCCCGTGCATGAACTGCGTGCTCGCCAGGTACACGACGAGCACGATCAGGATCAGCGGGAGCAGTCCGGAGCGGAAAAATCGGTTCATAGCAGGGCGTCCTGTAGCACAGTAGCAGCGTTAATTATTCGTACCGACCCCGGTGAGCGGATTTCTGGGGCGGTGGCTGTAAGGATTCGGTTTGGTTCGACCGGTCATTTCCGACGAACGCACGACCGAGGGCCGTGCGTCCTGAATCGGCATCGACGAGCGATGCCTTAGGGGCTCGTTACACCTGCGCCCGCGTCTTCCTGCAGGACGCCCACGTACGGGAGGTTTCTGTACCTCTCGGCAAGATCGAGCCCGTACCCGACCACGAACCGGTTCGGGATCTCGAATCCGACGTAACGGACGGGCACGTCGATCTCGCGCCGCTCGGGTTTCGTGAGGAGCGCGCACACCTCGAGCGTCTCCGGCCGGCGGGCGGTGAGGTTCCGCATCAGGTAGGAGAGCGTCAGCCCGGAGTCGATGATGTCCTCGACGACGAGGACGTGCCGGCCCTCGATCGGGATGTCGAGGTCCTTGAGGATGCGCACGACGCCCGAGGAGTCGCTCGCGGCGCCGTAGCTCGAGATCGCCATGAAGTCGACCTCGCAGGGAACGGTCAGCTGGCGCATCAGGTCGGCCATGAAGAAGACCGCGCCCTTGAGCACGCCGACGAGCAGCAGGTCGCGGCCCGCGTAGTCGGTCGAGATCTCCTCGCCGAGCTCTGCGACGCGCGCGCGGAGCGACTCCTCGTCGACCAGGATCTCCCCGACGGCCTGCTCGAGCTCAGTCTGGCTCACGTACTGCCTTCACTCCGTCGACCTCGACGATCCCGGGCACGGCCACCACCTCGTCGCCGCGCACGACGAGCGGCCACGACTCGCGCTCCGACCGGGGCACCTTCGCGTCGACGAACACGTCCTGGATCTTCTTCCTACGCCCTGCGAGGTGATCGCCCGGTCGCCACCCGCGTACCTTAAGCCCCTTTTCCTCGGCGGTGATCCGCCACGGGCCCCAGCGCACCTCGTGGTCGAGGGCGACCGGGGAGCGCTCGAGCCACGCGCGGTCGTACTCGCGGACAATCTGACGTCCGCCGCCGAGGTCGAGGCGCGCCGAGCCGTCGATCGAGTCGAGCAGCTCGACGAGCTCCGGCGGCGCCGTCTTGCGATCCGCGAGCCGCAGGAGGTTCCCCTCCGCGGCCGGGTGCAGCCGGCGCAGGAGCGGCAGGATCTCGTCGCGGATCAGGCCGCGCTTCGAGCCCGGGTTCGAGGTGTCGCGGCGGAAGTCGAGGCCCTCGGCGAGGCAGTACGCCTCGGTTTCCTCGCGCCACCGGTTGAGCAGCGGCCTGACGACGCCGTCGGCGCGGCGCCAGTCGATCTTGCCCGGGGCGCCGCTCGCGACGATCCGGTAGAGCGACCGTCTCGACCTGGTCCGAGGCGGTGTGGCCCGTGGCGCGGAGCCGGTCGACCGCGAACGAGTAGCGAATGTCGCGCCACTCGTCCTCGGTGCGCCCCCCGCTGCCGTCGACGACCTCGGCTCCGAGCACGTCCCGGCAGAACTCGGCGTCCTCGTCGGACTCGCGCTCGCGCAGGCCGTGGTTCACGTGCAGCGCCGAGACGTCGTAGCCGAGCTCGCGCAAGGTGTGCCAGAGGCAGGTCGAGTCCGCGCCGCCCGAGACGAGACACGTGACGGCGCCTCGGGGCGCGATCAGGTCGTGCTCGCGAATGTCGGCCTCGACGGCCTTCCGGAAAGCACGCGGCTCCATGCGCGAAAGGTACCTCCCAAGTAACAGCTGTGTTACTAAGCTAGAAAAGGACGCTGCGGTAGGTGCCCTCCTGGCGCATGCCGATCTTCTCGTAGAGAGCGAGCGCCGCCCGGTTCTCCGGACGCACGAAGAGGCAGACCCTCGGCGTGCGGGCGAGGAGGAGCCGGCAGAGGTCGCTGAGCCCACGGGTTGCGTTGCCCGCCCGCCGCGCCTCCGGGTCGACCCAGACCTGCTGGAGCTGGACCGCGCTCGGCGTCCACGCCGACGCTTCGGCCTTGAACAGGATCGTTCCGTCCTCGACCCAGAGCCACGAGCGGCCCTCCTCGATCTGGGCGGCGGTCCTGCGCCGGAATCCGACCGGATCGCGGCGCAGCGGGTCGACGCCGAGCTCCTCCTCGTGCGTCAGCGCGCAGGCGGGGACGAGCAGGTCGAGGTCGCGAAGCGTTGCCGCGCGGACGCCGCTCGATCCCGGTTCCGGCGCCTGGTCGAGCACGTACACCGGCTGGCCCGGGCGATCCTCGCGCGGGCTCGGCATCACGAGCTGCGCGGCGCTCCAGAGCTCGCTGACCGCGTCCTCCTGGCCGATGATCATGCGAGTCGCGCGGTGCGCCGCCTCACCGGCGAACTCCCAGCAGCCCCGGCCCGATGGGACGACGTTCGCGCCGAAGTAGCACAGCCCGTCGATGCCGTCCTCGCCGAGGACTGCGCGGAAGCGCGAGTGGCCCCGCCGGGCCGCGTCCTCGAGGAAAACGCGCTCGATCGGGTCTCCGGCGCAGTACGCCAGCATCTGGTCCAGGGTCGGGTCGATCAGCACGGGCACGAATCTTCGCAAGGGAGGGCCTAGCGGGGTCTTGCTCGTCGCAGGGGCGCGATGGTCGTTCCGAGGCAAGGACGCAGGGAGCCCGCGTAGTGAATCAACTACGGGGGCGACCGAGGACGCCGCCTCGGGGCGAGCAGCGCGGCCCTGCGGCTCAGCCAGACCTCGCCGGACCCTCCCTATAAGCTCCGGCCGTGCCGATCCACGTCCGAGCCGAGCCCGGCGACTACGCGGAGGCGTGCCTGCTTCCGGGAGACCCGCTCCGTGCGAAGTACATCGCGGAGACGTACCTCGACGACGCCGTGCAGCGGAACGCGGAGCGCGGCCTGCTCGGCTACACGGGCGAGTACCAGGGCCGCCCGGTGTCGGTGCAGGCGACCGGAATGGGCTGCCCGACCGCGGCGATCGTGATGGAGGAGCTCGTCCAGCTCGGCGTCAAGCGCTTCCTGCGGGTCGGCACCTGCGGCGGCCTCCAGTCCGACCTCGAGCTCGGCGACCTGATCGTCGCGCTGACCGCGGTCCCCGCGGACGGCACGGCGCAGCACTACGTCGGTCACGAGCCGCACTGCCCGACCGCCGACTGGGAGCTCGTGCACGGGGCCGTCCACGCGGCGAAGGAGCTCGACCAGCCGATGCGCGTGGGCGCGATCGCGTCCTCCGACACGTTCTACGACCCGGACGAGGGCCGCCACGAGCGCTGGTCATCGCGCGGCGTGCTCGCCGTCGAGATGGAAGCGGCGGTCATCTTCACGCTCGGCGCGCTGCGCAAGGTCCAGGCCGGGTGCCTGCTGACGGTCAGCGACATCGTCGTCGGCGGCGAGTTCACACGCATCTCCGACGAGGACCTGCAGGCAGCCGTCGACCGCATGACGCGGGTCGCGCTGACGACGGTCACGTCCGATTAGTCGAATCGCCTTCCTGGTCAATCCAGCCTCCGACGGAGGCGCGACCGGGAAACGCTGGCCCGAGATCGCCCGCCGCGCGGCCGACCGCGGCCTGACCGGCGACGCGTTCCTCTCCGAGCGCCCGGAGCACCTGGCCGAGCTCGCGCACGAGGCGGCAGCCGGAGGCGCGCGCCTGATCGTGGCCGTCGGCGGAGACGGGACCGTGAACGAGGTCGTGAACGGCATCGCAGGCGTCGAAGGCGTCGAGCTCGCGATCGTCCATCGCGGCACCGGCGGCGACTTCGTCCGCACCTTCGACATCCCGCACGGGCTCGACGACGCGCTCGACGTCGCGAGGGGCACCACCACGCGCCAGATCGACCTCGGCCGCGCGACCTACGACACGTGGGCCGGCCCGGAGGCGACGCAGTGGTTCGCGAACATCGCCAGCGCGGGCATGAGCGGCGCGGTCGCCAAGCGCGTGAACGAGACGGGCAAGGCGCTCGGCGGAAAGGCGTCGTACGCGTGGAGCACGATCGCCGTCTTCGCCCGCTGGCGGAACGTGCAGCTCACGGTCACGGTCGACGGCGAGCAGCGGAGCGGCCCGATGTACGACGTGATCGTCGCCAACGGGCGCTTCCTCGCGGGCGGCATGAAGATCACGCCCGAGGCGGAACCGGACGACGGCCTCTTCGACGTCCTCCTGATCGGAGACGTCACGAAGCGCGATCTCATCCTGACGCTCCCGAAGATCTATCGCGGCACGCACCTGCCGCACCCGAAGGCCGAGCTCCTACGCGGCTCGAAGGTCTCGATCGAAGCGCCGATCCCGCTCCCCGTCGAGCTGGACGGCGAGCAGCCGGGCACGACACCGGCGACCTTCGAGGTCGTTCCCCGGGCTCTGCTTCTGCGCGTGCCCTAGGCCGGCGTCGAGCCGGGCGGGCGCATCGGCTTCGTTGCGTGCCGGCTTCTCGGGCTGAGCCTTGGGCTTGGGGGTCGTGGAGCGGGCGGACGTCGTCCGCTTCTTCGCCGGCTGCTTCACGCTCGAGCCCTTGCCGTCGAGCTTGTCGACACGCTTCTCGAGCGCCGTGAGCCGCTTCTCGAGCGGGTCGATGCTGCGGAGGCGCTTCTGCACCTCGTCGAGCCGCTTCCCGAGCGACGTCGTCGTGTCCATGACCGCCTTCGCGCCCGGAAGGTCCGTGATCCGCCCGACGACCTGCTCGCCTCGATCGGCCAGCCTGGTCAGGAGGTCCTTGTTCGTCTCAGAGGCCATCCGTTTCACCTTACCCCTTTCACCAACTCCTAACTATTGCGGGCTAACAAGCCGATGCACGTTTCGTCTGGAACGTGAGAGGCAGGAACCACCCGACGCCCTCTCTAGCCTGAAAGCAGTGCCACGAATGAGAACCACGAAAGCACATCGCCACAAGACGGTCACGACCCACGTTCTGGGTCAGCGCGGCGGGGTCCCGTACGAGGTCGAGCGCAAGATGTGCTCGTCCTGCCAACGGGTCCTCGACGAGCGTCCGTTGCGCCGCGCCGCGGCCTAGGGCGGCGAAAAAGAAGGGGCGCCCCGAAGGACGCCCCTCGATCAGTCGTTCTCTTTGCTCAGGCGGGACAGGGGTTGCTGTTCAGGATCCGCCTGAAGTTGTTGTACCGGAACAGAGGCACGAACCCGTTGCCCGGATAGACGCTCTGCAGGAGCGCCCCGAACTCGGCGGTCGAGTTGCCGCCGAACGTGTTCTGCGTGCCCGGGAGATGCGTGCCGCCGAACTGCCAGAAGCAGTCGTTACCGTGCTTTCCGGTCGTGTAGATCGGATAGAACTGCGCACCCGGCGGCGGGTTGGTGCAGTTCTCACCCGTCGTCCGGTTGCAGATCCCGCCGAAGTCGGCAGCCTCGATTCTCGGCATGTCGGCTTCGAACGCCACGCGTTCGTAGTTCTCTGACCCGTTGAAGACCGGGCTCGAGAACGCCCATGGATCCGCGTGGTACTTCGTGTCCTGCCCGTGGTTCGGATTCGTGCCGGGCCAGTCGGGCAGATAGCTCGTTCCGTCGAAGCCGGTGTTGCTCGCTATGCAGCCTCCGACCTGCACGAGCAGCGAGAACGCCGGGCTGAAGCACGTCGAGTCGTCCTGATCAGCCGTCGGGTCTGCACAGTCGCCGCCCTCGACGGGAATCGTCGAGCAGTACTGGAAGTGCCCGATCTCGTCCGAAGCGGCCACGTTGTACGAGTGCGCCGCCCACGGAACCCTCGTGTGCTCACTCGACGTGGAGTACATCGGGTGGAACGCGTACGGGCTCTGAGAGCACGTGCCGGCTCCCGGATCGAAGTTGACCTGCGCGAACCCGTTCGCTTCGCTGGCTGTCATCGATCCCATCTGGCCGCTCGAGCGGTCGCGGATGACCGTGACCAGGCCGGCCGAGGAGTCGTGGATGTCGATCACCAGCTTGTCGCCCGCGCTCATGAACAGATCGGATGACGAGTGCGGAGTGAACGTGTCGTCGGTTGCCTCGAGCGGGCTCGGCGGCGCGTGCGGCGTCCCCGAGAGCGTGATGAACGCGAAGTTCGCCGGCTCGATCCCGACCGTGTTCAGGCAATCCGCGTTGTTCGGGACGTTGTGGTTGTAGTCGTTGTTCAGGCTGAAGATCGCCATCGCGGCGCACCACTTGTGCGCGTCGCAGCTCACGCCCGGAGGCCATGGCGCCCAGCCAGGTGGATAGAACTGGAGCTCGAGGAACGCCGTCCCACTGTGCTTGCCGATGTAGTCGGCGGCGTTCGGGTCGCTCCCGTCTGCGATGTTCGTGTCGCTGTCGGCGACGCACGGCGCGTGCGTGTACTCCGGCGCCGACTGGTTGTCGCAGAGCGCCATCCCGAACCAGAACGCGGGATGCAGCTGGAAGTTCCAGGTGCCGCCCGTGCCTGCCTGGTTCGGCATAACGCGCGATTCCTTGGGAACCGTCATCTGGTACATGCTCGAGTTCCCTGAGCCTGCTCGCGACGAGTAGAAGAGCAGCGACGGCTCGTCGTGGCCGGTGTAGGCGCCGTTGTAGCCGATCGAGCTCTCCGGCTCGGCACAGAGCGACCACGCCTCGCTGCAGTCGAAGTTCCCTCCTTCGGTCGCACGCGCGGCTCCTGCGAACATGCCGACGAGGAGGACTGCGATCACAGCGAGTCCTCCCGCAAAGGCTTTGTTCATGCTTTTCCTCCCTTCCTCCCCCGTCGAGGGGTTCTCCGATAGAGGGGTCTATACCCCGAACGACGCCCCGTCAACCGAGAACCGTCGCTACCCCGCGGTCACTGCGATGCTACGGCCGGTGGACTTCAGGTTCGCGAACGAGGTGACCGTCCGCTTCGCGGAGACCGACGCCCAGGGCGTGGCGCACCACGCCGCCTACCTCGTCTGGTTCGAGGTGACGAGGATCGAGTACCTGCGGCGGTTCCGGGGCGGCTACGCGGGGCTTCGTGAGGAAGGCGTCGACGCCCTGACGCTCGAGGCCTACGCCCGCTACACGGACGCGGCGCGCTTCGACGACCGGCTCACGATCCGCGCCCGCTGCGGGGACGTGCGCGGCGCGAGATTCCGGTTCGACTACTCGGTCGAGCGGGACGGCGCCCAGGTTGCGGACGGCTGGACGACGCACGCCTGCGTCTCGGTCGGGGACCACCGGCCGACGCGGGTGCCTGCCTGGCTCGCCGAGGCGATCGCCGGCGCCGAGGCCGAGACCTAGCCGTTCGGGCCCGCGGGCGGCGGGGACTGCGGAGGAGGCGGCGGGGGCGGCGTCCCCTTCTTCTTCCCGGGCGGCGGCGGAGGCGGCGGCGGCTCGGGCAGGGGCTTCGTCCCGTAGCGGATCACGCGCGGCTCGGCCGAGTAGGTCGAGTACCACGTGTGGTCGTACAGAAGCTTCCCGCTGGAGCTGAAGACCTTCCGCCGGACGCTCGTCGAGCGCGACGGCGAGCCCGACTCGTCGAGCACGGTCGTGCCGACGCTCAGATTCGAGTCGGGCACCCGCTTCACCGGCGGCTGCCCGGTGACGACGAGCGGCGTGAGCTCGCTCTGCACCTCGCGGTGCTGCGGCGTCCCGTAGAGCGCGACGGTCAGCGACGACGAGCTGACGAACGTCCGCAGCCAGAGCCAGTGTCCCGTGTCGTTGACGAACTTGAGATCGGTGTCCGGATAGTTGACGGTCGCGTCGCGGCCCTGCGGGTAGTGGCTGATGTAGAGCGCGTGATTCGTCCGGTCGGTGATCGGCAGGCCCGCCTCGTAGGCCGCGTTGAACGTCGTCGTCGAGACCTGGCAGACGCCTCCGCCGAGACCGGTCTTCAGCTCGCCGTTGATGATCACCGGCGCCTCGAGGAAGCCCTTCGCCTCCGAGCGGTCGCCGGTGGTCGCGTTGAACGAGAACTCCTCGTTCGGCGCGATGAAGTGGTTGTCGATCAGGTGCGCGACGAGCTGGACGTTGTGGATCCGGTTCGCGATGCCGCCGTAGAACGTCTCGTAGGCGCCGACGAGCCCGGTGATGCCCATCGCGCGCGCGTCGGGGGTCGTCCGCTCGGGAGCCGCCGTGATCACTGCGAGGTCGGCCTTGCGGCTCGTCGGGGACAGCAGCGCGGCCATCAGGTTGCGGGTCGTCGCCTCCATGTCCAGCGTGCGCCCCGGCTGCGCGGGGAGGACACGGACGACGTTGCGCGCGCCGATCGCGAACGTCGCGTCCTTCGGGGCGTGCCCGATCCGCTTCTTGACGTTGGCGAAGAAACGGTCGGCCCGAGGCCCGGCGAGTCTCAGCTCGGTGTCACCGTTGCTCGGCAGCTCGAGGATGCGGGCGATCTTCCTGACGCTGAGATGCCAGCCGCCCGGCCCGTACGTGACGTCCACGGGAGCCGACAGCGCCGTCTCGGCCTTTACCTTCGCCCCCACGAGATCGCGCGTCGACAGCTGCGCGCGGTCGACCTTGAGCGGAATCGGGATCGGTTGGCGGGAGAGGGCCGTCAGCGCCTGGACGAAGACCTTCTCCGCAGTAGCCCGATCGAGCAGGCGCCCGTTCCGGCCGGGAACGATCTCCGGCACCGAGCCGCGCAGCACGAGCGACGGCTCGACGCTCCCCTCGTCGACCCCGCGCGCGAACCTGCCCATGTAGGCGTCGACGACCGACTGGTAGACGCGACTCGTCGGGGCGACCTCGCCCCCGAAGACGCGAACGCCGAGGCGCTTGAGGCCGCGAAGCGGCCCGAAGCCCTCGCCCTGGCGCTGGGCCGCCTCGACCGCGGCGCCCCAGTCGACGTCGAGCACGACCTTGCTCGGCTTCACGCGCCAGCGCCTCCCGGCGGCGGTGAAGACGACCGGGACGTTCGCGAGCGCGCGTGAGCGCTGTTCGAGCTGCGACCGTGCCTGTCCCGGGGTCAGGCCCGAGACGTTCACGCCTGCGATCTGCGTGCCTGCGGGCAGGCGCTCAGGCGAGCCGGCGAACGCGAGCCCGAGCACGACCGCGCCGAGCACGACGACGAACGCCACGAGAAGGCTCCATTGCCATAGGAGCCGCACCCGAGCACGCCGACGCCGGCGGTCGCGGGGAAGGTTTGCTACCCGTACCGACAAGTCGACAAGTGTATAGGCCTTGGCAGTCGGATCGAGAGCGAGTTTCGACCGCTTCAAATGGTCTGCGACGAGGCGTGCCGGCCGCCGCCAATCCGACTTTTCTTCGGCTTAGTCCTTGGGGAAAAAGATTTCCCGGGCGATCACGAGGCGCTGGATCTGCGACGTCCCCTCGTAGATCTGGAAGAGCTTCGCGTCGCGCATCAGCTTCTCGACCGGGTACTCCTTCATGTACCCGTAGCCGCCGAAGATCTGCACCGCGTCGGTCGTGACCTTCATCGCCATGTCCGACGCAAACCGCTTTGCGAAGGACGACTGAAGCGTGGCGCGCTTGCCCTGGTCGAGCAGCCAGGCCGCCTGCCACGTCAGCAGACGCGCGGCCTCGATCTCAGCGGCCATGTCCGCGATCAGGAAGTTCACGCCCTGGTTCATCGCGATCGGCTGTCCGAACTGGACGCGCTCGCGCGAGTAGTCGACGGAGAGCTCGTAGGCCGCCCGCGCGACGCCGACGGCCCCGATCGCGGTCCCGGGCCGCGTGTGGTCGAGCGTCCGCATCGCGATCTTGAAGCCGTCGCCCTCCTCGCCGAGCCGGTTCGCCGCCGGCACCTTCACGTCCTGGAGCGCGAGTGCGGAGGTGTCGGTCGCGCGCTGGCCCATCTTGTCGAGGTGCTTCTCGACCACGACGCCCTCGGTGTCGGCCGGGACGACGAACGCGGAGAGCCCGCGCTGCGCCTTGCTCCTGTCGGTCGAGGCGAAGACGACGATCCAGGCCGCGTGCCCGGCGTTCGAGATGAACATCTTGGAGCCGTTGAGCACGTACTCGTCGCCGTGCCGCTCGGCGGTCGTCTGGATGCCGGACACGTCCGAGCCGGCGTTCGGCTCGGTGAGCGCGAACGAGCACAGGAGCGGCTCCTCGAGCAGCGGAGGCAGCCACGTCTGCTTCTGCTCGTCGGTGCCGGCGAGCAGGACCGGCGCCGATCCGAGCGTGTTGGCGACGAGCGAGACCGCGATCCCGGAGCAGCCCCAGGAGAACTCCTCGCCGATCAGGATCCCGTCGAAGATCGACAGGCCCGGCCCGCCGAGCTCCTGCGGGATGTGGACGTTCATCAGGCCGAGCTCGTGCGCCTTCGCGATCACGTCGGCCGGGTGCGTCTGGTGCTCGTCGTACCCGGCGGCGACCGGGCGGATCTCCTTTTCGGCGAACTCGTGCGCCAGCGCGCGCAGGTCGCTCTGCTCGTCGGTCAGGGCGAACGAGATCCCGCTTGCAGTGGACTCTTCGGCGATCGCCATCGTGGTTCGGCCTGCGTGTCGATGGTATCCGCTCCATGCATAGACTCAGGCGCATGGACTTCGAGCTCACAGACGAGCAGCGCCTGATCCAGCAGACGGTTCGCGACTTCGTGGACGAGCGCGTGCTGCCGAACGCGATCGAGAACGACATCAACCACCACCTGGACCTCGAGGTGATCGAGGGCATGGCCGAGCTGGGCCTGCTCGGGATCGTGATCCCCGAGGAGTACGGCGGCGCGGGGCTCGACTTCGTGGCGGAGGCGCTGTCGTGCGAGGAGATCGAGCGCGGCGAGGCCGCGTTCCGCACGCTGATCTCGGTCCACGTGGGGCTGAACTCGCTCGCGCTGCTGCGCTACGGGAGCGAGGAGCAGAAGCAGCGCTGGCTCGCACCCCAGGCCCGCGGCGAGAAGCTGGCGTGCTTCGGGCTGACCGAGCCCGCGGCGGGCTCGGACGTCGCCGCGATGAAGTCGACTGCCCGGCGAGAAGGCGACGCCTACGTCCTGAACGGTTCGAAGAACTGGATCTCGTACGCGACCGTCGCCGACCACGCGCTCGTCTTCGCCAAGACAGACCCGTCCGCGAAGCACAAGGGGATCTCGGCCTTCCTGCTCGAGAAGGGCATGCCCGGGTTCACGTCGACGGACACCGAGCACAAGCTCGGCGTCTGGGCCGGCTCGACGGGCGAGCTGTTCTTCGAGAACGTCGAGGTGCCCGCCGAAAACCTCGTCGGCGAGGAGGGCCAGGGCTTCGAGATCGCGATGTACGGGCTCGACCAGGGCCGCTTCACGGTCGCTGCGGGCGCGTGCGGTGTGATCCGCGCGTGTCTCGAGCGGTCGGTCGAGTACGCGCGCGAGCGGCAGACCTTCGGCAAGCCGATCGGCGAGTACCAGTTCGTGCAGGACATGATCGCCGAGATGGTGCTCGGCTACGAGACGTCGAAGCTGCTCGTCATGCAGGCGGCGTGGCTCAAGAACGAGGGCAAGCGGAACACGCGGGAGACGTCACTCGCGAAGTGGCACGCGACGGAGTCGGCCTTCCGCGCGGCGCATCTCGCGATCCAGGTGCACGGCGCCTACGGCTACTCGGCGGAGTACGGGATCGAGCGCTACTTCCGCAACGCGCGGGCCCCGATCATCTACGAGGGCACGACGCAGGTGCACAAGATGATGCAGGCCGAGCACGCGTTGGGCTACCGGTCGCTGAACGGCCGGGACGGCGAGGTGTCGCCGATCACGTCCTGGGCGCCGGTCCTCGCAGCCCGGACGTCCTGACCCTCAGAGCTGCGGCTAGTCCCGCGGCAGTCGGGTGACCAGGTAGACCGACGCGGCGGTCTGGTCCCAGGCCAGGCGCTCGATGCTCGCGAGGAAGACCATGACCGTCGCCTGCTGTTTCTTGCCGTGCCGAATGAGGGTCAGCGCCGCCTCGATGTGCAAGCCGAAGTCGTGTGCGACGGCGAAGGACTTCAGCGCACGGCTCTTGACGTTCTTGCCGCGGGCCGTGACCGGGTGCAGCGCGGTCAGCGCCTTCTTCGCCCGCGTCGCGTCCTTGCGGCAGGCCATCGCGCTCGCCTTGACACCGGCAAAGGTCGATCCATAGATGCCGGCCGACTCTCCGAGGATCTGGGTGTCCCAGCGCATGAACTCGGAGACGACCCGGGCATCGTCGGTCGGCGCCGTCGGCGGCGTGACCAGAGGGCTCGCTGGGTACGGTCCGGCGGCCGGAGCCGGCTGCCAGCTCGGTGCGAGCTCACCGGTGAGGCCGCCGGTGAGCCGCGCCCGCCCTCCGGGCACTCGCAGGAAGACGTCCCAGTTGCCGCTCGAGTCGGACGCGAATGCGAGTCGCGTGCCGTCCGGGGACCACGCCGGATCCACTTCCTGCGACGACGTCTTCGTGAGCCGACGAAGCCCGGTTCCGTCGGGGCGCACGACGCCCAGGTCGGTCTGGCCGTTCTGGTGGAGCTCGAAGACGATCTGCGTCCCGTCCGGCGACCAGTCCGGATTGCCGTCCCGCTCCTTCCTCTTCGTCAGCCGCCGCACGTTGCTGCCGTCGGCGTTCATGACGTAGAGATCGCCGTCCCCGGTCGCCTGGCTGGTGAAGGCGATCTGGCCGCCGTCCGGTGACCACGAGGGCTGGCTGTCGTCGGCCGCGGTGCCGCCGAGCCTGGTCACCGAGCTCCCGTCCGTGCTCGCCACGAAGATGTCGTAGCGGGTCAGGCCGCTGTTGCTCGCGAACGCAATCCGTGTGCCGTCGGGCGACCAAGCCGGGTCGACCTCGTAGTTGAACGCCGTCGGCCAGGACGTCGCCGCCGGGGTCAGCTTCGCCTGCCCCGACCCGTCGGCGTTCATGACGCAGAGCTCGAAGTTCCCGCACACGTACGCGAGCCGCGTCCCGTCCGGCGACCAGTCGGCGTCGCCCTCGAACGCCGCGCCCGGTGTGTTGGTCAGGCGCTGGTCCCCGAGGCCGTCGACTCCGATCGTGTGGGCCGCCCAGCCGCCTTTCGTGCTCGTGAACGCGATCCTGGATCCGTTCGGCGTCGCCTGAACGCCCTGGCACAGGAGGAGAGCCGCGACAGCGGCCGGAACGGCGAATCGGATCGACCGCGACACGGGTAGCGTCTTTGTACACCGCCGCCTCGATTTTTGGAAGAGGCTGACACAGCCTACACGGCTTCGCTCTACTCGCCCTCGGCGAGCGAGTCTGCCGCCAGGCCGAGCGCGGCCGGCAAGGCGAAGAGATCCGGCAACCGGCCCACCGCCTCCGGGAAGCGGCTCTCGCGGTCGACGAGGAACGCCCGCATCCCGAGCGCGCGAGCGCCCGCGATGTCGTCCTCCGGCGAGTCACCGACCATCGCGGCATCCTCGGCGCGAACGCCCAGCTCGCCGAGCGCGGACAGGAAGATCGCCGGGTGCGGCTTCGTCTTCCCGTGCGCTCCCGACCCGACCGCAGCATCCACGTCCAGCGCATGGTGAGCGACGAACGCGGCCAGGTCCCGCCCCGTGTTCGAGACGAGCCCGATCTTGAGCCCGTGTTCCCGAAGCGCCACCAGCACTGGCAGCGTGTCCTCGTAGAGCTCGAAGTTCTCGGCGTGCTCCCAGGCGCGGGTCATCTCGACGGCGCACTCGTACGCGCGCTCCGAGTCGCCGCCCATCCCGCGGATGATCCGCTCCGTGAACAGCACCCAGACCTCCTCGTCGTGATCGAGCTCCGGATGCCGTTCGACGGCCTCCACGGCAGCTGCACGCGCCTCCGCGTACCGACTCGGATCGAGCTCGAGCCCGAAGCGGCGACCGAGCGCCTGGTAGCCCTCCGGCCCGAGATCCGGCCCCGGCTTCACGAGCGTGAAGTCGACGTCGAAGAGGACGGCCCGCAGTGTCATGCCGCGGCTTCTAGCAGCCAGCGGGCGATCTCGGCGTGCGTCGTGTGGAAGTCGCCGTCGAAGCTCCAAGCAATCGTCTGACCCAGCGTCCAGCCCAGCGCGCGCTCGCGATCGAGCCCCAGCTCCCCGGTCAGCCGGTCGAGCCGCCCGACGACGGCCTCCTTGGTGTGGCCGAGCTCGCGCGCCCGGACGATCGGCGCGACCGCGAACTCGCGCTCGCCCACGAGCGGCTTCGGATCGATCACGAGCCACGGCTCCCGCTCCGCGGCGAGGACGTTGTCCGGATGAAGGTCCTGATGCAGGAGCACCTGCTCGCCCTGGGTCGCGGCCAGCTCCTCCAGCGTCGAGATCGCGGCGTCGACGAGCCTCTCCTCGAACGGCCTCCCGGCTTCCTCCCACTCACCGCGGATCGTGCTCGCCCACCAGGCGGCCTCGTCCGCCAGCGACGTGAACGGCGCACCGGCCGGCCTCCAGAGCCGCGGCAGGAGATCGATGAGGACGTCGAGCGCGCTGTCTCTCCGAGCGGTGTCCCCGGGCGGCAGCGCTCGAGGAGGAGGGCGTGGCGCTCGTCGTCGCGCGCCAGCAGCCGAACCGCGCCGTCGCCCTGCCAGAGCTCGAGCGCGTCCGCCTCGTGCTCGCTCTCGCGATGCGGCCACTGGATCTTGAGAACGACGTCGCCGGCCGGCACGACGTGCGAGACGAACCCGCCCTCGAACGGCTCCTCGAGCTCGAGCTCCCACTGCGCCGCGCATTCGGCGACGAGCGCGGGGAGGCGCTCCTGCCAGGACGCGTCTAGGCCGGGGCCGGCCAGCGGTACGCCTCCGGGCGCCGCTGGGACAGGGACGGCAGCCGCCGCCGCACCTCTTCGAGCCAGGCGCGGTCGAGCTCGGCGGAGATCACCGTCTCCTCGTCCGGAGCCTGCGCGAGCACCGTCCCCCACGGATCGACGATCAGCGAGCGCCCGTAGCTGGGACGCCCGATGCCCGTCTCGCCCACCTGGGCGGGGGCCGCGACGTAGAAGCCGTTCTCGACGGCCCGCGCGCGCAGGAGCATGTGCCAGTGGTCCTTGCCGGTGAAGAGCGTGAAGTGGGCCGGCACGGTCGCGAGCAGCGCCCCCTCGAGCGCGAGCACGCGAT
The DNA here is from genome assembly GCA_963742635.1 of uncultured Actinomycetes bacterium. Taxonomy (GTDB): domain Bacteria; phylum Actinomycetota; class Thermoleophilia; order Gaiellales; family Gaiellaceae; genus VAXT01. The sequence continues at coordinate 188,239 of CAVUMW010000002.1, forward strand.
ACAGCTCCGGAAAGCGGAGGTCGTAGCAGATCGTCAGCCCGACCGGCCAGCCCTCGACCTCGGTCACGACGGGCTCGTCGCCGTGCTCCTCGGCCTCGGACTCCCGGTACGTCAGCCCGCCGACCTCGACGTCGAAGAGGTGGATCTTCCGGTAGACGGACGCGAGCTCTCCGTCGGGGTCGAAGACGAGGCACGTGTTGGAGAGCTTCTCGCGCCCCTCGCGCCGCTCCGTGATCGAGCCGCCGATCAGCGTCACGCCGTGCGCGCGGGCCCAGTTCCGCATCGCGGCGACCGACTCCCCGTCGTCGATCGTCTCGGCCGTGTCGTGGAGCACGTCGGGCGGGCCGATCACGTTCCACTTCTCCGGAAGCGCCACGACGTCGGCTCCGGTGGAGGCCGCTCGCGCCACGAGCTGCTCCGTCTTCTCGAGGTTCGCGGCCTTGTCGCGACCGCTCGTCAGCTGCACGCAGGCGATCCTGATTCGGTCGGCCACGGCCGTGAGGATACCCCGCGCATCTGAGCTAACCTGTGACCTCTCGGGGTGTGGCGCAGCCTGGTAGCGCGCTCCGTTCGGGTCGGAGAGGTCCCCAGTTCAAATCTGGGCACCCCGATCGCAAATGCGGAGGGCCGGCTTGCGACAGCCGGCCCTCTCTGTGCTTGTGTTGGGAGAGAGTTAGTTCGCGTCGACGCAGACCGCGTACAGCGTCACGTCGGTCGCTGGATTGGAATTGAAGCGCACGATCCAGCCGTCCACCCGGTTCGGCTTCGGCTCGTTCGTTTCCCAGTTCATGCGGCCCGGGAAGGAAGCAACGACGCCGGCGCCGTTGTGAAGCCCGGGTACGTCGGCGTCCATCTTCTCACTGGCACCGTCACGCATGAACCAGCCGCCGCTGACAGCGACCTTGCTCTGCGACGAGCAGGCGACCGTGGCAACGCCGCCGGGACCAACGCCGGCGTAACCAGGGTCCATGCCAGGCTTGCCGTCACGGTGGCCGATGCCGTGGATGTAGTCGTACGTGACGACCTCGTAGCCGCTCACACCGTCACGGCCGGCGGCACCCTGAGCACCCTGCGGCCCCTGCGGGCCGGTGGCGCCGGTGTCGCCCTTGGCGCCGGTGTCGCCCTTCGGGCCTCGGGGACCACGCTGGCCCTTAAGAGACTCCTTGGTCTTCTTGCTGAGGTCGATGAGGCCGATCGTGCCGTCCTTGATCTGGCCGCCGCTGATCAGGCTCGTGCCGGCCGCAGTCGCGGTGCCGGCCAGTGCGATGCACACGGCAGCGGCAGTGATGACCGCGATCGACAAATGACTCTTACGCATCTAGCTCCCCTTCGATTGGTTGGTTCTCACGCTTGGAAGGGTCGCCCGCCTCGTCGCCCGCGGCTATGACGCAACTGCGTCAAATTCATTCGTAGGTCGATACACATCCGTTACATCTCCTGCGCTAGCGTTGCCTGTTCAGTCAACAGAGGAGGTACGCGCGTGAACGTCGTCACGCTGATCGGAAATCTCGCGACCGACGTCGAGCTCAAAGACGTCGGGGACGAGCGGCAGGTCGCAACCTTCCTGCTCGCGGTCGACCGGCCGGGCAAGGACGAGGCCGACTTCGTCCGGGTCTCGACGTGGAACAGGCAGGCCGAGCTGTGCGCCCAGTACCTGGCGAAGGGACGCAAAGTCGGAGTCGACGGACGCCTGCGAAGCAGCTCCTGGGAAGACTCGGACGGCAACAAGCGGAACGCCGTCGAGGTCGTCGCCAACCGAGTCGAGTTCCTGACGCCGCGGGTCGGAAAGGAGGACGCTGCCGACATTCCGTTCGCTGCGACAGCGGCCTAGCTATATCGTCGGCCCGTGGCCGATCGGGACGAAATTCTCGCGTTCGCGAGCGAGCTGCTCGATCTCGACGCGTACCCGGACTACGGGCCGATGGGCCTGCAGGTGGCCGGCGCGCGGGAGGTGCAGCGGATTGCGTGCGGCGTCTCCTCGTCGTTGGAGATCTTCGAGCGCACGGCGTCGGCGGGGGCACAGATGCTCCTGGTCCACCACGGGATCCTCTGGGACCGCGATCCGCGCGTCATCGACGACGCTGCACGCCGCCGTCTGAAGACGCTCCTCGACGCCGAGATCACGCTGGCCGCGTACCACCTCGCGCTCGACGCTCACCCCGAGGTCGGAAACAACGCCCTGCTCGCGCGCGAGCTGGGGATCGAGCCGTCGGAGCCGTTCGCGGGGATCGGGTTCGGCGGCCCACTCACGGAGCCCGTCCCGTCGACGAGTTCACCGCACGCGTCCGCGAGCGGCTCGGAGGCGACCCGGTCGTCTTCGCGCACGGTCCGGAGCGGATCGAGCGCGCCGCCGTGATCACCGGCGGAGCGGCGCGCTACCTGGCCGACGCCGCCCGCGAGGGCTACGACCTGTTCCTCACCGGCGAGCCTGCGGAGCCGACCCTGCACACCGCGCGCGAGCTCGGGATCCACTTCGTCGCGGCCGGGCACTACGCGACGGAGCGCATCGGCATCCAGGCTCTCGCCGAGCGTCTGGCGGAGCAGTTCGAGCTCGAGTGGGAGTTCATCGACCTGCCCAACCCGGTCTAGTTGCCCATTGCCACCGTCGGAGGGCGGGGGTACAGTTCGAGACGTGATTGTTTCCGACGCGCGGGGTGTCTGAGCTCCGCGTGACATATTCAGAGGACACCAGAGCCCGACACGCGCCCGAGAGCGGTCGGGTTTTTTAGTGCCCGGACTCGACGCCCACGCTAAAGGAGGAGTGGCATGGCGAACCACCTGACGCCCGAGGAGCTCTCGAAGGAGATTGGGATCGAACGCCAGGAGGTGATCCGCGTCTGCATGCAGGAAGGCGTGCCGATCTACCAAGGCAAGATCGACAAGACCCTCTTCCAGGCACAGCTCGCGGCGTTGGGCTCGCAGCCGCCGCCGCAGGCCCTCGCCTCGTAGTTCAGTCGCCTAGGCGCTCTTTCGAGCAGCCACGCGCTTCCGGGAGCCGCTCTTCGAAGCGGCTCTCTTGCGAGCCGGCTTCGTCTCGCGAACCTCTTCGACGCTCTTCTTGAGCGCCTCCATGAGGTCGACGACCGGCGTCTCTTCCGCCACCGGCTCGGGCTTCTTCAGCTCCTGTCCGTCGAGCTTGGCCTCGAGCATGTGGCGCAGGTTCTGGCGGTACTCGCTCGTCAGCTCCGCCGGGTCGAACTCGCCGACGAGGCTGTCGATCACCTGGCGCGCGAGATCGAGCTCCGGCTCCTTGACGGTGCTTTCGCTCACCGCCTCCTCGATCTCGGCCTGCGAGTTGACGTCCTCGGCGAGGAACATCGTCTCCAGCGCGAGCGCGTCGCCCTTCGGGCGGATCAGGCACAGGTGCTCCGAGCCCTGGCGCACGAAGCGGCCGAGGGCGGCCTTGCCCGTCTCCTGCATCGCGCGCAGCAGCAGGACGTACGGGCGCTGCGCAGCGGTCTCGCGAGGAGGAGCCAGGTAGTAGGTGCGGTCGAAGTAGACCGGGTCGACCTCGGACGCGTCCACGAAGCGCGTGATCGCGATCGCCTTCGAGTCGTCGATCTCCATGATCGCCTCGAGATCGGCGTCCTCGACGACGACGAACTCGCCCTTCGACACCTCCCAGCCCTTGACCAGCTCGTCCCGCTCGACCTCGCGCTCGTGCGTCGGGCACCAGCGCTTCTGCTTGATCGGCGTCAGGCATTCGCGGTGCAGCGTGCGGAAGGACACGTCGGACTGGCGCGCGGCCGGCTTCGTGGCCAGCGCGAGCCCGACCGGGATGTTGACCAGGCCGAAGCTGATGGATCCGTTCCAGATCGTCCGCATGGAGAGATCGAATTGTACTTGGAACGTCCTTTTCCTCCCCCGTAAGATCAAGGCAGATGCGCACGATCTGGTCGCTGTGGCAGGAGGCAATCGCCGAGAAGCGCCAGAACCCCGCCTACCTCGTCGAGGATGAGGACGGCTGGCGGGAGGTCTCGTGGGACGAAGCCGACCGAACCGTGCAGGAGCTCGCGCACGGGCTGCTCGCGATCGGCATCCAGAAGGGAGACGCGTTCGGCATCCTCGCGCGCAACCGCCTCGAGTGGTTGCTCTTCGACTTCGCGCTCGCGCACGTCGGCGCGGTCGCGGCTCCGATCTACCCGTCGAACACGCCAGCCGAGTGCGCGTACGTCCTCGAGCACGCGAATGCGGTCGGCTGCCTCGTCGACGCCGAGCTGCGCGAGAAGATCGACGGCGTCGAGCTCGAGCACGTCCTCGAGCGCGAACGCCTCGACGAGCTGCGCGCGCAGGGTCGCGAGCACGCCGAGAAGAACCCGGACGCGGTCGAGCGGGCCCGCGAGCAGATCGGCGACGACGACCTCTTCACGCTCATCTACACGTCGGGGACGACCGGGCCGCCGAAGGGCTGCATGATCCTCAACCGCAACTACTACGACATGGTCGGGACGATCGACGAGATCGAGGACTTCTTCCTCCCGACCGACGTGATGCTCCTCTACCTGCCGCTCGCCCACAACTTCGGGCGGCTGATGCACCTGCTCGGAGCGCACATGGGATACACGATCGCGCTCCTGTCCGACCCGCGCCGGATCGGCGACGCCATGCCGCAGGTTCGGCCGACGATCCTGCCCGACGGTGCCGCGCGTGCTGGAGAAGGTGCACACGGCGGTGTCCGCCAACTTCGCGTCCGCCACGGGCGTCAAGCGCCGCCTGGTCGACTGGGCGCTCGGAGTCGGCACAGGAGGTGAGCGAGCTTCGTCAGCGGCGCGAGCCGATCCCGGGCGGCCTCGCGTTCAAGCACCGCCTGGCCGACCGGCTCGTCTACTCGAAGGTGAAGGAGCGGCTCGGGGGACGCCTGCGGGCAGCGATCTCGGGCGGGGCGCCGCTCGCGAAGGAGATCGCGGAGTTCTTCCACGTGCTCGACGTCCTCGTCCTCGAGGGCTACGGCCAGACCGAGGAGACGAGCGCCGCGACCGTCAACCTGCCCACGCACTACAAGTTCGGCACCGTCGGGCCTGCGATCCCCGGCATCGAGCTCAAGATCGCCGACGACGGCGAGATCCTGATCGCGGGGCCGACCGTGTTCGCGGGCTACTTCAACGACGAGGAGGCGACGCGCGCCGCGCTCCCGGGAGACGGCTGGCTCCACACCGGAGACGTCGGCACGCTCGACGAGGACGGCTTCCTGACCGTCACGGATCGCAAGAAGGATCTGATCGTGACCGCCGGCGGGAAGAACGTCGCGCCCCAGAACCTCGAGAACCAGCTCAAGACCGTCCCCTGGGTCTCGCAGGCGCTCGTCGTCGGCGACCGGCGACCGTACCTCGTCGCGCTGATCACGCTCGACGACGACGAGGTGAAGAAGCTCGACGGGCGGAACGACGCGAGCACGCTCATCGAGCAGGCCGTCGAGAGCATGAACGGCGACCTCGCGCACCACGAGCAGATCCGCCGCTACACGATCCTCCCGCGCGACTTCTCACCCGAGCAGAACGAGGTCACGCCGACGCTGAAGCTCAAGCGCCGCATCTGCGAGGAGCACTTCGCCGCGGAGCTGAACGAGCTGTACGAAGCCTAAGGGCAGCTCGGTTTCCTGACGCGTCGCTGAGCGGCGCGAGGCGTCAGGCCGAAGCCGGGCTTCGCCCGGCGTAGCCTGTCGCCGGTCAGGGAAGCGAGCTAGAGGCGGCGGGCGCCGACGTAGGTCGACGAGTACCAGCCGCTCAGGCTCGAGATCTTGACGACGTCTCCGGTGTGCGGCGCGTGGATGAACTGGCCGCCGCCGATGTAGATCCCCACGTGGCCGAGCCCGTTGAAGAAGACGAGGTCGCCGGCCTGCAGCTGGTCGCGCGAGACCGGCATCCCGTAGCCGTACTGCGCGGCCGCGTTGTGCGGGAGCGACACGCCGATCTGGCTGAAGACGTACATCACCAACCCGGAGCAGTCGAAGCCGCCCGGGCTCGCTCCGCCGTAGACGTACGGCGTTCCGAGGTACTGCATCGCGATCCCGACGACGCCGCCGTACTTGGAAGGAGGCGGCGCGTAGACCGGCGCGGGCTGCGGTGAGGTGACGGCTCCCGCGCTCGCGTTCAGAACCGTCGCTCCATTCGAAGCCAGCCGGGTGCGGGCCTGCGCCGCGAGCTGGGCCTGCCGGGCCTGCTCCGCGGCCTGCATCTGCGTGATCTCGCTCTTGATCGAGGACAGGAGCTGCTGCCGCGAGGAGAGCTGTCCCTCGATCGAGGCCTTCTCCGCCGAGCGCTCGGCCACGAGCTTGGCCTGCTGCACATGCGCCGTCTGGAGCCGCGCGCGCTCCTGCTTCACCTTCGCGCGGAAGACCTTCACCTGGTGGAGCACGTCGGCGCTCTGACTCGAGACGCGGCTCATGGTGTCGATCCGCGAGATCAGGTCGTCCATGGACGTCGCCCCGAGGAGTACCTCGAGCCCGGCGTCCTGGTTACCGGACGTGTACATCGCAACGAGATGCGCGTTCAGCTGCCTCTGCGCGTGCTTGAGGTTCGCCTTCGCGAGCTTGAGCTCGGCCTTGTTCGTACGGAGGTCGTTTTCGATCCCGGCGAGCTTGTCGTTGGCGAGGTTGTACGACTCGATGGCCCGCTCGAGGTTCGAGTCGAGACCCTGGATCTGAGCCAGGACGCTGCGCGCCTCGGCCTGTTTCGCGGAGACGGAGCCCGGCGCAGCAAACGACGGCGAGGCAGCCACGAGGACTGCCGCGAGGCCGATGAAGAGCATCAGCGCCTGCCGCACGCAAAGGCCGAAGGACGGGCGTGTCCTGGCCACGACGGGCGCACCGGAAGGGGGCCGGTACGTCACGAGCACGGCACCTTAACAACCCTTTCGGATGACCGCAAACCGCCAACAACGTGCCGTCTGCGACGAGCTCGGCCCCGACCGGCGAGGGCCGAGAGGTGTTACGTTCCCCGCCGTGGGAGAGCCAGGTAGGGGGTTGCGAGCTGCGCTCGTAGCCGCGTCTGTGGTCGCTCTGGCCGCGTTGCAACTGCCCGCTGCGATCGGCGCCGGGTCGCCTTCGCGGCTCCAGGAGCGGGCTCAGGAGCTGCGTAGCGAGAACTCCGCGCTCGCGGGCAAGTCGCGTGCGACGTGGCTCAGCTCGGTGACGCTTTCGACGCGCCTCGACCAGACCCGGGCCGCGCTCGTGCGGTTGAGGGCCAGGCGAGAGGCGATTTCGGCACAACGCGCCGAGGCAGAGCAGAGCCTGCGCCTCGCGCGGCACACGCTCGAGGTCTCGCAGCGACGGCTGGCCGACCGGCTGCGGCTGCTCTACGAACAGGGCCCCGACCGACCCGATGTCGGTGCTCGTCGGCGCGACGTCGGTCGACGACGCGATCAACAGGATCGACAACCTGCACCGGATCGCGGGCCTCGACCGCGACGTGATCGACGCCGCGAAGGCGGCGCGCGCCCACCTGACCGTCGTCACTCAGCGCCTTGCGGCCGACGAAGCCCGAGCGCAGGAGACCGAGGCTGCAACGGCCGCAACCGTCGTTGCGCTCGCGGCGGCTCAGCGGGAGCAGGCCGCCACCCTGGCCTCGCTCCACGCCGAGCGAAGCGCGAACTCGTCGCAGATCTCCACGCTCGAGTCGCAGGCCCGCGAGCTCGCGGCCATCCCCAGCGCCGGACAGAGCGGCCGCACGTTGACGGTGCTCGCCACCGGGTACTCGCTGACCGGCCACACGGCGACGGGAGTTCCGGTCGGCTACGGCGTCGTCGCGGTCGACCCGGGCGTCATCGCCCTCGGCACGAAGATGACGATTCCCGGCTACGGCGAGGGCGTCGCGGCCGATACGGGCGGCGCGGTCTCGGGCGCGCACATCGACCTCTGGTTCCCGACGGAGGCCGAGGCGCTCGCCTGGGGCAGCAGAACAGTTACCGTGACGCTGCACTGACTCGAGCGGAGACGACCAGGGGGCATTGGCGTATGACTCAAGCGGCCAAGCCGAAGGCCAAGAAGGACGGTGACGGCCTGCGCGTGCTGCTGGTCGACGACCACGACCTGTTCCGGACCGGGCTCCGGAACCTGCTCGAGGAACAGGGCGTCCAGGTCGTCGGCGAGGCGGCCAACGGCCAGGACGCGGTGCGCTCCGTGCGCGAGGCCGCTCCCGACGTGGTCGTGATGGACCTGAACATGCCCGGGATGACGGGTGTCGAGGCAACGCGCGAGATCACGTCGTTCGCGCCGCTGACGCGCGTCGTCGTCCTGACCATCTCGGACCAGGACGAGGACGTGATGGACGCCATCGTCGCCGGCGCCTGCGGCTACCTCGTCAAGGACTCGTCGATCCAGGAGCTGATCCGCGGCATCACGTCGGCGGCGGTCGGCGAGTCGCTGATCTCACCGCCGATCGCCGCGAAAGTGCTTCAGCGGGTGCGCGCCGTCACGCTCGACCAGGGCGCCGAGACGATTCGTGCCGAGCTGTCCGACCGCGAGCTCGAGGTCCTCCGCCTGATCGCGAACGGCAAGGACAACTCCCAGATCGCCGCCGCACTGCACATCAGCCCGAAGACGGTCAAGAACCACATCTCGAACATCCTGATGAAGCTCCAGATCGAGAACCGCATCCAGGCGGCCGTCTACGCCGTCCGCAGCGGGATCGTCTGAGTGAGAATCGTGCGACGCCGCCGCGGAGGCGGGCTTCGCCCGACTCCGCACACCCACGCCGGGGTCTGAGATCAATCTCGAAGAAAGTCGTCATGGCTCGCGCGCAGCGCGAGCCGGACTTTCTTCGACTATCAGGCGGCCTTGCCGACGACCTTGCGCAGCGGGCCGAGCAGTTCCCGGAGCTCGGTGCTCTGGCGAGTCGCCTCTTGCAAGCGCTCGAGCAGGGCTCCGAGCTTCCCCCGCGGCATCTCGTACCCGACGACGACCGTGTCGTGGGTCAATTCGTCGATGCGGCGCTCGATGCGAAGACATTCCGCATCGAGCTCGAGCGCTCGGGCATAGCCGTCGGTCACGGTTGGTTCCACCTCGTCGCGAGGAAGTACCTGACCTTCGGCCACCGCCGCGGTGAGCGCCCGGATCCGTTCCAGGAGTTCCCGGTCGTCGGCCACCAGGAGCCGATTATTTGCAGGCCCATCGACCGAGGGCTATGGGTCGGGCGACCCATCTTGCCCGCCCCCTGGTCCTAGGCACTTGACGTTGTCCGGGACGCCTCTCGACAATGTCGCGATGCCCAGAATCGCCGTCGCCGCCCTCGCGGTGGTCTTGCTCGCGCCGTCGCCGGCCGCCGCCGCGGGCCAGCCCCCGCTCGCCCGCAAGCTCTCACGCGCCCTCGCGGTCCCTCACGTGTCCAGAGCCCGCACATCGGCCGTGGCGATCGATCTGGCGACCGGACGACAGCTGTACGCGCGGAACCTGACGCTGCCGCTGATCCCGGCCTCGAACGAGAAGCTCGCGGTCACGTACGCGTCGCTGCTCTCGCTCGGCCCGAGCTTCCGCTTCTCGACGGACGTGCTAGGCGAGGGCGAGCTCGACGGGACGCTCTGGCGCGGCGACATCGTGCTCAAGGGCTACGGAGACCCGACGCTGTCCACGCTCGACCTGCTCTCGCTCGCGTCGCAGCTCCGCTCCCAGGGCATCAGGCGCGTGACCGGCCAGGTGATCGGCGACGAGTCGTTCTTCGACGCGAAGCGCATGGGGCCAGGCTGGAAGTCCTACTTCTTCCTCAACGAGTCGCCCGCGCTCTCGGCACTGACTGTCGATCGCGGCCGCTACAAGGGCCATGCCACACGCGAGCCCGCACTCGCCGCCGCGCTCTCGTTCCGCGCCGCGCTCCTGCGCGCGGGGATCTCGGTCGCGGGCCGCGCGCTGACCGGGACCGCCGACTCCGCGGCCGTTCCGCTCGCGACGATCGACTCGGTGCCGCTGGCGGCCGTCCTGCGCTTCATGGACCACGAGAGCGACAACTTCACCGCCGAGATGCTGCTCAAGCAGCTCGGTGCAGGCATCGACCTCCAGGGCACGACGGCGGCCGGAGCGCAAGCCGTGCTCCAGGTCCTCGAGGAACAGCAGATCCCGCTCGCAGGCGTGCGAATCGCCGACGGCTCGGGCCTGTCCCGCCTCGACCGGCTGACGACCGGGGCAGTGGTCGCGATGCTCCGCTCGAGCTGGCTCGACGAGGACCTCCGCGAGCTGCTGATCGACGCGCTGCCGGTCGCCGGGCGGAGCGGGACGCTCGACTCCCGAATGCGCGGAACCGTCGCCGCGGGACGCGTCCGCGCGAAGACGGGGACGCTGAACGAGGCGTCGGCACTGTCGGGTTACGTGCGCCGCCGCTACGCGTTCTCGGTGATCCAGAACGGCCCCGCCCTGTCGATCTACTGGGCCCGGATCGCCCAGGATCAGTTCGCGACGGTCCTAGCCAAACAGTAGTTTTTGCAGGGCTTTTTCGTCGAGGACCGGGACGCCGGCGTCCTGCGCCTTCTTCAACTTCGATCCCGGCTCCTCGCCGACGATCAGGCCGGCCGTCTTCTTCGAGACCGAGTTCGCGACCTTCGCGCCCTTCGCCTCGAGCGCCTTCGCCGCCTCGTCGCGCGTGAACGACTCGAGCGTGCCCGTGATCACGTAGGTCTGGCCTGAGAGCGGCCCCTCGACCGGCTTGAGCTCGTCGCCCGTCTCGAAGCGGAGACCGAGGTCGCGCAGCTCCTGGACGAGCTTCAGGTTCTCCTCGTCGGAGAACCACTCCGCGATCCCCTCGGCGCGACCAGGCCCGATGCCATCGGCCTCCTGGATCTCCTCCTGGGTCGCCTTCGCGAGCTCGTCGATCGAGCCGAAGTGCGCGGCGAGGTTCCGCGCGGTCACCCAGCCGGTGTCCGGGATGTTCAGCCCGGCCAGTACTCGGTGGAACGTCATCGCCTGCTTCGACTGCTCGATCGCCGCGACGGCGTTGCCGGCCGAGATCTCCGCGTAGCCGTCGAGCTCCATCAGCTGCTCCTTCGTCAGGCGGTAGAGGTCGGGCAACGACGTGACGATCCCCTCGCGCCACAGCCTGCGGATGGCCTGCTCGCCGACGCCGTCGATGTCCCAGACCCAGTTGATGAGCGTCTCCAGGCCGCGCGACTCGCACTTCGGGTTCGGGCAGCGGTGCATAGCCTCGCCCTCGGGCTTGACGATCTCCGCTCCGCAGAGCGGGCAGTTCTTGGGCATCCGGAACCGGCGCGAGCCCTTTGCGTGCGGGAGCACCGGCCCGACGACCTGGGGGATCACGTCACCCGCGCGCTGGACGATGACCGTGTCGCCGACGCGGATGTCCTTGCGGTTGATGTCCTGCTCGTTGTGCAGGGTCGCGGTCGAGACGGTGACGCCTCCGACCTCGACCGGCTCGAGCTGAGCCCAGGGATTGAGCGCGCCTGTTCGCCCTACTCTGATGTGGATTTGCAGGAGTTTTGTCTGTGCGGTCATCGGCGCCCACTTGTAGGCGCGCGCCCAGCGCGGGCGGCCGTGGAGCTCGCTCAGGCGCCGCTGCTGGTCGAACGAGTCGACCTTGATCACGATCCCGTCGATCTCGTAGTCGAGCTCGATCCGCTTCGTCTCCCAGGCGCGGCAGACCTCGGCGACCGCCTCGATCGACTCGTGCCGCTCCGCGAACGGGTTCGTGCGGAAGCCGTGCTCGCGGAGCCATTCGAGCGCCTCCCAGTGGGTCGCGAGGTCGATCCCGTCTGCGGCGCCGAGGCCGTACATCCAGACCGCGAGCGGGCGCGACGCCGTGATCGACGAGTCCTTCTGGCGGAGGGAGCCGGCGGCGGCGTTCCTCGGGTTCGGCGCGAGCTTCTGGCCCAGCTCCGCGACCCGCTCGTTCAGCTCGCGGAAGCCGGAGATCGGCATGTAGACCTCGCCGCGGACCTCGGCGACCGGCGGCGGGCCCTTGCCGCGCATGCGCAGCGGCACCGACGAGATCGTGCGCAGGTTGACCGTGACGTCCTCGCCCTGGCGCCCGTCGCCGCGCGTCGCGCCGCGCGTGAGGAGGCCGCCCTCGTACGTGAGATTGATCGCGAGCCCGTCGATCTTCGGCTCGGTCACGAACGCGACCGGCTCGTCGGAGTCGAGCCGCTTGCGCACGTCGTCGGCCCACTTGGAGAGCGCCTCGTCGGTCGTGACCTTCTCGAGCGAGCCCATCGGCGTCAGGTGCTGCACCTTCTGGAAGCGGCCGCTGAGGGGCGCGCCGACCCGCTGCGTCGGCGAGTCGGGCGCGATCAGCTCCGGATGCTCCTCCTCGAGCGCCTGGAGCTCGTCGAAGAGCTGGTCGTATTCCGCGTCGGAGATCTCGGGGTCGTCGAGGACGTGGTAGCGGTAGAGGTGGTGATCGAGCTGCTCGCGCAGCTCCTCGGCGCGCTTGTCGAGGGTCTTGGTCGCCATCGATGGTGATGCTAGCGTCGCCCCGTTGACCCGACTCGCGATCCTGCTCGCGCTCCTCCTGCCCGCATCGGCATCGGCGAAGCTCGTCTTCGTCCAGACGCCCTCGCACAACATCGGCTGTCTCTATTCGAGCTCGCCCGCGTACCTCAGGTGCGACATCAGGTCGGGCCTCAGGCCTCCGCCGTCGAAGCCGAAGGGCTGCACGGTCGACTGGACGGGCGGCTACCAGGTCGGCCCGACCGGTCGCGCCCACAAGGTCTGCGCCGGGGACACGGTCCTCTCCGCGAGCGCCCGGATCGTTCGCTATGGAACCACGTGGCGCGGCGGGCCTTTCACCTGCAAATCGACGCACTTCAGGGCTGCGCTGCAAGAACCGAAGCGGCCACGGCTTCTTCCTCAGCCGGCAGCACTCGTACCGCTTCTAGGGTCGGACCCTGTTAGGAGATCGTCGGCGTCAGTATTCGATGTGCTCGAGGTACAGGCCATGCGACGGCGCGGTCGTGCCGGCTGCGTCTCGCGGGGCTCCTTCGAGCAGGCCGGCGAGCTCATCCGGCTGTTTCTCCAGCATCGTGCCGACGAGGGTTCGCACCATGTGGCGCAGGAAGCTGTTCGCCGTGATCTCGAGCTCGAGCGCCTCGCCGCGGTCGAACCACGCCGCCGATCGAACCTCGCGCGTGAAAGCCTCGTGCTGCGTCACCGTCGGCGTGAACGCGCGAAAATCGTGCTCCCCGATCAGGAGATCCGCGCCGTCGGCGAGCGCCTCGTAGTCGAGCCCGTGCGGGTACCAGTAGCTGCGTGTCTGCTCGAACGGCGACGGAGTCGGCCGGCGCCAGATCCGGTAGCGATAGCTCCGCGCGACGGCCGAGTGGCGCGCGTGGAAATCGGGCGCCACCTCCTCCGCGGTGACCACTGAGACGTCGTCCGGCAGCGCCGTGTTCAGCGCCGGCGCCGCCCGCTCGACCGGCGGCCCGCCTTCGACGTCGACGCTCGCCACCTGGCCGACCGCGTGCACGCCCGTGTCCGTCCGTCCCGCCACCGCTAGCCGCTCCCAGGACTCGTAGACCCAGCCCAAAGCGTCACGCACGACCCCCTCGACCGTGCGCAGGCTCGGCTGCGCGGCCCAGCCGCGGAACCGCGACCCGTCGTACTCGAGCGTCAGCTTGAGGCGCATGGGCGCATATCATCCAATCCCGTGCAGGAAGACGAATGGCGCGTGCAGATCGACCTCGCCGACGAGGCGCACGGCTTCGGCCTCGGCGAGCGCTTTCGCGCGCATGATCTCGACGATCAGGCGCGCAAACGGCTGGGGCACCGCATCGTCGTCACCCGTGACGGCCCGCACGTCTTCCTCTATGCCGGCGACGAGGCGGGGGCACACGAGGCGGAGCTGGTCGCACGCGAGCTCGTCGCCGCCGACGACCTCAGCGCCGACATCGCGGTCACGCGCTGGCATCCGCTCGAGGAAGAGTGGAAAGACGCGTCGATCCCGCTCCCCCGGAGCGACGAGGAACAGCGCGAAGCGCTCGAACGGCGGGAAGAGACGGAGCAGCGCGAGGGCACCTACGACTGGCTCGTCAAGATCGACATGCCGTCGAGAAGCGAGGCCGAGAAGCTGGAGGACCTCCTGGCAGGCGAGGGCCTCAGCGTCCACCGCCGCTGGCGCTACCTGACCGTGGACATCGCCACGGAAGAGCACGCGCACGAGCTCGCGAGCCGCCTGCGGGACATGGCCCCGGCCGAAGCCGAGGTCACGGATCGACGCGAACCCGGACGACATCCCGACGCCCGTGTTCGTCCTGCTCGAGTCGCGCTTCTAGCCGGTGACGCCCGGAACCGCGGCGGGCTCTTGCTTCGAGCTCCTCCGGCTCCGGCTGCCGCACGCGCTTCGGCTTCGGCGCCGGCGGGACGAAGTCGACGAGCTCGAGGTACGCCATCTCGGCCGAGTCGCCGAAGCGCGGGCCGAGCTTGACGATCCGCGTGTAGCCGCCCGGCCGGTCGACGAACCGCGGGGCGACGTCCGAGAAGAGCATCGTCACGACGTCGTTCGAGCGCAGGAACGCAAGCGCCTGCCGCCGCGCAGCGAGGTCGCCGCGCCGCCCCAGCGTGATCATCTCCTCGGTGATCGGCCGCACCGCCTTCGCCTTCGCGACGGTCGTCTTGATCCGGCCGTGCTCGATCACGGCGCCGGCGAGGTTCGAGTAGAGCGCCCTGCGGTGCGCCGAGTCGCGGCCGAGCTTCTTGCCCTTGCGGTGGTGGCGCATGCTGCTACTCGTCTCCGCGGAGCGTGAGGCCGTGCGTGGCCAGCGTCTCCTTGACCTCTTCGATCGACTTCTTGCCGAAGTTCGGGATCGCGGCCAGCTCGTTCTCGCTCTTGACGACGAGGTCGCCGATCGTCTCGATCCCAACCCGCTTCAGGCAGTTGTACGAGCGGACGCCGAGCTCGAGCTCCTCGATCGGGAAGTTCTCCATCCCGTGGGCGAGCGGCGGCTCCGATGGCACTGCCTCGCTCGGCGTTTCGCCGAAGCCCTCGATCCGATCGATGTCGGTGAAGATCATCAGCTGGCGGATGAGGATGTCGGCGGCCTCGCCGATGGCCTCCTTCGGGTCGATCGAGCCGTCGGTCGTGACATCGAGGTTGAGCTTGTCGTAGTCGGTGCGCTGGCCGACGCGAGCGGCCTCGACGTCGTACGAGACGCGCCGCACCGGCGAGAAGATCGAGTCGATCGGGATCACGCCGATCGTGTGCTCGGGACCGCGGTTGAGCTCGGCCGGGACGTAGCCGCGCCCGCGGCCGATCGTCATCGTCAGCTCGAGCCTGCCCTTGTCGGACAGGGTCGCGATCTGGAGGTCCGGGTTCAGGATCTCCAGGTCAGCGGGAGCCTCGATGTCGCCGGCGGTGACCTTGCCGGGGCCCTTCTTGTTCAGCCGCACCTCGATCTCGGGCGACTCGCCCTCGAGGCGGACGATCATGTTCTTGAGCTGCAGGATGATGTCGGTCACGTCCTCCTTCACGCCCGGCAGCGTCGTGAACTCGTGCGCGGTTCCCTCGAGCTTGACCGAGGTGACGGCGGCGCCCTCCAGCGAGGAGAGCAGCACGCGGCGCAGCGAGTTGCCGAACGTGTAGCCGAAGCCGCGGTCGAGCGGCTCGATCGTGAACCGGCCGCGCTGCTCGTCCACTTCCTCGTGGACGATTCGCGGCACCTGGAAATCCATCAGAGACGTACGTGTTGCCATGTGATCCTTTCTTTCTACTTCGAGTAGAGCTCGACGATGAGCGATTCCTGGACGGGCGTGTCGATCTCCGAGCGCTCAGGGAGCTTCAGGATCTTGCCCGTCAGCGCCTCGTGGTCGGCCTGGAGCCAGGGCGCCACCGAGGCGGTGAGGTCGGTTGCGTCGCGGATGACCTGCTCCGCGGAGCTGTTCGGCGCCATCGTGATGATGTCGTCGGGCCGCACCTGGTAGCTCGGGATGTTCACGCGGCGGCCGTTGACGTGAAAGTGGCCGTGCCGGACGAACTGGCGGGCCTGCGCCCGTGAGGTCGCAAAGCCGAGCCGGTAGACGACGTTGTCGAGCCGCCGCTCGAGCATGCGCAGGAGCTCCTCGCCCGTGATGCCCGAGCCCTTCGCGGCCTTCGTGTAGTAGGTGCGGAACTGCTTCTCGAGCAGGCCGTAGTAGCGGCGCGCCTTCTGCTTCTCGCGCAGCTGGAGCAGGTACTCGGACTGCTTGATGCGCCCGCGTCCGTGCTCGCCCGGTGGATAGCTGCGGCGCTCGATCGCGCACTTCTCGGTCAGGCAGCGCTCGCCCTTGAGGAAGAGCTTCATGCCCTCGCGCCGGCACTGCTTGCACTTCGGAGACCTGTCGCTGGCCACTAGACGCGCCTCCGCTTCTTGGGGCGGACGCCGTTGTGCGCCTGCGGGGACACGTCCTTGACGCCGAGGATCTCGAGGCCGGCGGCCTGGAGCGACCGGATCGCGGTCTCGCGCCCGGAGCCCGGGCCCTTGACGAAGACCTCGACCTTCTGCAGGCCGTGCTCCATGCCCTTGCGGGCGCACGAGTCGGCGGTCACCTGAGCGGCGAACGGGGTCGACTTGCGCGAGCCCTTGAAACCGGCCGAGCCGGCCGACTCCCAGACGATCACGTTGCCCTCGGTGTCGGTGAGCGTGACGATCGTGTTGTTGAACGACGTCTTGATGTGCGCCTGGCCGATGGCGATGTTCTTACGGACGCGCCGCCTGGTGCGGCCGCGTCCCGCTTGTCTGCGCGGGGGTGCCATTAGGTCTTGCTCGGTGCCTTCTTGCCGCGGCCGACGGTCTTCTTCGGGCCCTTCCGGGTGCGGGCGTTCGTCTTCGTGCGCTGGCCGTTCACGGGCAGGCCGCGCCGGTGGCGGACCCCCCGATACGCACCGATCTCGCCGAGGCGCTTGATCGCCTGCTGGCGCTCGCGCCGAAGGTCGCCCTCGACCTGGAGGTTGGCGTCGATGTAGTCGCGGAGCTGCGTGACCTCGCCGTCGGTGAGGTCGTTGACCTTGGTGTCGCGGGAGATGCCGACGTCGTCGGCCACCTTGCACGCAGTGGAGCGGCCGATCCCGAAGATGTACGTGAGCGCGACCTCGAGCCGCTTCTCACGGGGCAGGTTGACGCCTGCGATTCGCGCCATCAGCCCTGCCTCTGCTTGTGGCGGGGGTTGGAGCAGATGACCATGGTCCGCCCGTTCCGGCGGATCACTCGACATCGCTCACACATCGGCTTGACTGACGCTCGAACCTTCACAATGCTCCTCGTAAGAACCGCGCCTCGCGAGCGCGGTTGTCAGGACACCAAGACACGCGCAGCAGCGCTGCGCGCAGCGGGGTCTATGGTAGCAAAACGGTTTCCGCCCGATTCGGCGTAACGGTGAGGATTTTCGGGCCGTCGTCGGTGACCGCGACGGTGTGCTCGAAATGGGCCGAGAGCGAGCCGTCGAGGGTCGAGATCGACCACTCGTCGTCGTGCAGGTACACCTCCGGCCCGCCGGCGGTGATCATCGGCTCGATCGCGAACGTCATCCCCGGCTGGAGCTCGGGGCCGCGGCCGGGCGGGCCGTAGTTCGGGATCTGCGGGTCCTCGTGCATCGCGCGGCCGATCCCGTGGCCGACGAGGCTGCGGACGACGGAGAAGCCCTCCTCCTCGGTGGCGACCTGGATCGCGTGCGAGACGTCCGACAGCCGGTTCCCTGCGCGGCACTGCGCGATCCCCGCGGCGAGCGCGGCCTGGCAGCCGTCGAGCAGCCGCTCCGCGTCCGACGAGATCTCGCCGAGGGCGAACGTGAAGGCCGAGTCGGCGACGAAGCCGTCGAGCACGACGCCGACGTCGACGGACAGGATGTCCCCCTCGGAGACGGTGCGGCCGTTCGGGATCCCGTGCACGACCATGTCGTTCGGGGACGTGCAGATCGATGCCGGATAGCCGCGGTAGCCCTTGAACGACGAGGTGCCGCCCTGCGACTGGATGTAGTCGTCGGCCAGCTCGTCGAGCTCGCCGGTCGAGACTCCGGGCCTGAGGTGCTCCTGGAGCAGGGCGATCGTGTCGGCCACGATCCGGCCGGCGTTCGCCATCTTCTCGATCTCGGCGGTGGACTTGCGGATGATCATGGAGTCACGGTAGCCGTGGGACGGCCGACTCCCGAGCGGTCCGCGCTTCGCGCGGACAAGTCGCTTCGCGACTTGATCACGGCGTTGCGACCCTTGCCTGTTCGACGGTTTCCTGGATCTCGGCGAACACCTCGTTCTCCGGGCGATCGCCGTGGATGCCGACGAGATTTCCCGCCTGCCGATAGTGGAAGACGAGCGGCTTCGTCTGCTCGTGGTAGAGCTCGATCCGCTTGGCGATCGCCTCGGGTGTGTCGTCGGAGCGACCCTCCTCGGCGGCGCGCTTGCGCAGGCGCTCGATCGCAACCTCGTCCGGGATCTGGAGCTCGAGCACGACCGCGAGCGGCCGGTCGACGTCCGCGAGCATCGCGTCGAGCGCGTCCGCCTGGGCCATCGTCCGCGGGAAGCCGTCGAGGATCACGCCGTCTGCCGTCTCGGGCGACTGGAGGCGCTCGCGGATCAGCTCGATCATCAGATCGTCGGGCACGAGCTCCCCTGCGTCGTAGATGGGCTTCACACGCTGTCCGAGCGGCGTCCCGTCCGCCATCGCGGCGCGGAGCATGTCGCCCGTCGACAGATGCGTGAGCCCGTACTCCGAGGCGAGCCGCTTCGCCTGCGTTCCCTTCCCGGACCCTTGGACGCCCAGGAGCAGCACGTCGAGCGGCACTACTTCAAGAAGCCTTCGTAGGAGCGCATCATCATCTGCGACTCCATCTGGCGCATCGTGTCCAGCGCGACGCCGACCGCGATCAGCACGGATGTACCGCCCAGCGCGCGCGAGTTCGCCTGCGAGAAGCCGCCGTAGCGGATGAAGATGCTCGGCAGGATGGCGACGGTCGCGAGGTAGAGCGCGCCGGGCAGCGTGAGGCGCGTCAGCACGCGGTCGAGGTACTGGGCGGTCGGCGGGCCGGGCCGGATCCCCGGGATGTAGCCGCCGTGCTTTCGGAGCTGGTCGGCCTGGTCGACCGGGTTGAACTGGACCGCGGTGTAGAAGTACGTGAAGATGATGATCAGGAAGGCCTCGAACAGCAGGTAGGTCAGGTTGCTCGGGGTGAAGTGCGCGTTGACGAAGTCCTGCGTCTGGGGGAAGTACTGGGCGATCGTGGGCGGGAACGCCATGATCGCGGCGGCGAAGATGATCGGGATCACGCCGGCCATGTTCACGCGCAGCGGCATGTACGTGGATCCGCCCGCGGTCATGCGGCGGCCCACCATCCGTTTCGCGTACTGGATGGGAATCTTCCGCTGGCCCTCCTGGATGAAGACGACCGCGGCGACGATCGAGAGCGCAATCAGCGGGAAGAACAGCTTCTCCATGACGCCGCCGTAGTACCAGGCGCTGATCCCGGCCGGCATGCTGGTCAGGATCGACGCGAAGATCAGGAGCGAGATGCCGTTGCCCACGCCGCGCTTCGTGATCAGCTCGCCCATCCACATCAGCAGCGTCGTGCCCGCGGTCAGCGTGAGGACGATCATGAACGTGCGGCCGAACCCCGCCTGCAGGACGCCCTGGCGCTTGAACAGGTACGCGTAGCCGAGCGACTGCGCCGCGGCCAGGACGACCGTGAGGTAGCGCGTGTACTGGTTGATCTTTGCGTAGCCGGCCTCGCCTTCCTTCTGGAGCTGCTCGAGGCGCGGGACGACGACCGTCAGCAGCTGCAGGATGATCGACGCCGTGACGTACGGCATGATCCCGAGCGCGAAGATCGCGAACTGCGACAGCGCGCCGCCGGAGAAGAGGTTCAGGAGGCCGAGGACCGTGCCGCCCGTCCGGTTGAAGTAGTCCTTGATCGCGCTCGAGTCGACCCCGGGGGCCGGGACCCACGAGCCGAAGCGGTAGATGGCCAGGATCATGGCCGTGAACAGGACTCGGCGCCGTAGCTCCGGGACGCGCCAGGCGTTTGACAGCCAGGAGAACACGGCCTAGCTCTCGTCCTCGCTGTCCGGCTGAGACTCCTCGGCCGGAGCCTCTTCGGGAGCCTCTTCGGCCTCGGCGGTCGGCTCATCCGCCGGCTCTTCGGGCGGCGGAGCGGCCTTGCGCTCGCGGCGCTTCGGAGGCCGTGGCTTCGGCTCGCCGCGCAGCCAGGTGATCGTCCCGCCTGCAGCCTCGATCTTCTCGCGCGCGCTCGCCGAGAACAGGTGCGCGGACACGGTCAGCTTCTTCGTCAGCTCGCCGTGGCCGAGGATCTTGACGTCGAGCCTCGTGTTTCGGATCAGGCCGGCTTCCTTCAGCATTTCGGGCGTGACCTCGCCGTCGAAGCGCTCGAGGTCGCGGACGTTGACCGCGTGGACACGGGTTCGGTGCGGGCCGACGGGCATCGCGTCCTTCGAGTACTGGCCGCGCTGCTTGCCCAGGCGCATGTAGATCGGCATCTGGCCGCCCTCGAACCCGGGCCGCATCTTGTTCGAGCCCGAACGCGCCTTCTGGCCCTTGATCCCGCGGCCCGAGTAGCGCCCCTTGCCCGAGCCCAGGCCGCGGCCGACGCGCTTGCGGCTCTTGCGCGGCGCGGCAGGCTGGAGCGAGGAGAGACTGAGCTTCTTCTGTGCCAGGCTACGCGTCCAAGGTACTTAAAGATGCCCCACAGGGGACGACTGTCCTCACGATCGCGGCTCCTCGACGACCTCGACGAGGTGCCGAACCTTCCTGAGCATACCGTCGAGCTGTGGGCTCTCCGCGTGCTCTGCGGTGCGGCCGATCTTGCCCAGGCCGAGCGCCCGCAGGGTGCCCCGGTGGCGCTGGCTCTGGCCGATCGCGCTACGCGTCTGCTTGATCTTGACTTTCGCCACTCTCGGTCTCCTGCGGTTCCGCGGGCGCCTCGGCAACCGGCTCCTCCGCCGCTGCCGACACCGCCTCTTCGGACTTAGTAACAGTCTGTTGCAAAGTCGCTTCGGGGGCCTCGGGCTCCTCGGCCTTCGCGCGGACTGGGAGCACCTGGCTGACGGTCAGGCCGCGTGCGGCTGCGACCTCTTCGGGCCGGCGCAGGCGCTTGAGGCCGTCGACGGTCGCCTTCAGCATGTTGATCGGGTTCGTCGTGCCGAGGCTCTTGGCGAGGATGTCGCGGACGCCGCCGAGCTCGAGCACGGCGCGGACGCCGCCGCCGGCGATGACCCCGGTTCCCTCGCTCGCGGGGCGCAGCATGACCCGCGCCGCGCCGAACTTGCCGATGATCTCGTGCGTGATCGTCGTCCCGTGCTGCGGGATCGTGAAGAGGTTCTTCTTCGCGTCGTCGACGGCCTTCGAGATCGCGAGCGGCACCTCGCGCGCCTTGCCGTAGCCGAGCCCGACGCGGTCGACCTCGTCGCCGATGACGACGAGGGCGGTGAACGAGAACCGCCGGCCGCCCTTGACGACCTTGGCGACACGGTTGATCTCGACCACGCGCTCCTTGAGCTCGCGCGTCTCCTCGCGCCGCATCACTTCTCTCTCAACGGGAGTCGTGCTCAAAACTTCAGTCCTCCTTCGCGGGCTGCGTCGGCGAGCGCCTGCACGCGCCCGTGGTACAGGTAGCCGCCCCGGTCGAAGACCGCGGACTCGATGCCGGCGGACTTCGCGGCCGCGGCGACGGTCTTGCCGACCTCGGCCGCCTGGTCGACCTTGTTGCCCTTGAACGACTTCAAGCCGAGCGAGCTCGAGGCGGCGAGCGTCTTGCCGGAGACGTCGTCCACGAGCTGCGCCTCGATGCCCCGGTTCGAGCGGAACACGACGAGCCGCGGCCGCTCGGCCGTGCCCGAGAGGTTCTTGCGAACGCGCCTGTGGCGGCGGACGCGCGCCTGTCTGACGGAGAGCGTCGCCATCAGGCCCGCTTTCCGACCTTCCGGCGCACGTACTCGCCCCGGTAGCGGATGCCCTTGCCCTTGTACGGCTCGGGCGGGCGCACGTCGCGGATCTCGGCCGCGATCTCGCCCACCGCCTGCTTGTCGATGCCCTTGACGACGATCTCGGTCTGCACGGGGACCTCGAACGTGATCCCGGCGGGCGCGTCGATCACCACGGGGTGCGAGTAGCCGACGTTCAGCTCGAGCGCGGTGCCGCGCAGAGCCGCGCGGTAGCCGACGCCCTGGATCTCGAGACGCTTCTCGAAGCCGTTCGTGACGCCCTCGACCATGTTCGCGACGAGCGAGCGCGTGAGGCCGTGCAGCGCGCGATCGTCCCCGCGCTCCGTGGGGCGCTTGACGAGGAGCTGACCGTCTTCCTTCTCGATCAGCATCCGGGCCGGGACGTTCTGGGTCAGCTCGCCGAGCGGGCCGTTGACCGTCACGCGGCCAGGGTCGACCGCGACGTTGACGCCGTCAGGGATCGCGATTGGTTGCTTGCCGATTCGACTCATTGGTTCACCAGACGAAGCAGACGACCTCGCCGCCGACGCCCTGCTCCTGCGCGGTCTTGCTCGTGATCAGCCCGCCCGAGGTGGAGAGGATCGCCGTGCCCATCCCCCCGAGCACCCGCGGCAGGCGGTCCTTTCGAGCGTACACGCGCCGGCCCGGCTTCGAGATGCGCTTCAGGTCGGTGATGATGCGCTCGCGGTTGCGGCCGAACTTGAGCTCGACGACGAGCGTGTCGTAGGCGCGGTGCTTCTTCTTGTCCTCCTGACGCGCGTTGTGGTCGTCGGCGCTCACGACGCGGAAGTCGCTGATGTAGCCCTCGTCCTTGAGGATGCGGGCGATCTCCTCCTTCAGCTTGGAGGTGGGCATCTCGGTCGTGTCGTGCATCGCCTTGTTGGCGTTGCGGATGCGCGTGAGCATGTCGGCGATCGGATCGGTATGCATCTCGTTACCAGCTCGATTTGGTCATGCCGGGGATCTGGCCCTCGTGCGCGAGGTCGCGCAGGCAGATCCGGCAGAGGCCGAACTTCTTGTAGACCGCACGCGGCCGGCCGCAGCGGTTGCAGCGCGAGTACTTCCGCACCTTGAAGCGCGGCTCGCGCTTGGCCTTCGCGATCAGGGACTTCTTAGCCACTCGTGTTCTCGCTCCCTTCTCTCTCGCGGAACGGGAGGCCGAGCCCCCGCAAGAGCGCGTAGCCCTCGTCGTCGTTCTGCGCCGTGGTCGTGATCGCCACGTCGAGGCCGCGCACGGCCTGGATGTCGTCGTAGTTGATCTCCGGGAAGATGATCTGCTCGCGGATGCCGATCGAGTAGTTGCCGCGCCCGTCGAACGACTCGGGCGCGAGGCCGCGGAAGTCGCGGATGCGCGGGATGGCGATCGAGACCAGGCGGTCGAGGAACTCCCACATCCGGTCGCCGCGCAGCGTGACGCGCGCCCCGATGGGCATCCCCTCGCGGAGCTTGAAGCTGGCGATCGACTTGCGGGCCTTCCGCACCTGCGCACGCTGGCCCGCGATCGTCGTCAGCTCCTCGATCGCGCTGTCGAGCGCCTTCGCCTCGACCTTCGCGTCGCCGACGCCCATGTTGAGCGTGATCTTCGTCAGCCGCGGGACGCGCATGACCGAGCTCGAGGCCGAGCTCCTCCTTGAGGCTGGCGCGGAGCTCCTCGTCGTAGCGCTCCTTCAGGCGCGGGCGCTGGGCTGTCTGCGTCGCGGTCGCCATTACTTGTCGATCTCCTGGCCGCAGTCGGCGCGCTTGCAGACGCGCACCTTGATCGGATCCTCGTCCTTGCGCTCCCTCAGCACGTAGCCGATCCGCGTCGGCCGGTTGCACGTCGGGCAGACGAGCATCACGTTCGAGATCGGGATCGGCGCCGCGAGGTCGATCACGCCGCCCGGAGTGAACTGGGCGCCGCCCATCCGGCTCGGGTTCTTGATCGGCTTCGGCTTCGAGTGCCGCTTGACCATGTTCAGGTTCTCGACGAGGACGCGCTTCTCGTCGGGGCGCGCCTCGAGGACGCGGCCCTGCTTGCCGCGGTCCTTGCCGGCGAGGACGTGGACGGTGTCGCCCTTGCGGATTCTCATCGACTTCATCTAGAGGACCTCCGGGGCGAGCGAGACGATCTTCATGAAGTTCTTCTCTCTCAGCTCGCGCGCGACCGGGCCGAAGATGCGCGTGCCGCGCGGGTTCCGGGCCTGGTCGATGATCACGGCAGCGTTCTCGTCGAACGCGATCTGCGTGCCGTCGTCGCGGCCGTAGGGCTTCTTCGTGCGGACGACGACCGCCTGGACGACCTCGCCCTTCTTGATCGTGCCCTGCGGCGTCGCGGTCTTGACGGTGCCGACGATGACGTCGCCCACGCGCGCGTAGCGGCGGTGCGAGCCGCCGAGCACGCGGATGCAGAGGATCTCTCTCGCCCCCGTGTTGTCGGCCACGCGCAGTCTCGATTCCTGCTGGATCACTTGGCCACCTCGAGCACCTCGGCCAGGCGCCAGTTCTTCGTCTTCGAGAGCGGGCGCGTCTCGACGATCCGCACGACGTCGCCCACCTTCGCGGTGTTCTCCGCGTCGTGCGCATGGAACTTCGTCGAGCGGCGGACGACTTTCTTGTACCGCGGATGCGCTTTGACCGTGTCGACGCGGACGACGATCGTCTTGTCCATCGCGCTCGAGACGACGACGCCGCGGCGCTCCTGGCGGCGGCCCCGGTCGTGGACCGGCTTGGGGACGCGTGTGATCGGCGTGCGGCCTTCGGGCTTCTCGCGCTTCGGCTTCGAGCGCGTGCGGCGCTCGCTGCGTGGCTTGCGCTTCGGCTTCGCTCGCGGGCCGGCGGCCTCGGCGGCAGGGGCTTCCGCGCCCTCCTCGGCGGGGGCTGCTTCGGCCTCGGCGGCAGGCGCTTCCTCCGCGGGAGCCTCCTCAGCCGGAGCTTCCTCGGCAGGAGCCTCCTCAGCCGGAGCTTCCTCCGCAGGAGCCTCCTCAGCCGGAGCTTCCTCCGCAGGAGCCTCCTCAGCCGGAGCTTCCTCCGCAGGAGCCTCCTCAGCCGGAGCTTCCTCGGCAGGCGCCTCTTCGGCTACCGGCTCTTCGGCCGGGGCTTCTGCTGCGGGCTCCTCGGCCGGAGCTTCCTCCTCGGCCGGGGCCTCGCCTCGGCGGCAGGCGTCTCTTCGGCGGGAGTCTCCTCCGCCTGAGGTTCTTCGGCCTGCGCCTCTACGTCCTGTTTCTCTTCGTCAGCCACCTATCTCCTTCGCGAGCTCGCGCTCGTTTCGTACGGTCAGAATTCTTGCGATCTCCCGCTTCGCCAGCTTCAGGCGCGCGGGGTTCTCCAGCGCTCCGGTCGCGGACTGGAACCGGAGGTTGAACAGCTCCTGGCGGCGCTCGGCGAGCGCATCGGCGAGCTGGTCGTCGCTCATGTCCCGCAGGTCTCTAGCGCGCAAAGAGATCGGCCTCCCGCTTCACGAACTTCGTCTTGACCGGGAGCTTCGTCCCGGCCAGCCGCAGTGCTTCCTTGGCGAGGTCCTCGGGCACGCCGGCCAGCTCGAACATGACCCGGCCGGGCTTGACGACGGCGACCCAGTGCTCCGGAGCGCCCTTGCCCGAGCCCATGCGCGTCTCGGCCGGCTTCTGGCTGACGGGCTTGTCCGGAAAGACGTTGATCCAGACCTTCCCTCCGCGCTTGATCTTTCGGGTCATGGCGATACGAGCCGCCTCGATCTGGCGGTTCGTGACCCAGGCGGCTTCCATCGACTTGAGGCCGAAGTCGCCGAACTGGACGCGGGTCTGGCCCTTCGAGACGCCCGCGCGCCGGCCGCGCTGCTGCTTGCGGTACTTCGTCTTCTTCGGAAGCAGCACCTAGCTCTCGCCCCCGGTCTCTTCGGGCTTCGACTGCTCAGGAGCCGGCGCCTCAGGTGCCTGCGCCTCGGGAGCCGGCGCCTCGGGCGCCTGCGCCTCGGGAGGCGCCTCGGCCGGCGGAGCGTCGGATCGCTGCCCGCGCCGGGCGCCGCCGCCTCGCCGCGGCCGCCGCGTGCGCACGGGGCCGAGACCCTCGCGGTCCTGCGACCTGTTGCGTCCGCTCTCGCGTGAGGCGGAGAGGCCCTCGGTGCGCCCGCCGAGGCGTCGCGCCGTGTCCTGGTCGCCGAGCCGCGTCTCCTTCTGCTGCGCGACGCTGTCGAAGCCCTCGGGCATGATCTCGCCCTTGTTGATCCAGACCTTCACGCCGATGCGGCCGGAGGTCGTCTTCGCCTCGACGAAGCCGTAGTCGATGTCCGCGCGGATCGTGTGCAGCGGGACGCGACCCTCGGAGTAGCTCTCGGAGCGGCTCATCTCGGTGCCGCCGAGCCGGCCGCCGCACTGGACCTTCACGCCGTGGGCGCCGGAGCGCATCGCCGAGGCGAGCGAGCGCTTCATCGCGCGCCGGAAGCTGACGCGGTTCTGGAGCTGCTCCGCGATCGATTGCGCGACGAGCTTCGCGTCCAGCTCGGGGCGCTTGATCTCGTTGATGTTGATGTGCACGTTCTTGTGCGTCATCGCGTGGATCTCTTTGCGCAGGGCGTCGACCTCGGCGCCGGACTTGCCGATCACGATCCCGGGGCGGGCGGTGTAGATGTCGATCGTGATCCGCTGCTTGTCCTTGCGGATGAGCACGTCGGACAGCCCCGCGTGGGAGAGCTTGTTGTAGATGTGCTCGCGGATCTTGATGTCCTCGAGCAGGGCCTCCGGGAATTCCTTCGTCCCGGCGAACCAGTTCGACTTCCAGTCGTGGATGACGCCGACGCGCATGCCGCCGGGATGAACTTTTTGACCCATTAGGAGTCGCTCTCCTTCTTCTTCGCGGGTGCCCGCTTCCGCGTCGTTGATGCCTTCGGTCTTGGCCTCCGCCTTCGGCTTCGCTTCCGCCTTGGGCTTGGCCTCGGTCTTCGCCTTGGGCGCGGCCTTGCGGCGAGGAGCGCGCTTCGGCTTCTCCTCCGCCGGCGCCTCGGGCTCGGGCGCTCGCGTCACTGTAGCGGCGGTCGCCGGGCCCAGCGTGATCGTGATGTGGCACATGTGCTTGCGAATCCGAGCGGCCCGGCCGCGCGCGCGTGGGCGCCAGCGCTTGATCGTCGGGCCCTCGTCCACGTAGGCCGTCTTCACGACGAGGTCGTCGCCGATCAGGTTGTGGTTGGCCTCGGCGTTCGCGACGGCCGAGCGCAGCAGCTTGTCGATCTCACGCGCGGCGGCGCGCTCGCTGAAGGCGAGCATCGTCCGCGCCTCGGGAACGCTCCGGCCGCGGATGTGCTCGACGACGAGCCGCGCCTTGCGGGGCGTGATCCGCACCCACTTCGCGGCTGCGCGCACCTCTTGCACTTCCGGGGTGCTCACGTGCGCTTGACCTCCACCTTGCGGTCGCCGGCGTGCGCGCGGAACGTCCGCGTCGGAGCGAACTCGCCGAGCTTGTGCCCGACCATCTGCTCCGTGACGAAGACGGGCACGTGCTTGCGGCCGTCGTGGACCGCGATCGTGTGCCCGACCATCTCGGGGAAGATCGTCGAGGTGCGCGACCAGGTGCGGATCATGTTCTTCGAGCCCGAGGCGTTCATCGCCTCGATGCGGTTGAACAGGCGCTCTTCGACGTACGGGCCCTTCTTGGAGCTACGGCTCATCTTTTCTCCTTGCCGCGGCGGCGGCCGCGCACGATCATGCGGTCGGATTCCTTGTGCTTCGAGCGGGTGCGCTTGCCGAGCGTCGGCACGCCCCACGGGGTCACGGGGTGGCGGCCGCCCTTCGACTTGCCCTCGCCGCCGCCGTGCGGGTGGTCGACGGGGTTCATGGCAGAGCCGCGCACGGTCGGGCGCTTGCCGCGCCACCGGCTGCGGCCGGCCTTCCCGCCGGAGATGTTCTCGTGATCGGCGTTGCCGACCTGGCCGACGGTCGCACGGCACGTGAGCAGCACGCGGCGCAGCTCTCCCGAGGGAAGGCGGAGGACGCCGTGGCCCTCGTCCTTGGCGACGAGCTGGATGCCCGAGCCGGCGCTGCGCGCCATCTGGCCGCCGCGGCCCGGCTTGAGCTCGACGTTGTGGACGAGCGTCCCGGTCGGGATGTTCTCGAGCGGGAGCGCGTTGCCCGGCTTGATGTCCGCGTTCGGGCCCGACTCGACGCTCGCGCCGACGCGCAGGCGGGCCGGGGCGAGGATGTACGCCTTTGCGCCGTCCGCATAGTGCAGGAGCGCGATGTTGGCCGAGCGGTTCGGGTCGTACTCGATCGCCGCAACCTTGGCCGGCACGCCGTCCTTCGTCCGCTTGAAGTCGATCTCGCGGAAGCGGCGCTTGTGCCCGCCGCCCTTGTGGCGCGTCGTGATGCGGCCCTTGTTGTTGCGCCCGCCGGTCTTCTTGACGGAGCTCGTGAGGCTCTTCTCGGGCTTCGAGCGCGTGACCTCCTCGAACCCGGACACGGTCATCCACCGGCGACCGGGGCTGGTCGGCTTGAACTTCTTGAGGGCCATCAGTGGGCCTCCCGGCGGCATTGGTGGATGCCTGGGTCGCTAGCACCAAGCCAGGCAAGGACGCAGGGAGCGCTCGGGCTAGTCAGCCCGGGCGCGACTGAGGACACCGTATGGCGCAGCGTGATAGCGGGCCAGGCGCCGCCGAATGTCGTCGGGAGGCCCACTAAACCTGCGCTCCTTCGAAGATCTCGATCGCGTCGCCTTCCTTCAGCTGGACGATTGCCTTCTTCCAGCCCGGGCGCGACCCCTTGCGGTAGTTGCGCATCTTCGGCTTCGCCGGGACCTTGACGATGTTGACCGCGGTGACCTTGACGCCGAACAGCTCCTCGACCGCCTGCCGGACCTGCGTCTTGTGCGCGTCCTTGTGCACGCGGAACGAGTACTTGCGGTCCTCGATCAGGCTGTAGCTCTTCTCGGAGACCACGGGCGCGAGCAGGACTTCGTTGGGATGCAGGCTCATGAGGCCCTCCCCTGCACGGCCTCGAGCGCGGCCTCGCTGACGAGCAGCGCGCGCGCCCAGACGACCGCGGCCACCTCGACCTGGGACGGGGGCACGACGACGACGCGCTCGAGGTTCCGGAACGATTTGACGAGACCCGCCTCGTCGTCATTGGCGACGAGGAGCACCGGGAGCTCCTGGCCCCACGCCTCGATGAACGCCGCGGCCTTCTTCGTCGACGGCTCGTCGAACGCCGACTTGTCGACGACGGCCAGCGTTCCCTCCGCCGCATGGGAGCTGAGCGCACCCCGCAGAGCCGAGCGGTAGGCCTTCCGATTCACCTTCACCGAATAGTCGCGCGGCTGCGGAGCGAAGGCCACGCCGCCGCCCGTGAACTGCGGCGCGCGGATCGTGCCTGCGCGCGCGCGGCCGGTTCCCTTCTGGCGCCACGGCTTGGCGCGGCCGCCGGCAACGAGGCCGCGGCTCTTCGCCGACTGCGTGCCCGGCGCGGCGTGCGTTCAGCTCGGCGCGAACGGCCTCGTGGACGAGGTGCGGCTTCGTCTCGGAGCCGAAGACGCCCTCGTCGAGGGTCGCCTCGCGCGACGACTGACCGCTGATTCCGAGCAACGGTGCCTTAGGAGCCGCCACGCTTCTCCTCCCGGATCTCCACGACGCCGTTCTTCGGGCCCGGAACGGCGCCCTTGACCAGCAACAGGTTGTGCTCGGGGTCGACCGCGTGCACCGTCAAGCCGACCTGGGTCGCCCGCTTGGCGCCCATCTGGCCGGCCATCTTCATTCCCTTGAACACGCGCGAAGGCGTCGCGGACGAGCCGATGGAGCCTCGCTTGCGGATGTTGTGCGAGCCGTGCGTCACGGGCCCGCGGCTGAAGTTGTGGCGCTTGATCGTCCCCGCGAAGCCCTTGCCGATCGAGATGCCCGTGACCTTGATCGCGTCTCCGGGCTCGAACACCTCGACCGTGACCGGCTCGCCGACCACGGCCTCGCTCGCGCCGCGGAACTCGACGAGGTGCCTGTGCGGCTTCGTGTCGGTCTTCTTCAGGTGCCCGAGGCGCGGCTTCGTGACCTTCCGCTCCGGGACCTCCTCGAACGCGAGCTGGACGGCCTCGTAGCCGTCCGTCTCCTCGGTCTTGAGCTGGACCACGGGGCAGGGGCCGGCCTCGATCACGGTCACGGCCGTCACCTCGCCCGCTCTCCTCATCGAAAAGCTGGGTCATGCCCAGCTTGCGTCCGACGATTCCCTTCATCAGAGCTTGATCTCGATGTCGACGCCTGCCGGGAGATCGAGCCGCATCAGCTGGTCGATCGTCTTCGGCGTGGGGCTGTGGATGTCGATCAGCCGCTTGTGCGTCCGCACCTCGAAGTGCTCCCGCGAGTCCTTGTCCTTGAACGGACTGCGGATCACGCAGTAGACGTTCTTCTCCGTCGGCAGGGGCACCGGACCAGTGATCGTCGCGCCGCTGCGCTGAGCGGTGTCGACGATCGACTGGGCCGACCGGTCGAGCTGCTGGTGGTCGTACCCCTTGAGGCGGATGCGGATTTTCTGCTGCGGCAAGCGGCTGATCTCCTTGCTTACGTTTCGATCGCGGTGACGACGCCGGCGCCCACGGTGCGCCCGCCCTCACGGACGGCGAACCGGAGCCCCTGGTCCATCGCGATCGGCTGGATGAGCTCGATGTCCATGTTCGTGTTGTCGCCCGGCATGACCATCTCCTGGCCCTCCGGGAGCTTGATCGAGCCGGTCACGTCGGTCGTGCGGAAGTAGAACTGGGGCCGGTAGCCGTTGAAGAACGGCGTGTGGCGCCCGCCCTCGTCCTTCGACAGGACGTAGACCTCGGCCTTGAACACGGTGTGCGGCGTGATCGAGCCCGGCTTGGCCAGGACCTGACCGCGCTCGATCTCCTCACGCTTGGTACCGCGCAGGAGAGCGCCCGCGTTGTCGCCGGCCTGGGCGTAGTCGAGCGTCTTGTTGAACATCTCGAGGCCGGTGACGACGGTCTTCTCGATCGCGGGGTGGATCCCGACGATCTCGACCTCGTTGCCCGACTCGATCTTGCCCTGCTCGATGCGGCCCGTGACGACCGTACCGCGGCCCGTGATCGTGAAGACGTCCTCGATCGGCATCAGGAACGGCTTGTCGATGTCGCGCTCGGGCTCGGGGATGTAGCTGTCCACGGCCTCCATGAGCTCGAGGATCTTCGCCTTCTGCTCCTCGTCGCCCTCGAGCGCCTTCAGCGCCGAGCCGGTGACGATCGGAATGTCGTCGCCCGGGAACTCGTAGCGGGAGAGCAGCTCGCGCACCTCCATCTCGACGAGCTCGAGCAGCTCGGGGTCGTCGACCATGTCGGCCTTGTTCAGGAACACGACGATGTACGGGACCTCGACCTGGCGGGCGAGCAGGATGTGCTCGCGCGTCTGCGGCATCGGGCCGTCGGCGGCCGAGACGACGAGGATCGCGCCGTCCATCTGAGCGGCGCCCGTGATCATGTTCTTGATGTAGTCGGCGTGACCCGGGCAGTCGACGTGCGCGTAGTGACGGTTCTCCGTCTCGTACTCGACGTGCGACGTGTTGATCGTGATGCCGCGGGCCTTCTCCTCGGGCGCGTTGTCGATCGACTCGAAGCTCCGGGCGGTGCCGCCGGTCTTCTCGGCGAGAACGCTCGTGATCGCCGCGGTCAGCGTCGTCTTGCCGTGGTCGATGTGACCGATCGTGCCGACGTTCAGATGCGGCTTGGTGCGCTCGAACTTCTCCTTGCTCATTCTCCTCCTCCGGTTCTCTTACTTGGCTTCGGCGTCGACGATCTCGCCGGCGATCGACTGAGGCACTTCCTCGTAGCGATCGAATTGCATGGTGAACGTGGCCCGGCCCTGCGTCGTCGAGCGCAGGTCGGTTGCGTAGCCAAACATGGTTGCGAGCGGGACGCGCGCGCGAATCGCCTGCGCGTTGCCCCGGGGCTCGAGATGCTCGATGTGACCGCGGCGCGAGTTGAGGTCGCCCATGACGTCGCCGAGGTACTCCTCGGGCGTCACGACTTCGACGGCCATGACCGGCTCGAGCAGCTTCGGCTTCGCGCGCTGCATGGCCGTCTTGAAGGCCATCGAGCCCGCGACCTTGAACGCCATCTCGCTCGAGTCGACGTCGTGGTAGGAGCCGTCGACGAGCTCGACTCGCAGATCGACGACCGGATAGCCGGCGAGGATGCCGGACTCCATCGCCTCCTGGATCCCGAGGTCGACCGACGAGATGTACTCGCGCGGGACCTTGCCGCCGACGACCTTGTCGATGAACTCGTAGCCGTCGCCGGGGTCGGCGGGCTCCATGTTGATCACGACGTGGCCGTACTGGCCGCGCCCACCGGTCTGGCGGACGAACTTGCCGTCGATCTTCTCGACGGGCTTCGAGATCGTCTCGCGGTAGGCGACCTGTGGGCGGCCGACGTTCGCGTCGACGTTGAACTCGCGCATCAGGCGGTCGACGATGATCTCCAGGTGGAGCTCGCCCATGCCCGAGATCAGCGTCTGCCCCGTCTCGTCGTCCGTGCGGACGCGGAACGTCGGATCCTCGTCGGTCAGCCGCTGGAGGCCCGCGCCGAGCTTGTCCTGGTCGCCCTTCGTCTTCGGCTCGATCGCGACCGAGATCACCGGATCCGGGAACTCCATCGACTCGAGCCGGATCGGAGCCGTCTCGATGGCGAGCGTGTCGCCGGTCGAGGTGTTCTTGAGCCCGACCATGGCGGCGATCTCACCCGCGCCGATGGCCTCGCGCTCCTCGCGTGAGTTGGCGTGCATCTGCAGGATGCGGCCGATGCGCTCGGTCTTGCCGGTCGTGACGTTGAGGACCCTGTCGCCCGCCTTCACCTGGCCCGAGTAGACGCGGGCGTAGGTGAGACGGCCGACGAACGGGTCGGACATGACCTTGAAGGCAAGCGCACTGAACGGCTCGTCGAGCGACGGACGACGCGAAAGGTCGTGGTCGGTGCGCGGGTCGATCCCGTGGATCGGCGGCACGTCGAGCGGGCTCGGGAGATAGTCGATGACCGCGTCGAGGAGCGGCTGGACGCCTTTGTTCTTGAAGGCTGAGCCCGCGAGCACCGGGGTGACGGTGATGTCGAGCGTCGCGGCGCGGAGCGCGCGCTTCAGCATCTCCGCGGTGACCGCGCCCTCGTCCTCGAGGTAGGTCTCCATGAGCTCGTCGTCGTGGTCCGCAACCGCGTCGATCAGCTGGTGGTGGTACTCCTGGGCCTGCTCGACGAGCTCGGCCGGGATCTCGCCGATGTCGACCTTCTCGCCCAGCTCGTCCTCCCAGGTCAGCGAGCGCATCTCGATCAGGTCGACGACGCCACGGAAGTGCTCTTCGGCACCGATCGGGAGGTGGACCGGGACCGGCCGCGCGCCCAGGCGGTCGACCATCGACTGCACCGACGCGAAGAAGTCGGCGCCCATTCGGTCCATCTTGTTCATGAACGCGATGCGGGGAACCTTGTAGTGGTCGGCCTGGCGCCAGACCGTCTCGGACTGGGGCTCGACGCCGGCGACCGAGTCGAAGACCGCGATCGCGCCGTCGAGGACGCGCAGGCTCCGCTCGACTTCCATCGTAAAGTCCACGTGCCCGGGCGTATCGATAATGTTGATGCGAAACTCGCGCCAGAACGCCGTCGTCGCAGCCGACGTGATCGTGATCCCGCGCTCCTGCTCCTGCTCCATCCAGTCCATGACTGCGGCGCCCTCGTGGACCTCGCCCATCTTGTGGGTGCGGCCGGTGTAGTAGAGGATCCGCTCGGTCGTCGTCGTCTTGCCCGCGTCGATGTGGGCCATGATCCCGATGTTGCGGACGCGCTCGAGCGCCGGCGGTGCCTTGGTGGTGGTCTCGGCCATCGTCGTTACCAGCGGTAGTGCGCGAAGGCCTTGTTGGCCTGCGCCATCCGGTAGAGGTCGTCCTTGCGCTTGAAGGCTCCGCCCTGCTGCTCGAGGGCGTCGAGGATCTCGCCGGCGAGCTTCTCGTCCATGTGCTTCTCGCGACGCTGCCGCGCGAACACGACGAGCCAGCGGACGGCGAGCGTCCGGGCCCGGCGCTGCGGGACCTCGACGGGAACCTGGTACTGGGCGCCCCCGACTCGCCGCGGGCGAACCTCGAGCACCGGCGTCACGGTCTTCACGGCCTGCTCGAGCACCTCGACCGGCGGCTTGCCGGTCTTCGACCCGACGCGGTCGAGCGCGCCGTAGACGATCCGCTCGGCGGAAGACTTCTTCCCGCGCGCCATCACCTTGTTGATCACCTGGGTGACGAGCTGCGAGTTGTAGACGGGGTCCGGAGTGACGTCTCGGACCTGGATCTCTGCGCGGCGAGGCATGGCTAGCTCTTCTTGGCCCCGTACTTCGAGCGGCCCTGCTTGCGGTCGCTCACGCCCGCGGTGTCGAGGGCGGCGCGGATCACCTTGTAGCGGACACCCGGCAGGTCGCGGACACGGCCGCCGCGGATGAGCACGACCGAGTGCTCCTGGAGGTTGTGCCCCTCGCCGGGGATGTAGGTCGTGACCTCGAACCCGTTCGTCAGCCGGACGCGCGCGACCTTGCGAAGAGCCGAGTTCGGCTTCTTCGGGGTGTGCGTGAACACGCGCGTGCAGACGCCGCGCTTCTGCGGGGCGCCGGTGAGGGCCGGGCGCTTGGTCTTGCTCTTGGGCGCGCGGCGACCTTTACGAACGAGTTGATTGACGGTGGGCATGAGCTCCCGGAGATAGGTTCTGACACAACAAAGGTCGGCAGGGCGGCGCCTGCCAACCGAGCGAGGAATGGTAGCGAAAACGCGGCGTCAGCCGCAAACCGCGCAACGAAGAGGCTTCGAGGGGCCATTCGGCCTATAGGCAGCCGCGAAAATGCCGATTACAGTGAAGATGAAACCCGCCCCGGCCCGCCCGATTTCGCGGGAAACGGCCGAAACGATGAGAGGAGCGAGTCTGTGAGGAAGCGGCGATGACGACCGCCCTCGCCGCCGTCGGTGCAGCGCTCGCCACGCTGCTCGTGACGCTGCTCGTCCTCTGGGTGCGACAGCGGGGCCGCAAGCCCGAGGCCGAGCTGACCGGCGCTCTCCGCGAGCTCGAGTCGCGCATGGACGCGATGGTCCGCGAGCTGACCGACACGATCGAGCGCACGCAGCACGAGGGCCAGCGCACGCGCATGCTCGGGGAGCTCGCCGGGTCGATCGACCTCGACGAGGTGCTGAACCGGGTGCTCGAGGCGGCGGGTGCGGTCGACGGCGTCGACGCGGCGCTGATCACGGTCGCCGCGCCGCCGGGAGGCGAGCCGATCATCTCGACGCTCGGCCTCTCTGCGACGGAGGCCGAACGCCAGGCCGTGCTCGGCCCGCCCGACGGACGCGAGGCCCGAGCGATCTCGATGTCGTACGAGTACGGGCCGGAGGGCGAGGACGCCGACGGCGAGGCGATCCGCTCGGGTGTCGCCGTCCCGCTGCCCGGAGAGACGGCCCAGCTCGGGCTGCTCACGGTCTTCACACGCGCGCTCGACACGAGGTTCGGCGAGCCGCAGGTCTCCGAGCTCGAGGAGCTCGCACTGCGCGCAGGGCCGGCGATCGAGAACGCGCGGCGCTTCCGCGAGGCTCGACAGCTGGCCGACCTCGACGCGCTGACCGGCCTGCACAACCGCCGCTACTTCCACGAGACGCTCGTCCGCGAGGTCGCGCGCGCACACCGCTACACCCGGAACCTCGCCCTCATCATCTTCGACCTCGACGACTTCAAGGCGATCAACGACCGCATCGGACACCTCGCCGGCGACGGAGTGCTCGCTGAGGCGTCGGAGCGCATCCTCGAGGTCGTCCGCTCGGCGGACATCGCGTGCCGCGTCGGCGGCGACGAGTTCGCGGTCATCCTCCCGGAGTCGCGGCTCCGGGACGCGGACCAGCTCTACGCGAGGCTCCGGAACGCGCTGTCGTCGAAGCCGGTCGGCCAGGCCGGCCCGTTGACGATGTCGGCCGGCGTCGCGGAGCTCCAGGCGGACGACGACGCGATCGCGTTCTTCCAGCGGGCCGACCACGCGCTGTACGGCGCGAAGGAAGCCGGCAAGGGCCAGGTCGTGGCGGCGAGCCTCTCCAACCGGCGCCGCCGTCGAACATGCCGCCGACATCGCCCCGGTCCCGCCTCCCGAAGAACCGCCCACCTCGCAGGCCGGCTGACCCGGGGTCAGACCCCGCTCCAAAAGCGTGACATCTTCGAGCCGGAATGGCGCCGGCTCTTTCCGCCATGACCTGGAACGAAGGCACGCCGGCGCCGGCCCGGCACTGCATTTGTAAAGGGGTCTGACCCCGTGAGGAGTCGCGGGGACGGCGTTGCGGCCGCCCCCGCGCTTCGTCAGTTACTCGTTGTCGAGCGGAGAGTCGACCTCGGGCACTTCTTCGGCCTCGACCGCGTCCCGCGGCTCGCCGTTGCCGGCTCCTTCGCCGCCGTTCGTCGGCTCGCCGCCGAAGTCGATCCCGAGATCCTGGAGCGAGAGCCCCTCGCCGTCGCCGGTGCCGATCTCCTCGAGCGCGCGCAGCAGCGTGGCCCGCTCGTAGGTCTCCTTCGGCACCTTCTCGGACGGCCCGATCTCGACGTTCCGGTACTGCTTGAGACCGGTCGCCGCCGGGATCAGCTTCCCGATGATCACGTTCTCCTTGAGGCCGAGCAGGTGGTCGACCTTGCCCTCGATCGAGGCGTCGGTCAGCACCTTGGTCGTCTCCTGGAAGGACGCGGCCGAGAGGAAGGACTCGGTCGCCAGCGATGCCTTCGTGATCCCGAGGATCAACGGCTCGTGGGTCGCCTGCTCGCCCTTCTCCTTCTTGACGCGCGCGTTCTCCTTCTCGAGGACGATCTTGTCCACGAGCTGGCCGGGCAGGAGCTCGGTGTCGCCCGCGTTCTCGACGCGGACCTTCTTCAGCATCTGACGGACGATCAGCTCGATGTGCTTGTCGTGGATCTCGACGCCCTGTGAGCGGTAGACGCGGAGCACCTCGGAGACGAGGTAGAGCTCGGTCGGAGTCGATCCCTTGCCGGTCGGCTGCGTGCTGCGCGAGCAGCTCGGCGGGCGCGATCGAGCCCTCGTGGAGCGGGTCGCCCTGCTCGACGTGCTGGCCCTTGGTCACGAGCAGGCGGGTCCGGCGCGGCAGCGCGTAGCTGACCTCGTCGAGCTCCTCGCCGTCCTTGCCCTTCTCGTCGGGCACGATCGTGACCTTCACACCGCGGTCGGTCTGCTCGAGGTCGACCAGCCCGGCCACCTCGGCCAGCTTCGCGGCGCCCTTCGGGTTCCGCGCCTCGAAGATCTCGACGACGCGCGGGAGGCCGTGCGTGATGTCTGCGCCGGCGACGCCGCCCGTGTGGAACGTGCGCATGGTGAGCTGGGTCCCTGGCTCGCCGATCGACTGCGCGGCGATGATTCCGACCGCGTCGCCGATCTCGGCCAGCTCGCCGGTGGCGAGGAAGATCCCGTAGCAGTCACGGCACACGCCGTAGTCGCTCCGGCACTTCAGCACCGAGCGCACCGGAAGTGTCGTCTCCTCCGCCAGGTCGCCGAGCTCGTCGACGATCTCCTGGAGCAGCGGCACGGTGACGATGTCGCCCTTCCCGGCGAGCTTCGTCTTGCCGGGCTTGCCGGACGAGAGCGGCTTCATGACGTCCTCGCCGAGCACACGGCCGAGCACGCTCTTGTTCAGGCCGTCCGGCGAGAGGACCGGCAAGTCGATGAAGTCCTTCGTCTTGCAGTTCTCGTCGCGGATGATCACGTCCTGGGCGACGTCGACGAGACGCCGCGTCAGGTAGCCCGAGTCGGCCGTGCGGAGCGCCGTGTCGGCCAGCCCCTTGCGGGCGCCGTGGGTCGAGATGAAGTACTCGAGCACCGACAGGCCCTCCATGAAGTTCGCCTGGATCGGCCGCTCGATGATCTCGCCCTTCGGATTCGCCATCAGGCCGCGCATGCCGGCGAGCTGGCGGATCTGCTTGAAGGATCCACGCGCACCGGAGTTGGCCATCATGTAGATCGGGTTGAGCGTGAAGAGCGTCTTCTCCATGGCGGCGGCCACCTCGTCGGTCGCCTCCGTCCAGATGTTGACGATCTGCTCGTGGCGCTCTTCCTCGGTGATGAGGCCGCGCTCGTACTGGTCCTCGACCTTCTCGACCCGCTTCTCGTAGCGCGCGAGGATCTCCTGCTTGTCCTGGGGCACCACGATGTCGTTCTTCGAGATCGTGATCCCACCCTGGGTCGCGTACTTGAAGCCGAGCGTCTTGATCGTGTCGAGGACTCCTGCGATCACATGCGCGCCGTAGCGGTTCGCGAGGTCGGAGATGAGGTCGTCCGTCTCACGCTTGGCGAGCGTCTGGTTGATGAACTCCGGCGGGTCGAACTCCTCGCCCTCCTCGTACGCCTCGAGCAGGGCGCGCTCGACCTCGTAGTTGAAGATCACGCGTCCGGGCGTGGTCAGGACGAGCTCGCCGTGCCAGCGGTACTCGATCGGCTGCTGGAGCCCGACCTGCTTCGACTCGACCGCCATCTCGACCTGCTCCTCCGACTGGAAGCGCTGAGGACGCGGCTTGAGCTTCTCGACCGTCGTCTTCGTCAGGTCCTGCTCGCAGTACGTGAGGTAGTAGCCGCCGAGCACCATGTCCTGGCCGGGCGTGGCCAGCGGACGCCCGTTGGCGGGCGAGAGGATGTTGTTCGAGCTCAGCATCAGTAGCCGCGCCTCCGCCTGGGCCTCGGCCGAGAGCGGAAGGTGGACGGCCATCTGGTCGCCGTCGAAGTCCGCGTTGAACGCGTGGCAGACGAGCGGATGCACCTGGATCGCCTTGCCCTCGACGAGGACCGGCTCGAAGGCCTGGATGCCGAGTCGGTGGAGCGTCGGTGCGCGGTTGAGCAGCACCGGATGCTCGGCGATGACCTCCTCGAGCACGTCCCAGACCTCGGGCGTCATCGAGTCGACGTACTTCTTCGCCGCCTTGATGTTCTGCACGCTCTTGCGGTCGACGAGCCGGCTCATGATGAACGGCTTGAACAGCTCGAGCGCCATGATCTTCGGCAGGCCGCACTGGTGGAGCTTCAGGTACGGCCCGGAGACGATCACCGAGCGGCCCGAGTAGTCGACGCGCTTTCCGAGCAGGTTCTGCCGGAAGCGGCCCTGCTTGCCCTTGAGCATGTCGGAGAGCGACTTCAGCGGCCGGTTGCCCGGCCCGGTCACGGCGCGGCCGCGGCGGCCGTTGTCGAACAGCGCGTCGACGGCCTCCTGCAGCATCCGCTTCTCGTTGTTGACGATGATCTCGGGCGCGCCGAGGTCGAGCAGCCGCTTGAGGCGGTTGTTCCGGTTGATCACGCGCCGGTAGAGGTCGTTCAGGTCGCTCGTCGCGAAACGGCCGCCGTCCAGCTGCACCATCGGGCGCAGCTCGGGCGGGATCACGGGGATCGCCTCGAGGACCATCCACTCGGGACGGTTCTCCGACTTGATGAACGCGTTCACGACCTTCAGGCGCTTGATCGCGCGCTGCTGCTTCTGCCCCTTGGACGTCTTGATCGTCTCGCGGAGGAAGGCTGCCTCGGCGTCGAGGTCGAGGTCCTTGAGCAGCTCGCGGATCGCCTCCGCGCCCATGCCGCCCGTGAAGTAGACGTCGAACCCGTACGGCGAGCCGAAGCGGTCCTTCAGCTCGCGGAACAGCTGCTCGTCGCCGATGATCTGCTTCGGCTCGAGGTCCTTGAAGAGCTGCCACGTGTCGGCGAGCCGCTGCTTCGAGTCCTCGGCCGCCTCGCGCGCGTCCTGGCGCCGCGACTCGATGTCGAGGTACATCTCGCGCACCTTCAGCGACCACTGGACGATCGCGTCGAGATCCTCCTTCTGGATCTTGCCGTCGGTGCGCAGGCAGAGGTCGTTCGTCAGCTCGCGGATCTCGTCGGCGCTCGCGTTCGGCTCGGCCGTCTCCAGCACCTCGCGGAGCAGGCCCTTGCCGAGGTCGCGCGCCTTCTCGACGAGCTTCTCGTCGATGCCGGCCACGAGCTCCTGGTCGTCCTCGTGGATCTGCGCCTTCTTGACGAGCAGGCCGTCGAGCACGCGGTTGATGTGCTTCGTGACCGCACCCTTCTTCGAGCCGGTCGCCTTGGCGAGGTCCTTGTAGAGGCCCTTGAGCGCCTCGCGGATCTGGATGGCCGAGTTCGCGACCGAGTCCAGCTCCTTCGGCGTCAGCCGCCGGTCGTCGCGGATCGCGGCGTTGCGGACGAGCTCGCGGATCTTCTTCGAGTCCTCGGTCGTGATCTTGGTCGCGACGTCGAGGAAGAGCTTCGAGACGAGCTCACGCGCCTCTTCGAGAGGCGGAATGGCCTGCTCCTCGGCCCAGTTCGACAGGCCGCGGGTCCAGAACTCGTCGTCCTCGTCGAAGTTCCGCTCGGCGCTCTTCGTGAAGTAGTTGCGACGCCTCTTGAGCCGGTCCTCGAGCGCGGCGAGAGCCTCGTCGCGATCGACGTCGATCTGCTCCTTCTCGGCCTCGACCTTGCTCTCGAGATCGTTCAGGTCCTTCTTCCGCTTCGCAACGTCGACCGTGGTCACGATCGAGGCGGCGAAGTAGAGGACCTTCTCGAGCTCGCGCGGCGCGATGTCGAGCAGGTAGCCGATGCGGCTCGGCACACCCTTGAAGAACCAGATGTGCGAGACCGGCGCGGCGAGGTCGATGTGACCCATGCGCTCGCGGCGCACCTTCTGGCGCGTCACCTCGACGCCGCAGCGCTCGCAGATGATGCCCTTGTAGCGGACTCGCTTGTACTTGCCGCAATAGCACTCCCAGTCCTTCGTCGGACCGAAGATGCGCTCGCAGAAGAGGCCGTCACGCTCGGGCTTCAGCGTGCGGTAGTTGATCGTCTCGGGCTTCGTGACCTCGCCGGACGACCAGTCGCGAATCTGCTTCGACGACGCGAGACCGATCCGGATCGCGTCGAAATCGTTGATGTCGATCAAAGTGCCCTCAGCTCTCTTCCGTAGTTTCTGCCGCTGCTTCCTCTGTGACCTCGACCTCGGCCAGGTCGGTCAGGGTCTCGTCGGCGGGGAGAGCCAGCTCCCCGTCCTTGTCGACCCGCTCCTGGCCTTCCTCGGTCTCCTGCGCGTCCGCCGGCCGCGCCGCAGCGCGGAGCGAGCCCGGTGAGAGGTCGATGCCGAGCTCCTCGGCCGCCCGCAGGAGCTCGTCGTCCTCCTCGCGGACCTCGACCTCGGACCCTTCCTCGGAGAGGACGTCCACGTCGAGCGCGAGCGACTGCATCTCCTTCAGGAGCACCTTGAAGGACTCCGGGATCGAGGGCTCGGCGATGTTCTCGCCCTTGACGATCGCCTCGTAGGCCTTCACGCGGCCGACCGTGTCGTCGGACTTGATCGTGAGCATCTCCTGGAGCGTGTACGCGGCGCCGTAGGCCTCGAGGGCCCAGACCTCCATCTCGCCGAAGCGCTGGCCGCCGAACTGCGCCTTGCCGCCCAGCGGCTGCTGGGTGACGAGCGAGTACGGGCCGGTCGAGCGCGCGTGGATCTTGTCGTCCACGAGGTGGAGCAGCTTCAGGATGTACATGTAGCCGACCGTGATCTTCTGGTTGTACGGCTCGCCGCTCTTGCCGTTGAAGAGCCGCACCTTGCCGGAGGCCTTGCGGCCTTCGGGCCGCTTCTGGTCGACGTTGAAGTTGATGGGCGAGTCCGGGTTCCGCCTGACCCACTCGACGAGCGCATCGTCCACGTCTTTCTCGCTCGCACCGTCGAAGACGGGAGTGGCGACCGGGGTCGGCTCGCCGTTCGAGTCGCCGTTCTCGGAGAAGACGCCGTGCGCGGCCGCCCACCCGAGATGGGTCTCGAGGATCTGGCCGATGTTCATCCGGCTCGGGACGCCGAGCGGGTTCAGGATCACGTCGACCGGCCGCCCGTCCTCGAGGAACGGCATGTCCTCGTCGGGCACGATCTTCGCGATCACGCCCTTGTTGCCGTGTCGGCCGGCGAGCTTGTCGCCTTCCGCGATCTTGCGCTTCTTCGCGACGTAGACGCGGACGAGCTCGTTGACGCCGGGCGACAGGTCGTCGCCGTTGTCGCGCGAGAACGTCTTGACGTCGATCACCTTGCCGCCCTCACCGTGCGGGACCTTGAGCGAGGTGTCGCGGACCTCGCGCGCCTTCTCCTTGAAGATGGCGCGGATCAGCTTCTCCTCGGCCGTCAGCTCGGTCTCGCCCTTCGGCGTCACCTTGCCGACGAGCAGGTCGCCCGATCCGACCTCGGCGCCGATGCGGACGATGCCGCGCTCGTCGAGGTCCTTGAGCGAATCCTCGGAGCGGTTCGGGATGTCGCGCGTGATCTCCTCGTCGCCCAGCTTGGTCGTGCGGGCGTCGATCTCGTACTCGTGGATGTGGATGGACGAGAGGACGTCCTCCTTCACGAGACGCTCGGAGATGACGATCGCGTCCTCGAAGTTGTAGCCCTCGAACGGCATGAACGCGACGAGCAGGTTCGCGCCCAGCGCGAGCTCCCCGCTCGACGTGGACGAGCCATCCGCGAGCACCTCGCTCGCCTTGACCCGGTCGCCGAGCTCGACGATCGGCTTCTGGTGGATGAGCGTGCCCTGGTTCGAGCGCATGAACTTCGTCATCTCGTACGTGTCCCTGCCGTCCTTCGTCTCGAGCACGATCTTCTCCGCGTCGACGTCGACGACCTGACCGTTCTCGCGCGCGAGGACGACGTCACCGGTGTCGACGGCGGCCCGGTATTCGAGCCCGGTGCCGACGTACGGCGCCTGCGTGATCATCAGCGGCACGGCCTGCCGCTGCATGTTCGCGCCCATCAGCGCGCGGTTCGCGTCGTTGTGCTCGAGGAACGGGATCAGCGCCGTGCCGACCGAGACGATCTGCGCCGGAGCGACGTCCATGTACTGGATGTCCTTCGGATCGGCCGTGACGGCCTCGCCTTCCTTCGAGCGGCAGAGCACCTGATCGTGCAGGAAGCGACCGGTCTTCTCGTCGACCGGCTCGGAAGCCTGCGCGATCGTGTACTGCGCCTCCTCGGCGGCGTCGAGATAGATGATCTCGTCGGTCACCTTGCCGGCCTTGACGACGCGGTACGGCGTCTGGATGAAGCCGAACTCGGAGACCGTCGCCATCGAGGCGAGCGATCCGATGAGCCCGATGTTCGGGCCTTCCGGGGTCTCGATCGGGCACATGCGCCCGTAGTGCGTCGGGTGCACGTCGCGCACCTCGATCGGCGCGCGCTCGCGGGTCAGGCCGCCCGCTCCGAGCGCCGAGAGACGGCGCCGGTGGGTGAGCCCGGCGAGCGAGTTGGTCTGGTCCATGAACTGCGAGAGCTGCGAGGAGCCGAAGAACTCCTTCAGCGCCGCGACCACGGGCCGGATGTTGATGATCGTCTGCGGGGTGATCGTGTCCACGTCCTCCGTGGTCATCCGCTCGCGGACGACGCGCTCCATGCGGTACAGGCCGACGCGGAACGCCTCCTGGATCAGCTCGCCGACCGTGCGGAGGCGCCGGTTGCCGAAGTGCTCGTACTCGTCGAGCTCGCCGCGGATCGGGTCACGAGTGAGCGTGATCGCCTCGGCCGCGTAGTCCTTCGAGTCCTCGGGGACTCCGAGCTTCGACGGCAGATCGACCAGCCTCTGGACGAGGGCGAGGATGTCCTGCGTCGTGAGCACGCGCGTGCCCTCAGGGACGTCGACGTCGAGGCGCTGGTTCAGCTTGTAGCGGCCGACCTTCGTCAGGTCGTAGCGCTTCGGATCGAAGAAGAGCGAGTTCAGGAGGTTGCGCGCGTTGTCGACCGTGGGCGGTTCGCCCGGCCGCTGCTTCTTGAAGACCTCGATCAGCGCCTCGTCCTCGCGCGTCGCCGGATCCTTCTCGATCGTGTTGACGATGTAGATCGAGTTGTTGAACAGCTTGAGGATCGCCTCGTTCGAGCTCGTGTCGAGCTGGAAGCCCGTCGTCGGGTCCTCGTCGGGCAGCGCCCGCAGGAGCGTCGTGATCGGGAGCTTGCGCTTCCGGTCGATACGGCCGTAGACGATGCCCTTCTTGTCGATCTCGAGCTCGAGCCACGAGCCGCGGCTCGGCATCAGGTTCGCCGTGAAGACCTGCTTCGCGGCGTCCTTCGGCTCCATCAGGTAGGCGCCAGGGCTGCGAACGAGCTGCGTCACGATGACACGCTCGGTCCCGTTGATGATGAACGTGCCGAAGTCGGTCATCATCGGGAAGTCGCCCATGAACACCCGCTGCTCGCGGATCTCGCCCGTCTCCTTGTTGACGAAGCGGACCAGCATCGAGAGCGGAGCCTGGTAGGTCAGGTCCTTCTCACGGCATTCCTGGATCGAGACGGGGGCCTCCCCGAACTCGTACTCGCCGAACTCGATGGCGAGCGTGCCTGTGTAGTCCTCGATCGGCGAAATGTCGTCGATCGTCTCGCGAAGGCCCTCCTCCAGGAACCACTTGAAGGAAGCCTTCTGGATGTCGATGAGATTCGGTAGTTCGAGGACGTGCTTCAGGCGTGAAAAACTCTTGCGCGCGTCTGGCGCAGCAACGATGCTGCTCAAGTGTGGAGCCTCC
Organism: uncultured Actinomycetes bacterium; assembly: GCA_963742635.1. GTDB lineage: Bacteria > Actinomycetota > Thermoleophilia > Gaiellales > Gaiellaceae > VAXT01. Next base: position 232,579 of record CAVUMW010000002.1, read on the forward strand.
CTTGAAATACGTGCGAGCGGGTGCGCGGATCTACGACCGGAACCGAACAGAATAGCGAAACGAGCCGTCGCTGCGCAAGCGCTGCAGCGCGACGGCTCTCGCTACTGGATCGACTATAGCCCCTGCGTCAAGAGACGTCGTGCAGAACGGGTTGAGCCGCGTACCCGTTCGGGGCGAAAGATGCTGCTCCTGCCGGCACCTGGGGGAACCCGGAGGTCCCCCCAGACGCGACGACTACTTGAGCTCGACCGTGGCGCCCGCTTCCTCGAGCTGCGCCTTGACCTGATCGGCCTCGTCCTGCGCGACGCCTTCCTTGACCGGGTTCGGCGCGCCGTCGACGAGGTCCTTGGCCTCCTTGAGGCCGAGGCCCGTCACCGCGCGGACGACCTTGATCACCTGGATCTTCTGGCCGCCGGCCGCCGTGAGGACGACGTCGAACGCCGTCTTCTCCTCCGCCGCGTCGGCGCCGTCGCCCGCGGCCGGAGCAGCGGCGACAGCCATCGGCGCTGCCGCGGTGACGCCCCACTCCTCCTCGAGCTTGTTCTTCAGGTCGACGAGCTCGAGGACGGTCATCCCGCCCAGCGACTCGACGAGCTTGTCGGTGTCTGTCTTGGTTGCCATTACTGCTCCTCTCCTTCCTGGGATTCCTGTTCGGGCTCTGCTGCTGGTTCTTCCTCTGTCTCCTCGGGCTCGGCCTCGGAGGCCGGTTCCTCTGCCGCGGGCTCTTCCGGGGCGGCCTCCTCCGCGGGAGCCTCTTCGGCGGCAGGCTCTTCGGCCTCGGGCTCTGCTTCCGCCGACGGCTCCTCGGCAGGTGCTTCGGCCGCCGGCTCCTCGGCAGGCGCTTCCGCCGGCTCGCCCTGCTCCTCGAGCTGGCGAATGCGCGCGTCGAGCACGCCGACGAGCTCGCGCATGGGCGCCGCGAACAGGCCGACCACCGCCGTGACGGGCCCGACGACCGCCCCGACGAGCTGGGCGCGCAGGATCTCCGCCGGCGGCAGCTTCGCGAGCTGCTTGAGGTCGTCCGCGCCGATCTCGGCGCCTTCGAGCAGACCGCCCTTGAGCGTGATCGTCTCGGCCCGGACAGCGTCGTCGAGCGCCTTCGCGACCGCGACGGGGTCGCCGTCCGACTCCAGGAACGCGATCGCGGTCGGCCCTTCGAGCAGGGCCAGCAACGGCTCGACACCGGCCGACTCCGCCGCGCGCTTCGTGAGCGAGTTCTTCACGACCGAGAAGCGCGCCCCGTGCTCGTAGAGCTTCCCGCGGAGCTCCGCGATCTGCGTCACGGTCAGGCCGCGGTAGTCCGCGACGATGAGCGTCTCGGCGCCCTGCAGGCGCTCGGCCAGCTCTGCGACGACTCGTTCTTTTTCAGATTTCTGCATCGAATCACCTCCGTAGAACGACTTCGACCCGCACGCAGGCGGGCCGACGAGATGACTCTCGCTGCGACCGCACCTCGGCTGGACTTCCGCTCTCTCGAGCTGCCGGCTGTCTTCGGCGACGGGCTCCTTACGCTGAAACTGCTTCTGGCTCTCGTTCCTCCAGCTCTTCGACGATTCCTCGGGTGCGGGACGGGTCGACGCGCACGCCCGGCCCCATCGTGCTCGTAAGCGTGACCGAATGAATGTAGCGCCCCTTGGCCGCGGCCGGCTTCGCGCGCATGATCTCGTCGATCAGCGCGGCGTAGTTCTCGGCGAGCTGGCGCTCGTCGAAGCTCTTCTTGCCGATCGTGACGTGGACGTTCGCGCCGCGGTCGGTGCGGTACTCGAGCTTCCCGGCCTTCGCCTCGCGGACGGCCCTGCCGACGTCCATGGTCACGGTGCCGGTCTTCGGGTTCGGCATCTTCCCGCGCGGGCCGAGGATACGGCCGAGCTTTCCCACCACGCTCATCTGGTCAGGCGTCGCAACCGCGACGTCGAAGTCGTCGAAGCCTTCCTCGATCTGGGCAGCGAGGTCTGCGGTGCCGACGATGTCCGCGCCGGCCTCCTGCGCCTCCTTGGCCTTCTCGCCTTCGGCGAAGACCGCGACCTTGGCTTCGCGGCCCGTACCGTGCGGGAGCATGAGCGTCCCGCGGAGCTGCTGCTCGGCATGGCGGACGTTGAGGCCGAGATTGAAGTGCGCCTCCACGGTCTCGTCGAACTTCGCAGTCTCGAAGCCCTTGAGCAGCCGGATCGCCTTCGCGGGCGAGTAGAGCTCCTCGCGGTCGAAGCCGGCGCGCGCGTTTCGATACTGCTTCCCGTGGCTCACAGGTCCGTCTCCACTCCCATCGAGCGCGCGGTGCCGGCGATGACCTTCATCGCCTGGTCGACGTCGAGCGCGTTCAGGTCGGGCATCTTCGTCTCGGCGATCTGACGCACCTGATCGCGCGTGAGACGTCCGACCTTGTCGCGGTTCGGCTCGGCGGAGCCCTTCTCGAGGCGCAGTGCCTCCTTGATCAGGACGGCAGCCGGCGGCGTCTTCGTGATGAACGTGAACGAGCGGTCCTCGTAGACCGTGATCTCGACCGGCGTGATCCGGCCGTTCTCCTGCTGCGTCTGGGCGTTGAACGCCTTGCAGAACTCCATGATGTTCACGCCGTGCTGGCCGAGCGCAGGGCCGACCGGCGGCGCAGGGTTCGCCTGCCCGCCCGGGATCTGCAGCTTGATGAGTGTCAGAACTTTCTTGGCCATGTCAGTCCAGCTTCTTCACTTGGTCGAATCCAAGCTCCACGGGCACCTGGCGCTCGAAGATGTCGACGAGCACCTTGAGCTTCTGGGCGTCCCCGTTGACGTCGACGATCTCGCCGTCGAAGTCCGAGAGCGGGCCTGAGGTTACCTTCACCGACTCGCCGAGCGAGAACTCGACCTGCGCGCGCTGGCGCTCCCCGATCGCGGTGCCCGTGCGGAGGATCCGGTCGACCTCGGGTTGAGACAGCGGAACGGGCGTGTTGCCCGCGCCGACGAACCCGGTCACTCCGGGCGTGTTCTTGACCACGCCCCACGCGTCGTCGTCGAGATTCATGTTCACGAGCACGTAGCCGGGCAGGACGCGCTTCTCGGTCTGCACCTTCTGGCCGTCCTTCGTCTCGATCACCTGCTCGGTCGGGACGACGACGCGGCGGAAGCGCGGGCCCTGGTTCATCGAGACGATGCGGTGCTCGAGATTGGTCTTCACCTTGTTCTCGTGCCCCGAGTAGGTGTTGATGACGTACCAGCGGAACATGGCTACCTGAGCAACAGGATGGTGAGCAGGATGTCGCGGACGAAGGGCTTGAAGATGAGATCGGCGATCCAGAGGTACAAGCCGACGATGCCGCAGGCGATGATGACGACGATCGTTCCCTGGATGACCTGGTTCTGGGTCGGCCACTCGACCTTCTTCAGCTCGGCCCAGGACTCGGAGACGAAACGCCTGAAGCCGCTGCCGGGAACGCGGCGCGACCCGGTCTGGCTCTTCTGCGGCTGAGCGGACGGGCGAACGGCCTGCTGGCGCGCCCGCGCTCGCTGGGTGACGCTCTTGTCCTGCGGCTGCGCCTGCTCGGCTCCTCCCTGCGGCGCCGCCCTGCGCTCGACGCTTCTGGCGCCGGCGCTGCCTCGTGCTCCTGGCCATTAGCGCGTCTCCCGGTGCGCGGTGTGGCGACCGCACCAGCGGCAGTACTTCTTCAGCTCGACGCGGTCGGGCGTGTTCCGCTTCGACTTCGAGCTCTGGTAGTTACGGCGCCTGCACTCGGTGCAGGCAAGCGTGATTGCGTCTCTGACTCCGGATGCCATGTCTTCTTCAGTCTACGAGGAGGTAGCGGCGGGAGGACTCGAACCTCCGACACGCGGATTATGATTCCGCTGCTCTAACCAACTGAGCTACGCCGCCGAGCCGTCCAAGATTAGCAGCCATTCTCTGACCGCCTCCGAGCGCTGCTGGCGCTGTGCCGCCGAGATGGAGTGGCGTCACGGCACGTGGCAGTGCCCGCGCTGCCACTTCAAGCTCGGGTGCTGCGAGGGCGAGCCGCAGTCGTGCGACACCTCACAGCGCGCGGACGAGCGCAGTCGCTAGCGCGGCCACGACGACGACCACGATCAACGGCGCACGGAGCCTGATCGCGACTGACCGCTGCGCCGAGCCCGACGAGCCTCGCGTCGAGCACGATCCCGTCCTTGCCGCCGACGGACTGGGTGACGACGAGCGCGGCGAGCAGCGACGGGCGCGAGCAGCTCGAACGCGGAAGTCATCCGGGCCGGGAGCTGACGTCCGGCGAGCAGCACCGGCCCGGCAGCTTTGAAGGAGATCGTGAAGACGCCGACGACCAGGACGACGATCCAGGTCGCGCTCATCGCTTCCACAGCCCCACGAGGCAGACCGCGCCGGCCGCGATCACCGGCACGCCAGGTCGTGCGAACGGGACGAGAGACGAGCGCGATGGCGCCACCCGCGAGCGCCGCGCCGATCTCGCGCCGGGTCTTGACGACCGAGACGAGCAGGGCCAGGAAGAGCGCCGGGAAAGGCGGCGTCGAGGCCGAAGCGCTCTGGGTTGCCGAGGAGACCGCCGCCGAAGACGCCGAGCGCGGTCGCGCCGACCCAGCACGGGTAGAGCAGGAGCCCGGCAGCGACGAGGATGCGGCGGTCGATCCGGCCCCCGCCTCGTTGCGCGACCGCCCAGGACTCGTCCACGATCAGCTGCGACTCGAGGAAGCGTCTGGTCCGGGAACCTTCGAAGGCGCGGCGAGATCGCGACGCTGATCGCGAGGTAGCGCGCGTTGAGCAGCACGGCGGCGATGACTGCTGCGGCGATGCTGCCGCCGTCGTCGAGCACGGATGCGGCCGCGAACTGGGCCGAGCCGGCGAACGTGGTCGCGGACATCACGATCGGGGCGACCGAGCCGAGGCCCGCGGTCGACGCAAGGATCCCGAATGCGATGCCGAAGCTCGCCGAGGCCGGGGCCACCGGCGCGATCCGCTTCAGGCCTTCCCGGTAGCTACTCCTCAACCCAGTCCCGGGTCAGATAGAGCCAGAAGGCGAGACCCGCGTACGGGCCGTAGCGCCGGAAGCGGCGCTCGATCGTGTCTAGTCCTTCGCCTGCTTCGCGCCGGAGACGCGGAGGTACTTCGGCCGCGTCCACGAGTCGAGGATCAGCCGGGAGTAGCGGCCGAGCAGCATCATGATGTGCGCCGCGGCGTACGGGCCGACTCCGGGGAGCGCGAGCAGGCGGGCCTCGACCTCGTCGTCGGGCACCTCGTCGGCGCTCGCCGTGCCGAGCGCCTCGAGATCGAGCCTCCCGGACGCGACCGATCGGGCCAGGCTCCGCAGGTACTCGCCCCGATAGCCCGCTCTGACAGTTTCAGTGTAAAACGCACCCTTCTTCCGGGCCATGGCCTCAGGGGTCGGAAAGGCGTGACCGAGCGGGCCGTCCGTCGCGCCCGGGGCCGGCTCGCCGAGGTGCTCGACGAGCGCGGAGACCATGCGGATCGTCGCCGACCAGGTGCAGTTCGTCGTGCAGATCGTCTTCACGACCTCCTCGAACACGGTCGGGCTGCGGATCATCCGTCCTGCGCCGCTCGTCACCCACGCAAGCTCCGGATCGGCCGCGGCCGCGGCGTAGAACGGGCTCAGGTCCTCGTCGAGACGAAGGAGGTGGGCCGCGGCACGCCTTATCTGCGGGGCGCCGGCGCGTCCGGCGACCACCTGCGCCTTCGCGTAACCGTTGCGACCTGGAGAGATACGGAGCGGTGGCCGGCACGCCATCGAGCAGGAGCGTGACCTCGAGCGTCAACGCTTCTTCGTCGATCCGGTTCGGCGGCAGGTCGGCGACGCCGTGCGATGCGATCGTCCGTCGAAGGTCGACCGGCTCGCCACCGGCACCGCGCAGGGCGAGCTCTGCCGACCGCACGTTCGCCATCGTCTTGTCGAAACGCGCCGCTGATCGACACATTCCCTTCGCGATACGCGCTTGAACCGCGGCAAGCATCGTTGTAACATCGAGCACATGTTGCGAGCCGCCTTGGTGGTCGCAACCACGGTCGTTCTCCTGGGCCCGTCCGCGGCTGCCGACCCCCTTCCCCCGCCCCCGAACGACAACCGCGCGAACGCCATCGTCGTCCACCCACCGGTCACGGTCGGCGGGACGACGATCGGAGCGACGAGCGAGCAGAGCGATCCCCGTACGTCATGCGGAACGGTGCAGTCGACTGTCTGGTACCGGATCCCGGATGCGCCCGGTGGACGGATCGTGCTCCGCCTACAGGCCGACGGCGACCTCGACGGCGTCCTCGCGGTGTACGAGAGTCGGCGATCGCAGTTGCTCCAGGTCACCTGCGCTCCGACGGATCGACGTGGGAAGGCGCAGTTCGTTTTCGCCGGCAAGGAAGGCACGAGCTACTTCATCCTCTTTGGGCGCCTCCGCAACTCCGTCGACGGCACCTTCACGATGAGGGTCGCGACACCAGGCCCGACCTCGAAGCCGCCGGGCAAGCGACTGCCGGCGAGAGGCGTGCGCGGTTCGCTCGATCCGCTCGATCAGCCGGACAAGGCCTGGTCGACGAGGATGCAGGCTGGGACGACGTACAAGCTCAACCTCGTCCCCCAGCGGCAGCAATGCATTTCGTACTCGCTCTTTTCTCCCGGCACGTCCAGCTTCGAGGGGAGCGGAGCGGTGCTGCGGCGCGAGTGCGGCGGATACGCGACGTTCACTCCTGGCCCGAAGAAGGGCGGCCTCTACAGCATCTTCGTGCAATCGCGCGGTACCCAGTCGGAGCCGCAGCACTACCACCTCCAGGTCGCCCGCGCGGGGCCCGACGACATCGGGCCGGGCGTTCCTCTCGCAAACCAACAGACACTGAGAGGGACGCTCAACGCCTCTCGCATCAACGTCGTCAACTTCTTTCACTTCGACGTCGCGCTCTCGAGCGACGTCACGCTTCGCCTGAGGAGCCGCGGGCAGTTCGACCTGGTCCTGCTCTCGGAGACCGGCCGCCGCATCGACTGCGAGTGCTCCGGATCAGGACGGGCGTACCTTCGACGCGGTCTTCAGCCCGGCCAGTACTTCGCCGTCGTGCGGTCTCAGACGGGCAGCGGAGGCCCGTACCACATCTCGCTCCTCATTCGCGCGATCACGAACACGCAGACACTCGTCGGCGGTAGCAGAGAGGTCACGCTCCCTCCGGGCCAGACAGCGAGCGTCGACGTCCATGTGACACCCGCTGCCGCGGGCCACGTGAGCATCTACATCGAGCGCTTCCTTCCGCTCGACGGCTGGGTCTTCTCGAGGCGCGTGAACCTTCTGACCGGTTCCGACGGCGTTGCGCGGCTCTCGTTCCGGCCGCCGTCGATCGGCCGCTGGCGCTTCCGTTCGTTCTTCCGTGGCACGGAGACGGCGAGCCCCAGCTCCAGCGGGTATCTCGTCGTGACTGTCCGCTCGTAGCTGTCAGCCTTCGCTGCATGAGCATTCTCGGCGTCGATGTCGGCGGCACGTTCACGGACGCCGTCCTCGTCGAGGATGGCCGCATCTCGACGGCGAAGGTTCCGACTGCGGGCCGTCAGGAGGAGTCGGTGCTCGCGGCCGCTCGAGCCGTCGGCGCACGCGACGTGGAGCGCTTCACGCACGGGACGACGGTCGCGACCAACGCGCTTCTGGAGCGCAAGGGCGCGAAGACGGCGTTCGTCGCGACCGCCGGGTTCGAGCATCTCCTGCACCTGCGGAGGCAGGCGCGAGCTCATCTCTACCGGCTGTGCGACGACCATCCGGAGCCGCTCGTCCCGCTCGACCGCTGCTTCGGCGTCGACGAGCGCATCGGGCCGGACGGCGTCCTGCGGCCGCTCGATCTCGAGTCCGTGCCGGAGATCGATGCGGAGGCAGTCGCCGTGTGCTGTCTCTTTTCGTTCCGAGACGCGAAGCACGAAGCGGCCGTGGCCGAGGAGTTGCGGAGGAGACTGCCCGGAGCCCGCGTCGTCGCCTCCCACGAGATCTCGCCGGAGTTCCGCGAGTACGAACGCGCGTCGACGACTGCGATCGACGCCTACCTCGGCCCATCGTTGGCGGGCTATCTGGAGGCGCTCTCGGATCGCTGCGCCGAGGAGGGGCTGCCCGAGCCGTTGGTCATGCGCTCGTCGGGCGGCGTCGCGACGATCGCCGAGGCTGCGGCGCACCCCGCCTTTGCGCTGCTCTCCGGCCCCGCTGCAGGCGCCGTCGGCGCGGCGCTCGCCGCCCGGGCGGCCGGTGTGCGAGACGCGGTCTCGCTCGACATGGGCGGGACATCGACTGACGTCGCGCTGATCAGGAACGGCGAAGTCGAGCGCGGCGTCGAGCGGAGCGTCGCCGGGTTCCCGGTCCGGCTCCCGAGCGTCGACCTCCAGACGGTCGGCGCCGGCGGAGGCTCGATCGCGTGGCTCGACGAGGGCGGCGCTCTTCGTGTCGGGCCCGAGAGCGCGGGCGCAGACCCGGGACCGGCCTGCTACGGCCGCGGCGGCACGCGTCCGACCGTGACGGACGCCAACCTCGTCCTGGGCAGGCTCCCGGACACGCTCGCGAGCGGTCTCCGCCTCGACCGCGCGGCGGCCGAGCGTGCGCTCGGCGACCTCGACCCGGAGGCCGTGGTGCGTGCCGTGAATGCAGAGATGGTGCGAGCCGTTCGGCTCGTCTCGGTCGAGCGTGGGCACGATCCGCGCGGGCTGGCGCTCGTTGCGTTCGGCGGCGCGGGGCCTCTCCACGCCTGCGAGCTTGCGGACGAGCTCGAACTGCACTCGGTGGTCGTCCCGGAGAGCGCCGGTGTCCTGTCCGCGCTCGGGCTCGCGGCGAGTGACGAGCGGCGCGACTTCGTGCGCTCGTACCTCGTCCCGCTCGACGAAGCCGGTGAGCTGCCGCGCGCCGGCGAGGCGGATCTCCGTTACGCAGGCCAGTCGTTCGAGCTGACGGTGCCGCTCGGTCCCGAGCTCGCGCAGGCGTTCCACCGCGCGCACGAGGAGCGCTACGGCTACGCGGACCTGTCGCGCCAGATCGAGCTCGTCGCGGTGCGCACCGCCGAGATCAGGCCCGGCCCGGCGATCGAGCGCGGCGCGACGCCTGGAACGCGGGTGGCCGGGCCAGCCATGCTCGAACTGGACACCACCACCTGCTGGCTTCCCCCAGGGTGGGTGGGGGTTAGGGATGGGAAGGGTGCCGGCTGGAGGCTCACGCGATCGTGAATATTGAGCTCCAAGTTCTCGGCAGCGCGCTGCGCTCGGTGGCCGAGGAGATGGGCGCCGTGCTCATCCGGTCCGCCTTCTCCGCGAACATCAAGGAGCGCCGCGATTGCTCGACCGCGCTCTTCGACGAACGCGGCCGGATGATTGCGCAGGCCGAGCACATTCCAGTCCACCTCGGCGCGATGCCGGACGCCGTGGCGGCCGTCATGCGCCACGACCCCGGCCCCGACGACGTTTTCGTCCTCAACGACCCGTACGCGGGCGGGACGCATCTACCCGACGTCACGCTCGTCTCCCGGACCGACGTCGGCTTCGCGGTCAGCCGCGCGCACCACGCAGACGTCGGCGGCGTCGAGCCGGGGAGCATGCCCGCGGGCTCTCGCACGCTGGCCGACGAGGGGGTCGTGATCCCACCCACGAGGCTCGACGACGAGCTGCTCGACGACCTCGTCACCAGGATGCGCAACCCCGACGAGCGCCGAGGCGACTTTCGAGCCCAGCTCGCCGCTCACGCGCTGGCGACCCGGCGCCTCGCCGAGTTGTGCGAGCGCCGGGGCCGAGACCGAGTCGTCGCGGCGATGGACGAGCTCTTCGACTACTCGGAGCGCGTCGTCCGAGCCGCGATCGACCGCCTGCCCGACGGCCGTTTCGAGGCGCAGGATGTGCTCGAGGCCCCCGAGGGCGACCTCGTGATCCGTGCCGCGGCCACCATCGCAGGAGGACGAGATCACGTTCGACTTCGCCGGCACCGCACCGCAGCACGAGGGCAACCTCAACTGCCCGCTCTCGGTCACGCGCTCGGCCTGCTACTTCGTCGTCCGCTGCCTGACCGCACCCGATCTGCCCTCGTCCGGCGGCGCGTTTGCACCTGTCTCGGTCGACGCCCCCGAAGGCTCCCTCGTCAATGCCCGCCCACCCGCAGCGGTCGCGGCCGGAAACGTCGAGACCTCGGGCCGGATCGTCGACACGCTCTTCGCCGCGCTCGGGGAAGCCCTTCCGGTTCCAGCGCAAGGGCAGGGAACGATGAACAACCTGACGTTCGGCAACGAACACTTCACGTACTACGAGACGATCGGCGGGGGCCAGGGCGCCTGCGCGGACGCGGACGGCCCTTCGGCAGTGCACGTGACAATGTCAAACACACTGACCACTCCGGCCGAGGCCCTCGAGCTCGCGTACCCGCTGCGGGTCGAGCGGCACGCGCTCCGGCTCGGCTCGGGCGGCGACGGCCTCCACCGCGGCGGCGACGGTGTAGTCCGAGAGCTGCGCGTCCTCGAACCGTGCCGCGATCTCGATCATCTCCGAGCGACGGCGGCATGCCCCGCAAGGCGTGCAAGGAGGCGAGCCGGGACAGCCGGGCCGCAACTACGTCAACGAGCGAGGAACTTCCGTCGAAGGCGACGAGAGACCTCGAGGCCGGCGACGTCGTCCGGATCGAAACGCCGGGAGGAGGCGGCTTCAGCTCGCCCAACCCGACCGCCACTCCCAGTCGGGATAGTGCGTGACGAGCTTTTCGCGCGCCTCGAGCCAGTCCGTCTCCTCGGCCCGACGAGCGTCAACGAGCTCGTTCACGCCTTCCTTGCGGCGATAGCCCCAACAGAAGCCGCAGACGGGCTCGATCACCCGCGACAGAAGCACGTCCGGCGTCGCCGTCAGGAAGGTCGCGGCGCGCCAGTCCGCGTCGGGAGCCGACATCGCCGGCGCGTCGAAGTAGGTCGGACGAACTCCGAACGCGACATACGGCATGCCCAAGCCCTGGAGCTGAGGGGCGACGTCCGCGAGCACGACGGTCTCCGGCTCGCCGGTCGCCGGCTCGTCGCTCGCCTCGTAGCGCACGACCTGCACCCAACCCATCACGGCCGCGTAGCCCTCGGCCGGGTAGTCGACGGTCGCCTCGACGACGGGAAAGCCGACGATGTGCTCGAGCGGAACGTCGAGGCCGAGCAGACGCCAGCCCCAGCGCGCGGGCTCCTCGTTCCGCGTGATCGACACGCGAATGACGCCGTCGTCGCCGCGCAGCCGGAAGGGAAACTCCGATCCCATCGGCGCAACTGTAGGCCGTCCGAGCCGTCGGTAGGCTGAAGGCCATGGCCGTCGTCGAGGCACACGACCTGCGCCGCGTCTACAAGACGCACACCGGAACGATCCGTCGCCGGGTCAAGGAGATCGAAGCCGTGCGCGGCGTCAGCTTCCAGATCGACAAGGGCGAGCTCTTCGGCCTGCTCGGTCCGAACGGCGCCGGCAAGACGACGACGATCAAGATGCTGATCACGCTCCTGATCCCGACCTCGGGGCAGCGCGAGCGTCCTCGGCCACGACGTCGTCAAGGACCCGCGAGAGGTCCGGAAGCGCATCGGCTACGTCTTCGGCGGCGAGCGCGGCGTCTACGAACGGCTCTCGGGCTACGACAACCTCCGCTACTTCGCCGAGCTCTACGGCGTGCCCCCGAAGGTCCAGAAGCCACGCATCGAAGAGCTGCTCGAGCTGGTCGGCCTCAAGGGCCGCGAGCACGAGCGCACCGAGGGCTACTCGCGCGGCATGAAGCAGCGTCTGCACGTCGCGCGCGGTCTCCTCCACGACCCCGAGGTCGTCTTCCTCGACGAGCCGACGATCGGCCTCGACCCGGTCGGCGCCCGAGAGCTACGCGCCACGATCGGCACGCTCACCGAAGCCGGCAAGACGATCCTGCTCACGACGCACTACATGTTCGAGGCGGACGCGCTCTGCGACCGGATCGCCGTCATCTCCCAGGGCGAGATCGTCGCCGAAGGCACGCCCGACGAGCTGAAGAGCCGGGTCGCATCGGGCGCGGTGACCGAGGTCGAGGTCTACGGCATCCCGGACGAGACGGTCGAGCTGCTGCGCACCCTCGAAGGCGTCATGTCCGTCTGGATCGAGGAGCGGGAGCAGGCTCAGGTGCTGAGCGTCCAGACCCGCGCGGACGTCCAGCTGACCGCCAGCGATCCTCGGCCACCTGAACGGCTCGAACGTCGGCCGCGTCTCGCACCGCGAGCCGACGCTCGAGGACGCCTACGTCGCGCTCGTCAAAGACGAGTGAGAACTCTCAGGCTGCTCAGGGATCGGCTGGCTCTTCCACTTCAAGATGATCATGCGCTCGGCCTTCGACGGGGTCGGCCAGGTCATCTACCCGCTCTTCTTCGCGACCGTCGCCTTCTTCGTGTTCCGCGCCGGCGACAGCCCGCGCACGCTCCTGTACGCGTCGCTCGGCGCTGCCGTGATGGGCATGTGGTCGGCGACGAGCACGACAGCCGGCTCGGCGATGCAGCGTGAGCGCTGGCAGGGCACGCTCGAGGCGCTCGTCGCCACGCCGACGAACTTCGCCCTGATCCTGCTCCCGGTGACGATCGCGATGGCGACGATCGGGATCTACAGCCTCGTCGCGACGCTGCTCTGGGGACGGCTGCTGTTCGGCATCCACCTGACGCTCGTCCATCCGGTCCTGTTCGTGCTCTCGATCCCCGCGACCGTCCTCACGTTCGGCGCGCTCGGCTTCCTGTTCGCGGTCTGCTTCGTCCGCTTCCGCGCCGCGTGGGCGCTCGGGAACATGTTCGAGTACCCGGTCTGGCTGATCTGCGGCTTCCTCGTCCCGCTGACCTTCTTCCCGTACTGGGTGCGGCCGATCTCCTGGATCCTCGCGCCGACCTGGGGGATGAACGCGATCAGGGAGTCGTCGCTCGGCGGGCTCGCCGCTCCCCGATCTGCTGATGTGCTTCGCTCTCGGCACGGCGTACATCGCGCTCGGCTTCCTCGTCATGGACCGCCTGCTCAGAGCCGCCCGCGAACGCGCCGCGCTGTCGCTGACGTGAACTCGGTTCGTCTCTTCTTCGTCGGCGGCCTGACGAGCTACCGAGCGCTCTTCTACTGGCTCTCGCCGACGATCTACATCCCGAGCCTGATCGTCGCGCCGATCTTCCAGATCCTCCTCTTCGCGTACATCGGGCGCTCGGCCGGCCTCCAGTCGGACGTCTTCTACGTGACCGGGAACGCGATCCAGTACGCGGCGATCCCGTGCCTGTTCGCGATGTCGCAGACCGTGAGCGGCGAGCGCTACCAGAACACGCTGAGCGCGATCCTCGTCAGCCCCGCCAAGCGGTTCCCGCTCTTCGTCGGGCGCGCGCTGCCGGTCATGGGCAACGCCGCGTTCGTCTCGGCCTTCTCGTTCGCCGCCGGCTGCATCATCCTCGGCGTCACCCTCCCGGCCGGATCGATCCCGGGCCTCGCGGTCGTGATCCTCATCGCCGCGTTCTCGTGCACGGGCCTCGGCCTGACCAGCGCCGCGATCTCGCTCCGCGTTCGCGAGAACGCCGTGCTCTCGAACGTCATCTTCGGGTTCCTGCTCATCTTCACGGGCGCGAACGTCCCGATCTCCGAGCTCCCGGCCTGGATGCAGGACGTCTCGCACGTGATCCCGCTGACACACGCGATCCAGGCCGCGCGCGACCTCGCCGCGGGCGAGCCCTTCTCGGACGTGACCGGCCTGCTCGCGACCGAGCTCGGAATCGGCCTCACGTACCTCGCCGGCGGGCTCGTGCTGCTGCGCGTCTTCGAGTGGCAAGGCCGCAAGCACGCGACCCTCGAGCAGCTGTGAGCCGGTCGTTCCGTCTCTTCTGGACGGGCTGGCTCTTCAACATCAAGAACCTGACCAATGTCCGGGTTCTTCATCCTGAACGCGACGATCTCGCCGATCTTCTTCGCGACGATCGCGCACTACATGTTCGCGGGCGGGACGCGGCCGGGGTCGGGGCTGCTGTACGCGTCGCTCGGCGCCGGGATGATGGGCATCTGGTCGTCGGTGCTCTTCGGCTCCGGCGGGCTCATTCAGTGGCAGCGCTGGCAGGGGACGCTCGAGTACGTGATCGGCGTGCCGCCGCGCCTGATCCAGGTCGTCCTGCCGATGACCGTCGCAACCGCCTCGATCGGCCTCTACTCGATCGCCTCCACGCTGCTCTGGGGCAGGGTGATCTACGGGCTCCCGCTCGACTTCATCCATCCGGCCTGGTTCATCGTCGCGCTCGTCGCCGCGATCGTCTCGCTCGGCCTGCTCGGGCTCGTCCTGTCGTCGACGTTCGTGCTGCTGCGCAACGCCAACTCGCTCTCGAACCTCCTCGAATACCCGGTCTGGCTCGTCACCGGCCTCCTGATCAGCCTCTCGCTCCTGCCCGGCTGGACGCGGCCGATCTCGTGGGTGCTCGCGCCGACGTGGGGCATCCGCGGGCTCCGTGCGGCGGCGCTCGGCGGTGACCCGGTCGTCCCGTTCCTCATGTGCGTCGCGCTCGGACTGATCTACCTCGCGATCGGCCACTACACGCTCGGCTACTTCGAGGTGCGCGCGCGCAAGAGCGCGACGCTGGCGCTCCGATGAACTCGATTCGGATCTTCTTCGTCGGCGGCTACCTCGCCTACCGCGCGCTCTTCAACTGGATCCACTGGAGCATGTACGTGCCGACGATGCTCGGCGGCCCGATCTTCCAGATCCTGTTCTTCGCGTACATCGGCCGCTACGCCGGGTCGCAGTCCGACAAGTTCTTCCTCGTCGGCAATGCGGTCGCCATCTGCTCGCTCGGCGGGATCTTCGGGATGGCGATGACGATCGGCGGCGAACGCTGGACACAGACGCTGTCGTCGATCCTGGTCACGCCCGCCAACCGCCTCGCGCTCTTCCTCGGCCGGGCTCTGCCGAACATCGCGAACGGCGTCATCGTCTCGACGGTCGGCTTCGTCGTCGGCTCGCTGCTGCTCGGCGTCTCGTTCCCGGCCGGCTCGATTCCGGTGATCGCGCTCATCGTCCTCGTGTCCTCGTTCTCGTGCACCGCGTTCGGGACGCTGATCGGAGCGTTCGGCCTGCGCGGCCGCGACATCTTCTTCTTCGCGAACCTGATGATCTTCGTGTTCCTGCTGTTCTGCGGCGTGAACGTTCCGCGTGGACGTGCTGCCGCAGTGGATGCAAGCGGTGTCGAGGGTCTTGCCGCTCACGCACGGGATCGCGGCCGCACGGCAGGTCGCCGACGGCGCGTCGCTCGGCGACGTCTCGGGCCTCGTCTTGACCGAGTTGTTCATCGGCTTCTGCTACGCCGCTGTCGCCTACGCGCTCCTGCGGCTGTTCGAGATCGACGGCCGCCGGCGGGCGTCGTTCGAGACGATGTAGGCGGTTGACCGCCGCGAGATACTAGTGCGGCGTGAGCGTCGTCCTCAGCACCCACTCCGTCTCGCTCGACGGCTACATGGCGCGCACGGACGGCCAGGCGGGCCGGCTCAACGCCTGGCTCTTCGGGAGCGACGAGCGCCAGCCGCTGCATCTCTCCGACGAGAGCCGTGAGGTCTTCGACGCGCTCGTGAGCCGAATCGGCGCGACGGTAGTCGGCCGCAACACCTACGACACGGCGAGCGGCTGGGACGGCATGCCTCCCTTCGACTGGCCGTTCTTCGTCGTCACTCACCATCCGCCCGAGAACGCGGACGAGCCGTCTCCGGGCTGTTGCCCATCGCGGCCTGCGCCGTGTCGCGATCAGTGCCTTCACCGGCGAGGTTGCACAGATGACGTCGACAAACTGATCGCAGGCTGACGAGTCCATTGCGAACTGGTAGTCGTCGATCACTAACCACGCGTCGGTCGGCCAGTCAGCGATGTCTTCGGCGAGCATCTCGGCCAGGATCGGCGCGTCATCCTCAGGGCGATCCGTTGCTCTCAACCGCTGGTGCATTCGGTCACCCGCGTTCGGGATGATCTCTCCAGCGGCGCTCGCGAGGCCAGCTGCGAGCGCGGCGACATCCGCCGAAGCAGGGCTCCCGCGATACCAGGCAGCGCTCTTGCCCTCGAGCCACTCGTGTGCCAGCGTCGTCTTGCCATAGCCCGCCGGGGCGACGAGCAGGATGATTCGCGCACCGCTTTCGTCGAGCATGCGCGTCAGTCGCGGCCGCTTGATGATTCGGCGCGGACTGACAGCAGACGCAAGAGTCGCTTCCCCCACCATCCCTTGTGGGCGCAACCGTAACCGGGGTGGCGCGAAATATCGACTCGTCGAAAGGGGGCCTGTACCTGCGCCCGGGCGCAGGTACAGAGCCGTCAGTCCCCGGATGCGGAGGCTCCGGATCCGAGGCTTCGTGCGAGCGGGTCGTCTCCGGTCAGCAGCCGATAAGCGACCGGGATCTGTCGCCGGCGGGTCACACCCAGCTTCTGCCGGAGGACGTCGCAATGCGCCTTCGCCGTCCTCGGCGAGATGCCCAGCCGCTCCCCGACCTCGTCGTTCGAGAGACCCTCTGCGATCAACTCGACGACCTCGCGCTGCCGATCGGTGATCTTCAGTTCCCGCTCGTTCAGTACTTGTGCCATGTCGCCGACGCTAACAACGGCTCGGCCGCCTGTACATTGGCCGAAAGGCGTATTCGAGCGGAATACGCCCGACTGATTGCCATGGCCAGGCTGATCTACACGGCGATCTCCTCGCTCGACGGCTTCGTCGCCGACGACGACGGCAAATTCGACTGGGCCGAGCCCGACGAGGAGGTGCACACCTTCATCAACGACCTCGAGCGCCCCGCCGGGATCCACCTCTACGGTCGCCGGCTGTACGAGGTGCTCGTCGCCTGGGAGACGATTGGCGACGACGACGGCCAGCCGCAGTACATCCTCGACTTCGCCGAGATCTGGCAGGCGGCCGACAAGATCGTCTATTCGCGAACGCTCGAGACGGTCTCGAGCGCAGGGACGCGGATCGAGCGCGAGTTCGACCCCGAGGCGGTCCGCGAGCTCAAGGCGACATCGGAGCGCGACCTGATCATTGGCGGTCCGGAGCTCGCGTCCGAGGCGATCAGGGCGGGGCTCGTCGACGAGTACCAGCTGTTCCTGGCGCCCGTCGCGGTAGGGGACGGGAAGCCGGCCCTGCCCGACATCAGGGTCGATTTCGACTTGCTCGATGAACGGCGCTTCGCGAGCGGGTTTGTCTACCTCCGCTACGCCACGCGCTCGTAATGGCCACGTTCGCGTTGATCCACGGCGCCGGGGATGTGGGCTGGTACTGGCATCTCGTGGAGGCCGAGCTCACGGGCAGGGGCCACGACGTCGTGGCGCCGGATCTGCCGTGCGACGACGACGCGGCCGGGCTGTCCGAGTACAGAGACACAGTGCTCGACGCGATCGGGGACAGAGGCGACCTCGTCGTCGTCGCGCAGTCGGCCGGCAGCTTTACCGCACCGCTCGTCTGTGACCGGACGCCTGTCGAGCAGCTCGTGCTTGTCGCCGGACTGATTCCCGTGCCGGGCGAAGCGGCACGTGACTGGTGGGCGAACACCGGATACGAGAGCCCCGCGGAAAGCTACGACGAGGTCGCGACCTTCTACCACGACGTCCCAACCGGAGCTGGCCGCCGAAGCGCTCGAGCGCAGCCGCGAACAATCCGACACGCCGAGCCGGGAGCCGTGGCCGCTCGAAGCATGGCCGGACGTGGACACCCGGTTCCTGCTCTGCCGGAACGATCGCCTGCTGCCGGCCGACTTCCTGAGGCGAGTTGTCCGAGAGCGACTCGGCTTCGACCCCGACGAAATCGAGGCCGGACACTGCGTCGCGCTCAGCCGGCCGACCGAGCTCGCCGAGCGTCTCGACGCGTACCGCGCCGATCAGCGGTAGCCCCGGGCGGCGGCGTACTCGTCAGCCACCCGCTTCGGCACCGTGAACGCCCAGGCGTCCTCGACGAGCTCGCGCATCTCGTCCGCATCGATCGCCCCGAGATCCACGTGCACCCAGTGGTACCGCATGTCGTGCTCGCTCGGCAGCGAGAACTTCTCGGGCTCGGACTCGACGAGCGCGCTGCGCCAGTCCTTCGGGAACGCGAAGCCCATTGTCGAGCCGTCGCGGGAAATCGCGAGATAGACGATCCGGCCGACCCGGAACTTCACGTTGCCCCGCACGAGGCCCTCGTTGGTGCGCGGCAGCGCGCTTGCGACCTCGCGGATCTCTTCGACCGTGACCATGCCCTCGCAGAAATACTGCCGACTCGTGCCGTTCGGGTACCTGTTCACGACCGGGGTCATGGCCGTCTTCGTGCTGTTCGCCGTGGCGCCGCCTCGGCCAAGTCGGTCGAGCCCGGCGAGCCGCAGCTTCTGGCTCGGTTTCCTCGTCAACGAGCTGCCGTTCCTCGCCTTCTATGTGCTCGCGGCTTCGACCACGCTCGCGATCGCACAGGGAGACATCGCGAGCCCGGTCGGCTGGATCGGGCTCGGGTTGGCCGTGCTCGCGACCGGCGGGCTCGTGGTCGTGGTGCTACGGGCAATGAGGACGGGCGTGGCGGTCGACGACGCGCTGCTCGCCGCTGGACTGCCCGCTCGCACACGGCGGAGACTGCCGCTCCGGATCTTCTTCTGGCCGTTCGCGGTGCCCCACCCGGGAATCGAGCGGATCTCGAACATCGCCTACGGCGACGCGGGGCGCGCGAACCTGCTCGACGTGTATCGGTCGAGATCGCACACGGGCACCGGGCCGACGCTCGTCCACCTGCACGGCGGGGCGTTCCGCATCGGCAAGAAGAGCCGCGAGGCCCGGCCGCTCTTCCACCGGCTCGCTCGCCACGGGTGGGTTTGCGTGAGTGCGAACTACCGGCTGCGCGCGCAGTACTCCGACCCGCTGACCGACGTGAAGAACGTGCTCGCCTGGGTTCGCGAGCATGGGCCTGAGTACGGCGCCGATCCGAACGTCGTCTTCGTGGCCGGCAGCTCCGCCGGCGCGCACCTCGCTTCGATGGCTGCTCTGACCGCGAACGATTCATCCATCACCGGGGTCGTTTCCCTGTACGGCTACTACGGGCCGGTCGGGCCCGAGCGGACCTCACCGATGACATACGACGGCCACGGCGCGCCGCCGTTCTTCGTTGCGCACCCCGATCGGGACACGTTGGTCGTCGTCGAAGACGCGCGCCGGTTCGTCGAGTCGCTCCACGAGGGCTCGGCCAACCCGGTCGTCTACGCGGAGCTGCCCGGCGCGCAGCACGGCTTCGACTTCTTCTATTCGATCCGGTTCGAGGCGGTGATCGACGGAATCGAGGCGTTCGCAGATGGCGTGCTCAAGCCAGCATCATCTCTTCGCCGCCCGCCGACGGCTCCGGGTCCGGTAACCGAGTCATCCGGAAGCCCTGCACGAGGCCCAGCAGCGCCGCGATGAACGGAATCAGCAGTGCGATCTGAAGTGCGAGAGGCCTCGCCTTCTCGTTGATGTGGATGATCTCGGCCTGAACGTCGGCCGGCTGGCCCACGAGTAGCTCCTCGAGGTGCGTGTTCGTCATCACCTCCGCGTTCTTCTCGAGCCCCTTGGAGACCTGCTGCTGCTCGGTCGGCGAGAGGACCTTGCTCGAGTCGGAGAGGTGGGTGAAGACGAGCGACAGCGACGCGAGCATGATCGCGCCGGAGAATGCGAGCCCGAAGGAGAGCCCGAACGACCCGCCCGCGGAGTTCACGGCCGCGGCCTCGCTGACGCGCTCCTCCTCGATCGGCGACAGCGTGTAGTTGTTGAGCTGCGACACGAGGAGCCCGAGCCCGGTGCCGGCGATCAGGAGCGGCACGGCCATCGCCCAGCCGGAGTGGGCGCGCGGCACGATCGGGACCAGGATCAGGAGCCCTGCCGCGAGGAGCAGGAACCCGGCACGGATGATCTTGCTCGGGCTGCTTGCCGCCGAGCTTCCTGCCTGCCAGCAGCGCGACGGCGAACATGCTCAGCGACAAGGGCGCGATCGAGAGGCCCGCCTCCAGCGCGTTGTACTCGAGCACCATCTGCAGGAAGATCGGGAGCGCGATCATCAGCCCGCCCAGGGCGATCTGCTGGAGGGTCTGGGACGTGATCCCGAGGCGGAAGTACTGCGATTCGAAGAGGACCGGGTCGACCAGCGCCGGCTTGCCTTCGCGCTTCCTACGGACGATCCACCACGCGAACGATCCCAGCGCGACCAGGCCGACGGCGATCAGGGCGGCAACGGACTCGCCGCCCTCCTGCCAGACGAGGATCCCGAGCACGACGCCGCCCATGCCGACTGCGGAGAGGATCGCGCCGACGACGTCAACCTGTCGCGGGCCGGTGAACGGAACTTCCCGGACGAGCCTGGTTCCGACGAGCACGATCGCGATGATCACGACCTCCCCGGCGAATGCGACCCGCCACGAGAGGTAGGTCGTGATGAAGCCGCCGATCAGCGGCCCGACCGCAGCGGCGATCGCAGCGGCGGCGCCGACCAGCGCGTAGGCGCGCCGCTGAGCGGGCCCCTCGAAGTTGCCGTGGATCAGCGACTGCATCGCCGGCAAGAGGAGCGACGCGCCGAGGCCGCCGACCACGGCCCAGAAGATGACGATCGGGAGCAGGCTCTGCGACAACACCATCGAGAGCGCGCCGGCGGCGTAACAGACCAGGCCGATGATGAACGCCCGCTTCCGGCCGATCAGATCGCCGATCTTGCCGCCGATCAAGATGAACGCCGCCGAGACGAGCGCCTCGAGCGCGATCGCCGACTGGACTCCGCTCGCGGTCGTGTCCAGATCCTGGACGACGGCCGAGATCGACACGTTCATCAGCGACGTGTCGACGACGAGGACGAACATCGCCATCGACAGCAGGACCGCGAGCAGGCTGCTGCCGCTCGACTCTTCTCGGGATGTCGTGGCCGCTTCCACGCTCGCCGAGTCTGTCAGGTCGTCAGGCTGGCTCTTCGACGAGCTTCGACTTGTACTCGCTCCGGCTGAGCGTTCCGAACTCGACGAGCTCGATCTCGGCCCGGACCGTCAGCTCTTCTCTCAGCTTGTCGCCGATCGCGTCCGAGAGCCGGTCGGTCGACTTGGCGCCGCGGGCGAGCTCGACGCTCAGCGGGAGCGGCGGCTCCTGCTTCACACCGGAGGATCGGGGCCGGACGAGGATGTGGCCGCTGACCTCCGGTGCGAAGGTGTTCACGACCTCTCGGACGGCCGACGGGAAGACGTTCACTCCGCGAACGATCAGCATGTCGTCGGTGCGCCCGATGCAGCGGATGCGAGGGCCTTCGCGGCCGCACGGACACGGGCTCGTCATGACCGTGACGTGGTCTCGCGTCCGGAAGCGCAGGAGCGGAGCGGCCCGGTGTCTCAGGTGCGTGAGCACGAGCTCGCCCTCGGCGCCGTCGTCGAGCTCGCACGCGGCGCCCGTCTCGGAGTCGATCAGCTCGAGGTGCACGAAGCCGTGCGCGCCGAGGTGCATGCCGGTCTGCTGCTCGCACTCGCCGAAGAGCGAGGGGCCGATGTCGCCGACGCCCATCGCCTCGGTCACCTTCGCGCCCCAGCCTTCCTCGAGCTTCGCGCGGAAGGCCGGCTCGCCGCCGCCAGGCTCGCCCGCGACGAGGACGCGCTCCACGCTCGAGTCGCGCAGGTCGTGGTTCTCGGCGAGGTAGGCAGCGTACGAAGGCGTCATGACGACCGCCTCCGGCCTGAGCGTCTCGATCGCCCGCACGAGCAGCGCGGTATTTCCGGTGCCGACCGGGACATGCACGAGGCCGATGCGCTCGAAGGCGGCGAGCGCGGCGCCGGCCACGAACGGGCCTGCGTTGTACGTCGAGACGATCCGCTGGCCGGGCTCGACGCCGGAGGCCGCGTAGCTGCGGGACGAGCCGACGAGCCAGCTCTCGACGTCGTCCGCGGTGAGCGGGATGTAGCTCGGCGCGCCCGTCGTGCCGCTCGTCGAGTAGATGCGCGCGATCTCGGAGGCGTCGGCGCAGAGGTGTGTGCCGAACGGGTTCTCGCGTGTGACGGTCGCGCGGAGCTCGCTCTTCTCGGTCAGCGGGAGCTCGGCGATGTCCTCCAGCCGGTCGCTCGGGCTTGCGCCCAGCTTCCCGCGGTAGAACGCCGAGCGCTCGAGCAGGTACGCGATCTGCGCGCGGTAGCTCTCTGCGTCAGCGCTCGTACTCGACCGCCTCCTCCGCCTTCGCGGCCAGCTCGAGGCCGATGGGGTCGTCCTGCTCCTCGGCCAGGTGGGCGAGGAGGCTTGCCGTCCGCGCGAGGATCGGGATCGCTTTCACGGCGCGCGCCTCGTAGCCGAGGTCGAGCATGACCGAGGCGATCGGCATCGAGACGTTCATCGTCAGCGGCTTGCCCCAGGCCTCGGCCACGGCGTCGCGCAGCCCGCGGGCGAGCTCGGTGTGCGCCGCGCTCACGCCGTGCTCGTCGGCGAGCTCGAGGATCCGCTCTGCGCGGGGGTCGGCCGGCGTGTGCACGGGATGGCCGAAGCCGGGCATCTTCTGGCCGGCCTCCTGCACCTCGCGTGCGACGTCGAGCGGCTCGCGGCCGAGATTCGACTCGAGCAGGCGCGCGCACTCCTCCGCGGTGCCGAGGATCACCGGGCCGCAGCCGAGGATCCCGGCCGCGACGGCTCCGTGGAGCGAATCGGGGTCCGCCGCGAGCGTCATGCGCGCTGCGAGGTTCGTAGGCATCAGCCCGTGCTCGGCGATCGACACGAGCAGCAGGTCGAGGAAGAAACGCTGCTCCTCGGTCGGCTCCTCGCCCGTGAGGAGCAGGTGGAAGTACTCCGTGAACGTGAGCCGGCCCATGAGGTCGCCGGTCAGATCGCGCCCGCGCACCTCGACGCGATCGGGGTATGCCTGGCTGATCCGGGTCCTCATGCTCGTATCTTTCTACCGATGCACCCACTCGCGACGACCGTGATCGGCAGCTACCCCCAGCCGGACTGGCTGATCGACCGCGAAAAGCTCGCCGGGCGACTCCCGCCGCGGGTTCCGGCGCAGGAGCTCTGGCGCGTCGGGGAGGCCTGGCTCAGCGAGGCGCAGGACGACGCGACGAGGCTCGCCGTGCGGGACATGGAGGAGGCGGGGATCGACGTCGTCACCGACGGCGAGATCCGTCGTGAGAGCTACTCGAACTACTTCGCGAACGCGCTCGAGGGGCTCGACCTCGACGAGCCCGGGACGGCGCTCGACCGGACCGGGCACCCGAACCCGGTGCCGCGCGTCGTCGGCGAGATCCGCCGCGCCCGGCCGGTGCAGGTGCGCGACGCCGAGTTCCTGCGTGCGCTGACCGAGCGGCCGATCCGCGTCACCGTCCCGGGGCCGTTCACGATGAGCCAGCAGGCGCAGAACGATCACTACCCGGATCTGCGGGCGCTTGCGCTCGCATACGCGGACGCGGTCAACGAGGAGCTGCGCGACCTCGTCGCCGCCGGCGCCGACGTCGTCCAGATCGACGAGCCGTACCTCCAGGCGCGGCCGGACGACGCGCGCGAGTACGCACTGGAGGCGATCACGCGGGCATTCGAGGGCGTGGGTGGGACGAAGGCGCTCCACACGTGCTTCGGGTACGCCGCCATCGTGCACGAGAAGCCGAACGGCTACCCGTTTCTCGCCGAACTCGACTCGTGTCCCGCAGACGAGATCTCGATCGAAGCCGCCCAGCCGCGGCTCGACCCGTCGCTCCTCGAGCAGCTGCCCACGAAGCGCGTGATCCTCGGCGTCCTCGACCTGAACGACATGGAGGTCGAAAGCCCCGAGACCGTCGCCGATCGCATCCGGGCAGCGCTTCGCCACATCGATCCGGCGCGGCTCATGGTCGGCCCTGACTGCGGCATGAAGTACCTCCCGCGCGATGTCGCCCGCGGCAAGTTGCAGGCGCTCGTCGAAGGCGCCGCACTCGTTCGAGCAGATCTCTAAGGGACCTGTCCCGATGGCCATATGCTACGATATGCCCGTGGCGCGCAGACAGACGCTCGTCCAGCTGAACGACGAGCTGCTCGCCCTTCTGGACGAGCAGGCATCAAGAACAGGACGGTCCCGGTCGGAGATCATTCGCGCGGCTGTCGAGCACGAGCTCGCGGCTGATCGCGAGGCGGCGATCGACTCGGCGATCGTCTCCGGCTACGAGCGTGTTCCGCCGGCCGAGCTCGATTCGTGGGCCGAGGCCTCTGCGAAGCGATCTGTCGCTGCCGAGCCCTGGTGAATCGCGGTGAAGTCTGGTGGGTCGAGCACCCAGAGGCGGGGCGTCGCCCGCATCTGCTTCTGACCAGGCAGGCGGCGATTCCCGTCCTCAATGCCTACCTCGCGGTTCCGGCCACACGAACGGTGCGGGGAATCCCGACTGAGGTTCGGCTCGGCGCCGAAGACGGAATGCCCGCTGATTGCGCTCTCTCCTTCGACAACGTCGCCGTCGTCCCGAGCGCCTACTTCGTGGAGCGAATCACGAAGCTCGGGCCGGATCGGCTAACCGAGGTGTGCCGCGCCCTCGCGATCGCAACGGGCTGCTGAGACGGCCGCGAAGGCTGCGGAATATCCTTCTGCGGGCAAGCAACCGGAGGAGGGCACGTCATGGCCATGAAGCTGAACATGCTTCCGCCGAGCGTGAACAACATGTCCGTCCGCGTCTTCGTGCGAGCGGCCGGGATCCCCGTCGAGGAGGAGAACGTCTGGGGTCAGACGCAGGGCGACGATTACCTCTCGAAGTACCCACCTGGGCTGACGCCGACGATCGAGGCCGACGAGCTCCCGAATGGTGTCCTCGGCGAGAGCTGCGCCGTGATGATGTACCTCTCGACGCGCGAGGGACGTGACGACCTCTATCCGTCCGACCCGAAGAAGCGCGCGATGGTCGACGCGGCGAACTTCTACACGCTCAGCATCTTCTATCCGCTTCTGACGCGCGCGACCTATCCGCGCCTCGGGTTCGGGGGATATCCAGGCGAAGTCTCGACCTCGGACGCATCGGACGAGGCGAAGGAGGCCGCCCGCAAGTCGGCCGAGGACGCCTTGCCCAGGATCCTCGACGTCTACCCGGCGTACTGGGGCACCGACACGGGCTTCATCGGCGGCGGCGACTCGCCGACGATCGCGGACATCAGGCTCGCAGCAACGCTCGAGTTCCTCGCGGTGACCGACACGGGGATTCCCGACTGGGCGAAGGGCTACATCGGGCGCGTGGAGACCGCGCTCGGGAATGCGTACAGCGAACCGGCCGGCGACGTGCGCGGCTACGTGGCGCAGGTCACGGGCGAGGCGGTCGCAGCCAGCTAGCCGCGTAGCACTCGAAAACTCACGTGCGCGACGGCCGGCGCCTCGACGAGGCGTATCCGTTCGAGGTGGACCGGCTCGCCGTCGAAGCGTCGAGGAAGCGGACGCTCTCCGAACATGACCGGGCGAGGTAGGTGGAGCTCGTGAGCAGGCCGGCCGTCAAGTGGCTACATCGTCTCGAACGACGCCCGCCGGCGGCCGTCGATCTCGAACAGCCGCAGGAGCGCATAGGCGACGGCGGCGTAACAGAAGCCGATGAACAGCTCGGTCAAGACGAGGCTCGAAACGTCGCCGAGCGACGCGCCGTCGGCGACCTGCCGTGCGGCCGCGATCCCGTGCGTGAGGGGCAAGACCCTCGACACGGCTTGCATCCACGGCGGCAGCACGTCCACGGGAACGTTGACGCCGCAGAAGAGCAGGAAGACGAAGATCATCAGGTTTGCGAAGAAGAAGATGTCGCGGCCGCGCAGGCCGAACGCTCCGATCAGCGTCCCGAACGCGGTGCACGAGAACGAGGACACGAGGACGATGAGCGCGATTACCGGAATCGAGCCGGCCGGGAACGAGACGCCGAGGAGAAGCGAGCCGACGACGAAGCCGACCGCCGAGACGATGACGCCGTTCGCGATGTTCGGCAGAGCCCGGCCGAGGAAGAGCGCGAGGCGGTTGGCGGGCGTGACCAGGATCGACGACAGCGTCTGTGTCCAGCGTTCGCCGCCGATCGTCATCGCCATGCCGAAGATCCCGCCGAGCGAGCAGATGGCGACCGCATTGCCGACGAGGAAGAACTTGTCGGACTGCGACCCGGCGTAGCGGCCGATGTACGCAAAGAACAGGATCTGGAAGATCGGGCCGCCGAGCATCGTCGGCACGTACATGCTCCAGTGGATCCAGTTGAAGAGCGCGCGGTAGGCGAGGTAGCCGCCGACGAAGAAGATCCGAATCGAGTTCATCGGAGCGCCAACGTCGCGCTCTTGCGCGCGCGCACCTCGAAGTAGCCGAGCGTGTAGTGGCCGATCGCGAGGTAGATCAGTCCGAGCGCGACGCACATGAGGAACGGGACGATCGGGTCACCGCCGAGCGCGGCCGCACGGAGCCCGCGGATGCCCCACGTCGGCGCGAGTACCCACGAGATCGGCCGCGTCCAGCCGGGCAGGAGCGAGAGGCTGATCAGGAGGCCGGTGACGAGCCAGACCGGGTATTCGAGGAGATTCGAGAGCGAGTTGGCGTTGCGCAGCAGCACGAATGTCGACGACAGGACGAGCCCGAGGAGTCCGAGCGAGACGATCGCGGCGACGAGCGCGACGATGAACCAGCTGGATGGATGAAGTCGAGCGGGAGCCCGTAGATGAGTCGGCCCCAGAGCAGCGTGGAGGCGATCGAGTAGAGGCCGATCGAGGCAGTTGCGACGGTCATCGGGAGGACGACCTGGATCAGGCGCGGCGGTACGCCGATCACGTACTCGAGCGTCCCCTGCCAGCGCTGCCACTGGATGAGCCCGCCGGAGCCGAAGAGCACCGACGACCAGATGCCCATCATGCCGGCGCCGAGCGACGCGTACAGCAGCCCCGACCCCGGCCGCGATCCGCCCGCGAACATGTAGTGCGCGATCGTCGCGAAGAAGATCGGCGAGATCGTCGCGTTCAGGATGAAGAACCCGGAATTGGTCAGGTTCTTGATGTTGAAGAGCCAGCCCGTCCAGAAAAGGCGGAACGACCTCCTCACAGCTGCTCGAGGCTCGCGTGCTTTCGGCCTTGCCACTCGAACACCCGCAGCAGCACGAGCCCGCCGCCC
>CAVUMW010000003.1:0-74978 GCA_963742635.1 uncultured Actinomycetes bacterium
GGATGTAGACACGTCCGCTGGCCGTCCGGGTCAACTCGTAGGTCTGACCCGAGCGCGGCCCGACCCAGTAGATCGGGCGCTTGGCCTGCGCGGAGGCCGAGCGCAGCGCGGCCGGGGTGGCCGCGACCGGGCCGATCGGTTTTGCAGTCTCCTCCGTCGTGGTCGCCTTCGACGAGCTGGAAGAGTCGTCGTTCCCGCGGACGAGCAGCCAGACGACGAAGCCCGCCGCAAGGGCGATCGCGACCACCGCGCCGATCCGCACGCTCGACAGGCGAGCCCAGCCGGTGTCGCGCGGTTCGCTCACTCTCGGCAGAATAGGCCGTCCCTCGGCGGACGCGACCGGTTGCGTTCGCCCCTCAGTCGCCAATCGGCAGGCCACCCCCGCGCGCCACGAAGCTACAATCCGCCGACCAGGGCGGTTAGCTCAGTTGGGAGAGCACCAGCTCGACAAGCTGGGGGTCACTGGTTCGAGCCCAGTACCGCCCACTCCGCTGACCAAGCCGAAACCCGCTCCACTAGGCGGGTTTCGGTGTCTCTGGGGCCCTCTCCCGTTTACCGCTTGAAAACGCTAGAGACCGCTGGAATCTGGCGCGCACTGGCGCACAACTGGCGCGCACAAAAGCGCCGCCGAAGTGGATGTGTGTCCCCGCGAGCCATCTTGCGGCGCGTCCCCTCAAGGCGAGTGGGCAGGGTGATCGCTCAGAGTTACGACCAGGCACCCGCAAGCCCCGCAACTTCCCGGTCAGACTGACCGTCGGCCGTCGCTAGCTACTCGGATTCGCCCGCTCGCCGAAGGCTCCCCAGTCCGGCAAAGGCCGCGTCCGCTCAGCTTTCCGGCTCGGAACGAACCGTCTCGAAGAGGTCGGCTATTGCCACGTCATCGTCCGGGTCGAAGCCATGATCGATCAGGACGGACTCGTACTCGAGGTTCTCTTCGTGGACCGCCTTCAAAAACGCAAACCGAGCCTTGCGCCATCGGCGAGCTTGTCGGCCGCGAGTCGGAAAGCCAACGTCTTCCCAGTCTTGATCGGCAATCGCGAGGCGGCGACGTGCTTCCTCAGTGTTCTCGCGGAGCATGAGTTGGTGATCGGGGCGCTGAGTGAACCCTTGGGTCTCCTCGAAGAACGCCCGGTTTCGGCGCCAGCGTGCGAACAGCTCCATGACCGGCGGATCGTGTTCGTCACGGAAGTACGCCTCAACATCCCTCATACAAGGAGCCGCTCCTCTTTCTTCATGCCGCGGGGTTGTCGAACAGTACGAACCGTCGGTCACCAGCCACCCGACGGAAGGACTCGCCGACTCGTCCCACGCCTGGCACCAGCACGAACAGAAGCCAGTCGTCGAGTCCTGTCGCCCCTCTTTCCTTGACTTCGGCAGATAGGTCGGCGAGCCAGGCCCCAGTGAAGATCGGATCCAAGCTGTCGATCGCGACTACAAGCTCTGATGGCAGAAGTTCGCGATTAGAGTCGGCGACTCGTTGCACCCTCGACACGAACTCAAGGCTTTCGCCAAGAAACAACGACCGACCGTCCTTGGTCGGGCGTCGACTGTCGTTCTTGTCCTGTCCTTCTACCCAGAAATCGCATAGCGCTACTGGGTCCGACGGGATGTTCATTTCAGCGGGGTTGACTGGCTCTCGGTGTGTGAAGACGTAGTCCATGTGAGTCTGAAAAGCGAAGTTCAGAAGCGCTTGACCGATTTGGTCTAAAGCGTGTGTGTAGCGAGGTTGGACGCTCTGTTGATGTTCCCGCTGGATGATCGCCTCGACAAGTGTGATCGTCGCCGCGATCGCAACGAGGCCAACGACGATGTTCGGTATCCATGGATCGAGACTGCTTACGTCATCGAGCCACCACACGAGAAAGACGACGACGGCAACTAGACAGAGACAGATGGCAGCTGGAATCGCCCGCGGTGGCCACCTGCTTCGCAAAGAGATCGACGGCCTGCGCATGCCGCGATCATGCCACCCGTCTCTGACGCGAACCGCATCGAGATCCTAAGCAGCACCCTCTAGGACCGCCTCGCACTCCGACTCGTTCAGGAGCCGGTAGCCGTCGGAGGGCTCGCTGCGCCGCGGCACGACCCGGAATCTACAAACGGCCCGGTCCGCGGCCACCGACCTCGGCCGTGCTTGAAGCGCAGCGTCCGATCGATGACACTCGCGCCATGTTCAAGAAGCGAACAGACGAGGAAAAAGCCGCGCGAGCGCAGCGCAAGGCCGAGAAGAAGGCTGAAGCCGAACGAAAGGTCTCGGAGTGGCAGGACAAGCGGAAAGCCGACAAGGAGCATCGGCAGGCTGACGAGATCGACGCGATGAAGGCGTTGCTACAGGACGGCGAGTCACTCGACGGCATGTTCCGCACGAACGACGTGCTGATGAAGAAGCACGTCCTTGTCACGTCGAAGCGTCTGATTGTCGGCATGGACGCGAATAGCGCCGAGTCGTACTTCTATCCTCACGTCGCCGGGATTCAGACGTCGAACCTCTTCGGCGACAAAGACATCGTCGTCACCATGGCGGGGGGCAAGAACAAGGTCGAACTGCACTTCACGAGCGCCGAGGATCGCGACCACCTACGCGACCTCATTTCGGCGCGGCTGACGACGGCGCTCTCACCCGGTGAGTAGCGCCGGGTAGTCCAGCTCGCTTTCGTCGGTCAAGGCCCCTTTACTTGTCAGACGTGTCGGGCGGCTCGTCCCCGAGCTTCTTCCGCATCTCTTCCAGGACTGCCTTCCCGAAGGCGCTCTCCGGGTCGAACTCAAGCTCGTCATCCATCTCCTCCGGGACTTCAGGGGCAAGGGGGTCGTACCCCTTCGCCCGTAGATCGGCCACGGCATCGGCCATCTCGGTCTCGTCTCTCTCCCACGCGAGCGCGACAAGCTCGACTTGCCCTTCGCGCCTCTCGCTCTTGGTCATCGCGCCCGATTCCCACTTCTCCGCGTACTCCGACAGCTTCGCGCGAACGTCTTCGTGGAGTCCTGCTCGATCGCGTAGGTACCAGGTTCCCTTGAGCGTCAGCTTGTAGCCACCGAACAAGCGCTTCTTGACCAACCCAGCCCTGCGAACGTCCGTCAGCCGAGCTTCGTCGAAGCTCATACCGACAGTCTTTCACTCTCGGTCTATCTCGGGCTCGTCGACGAGCGAGCCGCGGAGCGGAGCAACACGGGAGATCGCGATCCCGTGTCAGGAGAAACTCCGCCGCTGCTCGCCTGTGCGGCCGACGTCGACAGGGCCCGGCGGGCTCGAGCAAGCGGAGCGAGAGTTTGGGAATCGAAGCCGCAGGAACGCATGCGTGATCAACTCTTCGAGGCTACGAATTGAAGGTCCAGTCGGTCGAGTCTTTGCCGCCCTGCCCGAACTGCGAGGGTCCTTAGTCCTGGGATCCCTGTCGGGTGGCGAGAGCGCGGAAGACCCGTACCCAGACAGCCAGCACTTCAAGCGCAGGAACCGGCTCTATCGGCAGAACATTGGTCGCGATCGCGATCACGGGATCGCCTGCGAGAAGAAGTAGCGCGGGGCCGGGCCGCGAGCCGAACAACACGGGCGCCTCGGGCGCTGCCACTACGCGGCCCCGGCTCACGCTACGCCTCGTTCTCGTCGCCGGCTAGTCGCTCTTTCGGCCATGGCCCGCAAGGTCTTGGCCGCCTCCTCGTAGCTCGCGCCGGTCATCGCGATCAGGCTCGCACCGGACGTCGTGAAACGCCAAAAGCCCCGCTCTTGCCTTGCAAAACTGAGGACCCCGGAGGAGAATCGCCGTAGGGGGCAACGCAATGAAGGGAGAGTGTTGTGAAGCGGCTTGCGGTTCTTCTTAGCCTTGTCTTTGGGCTCGCCGTGTCGGCGGTCGCGCTGGCCCCGGGAGCTGGCTCGGTAACAGGTGTGACGGGGATCTGCTCGTTCCCGATCAGCTTCGAGCAGACACGGGCGCACGGTGACACGGGCCACTTTCCAACGGGCGGCCCGTATACCGAGGGGTTTTTCACCGGTCAGTTCTTCCTGACGATCACGAACGATCTGAACGGCCACTCGATCGAAGTCAATGCGTCCGGGCCTGGGTTCACCTTGGAGAATGGCGTCTTCCGGCTCTCGGGCACGTCGATCGTCTTCCTTCTCCCCGGCGCCACCGGGGACATCGCTGGCCCGGGGATATTCGTCACGCATGGGCCTGTCGACACGACCTTCAATGGCATTCACCTCAACACAGTGGTTCGCGGCGGAACAGTGAGCGGCGACCTCTGCCCACGGATCGCCTAGAGCGGAACGTGTAGGAGGGGCGGTCCCCACCGACCGCCCCTCCTAGCGGCCGAGCGGACGCGCTTGAAGTGGAGGTCCACCCAACGTTCGCCGATGGAAGCGCTCGAGGGTCACAGCGACGTGCCGGCGAAGTGTTCAAGCGCCGCGACGACGGGCGCGCGGCGCAGAGCTTCTTGACGAGATCAGCAGGAACTAGCCCGCACCAAGCGTCGCGGCCGCGCGCTCTGAGGAGAAGAGCCGGACGAGTTCGGCGCGGGAGTGGATGTTGAGCTTGCGGTAGACGCGTGTCAGGTGGAACTCGACCGTCTTCGGGCTGAGGAAGAGCGCCGCGGCAACGTCGCGGTTCGTCCTTCCCTCAGCGACCTGAAGCGCGACCTGAAGCTCCTGCGGGGTCAGCTTCTCGGGCGCCGTGGGATCGCGTCGGGGGATCGACTCGCCGCTCGCTCGCAGCTCGCGGCGTGCCTGCTCCGACCAGGGGGCCGCGCCGAGCCCGTCGAAGAGCTCAATCGCGCTGCGCAGATGCTCACGCGCCTCGACGCGGCGCTTCGCGCGTCGGAGCCGCTCGCCGTAGAGGAGCTCCGTCCGTGCGCGCTCGAAGGCGGAACCCGCTCCCTGCTCGTGCAACTCGAGCGCGGCGCCGAAGTGCTCGTCCAAGTCGTCGTCTCGCCCGAGGAGGCCGTGCAGGCGGGCGACGGCGGCGAGTGCCCAGCGTCGATCGAGGGCGCTGGCGAGCTCGGCGAGCTTCGCCAGTTCCCTCGTCGCGGCTTGCCGCTCGCCGGCTCGCGCGTAGGCCTCGATGAGATCGGGCGCATAAGGCAGGACGCTCGGCTCACGCACGCCGTGGCGCTCGGCCAGGTCCGCGACCGGTCGGAGCTTCTCGATCGCAGCCAGTGGGCGCGCGAGACCCAGCTCGAGCAGACCGAGCGTCGCTTGAAGTCGTGCTCGCAGCAGGAGGTGTCCGAGCCCGCGCTGAGCCAGGTCGTCGGCGCGAGCAGCGTGCTCGCGCGCCTCCGACTCGCGACCCTCGACCGCGGCCAGCCAGGCGAGGATGGCAAGGCTCAAGGCAATCGCACCCGGAACCCCGATCGACTCCGCCATGGCCAGTGACCGAGCCGCGCCCGCGCGCGCGGCCGGGAATCGTCCTTGCAAGAGATCGACGAAGGCGAGACTCCTGGTCATCCACATCTCGGCCCAGACGTCGCCCGTCGCCCGCGACGACCGGAGCACGCGCTCGATGTTGGATCGCCCCTCGTCGTAGCGCTCCACGTACGCGTGGTAGTTCAACGAGAGGTCTGCACCCGGGAGGAGGCCGCGGACCGCCTCGTCCGCTTCGGTTGGCCGTCCGAGGAGCAACAGGATGAAGGCGAGATTCCAGCGGTTGCCGACCGCGACAGTCCGCCATCCATGGTTCCCAGAGCGCCTCGGCCGACCGGGCGCCGTTCACCGGGATGATCTCGACACTCTTCCGCGCCAGTCGCAGCGCACGCTCGAGGTCGAGCGTCCGCCACGCTGCATTGCTGCTCACGTAGAGCAGGAGTGCCGCCCGTGTGGGGTGGAACGGAGCGAGGCGCTCGGCCTCTGTCTCGAAGTCGACGTCGTCGTCGGCCAGGCCGCGCCAGTCGTTTACTTGCCAGGCGAGGAGCCTGGCAGCGGCACGTACACCCGGGTCGCGGCCACGGGTCAAGGCCCGCTCGGCAAGCAGCGCCGCGCGCTCGAGGTCGCCGGCATGCTCCGCAGCTCGCCCGGCGGCGTGGAGCCGGCGGGCGCACGCGTCGTCGTCTTCGCTGAGCTCGGCTGCGCGCTCGAGTGCTCGCGAAGCCGACGCTTGACCGCCGCGCTCGGCAAAGCGCGAGGCGGCAGCTTCGAGAGCCGCGGCGACTGACTCGTCCGGCCCTTCGGCGGCCGCTGCGAGGTGCCAGGCGCGCCGGTCGGCATCTTCTTCGCCGGTGAGCGCGTCGGCGAGCGTGCGGTGGGCCGCTCGACGCTCGTCCGCCGAAGCGGCGTGGTAGACCGCCGAGCGTACGAGCGGGTGCCGGAACGCGACCGAGCCTGCATGGATGCGGACGAGCCCGGCATCTTCCGCCGGCTCCAGCGCGGCGAGGTCGCCTCCCGTCGGCGAATCGGAGGCTGCGGCGACGAGCAGTGCGCGACGCGCCTCTGGAGGGAGGCTGCGAAGCGCGCGCCGCACGGTGCGCTCGACGCTCTCGGAAGCGGGCAGGTGATCCGGAAGGGGCTCGCGCCCGACGCGTTCTCCCTCGTCGAGCAGCGCGGCGACCTCGAGCAGGGCGAGCGGGTTCCCGCCCGTCGCCTCGGCGAGGTGGCGGGCGACCTTCGCGGCGATCGTCGAGCCGAACCGCTCGTGAAGAAGCTCCATCGACGCCGCCGCCTCTAGCGGCTCCAGCTCGATCGTGGGAAGCGCGACGCCGAGGTCGGTGCCTTCGCCTTCGCGCACGGCAAACAGGAGCGCGAGCGACTCGGCCGTGAGCCGCCTCGCAGCGAAGGTGAGCGCTTCGGCAGACGGGCGGTCGAGCCAGTGTGCGTCGTCGACGACGACGAGCAGCGGGACTCCGCTCGGCCGCCACGCCGAGGAGGCTGAGCACACCCGCGTAGACGGCGAGCCTATTCGTCGTTCGCGCTTGACTCGAGCGCGAGCGCGGCGCGGAGGGCGCGCGCCTGCGGCTCCGGAATCTCGGGGAGACGAACGAGCAGCGGCCCGAGGAGCGCCTGCAAGCCCGCAAATGGGAGCTCGGCCTCGGATTCGACCGCCGTGTAGTGCAGCACCTGGAAGCCGCTCGCCTGCTGCACGGCGTAATCGAGAAGCACCGTCTTGCCGATCCCGGCGCTGCCGCGGAGCACGAGGGCGCGGCCCCTGCCGAGGCGCGCCTCCCTTAGCAGCGCATCCAGTTGCCCGCGCTCGCGCTCGCGCCCGATCAGCATGGCCGAACGCTAGTGGAACAGCCAGGACCAGGGAGCAGGTCCAGGGAAATCCCTGAAGCGCCGAAGCCCGCCGGCGCCGCACGATCCTCGGCGATGCAGGAGACGCCGCTACGGCCGATCGTCTACTCGCTGCAGTTCCGCGGACGGATCACATCGCTCTCGTCACGAGTGCTCGAGCAACGCGCAAGCGCGCCGAGCCAGGTACTGATCACGACCGTCGACGCCAACGGGCTCGCTGGGCGTGTCCAGCCGGGCGAGGGCGAGGAAGCGCTGCTCGTCTCGCGCCTCGTCCTGGCGGATGACGGCTCCTTCGACCAGTCCGGGACAATCGAGTTCGCCCCAGGCCACGTACTCGCCTTCCGCAGCGTCGGCGCGGCTCGGCTCGGCCGCTCGCCCGACCCGCACCTCCGGCACGGCGCCGCCGTCTGGGAGGTCGAGGGCGGCGAGGGGCAGTTCCGCGGCGCTCATGGGCGCATCACGTCGAACTTCTTCGTGTCGGACACCAACGAGCTGACAGACAACCACTTCGGGCTGATCTTCGTCGCACGCGCCGCGGCAACCCACGCTCCCGAAGCAAGAACCCGCGCTCCGCTTCGACGCCTGGGCATCCGCGAGACGTGGGCCCAGTTCCGTCGCTCGAGCGGGTTCCAGGATCTCCTTGCGGAATGCGCCCTCTGGACGGCGCCATGGACCGGTTTCCCGCCCTACCAGGACCCCGACTGCGCGGAGAATTCGCCCTCTGCGCGGCGGTATGGACCGACGTCCCGTACTACGACGACTCAGGCGGCGCGCAGGCGTTGCCTTCTCAGGCCAAGCGATCGACGAAGTGTCGATTCGACGAAAGGAGAGAACCATGATGCGCAAGCTCCTCATGCTCGCGCTTGTGGCCTCGGCCGCGGCAGCGATCGTCGTGACTCACGCGACGGCGAAGCCCCCGGGCGCCAACGGGTTGATTTCCTTCACCCGCTTCGACCCGGCACTCGATCAGGACGTCGTCTACACGGTGAACCCGGACGGCAGCCACGAGCAGCCGCTGATGGCCGGAGCCGAGTCGGGCCAGTGGTCGCCGGACGGCACGAGGATCGCCATCGTGACCGACTGTTGCGGGGAGAGGATCCTCAACCCCGACACGGGCAGCTACACGCAACTGCCGACGTTCTATCCCGATCTGGGGCTGTTCCTCCCGTGCGTGATCTGGTCCCCCGACGCGGCTCGCCTTGCCTGCGAGGGCTTCGGCGACGATCCCGCCGTCGACGGCGTCTACACGATCAACTCCTTGGACGGCGGCGACGTCAAACGCGTCACCTCGGGCGGCGACGACGATTGCCCCGGCGACTACTCGCCGAACGGCAAGCGCCTCGTCTTCCTGCGTGCGTCCTTCGAGCTCGGAGTGCAGGGGCTCTTCGTCGTCAAGACGGACGGAACCGGTCTCCGGCAGCTCACGCCCGCGGGCATGGACCTCAACTTCAACTGCGGGAGCTGGTCACCGCAGGGGAACGAGATCCTCTTCTCGGCCCACAGCCCGCGGGGAGCGAGGAGCTCGATCTTCGCCGTCCACGCCGACGGTAGCGGCCTTCGGCAGATCCCGATCGCCGGGTGCGGAAGTGCGGCGGGGTGCTTCGAGCCGGTCTGGTCACCCGATGGGACGAAGATCGCCTTCACGATGTTCGTGCCGCAGACCGGACAGGCGGACCTCTACACGGTCAACGCCGACGGCACCGGCCTCTACCAGGTCACCCAGGCAGGGCTGGGCGCAGGGCTCAAGGACTGGGGCACGCATCCGCTCACTCGGTAGCGCTTCGATGCCGGCCCGGGCGCGTCACCCTCGGCCCGGGCCGGCGTCGTCCTGCCAACGGGTTCCCAAACTGGAGCAGCCGTGACAGAGGCGGGGGCACGAGCACCGTTCAGTTCTCGCCCGCCATTGAAAGCGAGCCGACGCCGTGAGGGGTTCTCCCGCATTCTTCTGTAAGCGGGACCTCGTACGGCGCCCGCGAGGCTAAGCCCGGGGTAACATCAACCGGGCGTGATCCCGAACGAACGCCGCCAGCGCGGCCTCCTCCCGGGCCCTCGGGATCGAGACCTCGTTCGGGGCCGTACACAAGGGCGAGCTCGACGAGATCGTCGACGTCCCGCCTCCACCTCCTCCGCCTTCGCCGCCTCCTCCACCTCCACCACCTCCACCGCCAGCACGCTGCGTCGTCCCGCGAGTGGTCGGGCTACGGCTCGCCGCCGCGAAGCGAAAACTGCGGCAGCGGTCTTGCGGAGTCGGACGCATTCGCCGTGCACACTCGACGAGGCGAGTCGGCCGCGTGATCGGCCAGAGCGCGCGACCGGGCGCAATCAGACGCGCGCGCTTCCCGGTCGCACTCGTCGTCGGCCGACGTTAGATCCCAAGCGAACTACCCCTTGCGAGGGATAGGCCGACCGATGCGTGCTGTCGAGACCTCGAGCATGGGCTGGCTGTTCAGAGGTATCGGGCTGCTGCTAATCCTCGGAGCGGTCATCCGAGGGGGGTGCGCTCAACCTGTGGCAGGTTCCAGACTTCAGCGGCAGCAAACAGTCGACGAGGAAATGCGTCGAGGGCGGTATGCGCGGCTACGAGAACGGAATCGCAATATCGGCGGGGATCTCCCCGGCGCAGATCGATCCCGCACACGTTGACACGCCCGGCCTTAGCGCCTTTCTAGGCACAGCGCCGCAAGATCCAAGCCTGCGTCTACGCCGTTCCAGATCCGGCAGCCGAGGCGATTTCCCAGCAGGGCTCCGATGGTCGGCGTCCCGTACGCGACGACCGGTACTTCGCGGGTGGCCAGACGCGAGGCGAGGCGAACGGCGGCGCGGTCGCGCGCCGGCCCGCGCAGGCGGGCGAGCCGGGCGATCTGTCCGTGGACGGACTGTGGCAACCAGGCGGCTGGGACGTCGTGGCCGAGCATCTGCGTCAGGAACGACGCAGGGTCGGGATAGTCGAGCTGCGTCGCGAGCGCTGCGAGTTGGATTCCGGCTCTCCGGTCGCGTAACGACGCGGAGACGTCGGCGACAATGACCGGCCGCACTTCGATGCCGAGCGGCGCAAGCGCGGCGCGGACGAGGCCCGCGAATACACGACTTCGCTCGTCGCCGGCCTGGACGGCCATTCGAGCCGTAACGTTCCTTCGGCCGACAAGCCGCCGCGCAGGGTCGAGAGCCGGCGGTCGCAACCGAGCTGCTCCGCCGCCCCTCAGGCCGGGCGGGATGATTCGCGCAGTCGGCTCCATGTCGGTCGGAGCACGCTGCAGTGCACCAGGACCCATCTGCGCGACGTCCGGTAGAGCCTGGTTCCAGAACGCCGACAGCGTTCTACGGTCGAGCGCCAGGGTTACCGCTTGCCGGAGCCTCCGATCGGAGAACGGCGGCCGGCGCGCGTCGAAGGCGAGGTAGAAGGTCAGGGGGCGCGGAAACGCCCGGTACGAGATGCCCTGGCCGCCGGCGCCGCCGAAGCGGCGCGCGACGACGGCGCCCGGCGCAAGCAGCGGGTCGAAGTGCTCGACCGCGTCCCAGCTGCCGCGCTGGATGCGGGCCACCGCCTTCGCCGTGTCGATTCCCTCGCGGAAGCCGATCGCGTCGAGCCGTTGCGGGCGCGAGCCCCCATAGTTCGGGTTGCGCCTGAGAATCGCGTATTCGCCGTTGAAGATGAAGCCACTGAACGCATACGGACCCGCGCCCGGCGGCGGAAAAAACTCCACACCTCCGGGCAGGATGGGCGTGTCTCGCGGTACCGGGCAGAAGTACGGAAGCGCGAGCCGCTCGAGGAAGTCCGGAGAGGGCCTGATGATCGTGAACGAGATACGGTCTCCCCGGACGCGAATGCCCGAGACGTGCGCTTTCCGCCCGGTGTGAAACGCCTGCGCTCCGGCGAGATCGCCGAGGACGCCGATCCCGGGCGTATCCGAGCCCAGCTTCGGCGAGAGGGCTCGCTCGATCGAGTACCGGAACGTTTGGGCGTCGAGGCTTGCGTTCGAGGGCGGCGAGAAGCGGAACGTCTTCCGGAGGATGAAGGTGTACGTGCGGCGGTCGGGCGAGATTGCCGGCATCGCTGTCGCGACCTCGGGCACGAGCTGCTGACCGCGCGGCGGCGGCGCGTCGGGATAGCCGAGCAGCGGCGCGCAGGTCGCCCGTTCGGCCTGGAAGATGAACGGGTTACTCCGCGCCACCGCAGGATCCGGACGGTTGTCGTTCCCCAGCTGGTAGATCGGGACGATCAGCCGTGCGACCTTGCCCGCGAGCGCGTCGATCCGGTCTTCGTAGGTTCGCCCTGGGTTCATCTCGACGAGAAGCTTCCCGTGCAGGGCCGCGACCGACTGGAGCGGGTGGCCAAACTCGGAGGACGCGGCGTTCGCCCGTGGCGGCGTCGATGCCGGTCACGGTGCCGTCGTCCAGATTGGCCACCCAGAGGCTGCCGTCCGAGTAGGACTCCTGGCGAGCGCCGTCGCCCGTCTCGTACGTGTCCACGGGCTCGCCGGAGTGGTCGTCGACTTTGTACACGGTGCCCTTGGTCTCGTTGGAAGCCCAGAGGTAGCCGCCGCCCACCGCGAGGTTGGCGAGCTCCGGTTCCGGCACGGGCGCGGTCGTGGTGATCGTGTTCGTACGTCGGGTCGATCCGGTCGACGCCGTGACCGCTTTGCGACCCAGACGGCTCCGTCGCCGAAGACGACGCCGCCGGCGTCGGGGAGCCCGCGGAAGCGATGTTGCACCCTGCCTGTCGCGGGGCTGACGCGCAACAGCTCGCCCGCTTCGGGACGAGTGACCCAGAACGAGCTGTCGCCCTGCGCGAGTCCCGCGAGTCCGTCCTTCTGCCGGTCACTCTGACAGCCGGAAGCGGCCGACCTCTCTGGCTTGGGGGATATCCATGCGGACCAGTCTCGAGCCGGCGAGCCAGAGGCTTCGGCCGTCGACAAACCCCGAGCCGCCGGTATCGCCGACCGGAGAGCCGATCCGACGAATGATGTGGCCGTTGTCGGGATCGATCTCCACCATCTCGTACGGCCGTAGGTTCCAGACCCAGAAGTGACCGCCCCCGGTGATGACCTCCGCCGGGACCCTGATGTAGCTCGGCCCGATGTGCGCGACGAGCCGGCCGTTCGAGACGTTGACGATCGCGACGCCTGGCGCAACGGAAGCAAGGGACGCTTCGCTCCCGCGCGTGAACGCAACGGCGCCGGCGGCAACAGCGGCGGCGACGATGACCGCGGCTCCGGCGACGACCAGCCTCCAGCTGCGCAGCCGGGCGTCGCGGCCGACACCGACCCGCGGCGGGTCCAGGGCTGCGTCCTGACGGAGAATCCGCGCTTCGAGCTCCTGCAGCGACCGGCCCGGCTCGAGCCCGAGTTCACTACGTAGCCGTCCTGCACCCCGCCGGTACGCGTCGAGCGCATCGGCTTGGCGGCCGGAACGGTAGAGCGCCACCACGAGCTGCTCGAGCAGGTGCTCGCGGAACGGATGTTCGGCGACGAGCGCCTCCAGCTCGGCGATGAGCTCACGGTGTCGTCCGAGCTCGAGGTCGGCATCGATCCGGGCCTCGAGTGCTGCGAGTTGGCGTTCCTCGAGCCGGGCGATCTCGACTTGCGCCCACGGCTCGAGGCTCAGATCGGCGAGCGGCCGGCCGCGAAAGAGCGCGAGCGCCTCGCGCAGCCGCGCAGCTGCCTCCTTCGCCGGAGCCCCCGACGCCGCGCGGACGAGTGCGTCGAAGCGATCGACATCGATCTCGCCCGGCGCAAGCGCGAGCTCGTAACCGCGACCCCGCGTGATGATCCGGCCGTCCCCAAGCGCTCGGCGGAGCCGCGTGACGTAGACCTGAACGCTCTTGACCGCGGTCGCCGGCGGCTCGCCGCTCCATACGTCGTCGATCAGACGGTCCGTCGAGACCGGCCGGCCACGCGAGAGCAGCAGCAGAGCGAGGAGCGCCCGCTGCTTCTCGCCACCGAGCGGGACCTGCCGACCGTCTTCCTCGACCTCGATCGGGCCGAGAATCCTGAACTCCATCCTGCTCCTCGTCGACGTTTCTCGACCGTAGCATGGTTCAGATCCGGCTCTACGGAGCCGTTTTGCCTCGCGTTAGCTGCGACCTCCGCTCTTTTTAGCCGCTCGACCTCAGTGTGTCCGCATGCACTCGAGCGTTTGGTCGACGGTCTGGGCAGGAGCCGCGGTTGCAGTCGCCGCGCTCAGTCCGGTCGCGCACGCGGGCGCGGAGATGAGGCAACCGCACCGCGAGCCCGATCCAGAGCCGCTCGTCGTCAAGGTCGACGACCACCGCTTTCGGTGGGGTGACGCAGGCATCGGAGCAACAGCCGGATTTGGAGGCGCGCTCGTCCTCGTCGGCGGCGTCTCGCTGAGACGTGCTGGGGGGTCCGGCCCAGCGGAGCACACCCTGCTCCGACATTCGAAGAACGCACATAGAGGAGGAGCGATGAGGAAGCTGCTGCTGGCAGTGCTCGCGTTGGCGCTCGCCGTGATAGTCGCTGGACTCACGGTGGTGCAGGCGGCGGACCACCATCACGAGCATGGGCAGAACGCCGAGAGCCCGGGGGTGTCGGACCCGCCGCACAAGAGCGTGAGGCACCAGCGGCTGTCTCCAGCAGCGGATCCTGTCTCTGGGTTGCGGGCCTCTAACGGAGCAAGCGGCGGAGACCGTGCTTCGCACGGGGAGGTGCGGGTGATGAGCCTGCTGACACCGCCCCGGATGAACCCCCGTGCGCTCGCCGTGCTGGCGGCACTGGTCGCGATCAGCGTGGCCGCCGTGGCGGGAACAGGCCGCGCGACGCCACCCGCCGGAAATGGGCTGATCGCCTTTCAGCGCTACCTGTTCCAGGACCGCCCGCTCCAGGCAGACATCTTCGTCGCCAAGGCCGACGGAAGCGGCCAACGGAGAGTGACCCGCGCTCCGCACGGCCTGATCGACGGCGAGCCGGACTGGTCGCCGGACGGCAGGCAACTCGCCTTCCAGCGATGCGTTACGGTCGACGGGCCCTGCACGATCTGGAGCATCAACGCCGATCGGACCGGCGCCCGGCGGCTTACACCCCGCGGCGCGAAGAAATGCGCTGACGAAACCTCGCCGGCGTTCGCACCCGACGGCGAGACGATCGCATTCGAATGCATGACACGCCGTCACGGGCAGCTGACCTTCTCGCTCGTCGCCATGGATCGCGACGGCGGAAACCGCCACGTCGTCGTGCGGGGGACGTCGGGCGCGGGCGTCGGGCGGCCTCAGTTCTCCCCGGACGGAACCCGGCTCGTCTTCGAACACCAGAACATCACGGCCAAACCGAAGAACGGACACGCGACCTACGTCGTCAGCCTCGACGGCACCGGCATGCGCCGCGTGACGC
This sequence comes from uncultured Actinomycetes bacterium, assembly GCA_963742635.1. Lineage (GTDB taxonomy): Bacteria > Actinomycetota > Thermoleophilia > Gaiellales > Gaiellaceae > VAXT01. The sequence goes on from CAVUMW010000003.1 coordinate 14,557, forward strand.
CGTGGAGCCTGAGGGCCGGCGACCATCCGGACTGGTCGCCCGACGGCAGTCTGATCCTCGTCCGGAGCCTCTCGAACGGTCCCGACTTCTTGCATCAGGGCAACCTGTACACCATCCGGCCCGACGGCTCGGATCTGCGGCAGGTGACGAATTTCGGGCCTAGGGTCAATCTGCTCCAGAACGGGTCCTTTTCACCGGACGGCGCCGCGATCGTGTTCGCCACGACGAGCGGTTCGATCAAGACGAAGCACTCCAACCTTCCGGACGTCTTCACCGTCGGTCTCGACGGCACCGGGCTCAGGCCGGTGACGCGGTCGAGGAACTGGGAGGGCTCGCCCGACTGGGGTCCCGCGCCGTAGATCAGTGACGCCGCTTTCCAGTGCCGCCCACCTCGGAAAGCTCCGCATGAGCGGGGCTTCCGCCTTCTTGGCGGCAAACACCGAGAGGGTCTTCAGCACTATGGGTAGCACTGAGTCCCGAAGTAAGCTCCTGCAGTGCGATACGCGCTGACTCTGCTGCTGGCGCTCGGGGCTGTCGGCTCTGCGCTTGCATGGGCTTCGGCTCAGGATCCAGGCCGATTCGCCGCGACCGCGACGGCTCAGCGCCTTGGTGGTCGTGCCGGGCTGAGTTGGGACACGCTCCACCCGGCTCAGCAGCGCCTTGTCTCTCGGGCGGAGTTCGTGCGATGCGAGCGCTCTGTTCACGGAACCGAGTGGCACTTGCTCGGTGTCCGGTACGTTCGCTCCCGATCGGTGGCGATCAACTACCGAGGCGTCTCCCAAGGTCGGGCAACGAGGGTCTGGCTTCGGATTCGGGCGAGGAGTGGTGGCCCGGCGTTCGTCAGCGGATGGCCCGTGGACGTCGTTCGACTTGGCGACCGGCTCCGTTGGCTTCTCGATGAGTCCACCGCCGATCAGCTGCGCCGAGATCCCAAGCACTGCTGGGAGTAACCAAGGGCTACTGCCCGATCCCGGCCTCGGCGAGCCGGGAGCGGACGGACGGAGGCAGGGGAGCGAGAATGACCGGATGAGGTTTGCGGACCTCAGCCAGCTGGCCGCCCAGCTCGACGGTGTCTCCGAGCGTAGCCGTGACGGTCTGCTCGACTGGCGGTATCGCGGACGGTTGATCGCCCGTCAGCTCGACGACAGCCACATCGTCATTCGCGCGTCGTTCGACGTCCGAGATTTTCTGCTCCAGTCGTTCCCCGAGACGTTCTCGGTGCCGAAGCGATTCGCGAAGCACATGATGGTCGTCGCCGATCTCGAGAACGGCAATGGAGATGCGATCGAAGATGCCGTCATCGCCGCGTGGGAACTGCAGTCCGGCAAGTAGGTCGCGTCCTGAACGCGCTTGGACGCCCCGCTAGAGTCGATCGTGATGGTCGAAGACGTCGTTCCGGTTCTCCGCGTCGAAGATGCGGCCCGCGCCGTCGACTGGTACCACCGGCTCGGCTTCGAGAAGGAGTGGGAGCACCAGTTCGAGCCGGGTTTCCCATTGTTCGTCTCGGTGGCGCGAGGCGACGTTCGCCTCTATCTCTCGGAGCACCGCGGCGACGCACCACCCAACACCCTCGTGCAGCTGTATGTGAGAAACGTCGATGACATAGCGACGGAGTTCGGAGTGGCCATCGATGAGGAGGGTCTCGCGGGTCGGGAGTGTCACCTCATCGATCCTGACGGCAACAGGCTTCACATCGCGACGCCGCGCTCGTGACACGAGCCCGTTGGTAGAACCTCGGCTGTCGTCCAACCGAGCAAGAAGGGAGAAGACATGGTCGAGAAGCGCGCCTCGAGAAACAGGACGTGGGCCTCATGCCCGTCACGGACGGCTGGTTCGTCGTCAGCATCCCGGATGCCGCGTGGGTGACGAACGAGGCCCGCGGGGACGCCTGCATCTTCGAGGGCGATGAGGCGTCGTTTCCGGACGTCGGCTTCACCCTCGCCGTGCTTCAGCCGGGGCAGTCGGGCGGGCGATACCACCGCGAGGCACTTCCTCGTTCTCTCCGGCGAGTGTCTGCTGCTGATCGAGGGCGAGGAGCGACCGCTCGCGGCAGCTGAGCGGGCGGCTCAGCCCGTTTCGCAATCGTTAGACTCGCCACGTGCCCGAGGCGAGGCTCGACGACTCCGGCTCCGGCCTCGCGCCCGCGAGTGAGGGCTGGTTCGTCGTCAACGTGCGCGACACCGCGTGGATGACGTCCGATGAGACCGGCTCCGCCTGCGTCTTCGAGAGCAAGGACAACTCGTTCGCACAGTTCGGCATCAACATCAGCGTCCTCGGCCCCGGCGAGCCGAACTGCCTGTACCACTCGGAGTCGCAGCAGGAAGCGTTCCTCGTGCTCTCCGGGGAGTGCAAGCTGCTCGTCGACGGAGAGGAACGCCTGCTCGAGCCCTGGGACTTCTTCCACTGCCCGGCGGGCACGCAGCACGTCTTCGTGGGCGCCGGAGACGCGCCGTGCGCGATCCTGATGGCTGGCGCCCGAACGCCGGACGAGCAGCTGCTCTACCCGGTCTCCGAGCTCGCGGCGAAATACGGCGCAAGCGCCAAGGAGGAGACGTCCGATCCGCAGATCGCCTACGCGGACTTCGAGCGGGCACGGCCGGGGCGGCCCCCGGACTGGGACCGTCTTCCCTGGGCATAGATGGCCTCGGCGCCGACCGGCCTTCTGCCCAAGGCGGCGATCGACTTCCTGCTCGGGTCCCGCGAGCCTGCGATTCGGTTCCTGACGCTTCGCGACGTCCTCGGCCAGAACGTGACCGCCGACCCCGACGAGCTCCTCTCGGGGCCGCTCGTGCGCGGGCTCCTGCGCGGCCAGCACCGCGATGGAGGCTTCGGCGGCCACCCGTACAAGAAGTGGGGCGGCGCGCACTGGCGGCTCGTGTCGCTCGTCGAGCTCGGCGTGCCGGCGGACGATCACCTGCTCGCGGCCGTCGAGCCCGTCCTCGGCTGGCTCACCGTGACGGGCACCGGCGCAGGATCGAGGTCATCGACGGGCTCACGCGGTCCTGGTGGAAGAAGCCGGGGTCGCCGGGCAGCAACGTCGAGGTCGTCGACTGGGGCGGGCGCGGGCCGAGCGAGATGACCACGCTCAACACCCTCCGCATCCTCAGGGCCGCGGGCCGGCTGGACGGCTGAGCATGGCCGACGTCCAGTACACGAAGAGCGGCGACGTCAACATCGCGTACCAGGTCACCGGGGACGGGCCGTTCGACCTCGTCTTCGTCCCCGGCTTCGTCAGCCATCTCGAGCTCGCGTGGAGGATGCCGACCTTCGCTCCGTTCCTGGAGCTGATGAGCACCTACTGCCGTCTGATCCGTTTCGACAAGCGCGGGACGGGCATGTCGGACCGGGTCAGCGATGCGCCGTCGCTCGAGACGCGCATGGACGACGTCCGTGCGGTCATGGATGCGGCCGGCTCGACGCGGGCGGCTTTCTACGGCCTCTCCGAGGGCGCGGCGATGGCCATCCTCTTCGCCGCCACGTATCCCGAGCGCACGGCGGCTCTCGTGGTGCGGAGCGCCATTCCACGGAGGATGTGGGCGCCCGACTATCCATGGGGCAGCACCGAGGAGCAGTTCCGGCGTGAGGTCGAGCGGGACCTGCGCATCTTCGGCACGCGCGAGGAGGCCGAGAAGGCGGTGGGCGAGCTCGGCCAGTTCGACAGCGACGAGCTGTCGAGCTTCGTCGACTACCTCCGCTACGGCGCCAGCCCCGGCGCGGTCGAGGCGCTCCACCGGATGAACCGGGAGATCGACGTGCGCGCCGTGCTTCCATCCGTGCACGTGCCGACGCTGATCATGCGCGGATCCGAGGACACGGTCGTGGCGCCGGAGGTGCCGCTGTACATGGCCTCGCGGATACCGACCGCTCGCGTGGTCGAGATCCCGGGAGCGGGCCACCTCGCGTTCGGGAAGTTCACCGCGCCGATCTCGGCCGAGATCCAGCACTTCGTCGAGGATGTCTGGAGGTCAGGAGGCTGGGAAGAAGCCGAGCCGGAGCGGGTGCTCGCGACGGTGCTCTTCACGGACATCGTCGGGTCGACCTCGAAGGCGGCAGAGCTGGGCGACCGCGCCTGGCGCGAGCTCCTGGAGCAGCACCACGCGCTGATCCGCCGCCAGCTGATGCGCCATCGCGGCTCGGAGCTCGACGTCGCCGGCGACGGGTTCTTCGCGCGCTTCGACGGGCCGGCGCGCGCGATCCACTGCGCAACCGCGATCACGGACGAGGTGCAAGAGCTCGGGATCGAGGTCCGCGCCGGGCTGCACACGGGCGAGTGCGAGCTCGTCGACGGCAAGGTGGGCGGCATCGCGGTGCACATCGGCGCCAGGGTCGCGAAGGAGGCCGAGCCGAGCGAGGTGCTCGTGTCGAGCACGGTCAAGGATCTCGTTGCGGGCTCGGGGTTGAGCTTCCGCGAGCGTGGCGTGGCGCAGCTGAAGGGCGTCCCCGAGGAGTGGCGGCTGTACGCGGTCGAGTGAGCGCCTAGGCGGCCGGGAGGCGGATCAGGAAGCGCCCGCCGTCCGGGGACGTCTCCGCGTAGACGTCGCCGTGCACGGTGCGGGCGAGGCGACGCGAGAGCGCGAGGCCGAGCCCGGCTCCGGCGCTGCCGTTTGCACCCTGACCGCGGACGCCCGGCTCGAAGATGCGCTCGCGCTCGTCGTCCGCCACACCTGGGCCGTCGTCATCGATCGCGAACACGACCGAAGAGTTCTCGCGCGCGACGTCGACCCGGACGCGGCTCGAGCCGTAGCGGCACGCGTTCTCGACCACGGGCTGGAGGATCCGCTCGGCGAGATCCGGGTCGACGCCGATGCGGAGCGCTCCCGCGTGCGGCACGACCTCGACGGCGACCTCGCGCGAGGCGGCGAGCCCCGCGCAGGCAGCTGCGGCGTTCGCGGCGACCTCGCCCGCGTTCGCGAGGCCCACGTCTCCGCCGGCCTCGAAGCGCGCCGCCGCCACGAGAGCGTCGACAGTGCGTGACGAGCTGGTCCGCGCTTCGGCGAATCACATCGAGCGCCTCTCGGTACTCCTCCGGCTCACGATCGCGGCGCAGTGCGAGCTCCGACTCGGCCAGGACGCGCGAGAGCGGGGTGCGCAGCTCGTGCGAGAGCTCGGCGGAGAAGAGACGCTCGTGCCGCAGGCTGGCCGCCACCCGGTCGAGGAGCCCGTCGAGCGTGGCCGCGAGCTCCGTCAGCTCGTCGTGGGGCGGACCGAGGGCGAAGCGCTGGTCGAGGTCGCGCTCGCTCCACTCCGCGGCCTGCCGCGTCATCTGGACGACGGGCCGGAGCGAGGCCGCGACGAGCCAGCGGACGAGGACCGCAACGACGAGCAGCACGAGAATCCCGAAGACGATCGACGCGATCAGGGCCGCGCCGCGGGTCGCCTCGTACGGTGAGAGCGAGACACCCGCGACGACGGTGCCGACTCGCTTGCCACCGTCGACGATCGGAACGGAGTAGAGCCGCGCGTCCGACTCGGGGACGTCACGGAAGCGCGAGGGCCCGGTGGCCAGGTCGCGCGCCGCCTGGTCGACGGCCGCCTCCGTGCGAGGCCGCTCGAGCAGGCGTGAGCCCTCGAAGACCCAGATGTACGCGTCGCTCGCCCGAGCGTCGGAGGTCTCGCTCGTCGTCAGGCGTCCCCGTTGAACGCCGATCGAGCCGAGCTCCGCCGCGGCGCGCGAACGGACGAGGTCGCGGGAGTCGCGGTCGAGGCTCCGTCCGAGGACGATGTTGAAGCCTGCGACGAGCCCGGCCACCGACACGACGACCGCCGCGATCACGACGAGGAGCAGCCGTCGCCTGATCCCGAGTGTCATCCGAGTCGGTATCCCACGCCGTGCACGGTGGAGATTTCGGGCGCCTGCTCGAAGAGCTTGAGCTTGCGCCGCAGCCGGGCTGCATACGAGTCGAGCGTGTTCTCACGGACGATCGCGCCGTGCGGCCAGCCGGCACGGACGAGGTCGCGGCGCCGCACCGCCTGGCCGGAGGCCGCGAAGAGCTTCGCGAGCAGGCGGAACTCGGTCGGCGTCAGGGGCACGTCCTTCGTGCCGTCGCCGAGCGAATGCGTCAGCGGGTCGAGCCTGAGGCCGCCGGACTCGAGCGCGCCGTCCGAGCCTCCGCGGCGGAGGAGCGCCTGGAGCCGCGCCACCAGCTCGACGAACGCGAACGGCTTCGCGAGGTAGTCGTCGCCGCCCGCGTCGAAGCCGGAGATCCGATCGACGACCGCGTCGCGCGCCGTCAGGAAGAGCACCGGCGTCTGGACGCCGCGCGCACGAAGCGCCTGGCAGAGGTCGCGTCCGTCCGCGTCCGGCAGGCCGATGTCGATCACGAGCACGTCCGGCACCGACCGCTCCACGGCCTCGAGCGCGTTCGCCCCCGTCGCGGCGGAGTCGACCGAGAAGCCTTCCTCGCGGAGCCCGCGCCCGAGCACGCCGCGCAGCTCGTCATCGTCCTCGACGAGCAGAACGGTTCGCCCTGAGGTCATCGCCTGTGTCATTCACTCCTCGCGGAGACTCGGCAATGATGCCCGCGATGGCGCCGATCAGCCGAGCTCATGCGCGGGCCGGCTCGAGCTCCGCGGCGGTCGGGATCGTTCTTGCGCGACGACTGTCGTCACCGGGACGCCGAGATGCGAGACCCGGTGGGGCAGGTCGAGGTGGAGCCAGCGGAGACGCTGTGCGGCAGCGTGGAGAGGATGAGCTCGTGGAACTCGCCGTCGTGCAGCGCCTCCTCGATGGCGTCCATGGGGTCGTGCCGGTACGAAACCGAGCCCTCGGCCGCGCCGCCTGCCGCGTCCTGGATCACGGGCAGCGCCAGCTCGAGCATGCGCTCTCCGTCCGCCTGGCGGTGCTCCCGCTCGGCCTCGGTCAGAGCGGCGTGCTCGGCGAGGTTCGGGATCAGGAGGTGGAAGGCGGCAGGCCCGCGCCGCGCGCGCTCGCGGACTGCCTGGACGAGCGCCGGCGTCGCGGCCGTCTCGTGCGCGACGACGAGCACGTCGGCGTGGGTCGGCGCCGACTGGTTGCGCGTCTCGGTCGCATCCGTGCGCGTCAGCGTGAGGTAGGCGACGACGACGATGATCGCGCCGAGGAAGAGCGCGCTCGTCACGGTCGTCCCGAGGCCGAGCCCGCCGTCGGCGCGCGGCTGCGACAGGTAGTCGCCGAGCGAGGCGCCGAGCGGCCTGGTCAGGATGTAGGCGATCCAGAAGGCGGCGACCGCGTTCAGCTTGAAGCGGTAGTGCGCGACCGCGACGGCGGCGATCGTGGCGCCGAACAGCAGCAGCGAGACGAGGTACCCGAGGCTGAGCCGCTCGGCGAGCAGGTCGCCCGCCGCGGTGCCGAGCGCGAACGTGAACAGGACGGCCACCCAGTAGAAGCTCTCGCGCCGCATCGTGTAGATCGTGTGGATCGAGAGCGTCCGCTCCAGCGCGTACCAGACGGCGAACGCGATCGTGAGCGCGATCGAGAACACGACCGTGGTCGTCACGAGCGACACGCCCATGTTGTCGGTCAGGTTGTCCGTGATCTGCGTCCCGACGACGCTGATCAGGACGATGCCGAGCCAGTAGACCCCCGGGATGTAGCGGCGCGCGCGAAACTGGACGAGGAGGGCGGCGACGAGCAGCGCGCCGGTCATGAACGTCGTCTTGGTGAGGCCGAGGCCGACGTTCTCGGACAGGTAATCGGACGCCGTCTCGCCGACGGTCGTGCAGAGGACCTTGATCACCCAGAAGTAGAGGGTGATCTCCGGGACCTTGTTCAGCATCCAGCGGAAGTCGGCGCGCAGCTGCTCGTTCGCCATGCGGCTCAGAGTGCAACGGAAAACCTGAGCAAGACCTGACCGTGGATCTTTACCGCTTTCTTACGTGCGGCCCACGGTGCTCTGACGTTTGCGTCCGACCATTGGCGGGACGTCTCAAACGCCCAAGGAGGGTGCAAATGAGGTTCCGCATGCTCTTCCTCGCCCTGACCGCCGTCGCCGCTGTCGGCCTCGGGGCGACCGGCTCGATCGCGGCCAGCAAGCAGGGTCTCGTCGAGTACCAGTTCCGAGGGGAATTGGCGGCCACTCCGCCGCCCAACTCCGCTTCGCTGCTCGTGGACGTGGCCGGCGGCAACCAGCGCGCGTTGCGCCTCATGGTCGGCCAGCCGTCCGGACAGTCCTTCGCGGTCGACTCGAACACGGAGTACCTGCGCTGGGTGCACGGCGTTCCGACCGTCGTCCAGCAGAGCAACCTGGTCGAGGGCGACCAGCTCGTCGTCCGCATCCGCGCACAGCGGGGCTCGACGCTTCCGCAGGTCGAGGCTTCGGCGGCCAAGGTCGTCGCCGATCACGGGCCGAATCCCGGCCGTGCCAGGCAGCCGCTCTGGCTGTTCCAGGGGACGCTCAACGCCCCGGCGGCGAACGGCCACCTCAGCGTCCACGTCATGGACGGCAACCACCGTGCCCTGAAGGCGATGCTCGGTCAGGCTCAGGACCAGGCGTTCTCCTACGGCCGGCGCACGGTGTTCATCAAGTGGGTGGGCCGCGTGCCCGAGCTCATCTCTCCGAGCCAGCTCACCGTCGGCGACCGGATCAGCGTCCGGGTCCGCGCCCGCGGCAACTCGTCGCTCGGACAGGTCGAGGCCACGCCGGCGAACCACGTCGGCGAGCACGAGCCCGCTTCCGCGTCGTAGACGGCACCGAGGACGGGAGGCCGGCGCTCGCCGTCGGCCTCCCGGCCGTCTACTCGGGGCCCGAGCGCGGGTCGGTCTGCTCGACGACGCGCTCCACGTCGCTTCCCCCTCCTTCTCGACGACGACGTACGAGTCGTGCGTCTCGATCACGCGCTCCACGGTCGGGTCCTCGTGGCCGGGGCGGAGCAGAAAGTGCGTCGCGTCGGCGCGCACGCGCTCGTAGACGTCGTTCGGCACCGAGATGCGCTCGGTGCAGGCCGGATTGCCGCACTCGCAGAAGATCTCGATCGTCGCCGAGTGCGAGTCGAACGTCTTCGTCATGTCCTCGACGCGCTCGTTGACCTCGCGGAACATCGCCTCGTTGAGCGCGAGCCGGCGCTCCCTCTCGTCCATGGGACAGAGCCTACTCGTGCCCCAACGAGACATGCCCGGTGCCAGGCACCGGGCATGTTCTTCAGGGACTTGTCGGTTTAGAAGCTGCCGGAGACGATCAGCTTGCCGGCGGCGGTCTTGACCTTGATCCGCGTGCCTGCGCCGACCGACGGGAAGGTCGCGCCGCGGCGGTTGATCTGCGCTGCGCCGAGCCCGTTGACGCGGGCCGAGCCGACCTTCGTGCTGTTCACGAAGAAGTTGACGCGCTTGCCGGCGAGCCGCCGGATGTGCTCGACCTCGATCTCGAGCTCACGCTGGTCCTTGGTCTGGAACTTCGCCTTGCCGCTCGCGCCCGGGAATGCACCGGACGACTTGAGCGCGATCCGCGTGCCGGGGTCGTTCTTCGCCTGGACCGCCGGAGCGGCAACGGCTAGCGCCGTAAGCGCGAGGAGCGAGGCCGTGAGAATGACTGTGCGCTTCATGACTTGCCTCCTTGAGATTGGCTTCGTCACGAAGGTAGTCCCGGCCGCCCTAGGCGCGGGCTATGCGAAGGCAAAGCTTTGGTTCAGCCTCTAGGAGGCGTAGCGGGGCGCCTTGGAGCCCTCGCGGAGCCCGAACAGGCCGTACAGGATGTAGTTCACGAGCCACACGACGATCGTCGCCCCGACGTACGTCCAGAACCCGTCGATCGAGAAGTCCGGCGCGATCCACTCGGCGAGAGCCAGCATGGCGACGTTGATCGCGAACAGGAACAGCCCGAGCGTGATGATCACGAGCGGGAGCGTGAGCAGCGTCAGGATCGGCTTCACGATCGTGTTCGCGATCGCGAGCACCGCGGCGCCGATCAGCAGAGGGCCCCAGCCGTCGATCGAGACGCCGCTGAAGAGCCAGTCCGCGACCGCGAGCGCGACGATGTTCGCCGCCCACGCCAAGACGAAGAAGAGCGCCATCGGGCGCTAGTAAATCAGGCGGTCAACGGTGCCGGTAGACGATCCGGCCGCGCGACAGGTCGTACGGAGAGAGCTCGACGTTGACCCGGTCGCCCGGGAAGGATCTTGATCCGGTACCGCCGCATCTTGCCGGCCGTGTAGCCGAGCGTCTCGTGGCCGTTGTCGAGGAGGATCTTGTACATGCCGTTGCGGAAGGCCTCGATGACCTCCCCTTCGAACTCGATCTTGTCTTCCTTGCCTGCGATTCTCGTTTGCTCCTAATCGATCCCCGCGCCGCGAGCCTGAGCTCGCGACGCGGGGGAGTTCGTTCGGTAATTACCCGACGAGGACGACGTTCGTCGCCTCCGGGCCCTTCTCGCCCTCACGGGGCTCGTACTCGACCTTCGCATTCTCGGTCAGGGTCTTGAACCCGTCGCCCGAGATGTTCGAGAAGTGCACGAAGAGATCCTTACCGCCGTCTTCCGGCGTGATGAATCCGTACCCCTTCGCATCGTTGAACCACTTCACGGTTCCGGTTGCCATCTAATTCCACCTCCCTTACCACTCACGAACACGCACAAGGAGGCGGAGCGCCACCGGTACACGTTCTATTGCTTGCCGGAGTCTAGCGCGGCCGGTCTGCATCCTGCAGAAAAGCTGCAATTGCGCCTGCAGAGCCCGCGACGACGAGCACGGCCCAGATCTCGAGGACGATGTCGATCGCGCGGCCGAGCGGCGTGAACGGATTCCTGATCTGCGACGAGACCGTCAGCAGCTGCACTGTCGTGAAGAAGAACGCGTCCCCGAGCGTGTGGATGTCGGTCCCACGCGCGTGTCGCTCGGAGATGAAGATGAGGATCGTCCCGGCGACGTCGACGATCACCGTCCCGACGAGGATCAGCAGGAGACGCGCCACGAGCCGGTGGTGGTGGGCCTGCCAGCCCCGCAGGTTCTGGAACTCCGCGCGGATCACGTCCGAGGAGTGTCCCGGGCGGTGCGGACGCTATTGGCTGTCGAGGCCGCTCACGCCCCAGGTGTCCGAGAGCAGATAGCCCTCCGGAAACGGGTCGCTCGGGTCGATCAGCACCTGCGTGACGCCCGTGATCCAGGCGCTCCCGCGGATCGCGGGGACGATCGCCGGGCGGTCGCCGACGCGCGTCTCCTCGACGATCCGCCCCTCGAAGGTGGAGCCGAGCGGCGAGGCGTGGCTCATCGAGTCGCCCGGCCGCATCAGCCCGCGGGCGTGGAGGACGGCGAGCCGCGCGGAGAGGCCGGTGCCGGTCGCCGAGCGGTCGAGCCTCCCGGGCGCGACGACGACGGCGTTCCGCGTCACCTCGCCGACGCCCCGCCAGGGCTCCGCGATCTGGACGATGCTCACGCCGGCGATCGCCGGGTTCTCGGGGTGCGCGCACTCGAGCTGCTCGCGCGCCGCGGCGCGGATCGCCTCGCCCGCGAGCGAGAGGTCACGCGCCTCCTCGGGCACCAGCTCGAAGCCGAGCGCGCTCGCATCCGCGATCGCGTACCACATGCCGCCGTAGGCCACGTCGACGCTGATCCGGCCGAGACCCTCGACGTCGAGCTCCTGCGTCGAGCTGCTCGACGAAGCAGGGCACGTTCGTGAGCTCGACGCTCTCGCACTTGCCGTCGCGGCAGGCCGCACGCGCCTCGACGACTCCGCCCGGAGCCTCGAGGCGCACGACCGTCTCCGGCTCGCGCATCTCCACCATCCCGGTCTCGAGCAGCACGGTCGTCGTGCAGATCGTGTTCGATCCGGACATGGCCGGATACTCGGTCGGCTCCATGATGATGAAGCCGGCGTCGCAGTCGTCGCGCGTCGGCGGCACTACGAGGTTGGCGTGGCACGCGACGCTCCCGCGCGGCTCTCGCAGGAGCACGCGGCGCAGCCAGTCGCCGTCGCGCCGGAGCGACTCCATCTGCTCGAAGACCGTCGCCCCGGGCGGTGGCAGGACGCCGCCGACGATCACGTTCCCGATCTCGCCGCCCGCGTGGCAGCCGACCACGGTCAACGTCCGTCCGGCCCGCATCTGGGGGCGACGATACGGAACTGCGAGACTCCCGGCGTGACCGAGCTGGCTGCGTTCCTCGGCGTGTCGGCGATCGTGATCGTGACGCCCGGGCCCGACACGGCGCTCACGATTCGGAGCTCGCTGCTGGGCGGTCGCCGCGCGGGGATCTTCACGGCGCTCGGCGTCTCGTGCGGACAGGCGATCTGGACGGTCGCCTCGGCGGTCGGGATCGCGGCGCTGCTGGCGGCTTCCGAGCCGGCGTTCCTCGCGGTCAGGATCGCGGGCGCCGCGTATCTGGTCTGGCTCGGCCTGCAGGCGCTGGCGGCGGCGGTCCGCGGCCGGCGGGAGGCCGAGGCGCCCCGGTCGAAGCCGCTCGAGCCGCGCAGAGCTCTTCGCCAGGGCCTCCTGAGCAACCTCGGGAACCCGAAGATGGCCGCGTTCTTCCCGAGCCTGCTCCCGCAGTTCGCGCACTCCTTCTCGGCGCTCCTCGCGCTCGGCTTCGTGTTCTGCCTGCTGACGCTCCTCTGGCTGACGGCCTACGCGATCGCGGTCGCGCGGGCGGGCGACTTCCTCAGCCGCTCCTGGGTGAAGCGCGCGATCGAGGCGTCGACCGGGGCCGTGCTGGTCGCGCTCGGGCTCCGGCTCGCTACCGAGCGCCGCTAGTGGACGCGGCGCCGCTTCGCCCGCCGGCGATCTACGCACCCGCGCCGCGCGAGGTCTCGTTCGGCCGGATCGAGGGCCGCGTGGCCCGGGGCACACGCGAGGTTCGGGTCCGCGTCGACGGCCGGCTCGTGGCGACGAAGACCGTGACCCGTCCACGGTTCGCGCTCGTCGTCCAGCTTCCGCGGCGCGACGTCACGATCCGGGTCAGCGCGATCGACGGGCGCGGGCGCCACGCGTCGACGGTCGTCGGCCCGGTGTTCGGCCTGCCGCGCGGCGCTGCGCCGTACACCGGGCCGATTCCGTCGCTGCGCGGCCACGAGGACGCAGTGCTCGCCCGAACCGTCCGCTCGCTCGGCCGTCGCTTTCCCGGGCTCTGCGGCCTGTTCGTCCAGGACCTCCGAACCGGAGCCGGCGCGGCCTGGAACGCGCGCGCCCGCTTCCCGGCCGCTTCGACGTTGAAGCTCGCGATCGCCGTTGAGCTGCTGCGCGAGCTGCGCGGCGTGCCCGCGCCCGGGTCACGTCTCGCCGCTCTCCTGTGGCGGATGCTCGTCTACTCGGACGACCGCTCGGCGAACGAGCTGCTCGAGGTGCTCGGGGGCTCGACGTCCGGCGGCTCCGCGCGCGTGAACACGATGCTGCGTGCGCTCGACCTGGCCGACAGCGACATGTACGGCGGCTACCTGATCGAGGACTCGCTCTTCCGCTCGGCGATCCCGCTCGAGATCAGCGGACGGCCGTCGTTCATCGGCAAGGCGACGACGGCCTGGGACCTGGCGCGGCTCGAGCGCGCTCTGCATCTGGCTGCGGGAGCACGGGGCGCACTCGTCTGGCGCTTCAGAGGCGCCTTCACGCCCGCCGACGCCCGCTACCTCATGTACCTGCTCGCGCACTCGCGGACGCGCGGCGGCCTGAACGGCGCCCGTGGCCGCGCGACCGTGCTCCACAAGGCGGGCTGGATCACGAAGGCGCGTCACGACAGCGGGCTGCTCTACACGGCCGATGGTGCGTTCGTCGTCACCGTGCTGACGTGGAACGGCCGCGGCGTCGGCTCGCTCGGCGACCTGCTCGCGACCCGCGTCGCGCTCGCGGCGCTGCGCCGCCGGTGAAGCGTTTCATCCCGCGCGTCCTGCGCGAGAACCTCGTCTTCAGGCGCGTCTGGTCGGGCCAGACGATCTCGCTCTTCGGCGACCAGATCTCGCTGATCGCGATCCCGCTGACCGCGGTCCTCGTCCTCGACGCGAACGCGAAGCAGATGGGCTACCTCGTCGCCGCCGAGCTCGCGCCGAACCTCTTCTTCGCGCTGCATGCGGGGGCCTGGGTGGACCGGCGCGGCCACAGGCGGCGGACGATGATCTTCACCGACCTCGTCCGCGCCGCATTGCTCGTGACGATTCCGCTCGCGTACGCGTTCGACGCACTGACGATCCAGCAGCTGTACGTCGTCGCCTTCGTCGTGGGGACGATGACGGTCTTCTTCTTCGTCGCGTACTCGTCGCTCTTCGTGGCGCTCGTCGAGCGGGACGACTACGTGGAGGGGAACTCGCTGCTGGCCGGGCAGTCGCGCGTTCTCGTTCGTCGCCGGGCCGAGCGTCGGGCGGCATCCTCGTGCAGCTGCTGAAGGCGCCGTACGCGCTGCTCGTCGACTCCGTCTCGTTCCTCTTCTCGGCCGGGTTCCTCGCCTCGATCGACCCCGTGGAACCGGAGACCGAGGAGGCGGAGAAGGGCCACGTCGTCGCGGGCGTCCGCTACCTCGTGACCTCGTCGGTCATGCGCTCCTCGCTGCTCGCGACGGCGACGATCAACCTCTTCAACTTCGTCTTCCACGCGCTCTTCATCCTGTACGCCGTCCGCTCGCTGCACGTGCGGCCGGCGACGCTCGGGATCGTCCTCGGCGCCGGCGCGATCGGCGGGCTGATCGGCTCGGTCGTGACGTCGCGGCTCGGGCGGCGGATCGGGATCGGGCCGACGTACATCCTCGGCTGCATCGTCTTCCCGGTGCCGCTCGTGCTCGTGCCGCTCGCGGGCGGGCCGTACTGGCTGATCCTGGCGATGCTCTTCCTGGCGGAGTTCGGCGCCGGCCTCGGTGTGATGATCCTCGACATCAGCGCCGCGTCGATCTTCGCTGCGCTCGTCCCGCACCGGCTGCGGTCGCGCGTGTCCGGCGCGTACATGGTCGTGAACAACGGCATCCGGCCGGTCGGGTCCTTGATCGGCGGATTCCTCGGGACCGCGATCGGGCTCCAGACGACGCTCTGGATCGGCGTCGTCGGCGCGGCGGCGGGCTTCCTCTGGCTGCTGCCGTCGCCGATTCCGAAGATGCGCGAGCTGCCGGAGCTGGCGGAGTAGATATTGGCCGCGATGGCGAAGAGCCTGCCCTGGAGCTGGTACTCCGACCCGGACGTCCTGCGGCGCGAGCAGGAGCGGATCTTCCGCCGCGCATGGCAGTACGTCGGCCACACGGGACGCGTCCCGGAGGTCGGAGACCGGTTCGCGGCCTGGGCGGGCGAGATCCCGGTGCTCGTCGTTCGCGCCGAGGACGGGGTGCACGCGTTCCTCAACGTCTGCCGCCACCGAGGGTCGCTCCTCGTCGACGGCGAGGGCACCGGCAAGTCCGTGCAGTGCCCGTACCACGCGTGGACGTACGACCTCGACGGTTCTCTCCGCGCCGCTCCGCGCTCGGACCGCGAGCCGGACTTCGACCCCGAGGGCCTGTCCCTCGTGTCGTTGCGCACCGGCACCTGGGGGCCCTTCCTGTTCGTGAACCCGGACGACGAGGCGCCGCCGCTCGCGGACACGCTCGGCCCGGTCACGGAGATCGTCCCGGTCGACGGCCTCGTCTTCCACTCGCGCGACGACTACGACCTCGCCGCGAACTGGAAGATCGCCTGCGAGAACTACCTCGAGTGCTACCACTGCCCGGTCGCGCACAAGGGTTTCAGCGCCGCGTACGACGTCGACCCCGACGAGTACCGGCTCGTGCGGAGCTCCGACCTCGTCCTCTCCCAGTTCGCGCCGTTCCGCGGAGAGGGGGAGGGGCACTTTCACTTCGTCTGGCCGAACCTGAAGATCAACGTGCTCGCGGGACGGCCCAACCTCTCGATCGGGCCCGTCCTGCCCGCCGGCCCGGAGCGCGCGAGCGGCTTCCTCGACTACTTCTTCACGGCCGACGCCGAGCCCGCGTGGGTCGACGAGCTGCTCGAGTTCGACCGGCAGGTGGGCGCGGAGGACCGTGTCCTCGTCGAGCGAGTCCAGAAGGGCGTGCGGTCGGGAATCGTCGCCGAGGGGCGGCTTCTGGGCGAGAGCGAGCAGCTCGTCGCGCGCTTCCAGGAGCTCGTCGCCGAGGCAGTCGCCTGACCGGGTGACGAGCTTTGTTCCATAGCGCGAAAGTCGTATTCTCCTGGCGATGAGGGGGACTCGGGGAGGGCTTCTGGCGCTCGCGCTCGTACTGACTGGTGCTCGCAGTCGTGGGCAACGGTGGCGCGAAGACCACTGCCCCGGCCCTGCTGCTTCTCGACCCGATCGGCCAGTTCAGCGGCCCGACGTTCGTCACGTCGCCGCCGGGCGATCAGACCCGGCTCTTCGTCGTCGAGCAAGGCGGCGTGATCAAGCTCGTCAAGTCGACCGGCACGACAGACTTCATGACCGTCCCGAACGTCCAGTGCTGCGGTGAGCGCGGCCTGCTCTCGCTGGCCTTCCCGCCCGACTACGCGACGAGCGGCCTCTTCTACGTCTACTACACGCGGACGGGCGATGGTGCGATCCAGGTGGACGAGTTCCATCGAGACGCGTCCAATCCGGACATCGGCGACCCGAACACACGGCGCAACGTGCTCACGGTGCTCTCATCCGACGTTCGGCAACCACAACGGCGGCCAGCTCGAGTTCGGGCCGGACGGCATGCTCTACATCGGAACCGGCGACGGCGGGGGCGGCGGCGACCCGTTCCTGACCGGCCAGGACCTTCGGGAGCTGCGCGGCAAGATCCTGCGCATCGACCCCCGCCTGGGGCCGAGAATGAGCCGTACACGGTGCCGGCCAACAACCCGTTCGTGGGCCAGGCGCCATGGAGGCCGGAGATCTGGGCGTACGGCGTCCGCAACCCGTGGCGCTTCTCGTTCGACCGTGGCGATCCCACTCAGCCGGGCCGCCCGGGCATGGGCGACTTCACGCTCGGCGACGTCGGTCAGGACGTGTACGAGGAGATCGACTACCGACCGCTCGACATCGGGTGGGGGCGAGCCGTCAACTTCGGCTGGAGCTGCATGGAGGGGAGGCATCCCTACAACGGCGGGTCGAACTGCCCGGAGCCTCCGAACCACACGCCGCCCGTCTTCGAGTACACGCACGGCGGCAGCCCGTTTCGCTGTTCGATCACCGGCGGCTACGTCGTCCGCGACCAGGAGGTTCCGAGCCTGCTGGGTCGATATGTGTACGCGGACTACTGCAGCGGGCAGATCTGGTCGAACGTGCTCGCGATCCCGGACGCGACCGGACAACCGCGAGGAAACCGACATCCCGATTCAGTCGCCGACCTCGTTCGGCGAGGACTCGTGCGGCCACATGTACGTCATGGGCCAGGGCGGCGGGAACAACGTGTTCCGGATTCGGCAGCAAGACCCGCCCGAGCCAGTTCTGCATCCCGCAGTACGACCTGCCCGTCCTGACCGCCCACGTCGAGGACGACTTCACGATCAGCTCAAGGATCCGAACGGCCAGAGCTGGACGGCGGAACTCTCCCGCAGGGCGCGTACAGGCTCGAGCTGGACGACAACTCGATGTTCCACAACTTCCACCTACTGACGACGGATGGCGCGAGTGCGGTCTCCTGTGTGCCGAGACAGAACTGTGCATCGGACGTCGAGAACACCGGTCACGAGACGTGGACGGTCAACTTCACAACTGGTGGGGGAACCGTGACGTATCAGTGCGACCCGCATCACGAGGTCATGTACGGGACGTTCACCATCACAGGCCCGCCTCCGCCTCCGCCTCCACCGCCTCCGCCGCCGCCTCCGCCGCCTCCGCCTCCGCCTCCGCCTCCGCCGCCTCCGCCTCCGCCTCCGCCTCCGCCTCCGCCACCGCCGCCTCCGCCGCCACCACCGCCTCCACCACCACCGCCACCTCCGCCTCCGCCTCCGCCGCCACCTCCGCCGCCTCCGCCGCCTCCGCCTCCGCCTCCTCCGCCTCCGCCGCCTCCGCCTCCGCCGCCTCCGCCTCCTCCGCCGCCACCGCCGCCTCCCGCGCCGCCGCCACCGCCACCGCGACGGCGCTGCATCGTCCCCCGCGTGATCGGGCTCAGGCTCGCGCGTGCGAAGACCAAGATCCGCGGCGCCCGCTGCGCGGTCGGACGCGTGCGCCGCGCGCGCTCACGGCTCGTCGGCCGCGTCATCGGCCAGAGCCCGCAGGCCGGAGCGCGCAAGCCCCGGGGCTTCCGCGTCACGCTCGTCGTCGGCCGCCGCTAAAAGCCCTGGAAACACGCGCTGCCGTCTGTTAGAACGGGGGCCGTGCGAGGGTTGCTTGCGCTCGCAATCGGGTTGAGCCTGTTCGCCGCCGGAACCGCTTCGGCCGGGAGCGATCGGCCGGGCACCGCAACGCCGTCAGGGAGCTGCTGGCCGGTGCGGGCTCCCCTACCACTCGACCTGTACGGAGGCTCCGCCACCTCGGACGGGACGTACGCCTACGTCGCCGGCGGATACTCGTTCAGCACGGGCCAGAACCTCGACTCGCTCTACCGGTTCGACCCCGCGTCGAACACGTGGACGACGCTGGCGCCGATGCCCCAGGCGGCGCTCATGCCGTCCGCGGTCTACTACCCGCCGTCGAACAAGATCTACGTCTTCGGCGGCGAGGAGGGCTCACTCGGCACGAATTACGCGCTCACGCGCATCTACGACATCGCCTCCAACGCCTGGTCGACCGGCGCGGACATGCCCGACGTCCGCAGCTTCATGGCCTCCGCGTACAACCCCGGCGACCAGAAGATCTACCTCGTCGGCGGCTACAACACCGGCTCGGTGTCGAGCGCGCAGGCGCAGGTCTGGGTGTATGACCCTGTCTCGAACACGTTCGACGCGAGCCGGGCGCCGATCCCTCATGCGGTCGGAGGGACCGCTTTCGGGCTCCTGAACGACGTCCTCTACGTGGCCGGCGGACGGGACGCGGAGAACCACGTCATCAACGACGCCTGGGCGTACAACATCGGCTCGAACAGCTGGGGCGTGCTGGCTCCACTCCCCGCACTGACGAACGTGCCGGGCAGCGCGATCTCGATCGGCAGGTTGTACGTCTTCGGCGGCGGAAACCCGTTCGTCGCCGAGCCGTGGGCCTCCGCGTCGACGTTCGTCTACGACCCGGTCGTGAACAGCTGGAGCGTGCTCTGTTCGCTGGGCCTGGCGCGATCGTTCGTCGCCGGCACGGCGATCGGGGACTCGCCGTTCGCTGCCGGTGGGGTCACGAACAACTACGACACGACGACGATGACCGAGGGCGGCCCCTCGTCTTCGCCGCCTCCTCCACCTCCTCCACCTCCTCCGCCTCCTCCACCTCCACCGCCGCCGCCTCCGCCGCCGCCGCCGCCGCCGCCGCCGCCTCCTCCGCCTCCATCCGCCGCCTCCTCCACCTCCTCCACCTCCTCCACCGCCTCCACCTCCGCCGCACCCGGTCAAGTGCCACGTGCCGCGCGTGATCGGGCTCAGGCTCGGCCAGGCGAGGCTCAAGATCCGCCGCGGGCGCTGCGGCGTCGGCTCCATCCGCCGCATCCAGTCACCGCGGGTCGGCCGCGTGCTCAGGCAGAGCCCGCGGGCCGGCGCGCGCCGGGCACGAGGCTTCCCGGTCGATCTCGTCGTCGGTCGCCGCTAAAGCTTCTTCGCACGCGGCCGATTCTTGGGGTACCGGCCATGTCGAAGCTGCGCAACCGTCTCGAGAACTACGTCGTCCGCCAGACCAGCGATGTCGTCGACGACCTGTCCGACGATCGCCGGAAGGAGCTCGCCGAGGTCCTGCACGACATCGAGGGCCACAGCCCCCGCGCCGCGGAAGCCGAGCGGCAGATGGAGGAGCTCGTCGAGAAGCTCGACAACCGCAACGCCGCGCTCGACAAGGCCCGTGCGCGGATCGCGGAGCTCGAGGAGGAGCTCGTCCAGGCCGCGGACGACGCGGGCGACCGCGAACAGCGCATGGCCGCCGAGCTCGAGGTCGAGCGGGTCCGCATCGCCGAACGGGAACAGACCTTCCGCGACGAGCTCGCCGCCCGCGAGCGCGAAGTCGAGCGCCGGATCGAGCTGCTCGAGGGCCGCGAGGCCGAGCTCCGCTACACGGACAGCAGGCTCCTCGAGCTGGAGCGCAACCTCGGTCTCCGCGAGGCCGAGCTCGACAACCTCGCCCAGGAGCTCGAGGCGCGCTCGGACGAGCGCCTCAAGGCCCGCGAAGCCGAGCTCGACGGGCGCGAGCGCCAGATCGAGGTCGTCGAGCGACAGACCGCCGAGGACAAGCGCAGGTTCGAGAGCCGCGCCGTCCACGTGACGGAGCTCGAGCGGCGCTCCCAGCTACGCGAGGCGTCCGTCCAGGAGCGCGAGGCGGAGCTGCTCGAAGCCCGTCGGGAGCTCGACCGGCTGACGGCCGAGCTGGCCGGGCGCGAGGAGCAGGTCGACCGGCGCAAGCAGGAGTTCGACGCCTACGTGCGCCGCGTCCAGAGCTCGTTCTACTCGGATCGCTAAGACGTCCTGCGCCGCACGAGCGCGGCCAAGTATGCTCGGTTCATGGCGACTTTGGGCGAGGTGATGTCGCGCGACGTGATCACGATCGAGCCGTTCGACACGATCGGGCACGCCGCCGAGAAGATGGTCGCCGAAGGCGTGAGCGCGATCGTCGTCTCGGACGGCGGGCGCCTGATCGGGATCGTCACCGAACGTGACCTGACGCGCGCAGTCGCCGGCCGCGTCCACTCCAGCGAGGCCCGAGTCCGCGAATGGATGACCGCCGATCCGAAGGTGGTCTCCGAGGCGACGGACCCGGTCGAGGCGGTTCAGATCATGCTCGACGGGGGGTTCCGCCACCTGCCCGTGGTGGAGAACGAGCGCGCGGTCGGGATCGTCAGCATCAGGGACCTCGCCGAGTGGAGCATCAGGCCGGAGAAGTCTCCGACCTAGGTACTACCCGACCGGGGCCGGATCGGCCGGCGCCGGCGCGGGCTCGGTCGGCGTCGTCGCCGGCCCACCGCTCTCGCCCGCGATCCGCTCGACGACGAGGCGCGGCCCCCGGACACCCGATTCGCGGCTCGCGAGGTCGAGTCCGTTCCGCGATCGCGTCGTCAGGGCGAGGCTCACCCCGTTGCCCATGGCCGCCTGGTCGGCGAGCGATGTGAGGTCGACGACGTTCCACTTGCCGGCCTTCAGGGGGCCCGACGCGATGAAGTCGGACGAGACGATGGGTGCGTTCTGGAACGTGATCTTCTTCTCCCACCACCGGTCGTAGACGAGACGTACCTGGAAGCCCGTCTGCGAGCGCGTGCGGCTGTAGACGAGCAGGCTCAGGTGAGCGACGTCGCCGGAGCGTATGTCGGCGTTGAAGCGCAGATAGGCGCGCGTGATCGGCGTCGCGTCGACGCGGAGCCCGGTCGCGTGGCCGAAGTTCTCCCTGCGCTTCGCCCCGCTGACGTACGCGTCCGCCTTCGCGCGAACGGCGCGGATCGGCGGCAGCGGGGTGAAGGTCGCCCCAGGAAGCGCCGCGACGACGATCCCGCCCGCGGCGAGGCCCGCCGCGAGCACGGCTAGGAAAGGTGCGGTTCTCACGCAATGGGTACCCGGATCCGCGCGGGAACCCTTACAGCCCAATTGGGAAGGTTTTGTTAGGCCGGCTGCGTCTGGACGGCCACGGCCTTCTTCAGGACGCCGAGGGCCTCGTCCTTGCGACCGTCGTCCTCGAGCAGCGCGGCGAGCTTCTCGTAGGTCTCCATCAGGTACCGGCTCGGGTGCGAGGACATGCGCTCCGTCGCGAGCTCGTAGAGCTCGATCGCCTTGGAGGTGTCGCCGAGCTCGGCGTAGACGTCGGCGACGACGGTGTAGCTGCGCCCCGCGTCGTAGGGGCTCGCTTCGTTGAGCAGGCCGGTCGCGTCCAGCGCCAGTGAAGCGGCCTCCTCGGGCCGGTCGAGCTGGATCAGAGCGCGGGCCTCCTCGAGCCTGAACAGCGCGACGTCGACCGGCGTGCCGCTGTCCGAGAGCAGGTCGAGACCCTTCTCCAGCAGGTCGAGCGCGTCGCGCGGCTGCTGCCGGTCGAGCTCGATGTGCGCGAGCAGCTGATGCGCCTGAGCGGTGTAGTACGTGTGCTCGGTCAGCTCGAGCAGGTCGAGCGCGTGCCTCGCGTAGCGGGCGGCCCGGTGGTGGTCCTCCTGCGCTGCGGCCAGCCTCGACTGTGACCAGTAGAGGCGGGCGCGGACGACGGGGTCGTTCGAGTCGGAGGTCAGCTCCACGATCCGGGCGAGCAGCCGCTCGGCGGCGTCGAAGTCCGTCTTGTCGATGAGCGCGTTCGCGAGCAGCACGCCGAAGCGAATCGCCTCCACCGCGTCGTTGCGCTCCTCCGCCGACCTGAGCGAGCTCTCGAACAGGCTGATCGCCGCGTCGAGCTGGTCGACCGACGCATAGGCCCGGCCGAGCGTGTCGGCCCAGCCCGGGTAGTCGGCGAGATCGATGTGCCCGACGGCGCGCGCCTCTTCGAGCCGCGCGATCGCGTCCCGCGGCTTCCCTTCCCGGTAGGCGAGCTGCCCCAGGCCGGCGAGCGCGCGGGCCTGCTCGTCGCTCGTCGCCGCCTGCTCGAGGGCCTCGCCGTACAGCTTCGCGGCCGCTTCGCGCTCGTCGAGCCGCAGGTTGATCTCGGCTTCGACGAGGACGGCGTTCTCGTCGTGGCGCTCGGTGCCGGTTGCGAGGTAGTCCTCGCTCACGCCGAGGCGCCTGCCCATCTCGCGCAGGAGCTGGAGCGACGGGATGCGGTCGCCCGCCTCGATGCGGGAGATGTATGCGGGCGAGCAGCCCGGGAACGAGAGCTGGCGCTGGCTCAGACCGGCGCGCTCGCGGGCTTCGCGGAGCCTTTTACCGACCTCGACCGGGTTGTCGACATGTGTTGACTTTCGTCGTGGCATGACGCGGGATCGTTTTATACTAGGCGTACTCGAGCGCTCGGGGCCTGTCCAAGCGGTCAACAGTGAAAGGAAGGTCCCGATGAAGCTGCGTTACGCGCTGTTCGGCGCTGCTATCGCTGCCCTCTCGGCGCTGCTCGCCTACGGCCCGGTCTGGCCGTGAGGGTTTGACGGGTGGCGGACCTGCCCCGCCACCCGTCACGTACGCCGGGCCCTCAGCGCGGATCGATCCGCAGGGTGACGCCGCTCGCCTCCACGATTCCCGTCGCCGGTTCGTCGTCGAAGCGGCCGAACACGGAGCAGCCCGCAGGCGCCCCTGCCACGGAGACCTGGTACGAGAGGACGTACGGCCGGTCGTGGTCGACGCGCGGCGTGGCCCCACCGGTGCCGAAACGAGCGTCGAGCGCGGCCCGGTCGACGACACGCGGCTCGAGCCCGATGTCGACGTGGGCCACCGGGCCACCGACGAGGAGCACGTACGCCAGTCCGGTGGGCGGCGGCTCGATGCGCCCGTGTCCGAGCCCATCGATGACCGGCTCGGGCGCTCCGATCGCATGGGCCATCGCGGCGGGCGTGAGGTCGGTCACGAAACAGAGCCCCTCGCTCCAGTCGCGCAGGACGTCGGCGGCGGCGATACGGCCTGTGGGACGCCGTCGGGCCGTATCCTCTCGTTCCATGCGCGTACTTCTTCCCGACTCGACGGAACTGGAACTTCCAGACGGCTCGACCGGCCTCGACGCTGCTGCAGCGATCGGCCCCAAGCTGGCCGAGCAGGCCGTGCTCGTGCGCTCGAACGGGCGCGTCCAGGACCTCAGGCTGCCGCTCGAGGACGGGCAGCCGATCCAGATCCTGACGACGCGCGACACGAGCGACCCGGACGCGCTGTACGTCCTGCGCCATTCGTCGGCGCATCTCCTGGCGGAGGCCGTCCGCAGGCTCTACCCGGGGACGAAGATCGCGATCGGGCCGCCGATCGAGAACGGCTTCTACTACGACTTCGAGTTTCCGGAGCCGATCGGCGAGGAGGCGCTCGAGAAGATCGAAGCCGAGATCCAGCGGGAGCTCGACGAGGGCCGCGAGTGGGCGCGTGAGGAGGTCTCGGCCGAGCAGGCGAAGAAGCTCTTCGCGGAAGAGGGCGAGGAGTACAAGGTCGAGCTCGTCGACACGGCCGAGGGCGAGATCTCGCTCTACACGCAGGGCGACTTCACGGATCTCTGCCGCGGCCCGCACCTCCAGGACTCGAAGCCGATCAAGGCGCTCAAGCTGACGGGGCTCGCCGGCGCGTACTGGCGCGGCGACGAGCACAACAAGCAGCTGACGCGGATCTACGGCACCGCCTTCTACTCGCAGGCCGACCTGGACGCGTACCTCGAGCGCCTCGAGGAGGCGAAGCGCCGCGACCACCGCCGGCTCGGGACCGAGCTCGACCTCTTCCACCTCTCCGACCACGCGCCCGGGATGCCGTTCTGGCATCCCAAGGGGATGGTGCTCTGGAACGTGCTCGAGGATCTCCGGCGACGCGAGAACCTCAGGCGCGGCTACGTCGAGGTCAAGACGCCGCTCATGTACGACGTCGAGACCTGGAAGACGTCGGGCCACTGGGAGAAGTTCAAGGACGAGATGTTCCTGCTGCCCTACGGCGAGGACCGGATGCTCGGCCTGAAGCCGATGAACTGCCCCGGCCACATGCTTCTGTTCGGAAACGCGCTCCGCAGCTACCGCGAGCTGCCGCTGCAGGTACGCGGAGGCCTCGACGCTGCACCGGAACGAGCGGGGCGGGACGCTGCACGGCCTCCTGCGCGTGCAGCACGTGACGCAGGACGACGCGCACATCTTCGTGACGCCGGAGCAGATCGAGGAGGAGATCTTCGCCGCGCTCGACTTCGCCGCGTACCTGTACGACCTGTTCGGGATGGAGGCGCGCTTCGAGCTCTCGACGCGGCCGGACAACAAGCTCGGCACGGACGAGGAGTGGGACTTCACCGAGGGCGCGCTCCGCTCGGCGCTCGACAGGCGCGGGATCGACTACACGATCAACGAGGGCGACGGCGCGTTCTACGGGCCGAAGATCGACCTGCACATGACCGACGTCCTCGGCCGGTCGTGGCAGATGGGCACGATCCAGCTCGACTCGCAGATGCCGGCGCGCTTCGGCCTCACGTACATCGGCGAGGACAATGCGGAGCACACGCCGTACGTCGTCCATCGCGCGCTCTTCGGCTCGCTCGAGCGGTTCATGGGGATCCTGATCGAGCACTACGGGGGCGCCTTCCCCGTGTGGCTCGCGCCGGTGCAGGTGCGCATCGTCCCGGTCGGGGACGATCACCGCGAGGCTGCGGGTGAGATCGCCGGGAAGCTGGGCGAGTTCCGGGTCGAGGTCGACGACTCGGACGAGACCGTCGGCAAGCGGATCCGCAACGCGGAGGTCGAGAAGATCCCGTACGTGGTCGTGTGGGGCGACAAGGAGTCGGAGGAGGCAATCGCCGTTCGCACGCATGGCGGAGAGCAGTCGACGAAGAGCCTCGAGCAGCTTCTGGGCGAGCTTGCGTCGAGGCTGCTACGGTGTGAGACTCTGCAAAGCAGGGGCGACACGTTCCTCACCTCCGGGGCCACAGGGCCTGTCGGGGGTTCAACCGAGAAGGTTGGAAGGGATCAGGCCGCTGCTGCGCAGCGGTCTTGTCGTTTCGAAGAAGGAGGAAGCTGACAGCTTGGTGAAGCGCCTTTGAGGCCACGACGTCGCGTCGAGCCCTCGCGGCCGACGATCCCGCACAGCAGGATCAACGAAGACATCCGCGTCTCGCAGGTCCGGCTCGTCGACGAGAAAGGCGGCCAGCTCGGGGTGAAGCCGATCCAGGAGGCGCTCGACTACGCGCACGGAAAGGATCTCGACCTCGTCGAGGTCGCGGCTCAGGCCGATCCGCCGGTCGCGCGGGTCATGGACTACGGCAAGTACCGCTACGAGCAGGAGCAGAAGGCCAAGCTCGCTCGGAAGCATCAGATTTCGATCAACGTCAAGGAGATCAAGCTCAGGCCGAAAATCGGGGATCACGACTACGAGACGAAGAAGGGCCACGTCGTCCGCTTCCTCAACCAGCGGGCGAAGGTCAAGGTCACGATCATGTTCCGGGGACGCGAGACGAGCCATCCGGAGCGGGGACGCGACCTGCTGATGCGTCTCGCCGAGGACGTCAAGGAGATCGGGGCGGTCGAGTCGCCGCCGCTTCTCGACGGACGGAACATGGTCATGATGCTCGGGCCGACGAAGAACGCAGGAGTCGCCAAAGAAGATGCCAAAGCAGAAGAGACACAGCGCAGCGAAGAAGCGGTTCAAGGTGACCGGGACGGGGAAGCTCCTCCGCCGCAAGGCGATGAAGGCCCACCTGCTCGGCAAGAAGTCAGCGAAGCGCAAGCGTAGTTTTCGGCAGCAGCAGGACGTGCACGCCTCGGATACCCGCGAGGTCAAGCGCCTGCTCGGAGGTGGTCGCTAGTGGCCCGCGTCAAGCGCTCGGTCGCGTCGCGGAAGCGGCGCAAGAAGGTGCTCGAGGCGGCGAAGGGCTACGTCGGCACGCGTCACTCCCGGTACAAGGTCGCCAACGAGGCGGTCGAGCACTCGCTCGTCCACGCGTACCGCGACCGCAAGCGCCGCAAGCGCGACATGCGCCGGCTCTGGATCATGCGCATCAACGCGGCCGCGCGCGCCGAGGGGCTCTCGTACAACCAGTTCGTCGCCGGTTGCCGCAAGGCCGGGATCGAGCTCGACCGCAAGGTGCTCGCCGGAATCGCGGTCGAGGATCCGGCCGCCTTCGGCAAGATCGCCGAGCACGCGAAGTCGGCGCTTGACACCGGCACAGACGAGTAGCCGCGTCTTTCTGAACCAGGCGGCCTCGTCTGAGGGCCGCTCGCAGCTGTACGTCGACCTGCTGACCGCGTGGGCGGACGACCCCGTCGCCGCGGAGCTCGTCGGGCCGGATCCGGCCTGGGACGCTCCGCTGCGGCTGATCGGCGGGCTCCACTACCTCGTTCTCGGCGGCGAGGCGACCTGGGACGATCCGCTCTCCGAGCACGCCGAGTTCCTGCGCGAGTTCGTCGCCACGCAGGGGGTGCAGACGAACGAGGTGCAGCGTTCCTGGGTGCTCGTCCCGCTGCTCCTCCGCATCGCGCAGCGGACGGGCGCTGAGACGTTCGACCTCGTCGAGCTCGGGCCGAGCGCGGGGCTCAATCTCGTCTGGGATCGCTACCGCTACCGCTACGAGGCGGGGGAGTGGGGACGCGCGGACGCGGTGCTCCGCTTCGAGGGCGAGGAGCGCCGCGCCGTACCGGGCGAGCTGCTCGACCTCGAGGTGGAGGTGCGTGGGCGGATGGGGATCGACCGTTCGCCGATCGACGTCACGACCGAGGAGGGCGCGCGGCTGCTGCGCTCGTTCGTCTGGGCCGGCCAGGAGGGGCGGATGGAACGCCTCGACCGGGCGATCGAGGCGCTTCGGCGAAGACCCGCCGCAGCTCGTGACCGGCGACTATGTCGACGAGCTGCCGGACGTGCTCGCGGGCCAGCCCCGCGATGGCCTGACGGTCGTCTTCCAGACGGCATCCTTCGGCTACATCGGCGACGAGGGTCGCGCCCGCGTGCGCTCGGTGCTCGAGGAGGCCGGTCGGGACCGGCGGCTCGCGTTCATCTCGACGGGCAAGCCGCGCGATCCGGAGGAGCATTGCTGGGGTCTGCGGCTCGTCTACTGGCCGGGCGGGGAGCGCGAGTTCGCGGGCCACGCCGATTTCCACGGCTCCTGGCTGCAGTGGGAGCTGTGATCACCTCGGCCCACAATCCGAAGCTGCGGCTGATCCACCGGCTGCTCGAGTCGCGGCGCCAGCGCGAGAAGGAGGGGTTGTTCGTCGTCGAGGGCGAGGATCTCGTCCAGGCGGCGGACGACGCCGGGGTCGAGCCGGTCGAGGTGCTGCGGGCCGGAGAGGACGTCGAGCCGGAGCTCCTGGCGAGGGTGTCGACGATGGGGCATCCGCCGCGCGTGATGGGTCTCTTCCGGCACGAGTCGCTGCCGCGGGGCGTCGATCCGCTCTCACTCTCCCTGTGGCGCGTCGCCGACCCGGGGAACCTGGGCACGATCTTGCGCGCCGCGGACGCCTTCGGAGCATCGGTCGCACTGTCACGCGGTTGCGCCGATCCGACGGGCCCGAAAGCGCTCCGGGCCTCGGCCGGCGCGATCTTCCGCGTCCCGCTGGCCGGTTTCGACGAGCCGTCCGGGAAGCGCGTGGCGCTCGTCTCGCACGGCGCGCCGCCGCTGGCGCGCCTCGACCCGGGCGTGCCTGTCACGTACGTCCTCGGAGCCGAGCGCGAGGGCCTGCCGGACGACGTGGTCGCCGCCTGTGACGAGACGGCGACGATCCCGCTCGCCGAGGGCGCCGAGTCGCTCAACGTAGCGGTGGCGGGCGCGATCGCGCTCTACGAGCACCGGCGCGCTCGGTAGAGTCGAGCCATGGCCAGAATCGTCGGCGTCTGGACTTCCCCTGGCCGCAAGAGCGGCCGCTCCGAGGGGCACGAGCGCAGGCTGGCGATCGCCGGCCAGGGGCTCGAGGGCTGCGCGCACGCGAACCCGCCGAAGCGCGAGGTGCTCTTCGTCTCGAAGGAGCATCTCGACTCGGTCGGCGTCGAGCCGGGCGCGATTCGCGAGAACCTGACCGTCGAGGGCGACGACGTGGAGCAGTGGCCGATCGGCCAGCGTGTCCGCGCCGGCGAGGCCGTGTTCGAGATCACGATGGTCTGCGATCCGTGCCACCGGATGGACGAGCTGCGCCAGGGCCTGCGCGCCGAGCTCGAGGGCAAGCGCGGGATGCTGGCGCGAGTCGTCGAGGGCGGCGAGGTCGCCGTCGGCGACGAGATCGAGCTGCTCTAGCGATTCCGCCCGAACGGGGTCAGACCCCTTTACAACTCGGTTGTCCGAACGGGCCGATGCGGGACTGCAACACCGCCTGGTTCCGAGCGCCTGTGGAGAGATCGTCACACTTTTGGAGCGGGGTCTGACCCCCTCGGGCTCAGGCGCGTCTGGCGACGAAGATCATGTCCTCGCCGCCGCGGTGCGGGGAGCGGTCGAACCAGCCGTAGCACGCCTCGACGACGAAGCCGGCCTCCTCGAGCAGGTCGATCCACTCGCCGCGGGAGATCCAGGAGAGCGCCATCGTCGCGGCGCCCTCCGGGCCCTTGACCGAGAGCGTCAGCGTGCGCGTATCCGTGTCCCAGTCCGCGCGCTCGTAGATGTCCGGCTCGCGCTCGAGCCAGCGCCCGTGCGTCTCGGCGATGTCGTCGTCGCCCGGAGCGAAGACGTCGAAGATCAGACGCCCGCCGGGGACGAGCGTCTCGCGCGCAGCGGCGAGGGCCTCGGCGCGGTCGCCGTCGTCGGCCAGGTGCAGGTACGAGCGGAACGGGCAGATGACGAGCGGCACCTGCTCGTCCAGCGGCGGATGGCGAAGGTCGCCCAGGCGCAGGTCGAGCAGCTCGGCGACGCCGGCCTCCTCGGCCCGCCGGCGGCAGGCGGCGAGCATCTCGCGCGACGAGTCGACCCCGATCACGCGCTTCCCGGTCTCGGCGATCGGGATCGCGATCCGCCCGGTGCCGATCCCGAGCTCGACCACTGCTCCGCCCGACTTTCGCGCCTCGGCGACGTAGAAGCCCACGTCCTCGACCACGCTCCGGCTCCACGGGTCGTAGAGCTCGGCGATCCGGTCGTACGGGCTCGCCTTCACCGCGGCTTCCTCGCGACCCAGACGAACTCGCCGCTCTGCTCGTCGAACGCCGCGCGCTCGAAGTCGCCGTACAGCGCCTCCACCTCGAGCCCCGAGACGTCGATCAGCCCTTCCCACTCGCTCTTCGTGACCCACCACAACGAGACGCTGCCGCCGGACTCGAGCGTGATGTCGAGGCGGTTGTCGGCGGGAAAGTGGTCGACCCGGTGCCGGATGCCGCGCTCCACGGCCCATTTGCCGTCGTTCGCAGCAGCGATTCGCGGGTTGAAGACGAACGCGTTCCAGACGAAGCGGCCGCCGGGGGCCAGCGCGGCGGCGACCCGCTCGAAGACGCGGCGCTTGTCGCTCCAGGTGGGCAGGTGCAGCATCGCGCGGAACGGGCAGTAGACGAGCGCGGCCGGCTCGTCGAGCTCGAAGTCGCGCATGTCGCCCTCGTGCAGCTCGAGCTCGACTCCTGCCTCGGCGGCCTTCTCCCGCGCGAGGGCGAGCATCGCCGGAGAGCGGTCGATGCCGATGATCCTCCTGCCGGTCTCCTGCGCGATCGGCACCGCGACCCGTCCGTTGCCGACCGCGAGCTCGACGACCGGCCCGTCGGCCTCGCGGACGAGCTCGAGGTAGAACGGGACGTCCTCGGTCATGTGCGACGCCCAGTCGTCGTAGATGGCGGCGAAGGCGGCGTACTCGTCCATCGAGCCATTCTCGCTGTATCGTGTGAGCGGATGACGACCCGCGCACTTTCTTTCTTTACCGGGCCTCGGCTTGCTGCCGGGGACCGGCGCTAGCGCGCAGCGGGATCCTCAGCAGAAAGTCGAGGCCGTGACTGAGCCACGCGATACAGTCGCGCGCGTGGACGCGGAAGCGCTCCAACGCGAGGCCCTGAGCGCGATCGAGGCCGCCTCGACCGCCGACGAGCTCGAGGAGCTGCGCGTCCGCTACCTCGGCCGCTCGAGCGACCTCAAGCTCGCGCTCCGCGAGGTGCGCGACCGCGAGACGGGCATGGCCCTGAACGCGGCCCGCGAGGCGATCGAGCAAGCGGTCGCGACCCGCCAGGCTCAGCTCGAGCGTGCGGAGCTCGACCGCGCGCTGACCGAGGACGTCGTCGACGTGACGCTCCCCGGGCAGGCGCTCCCGCTCGGCCACCTGCACCCGATCACCCAGACGCGCCGCGAGATCGAGGACGCGTTCCTCGGCCTCGGCTACGAGGTGCGCGACGACCGCGAGGTGGAGACGACCGAGTACAACTTCGACAAGCTCGCCTTCGACCCGTGGCACCCCGCGCGCTCGCACCGCGCGACCTTCTTCTTCGACGAGACCCACGTCCTGCGCACGGAGACGTCTCCGTCGCAGATCCACGCGATGGAGGAGGGCGAGCCGCCGATCTACATGGTCTCGATCGGCCGCTGCTACCGGCGCGACGCGATCGACGCGACGCACTACCCGATCTTCCACCAGTTCGAGGGCCTCGCCGTCGACCGCGGGCTGACGCTCGCCGACCTCAAGGGGACGCTCCTGCACGTCATGCGCGCGCTGTACGGGCCGGACCGGCGCGTCCGCTTCCGCACGCACTACTTCCCGTTCACCGAGCCCTCGATCGAGCCCGACGTCTCCTGCGGGATCTGCGGCGGCGAGGGCTGCCGCACGTGCAAGCACTCCGGCTGGCTCGAGATGGGCGGCGCGGGCATGGTCGACCCGCGCGTCTTCGCGAACGTCGGCATCGACCACGAGGAGTGGTCCGGCTTCGCGTTCGGCTGCGGAATCGAGCGCGTCGCGCAGCTCAAGTACGACTTCCCGGACATTCGTCCCCTCTGGGACGGCGATCTGCGCGTGTTGAGGCAGTTTTGAGAGTCCCGGTCTCCTGGCTCAGGGACTACGTCCCGATCGAGATGCCGCTCGACGAGCTCGCGACGCGGCTGTCGATCTCGACCGCCGAGATCGAGGGCATCGAGCGCCGCGGCGTGTCCGACGAGGACGGGAACCTCGGCCTGTTCCGGATCGGCAAGGTGCTCGCGGCCGAGAAGCATCCGAACGCGGACCGGCTCCAGCTGTGCCGGGTCGACGTGGGGGAGGGCGAGCCGCGCCAGATCGTCTGCGGCGCCTGGAACTTCGGCGCGGGCGCGACCGTGGCGGTCGCGCTGCCCGGCGCGGTCCTTCCCGGCGGGCTGAAGCTCGACCAGCGCAAGGTTCGCGGCGAGCTCTCGAACGGGATGATCCTGGCCGAGGACGAGATCGAGCTCGGCACCGACCACTCGGGGATCATGCTGCTGCCCGAGACCGAGCCCGGGACACCGCTCGTCGACGTGCTACCGCTCGCGGACGACGTCCTCCTCGTCGAGTCGACCGGCAACCGGCCCGACCTGCTCTCGGTGTACGGGATCGCGCGCGAGGTGGCGGCGCTCTACGACCTCGAGCTCGCGCCTCCGCCGGGAGTCGACCCCGAGCCGGCGGGAGACGAGCCAGTGGACATCGCCGTCGACGACCTCGAAGGCTGTCCGCGCTACATCGGCCGGCTCTTCCGGAACGTCTCGGTCGGCGCGTCGCCCGTGTGGCTGAGGTCGCGCCTGAATGCCGCGGGCATGCGCCCGATCTCGAACGTCGTCGATGCCACGAACTACGTCATGCTCGCGCTCGGGAACCCGCTGCACGCGTTCGACCTGAGCACGCTCGCGGGCGGGAAGATCATCGTGCGCCGAGCCCAGCCGGGCGAGTCGATCCGGACACTCGACGGCGTCGATCGCCGCCTCGAAGAGTCCGACCTCGTGATCGCCGACGCGGAGCGGGCCGTGGCGATCGCCGGGATCATGGGCGGCGAGGAGACGGAGATCGGCGAAGAGACGAGCGACGTCCTGCTCGAAGCCGCGAACTTCGAGCCGACCGGCCTCTACCGCACCTCCGAGCGCCTGCGGCTGCGCACCGAGGGCTCGAACCGCTGGGAGAAGGGCGTCGACCCGCACCTGGCCGAGCAGGCGGCCAGGCTCGCGACCGAGCTGATCGTCTCGACGGCCGGCGCCGAGTGGATGGGGCACGTCGACGTCAAGGGCGAGCTTCCCGAGCGCCCGGTGATCTCGTTCCGGCCCGAGCGAGCCGACGAGCTGATCGGCCTCGAGACCCCACCCGAGGAGCAGACGCGCTGGCTCGAGCGGCTCGGGTTCGACAGCCGAAACGGTGAGGTCGTCGTGCCCACGTTCCGCTCGCGGGACGTGACGCGCGAGGTCGACGTCGTCGAGGAGGTCGCGCGCGAACGGCTCGAGGACGTCCCGTTCACGTTGCCCGCGCGCCGGGAGATGTTCGGCGCCCTGACGCCGATCCAGAAGCTGCGAAGGCGCGTCGAAGACGTCCTGGCCGGCCTCGGGCTCGCCGAGACGTACACGCCTTCGCTGCGCGCCGAAGACCCGGACCCGCAGGCGTGGACCCTCCCGGAGCCCGTCTCGGCCGAGCTCGCGGTCCTGCGCACCCGGCTCCTGCCCAGCCTCGTCGAGGCGGCGCGGCGCAACAGCGAGCTGGGCGCCGAGGACGTCGCGCTGTTCGAGATCGCGCGCGTCTACCTGCCCGGCTCGGATCTGCCCGACGAGCACACGCACGCGGCGGGCATCGTCGAGGGCGGCTGGTGGCGCGTGAAGGGAATCGTCGAGGCGCTCTACGCCGCGCTGAAGGTCGAGCCCGTCTTCGAGCGGACGGCCGACGACCTGCTCCATCCCGGCAAGGCGGCCTCGGTCGGGGCGGGCATCGTCGGCGAGCTCCACCCGGGCGTGCTCGAGGGCGCCTGGGGCGTCTTCGAGCTCGACCTCGCCAGGCTCTTCGAGGCGACGGCCGAGCTGCGCTATACCGACGTGATCACGTACCCCGCGGTCCGCCAGGACCTCGCGTTCGCCGTGCCCGAACGAGGTCGCGGCCGGCGATCTCGTCGCCGCCGCGCAGGAGGCCGCCGGCCCGGAGCTACGCGCGATGCGCGCCTTCGACGTCTACCGCGGCGACCAGGTGGGCGAGGGCCGGAAGTCGATCGCCTTCGCGGTCAGCTTCCAGTCGTCCGAGCGCACGCTTTCCGACGAGGACGCGGCCGCCCTGCGCGAGAAGATCGTGCAGGCGCTCGAGAAGCGGTTCGGCGCCGAGCTCAGGGCGTAGCGCTCGCGAGGCGCTCGGCCATCGCGCGCAGGATCTTGCGCTGGATCTCCGGCGAGTTGTCGAGCAGTTTGCTGAAGTTCCGGCTCGTGATCACGAGCACCCGGATCGCAGAGGTCGCCTGCACGCTCGCCGTCCGCGGCTGGCCCGTGACGAGCGAGATCTCTCCGATGAAGTCGCCCTCATGCACGCTGTTCACCCGCTTGCCGTTCTTGACGACGTCCGCGCTGCCCTCGACGATGACGACGAACTCGCGGCCACCCTTGCCCTCGTGCGTGAGCAGCGCGCCCTCCTTGAGGTCGAGCTCGTCCGCGATCGCCGCGATTTCGCCCAGCTCCTTGCGCGTGCAGTGCTTGAAGAGCGGGATCTTCTTGATCAACGCGACCTTGGCGTCTTTCCGCAATTGCATCGGGAGGAGTCTAAAGCGGCGAGACCGGGTACAACAATCGTGGTAGAAAGGAGGC
Source organism: uncultured Actinomycetes bacterium (assembly GCA_963742635.1). Taxonomy (GTDB): domain Bacteria; phylum Actinomycetota; class Thermoleophilia; order Gaiellales; family Gaiellaceae; genus VAXT01. The sequence continues at coordinate 48,669 of CAVUMW010000003.1, forward strand.
GACAATGTTGCGACTGCTACTAGGAGCGGCTCTGCTTGCGGTGCTCGCGCTGCCCGTGGGGGCGAGCGGCAGTCCGATCGTCCCGCAGCTGACCGCGACGGTGACCGCGAAGTCGATCACGCTCGTCGGCGCCGACGGCAAACGAGTGCGCGTGCTCCAGCCGAACACGTACTTGCTCGTCGTCCACGACCGAACCGTGAAGCAGAACTTCCACCTGCTCGGCTCGCGGGTGAGCGCCAAGACGGGAATCGCAGCACGGACGACCAAGAAGTGGTCGGTCTACCTGAAGCCCGGGCTCGTACAGCTACCGTTCCGACCGGAACAAGGCGCTGAACGGGGCATTCATCGTCGCAGGCAGCCCGCCCGCGTAACCGAAAACCGAATCGCGCGTCCGCGCGTAAGAAGGCGAAGAGAGGGTCCGGATGTTTCGAACGCTGCTCATAGGCATCGTGGCTGTCGCGGCTGTGTCCATTCCCGCGGCGGCGACCGGCTCGCCCAACGTGACGCTCACGGGCGTCGTGGGGCCGGGCTTCAACATCTCGCTCAAGAATGCGGACGGCACGGGGGTGAGACACCTCGATCCCGGCACCTACGACGTCACGGTCACGGACAACTCGATCGAGCACAACTTTCACCTGAGCGGCCCCGGGGTCGATCAGAAAACCGACGTCGAGCTCATGGGCACCGTCACCTGGACGGTGGCGATCACGGACGGGACCTACACGTTCATCTGCGACGCCCATCCGACGCAGATGAAGGGCAGCTTCACGGCCGGAAACGTGCCGCCCCCTCCGCCGCCTCCACCGCCTGCGGCGAAGCTGAGCGGCAAGGTGACGACGAAGACGATCACGCTCAGGACGGGCTCCGGCTCGAAGGTCCGGACGCTGACCGCGAGCAAGTACAAGCTCACGGTCTCGGACACGTCGAAGACCCAGAACTTCCACCTGAAGGGGCCGGGCGTGAACAAGAAGACCGGCGTCGCCGCGAGGGCGAAGGCGACCTGGACGCTCACGCTCAAGGCGGGCAAGTACACGTACCGCTCGGACAAGAGCCGCAAGCTCCGCGGCTCGTTCACGGTCAAGGCCGCCGGCTAGCGGCCGCCGCGGCGGCGGTCGAGCTCGCTGTTCAGCTCCGCGCCGAACAGCACGGCCCACGCGCTGTAGTTCAGCCACAGCAGCAGGACGATGCCGCTCGCGAGTGAGCCGTACGTCCTCGTGTACGAGCTCGAGAAGGACGTGTAGAGGGCGAACAGCCCGGACAGGACGAGCCACATCAGGCTCCCGACGACGGAACCGAGGCTGATCCACCTCCAGCGCCGCTGCTCGTGGTTCGGCCCCAGGTAGTAGATGAAGGCGAACAGCAGGAGCACGACCGCGAACCCGATCGGCCAGCGCGCGAGGTTCCAGAACCAGGTGAACGCGGCGCCCAGGTTCGCCCGCGCCGCGATCGCGTCGCCGAGCTTCCCGCCGAGGACGATCAGGAGCAGGTCTCCGGCGAGGACGGTTGCCGGACGGCGAGCACGAGCACGAGTGAGATCAGCCGCACCTTCCAGATCGGACGCGTCTCCTCCCGGTCATACGCGCGGTTCACCGCCTTGACGACCGAGCTCATCGCCCCGCTGCCTGCCCAGAGCGCGCCGAAGATCCCGAGGACGACGAGCACGGCAGTGGCGTTGCCGGTGTCGCGCTCGAGCTGATGGATGATGCTCGTCACCGACTTCGGTGCGACCGGGTCGAGGAAGTCGATGAGCGCCCCGTAGGCCCCGATCAGGTCGAGGAACGCGATCAGGAAGATCATCGCCGGGAAGAACGCGAGCAGCGAGCTGTAGGCGACCTGCTGCGAGAGGCCCATGCAGTCGTCCGCGAGGAACTCCTTGCCGCTCGATTTGAAGACCGCGAGCCAGTCGCGGGCGCTCAGGCGTTCCGCGCCGGGTGACGATCAGCGGCGCCGGCCGATCAGGCGCATCGTCGCGCCGATCCCGCCGGCGATGACGAACCCGGCCGCGAGGGCTCCCGCGGTGATCACCGGCAGCTTCGCGCGCACCTTCGCTCCGATGTCCGTCGCCTCGCGAATCTCGTCCCGGAGGTGGTCGACGGCGCCGGCCAGCTGCGCGCGCTCGGTCTCGATCTCGTTCCGGACCTGGTCGGGCGTCCGGTGGTTCGTGCTAGTCGCCATCGGACTTGAACGCCTCCGTCGTGAGCTTCGCCTCGCGGATCGCCTGCTCCGGGATGGGGGGCGTTCCCTTCTGGATCCGGTTGACCGCGATCAGGCCGAGGATGGCGCCGACGAGGAACAGGCCGCAGGTGACGATCAGGATCGCGAGCCACGTCGACATCGCGGTCGCCAGCCCGGCGGCGATCGTCGCGAACAGGAAGCCGAGGCCGTAGAAGGCGAAGACGGCGGCGCCGATCGCCAGGCCGATGCCCACGCCGAGGTTCGTGACCTTCTTCTTGAGCTCGAGCTGGGCCAGTTCGAGCTCGAGCCGGAAGAGCGAGCTCGTGTGCTCGGCGACCTGGCGGGCAACCGCCCCCAGGCCCGAGTTCTGCTCAGTCTCCTGCGTCTGCATCGTTGCTCCAGTCGATCATCTTCGCGACGGCGATCCCGACGACGAAGGCGATGCCGATGATGAGGAAAGGGCTCGGGCCGCGCCTTTCCGGGTTTCTTCTCGCGCTTGCCGGTGGGGTTGACGCTTCCGTGGACGGGCTTCTGGTTGGTCGGCGCCATGCCCTTTGCACGCGCCTTGATCAGGCTCGGCTTGAGCTTGCGCAGGAACTCGGCGTCGTCGGCCAGCGGCTGCGCGACCTTCGCTGCGACCCCGCCTTCGGCGGCGGCCTTGTCGGCCACCTCCTGGAGATGGTCCGCGGCCTTGTCCACGACCTGATCGGCTTTCGTCGTCATTTCTTCGCCGGTGGCTCCTCGCCGGTGGCGACGCGCCAGATCGCCGAGGCCGCCTTGCGGGCCGCCAGCGTGGCAACGGCGGCGAGCGAAGCGTAGAGACCGGTCCACATCAGCTTGCGCAGCATCAATCGAAGCGTACCGCGAAGCAGGCTTCGCCAAACGGCGAAGCGCCGCATATTTATGCTTTCCCGTATGCAAAGAGAGCCGCGCCCGCTCGAGAAAGAGGAGCGTCAGAGGCTGATTACGAGCATCGTCACGCGCAGGCGGGTCGGGACGCAGCACGAGCTCCTCGACGCGCTCGCGCGCGCCGGCTGCCGCGTGACGCAGGCGACGGTCTCCCGCGACATCCGCGAGCTCGGCCTCGACAAGACGCACGACGTGCTCGGCCGGCCGCGCTACGTGGCGCCGCAGGCCGTGCGGAGCACCGACCCCCGGGACGCGCTCGCAGGAGTCCTCTCACAGTTCGGGCGCCGCGTGGAGGCCGCTCAGAACATCGTCGTCGTCCACTCCGAGCTCGGCTCGGCGCCGGCCGTGGCACGTGCTCTCGACCGGCTCGAGCACCCGCGCATCGTCGGCACGATCGCCGGTGACGACACCTGCGTCGCGATCGCGCGCAGCAACCGGGACGCGGTGGCGCTCGCCCGGGAGCTCGACGAGCTGGTCGGCTGAGGCTGTTTCACCCTATGGGGTGATCTTTCGGCCGGTCTGTCGGTCCGGATCGCAGCGTTTCGCGCAGAAAACGGGGCCGAACCCGCTCGATTCTGCTCTTTTCTTGCGTGTCAACATCTGAAGGAGAACGCCGATTACCCCGTCAGGTTCTGGAGGCCGCCAACGTCAGGGAGTGGGTCGATGCTGCGTTTGCTGATCTGCGACGACGCGCCCGACGCACGGGAGGGTCTTCGCGCGAGCCTCGCAGCCCAGCCGGGGATCGAGGTCGTCGCCGAGGCCGAGAACGGCGAGGAGGCGATCTCGCTCGCCGTCGCGCATCACCCGGATGTCGTGCTGATGGACGTGCAGATGCCCGTCCTCGACGGGGTGGCCGCCACGAGGCGGATCCGTGAGCTGCTCCCGAAGGCGCGCATCGTCGCCTACGCCGGCTCGGACGATGCCGGCGACGTGATGGCGATGATGGAGGCGGGCGCCGATGCGTACTGCCTGAAGGGGGCGCCGCTCTGGGAGCTCGAGCGCGCCGTGGGCGGGGCCAGCGACCCGCTCGTCCGGCTCGCGCACGCGATCGCGCGCTCGGTCAACGGCGGCGGCACGGCCGAGCTCGTCGCGCGCGAGCTCGCGGAGCTGACCGGCGCGGCGTTCGCGGCGACGTATCTCGGCTCGGCCGACACCTCGCTCTCGCTCGCGGCTCTCTCCGGGCCGGGCGCTCCCGAGTCGCTGCACTCCGCGCCGGGAGTCGTCCAGCGTGCGTTCTCCGAGCTGGCCCTCGCGCACGCCGACACGCACGAGCTGGGCGAGCTCTACCGGCTCGGCGCCACGTGTGCCGAGGCCATAGCCGCCCCGCTCGTCGTCGACGGGCAGGTGCTGGGCGCGCTCCTCGTCGCCCTGCCCGCGAGCGTGCAGGCCACCGGCGATCCCGAGCTCGTGTCCGCGGTCGCCGATCTCGCGTCGGCCGCGCTCGCGAACGAGCGCAGAATCGCTCTCACGCACGCGGAGGCTCGTCGCGACGCGCTGACCGGGCTCGCGAACAAGCGCGCCTTCGACGAGCTCCTGGGCGGGCTCGCCGAGCGACGGCCGAACGACGGCCCCCTCTCGCTGGTGCTCTTCGACGTCGACGGTTTCAAGCGCGCGAACGACGAGCACGGGCATGTCGCCGGCGACGAGATCCTCCGCGAGGTCGGGCGCGTCTTCCTGCGCGTCGTCCGCTCGGAGGACGAGATCTTCCGCGTCGGCGGCGACGAGCTCGCGCTCGTGGTCGAAGGCCCGTCGAGCCTGGCCGCCGAGCTTGCCGACCGCCTACGGATGGCCGTCGGACAGCAGCGCCGCGGTCATCGGCTGCCGACGGTCTCCGCGGGAGTCGCGACGATTCCCGACCATGCCGGCTCGGCCGTCGACCTGCAGCGGAAGGCCGACATCGCGCTCTACGCGGCGAAGCTGGCCGGCAAGAACCGGGTGCAGATCTTCAACGGCGAGCGCGAGGAGGCCGAGGCGCCGGCCCCTCTTCGGCTCGTGTCCGATCCCGCGAGGAGCCAGCGCGGGCTTCGACTGCTCGTCGTGGACGACGATCCTGCGCTGAGGATTCTGCTCCGCACGACGTTCGAGGTCGTCGACATCGAGGTCGAGGAGGCGGACTCGGCGGATCTCGCGTTGGAGCGGATTGCCGCGCGACCTCCCGACGTCGTCGTGCTCGACGTGAACATGCCGGGCACGGACGGCCTCACGTTCTGCCGCCGTCTGAAGGCCGACCCGGCCACGGCGAGCATCGGCGTCGTGCTGCTGACCGGGTCCGAGGGCGGGACCGAGCTCGCGGCGCAGGCGAGCGGCGCGGACGCGTTCCTGCGCAAGCCGTTCAGCCCGCTCGAGCTGCTGAACGCGGTCGAGCGGGTCGCGGGCGGTCTCTACGAGGGGCCGTACCGGTCGGCGGCGGCTCCGCCGGAGGAGCAGCTGATCCTGTACGCGCAGGATCTGCGACGGCTGCTCGAGGTCGAGCGCGGCCAGCGTTCGCTGATCCAGCGGGCCTACCGCGAGACGGTGAGCGCGCTGACGGGGGCGCTCGAGTTGAAGGACACGGGGACCGGGGCGCACTCTCAGCGAGTGCAGAAGTACGCCGTCGAGCTCGCGCGGGGGTTGGAGCCGTCGCTGCTCGAGGATCCGAGCGTGGAGTACGGGTTCCTGCTCCACGACATCGGGAAGATCAGGATCCCGGACAAGATCCTCCAGAAGGAGGGCTCGCTGTCCGCGTCCGAGCGCCGCTTGCTCGAGACGCACACGGTGCTCGGGGAGCAGTTGATGAGCGGGGTCGCGCTGCTCCAGGGGCAGGGGCTCCAGGTCGTTCGGCACCACCACGAGCGCTGGGACGGCGCCGGGTACCCGGATGGGATCGGCGAGGTGGAGATTCCGCTCGGCGCGCGCGTGTTCGCGGTTGCGGACGCGTTGGACGCGATGACGAGCGACCGCCCGTACCGGCGCGCGGGCACGTGGGCGCATGCCGCGGCCGAGATCATCGGCGAGAGCGGGCAGCAGTTCGACCCCCAGGTGGTGGAGGTGTTCCGAGAACGAAACCAGCGCCTGCGTCGAATCCACTACGAGCTGGCCGCCACGTAGCCCAACGAGACCTGTCCCAGTGCCAGGCACACGGACATGTCCAGCGCCTGGCACCGGACCGTCGAGCGGCGACCCGCGTCCATGCCGGCTTTCTTCCATCGACGGACATGTCCGTCGCAGACACGGCCGGTGCCTGGCACCGGACATGTCTCCGGTGCCTGGCACTTGGACATGTCCGTTCGAGTTGCCGGGCTGCGCCGGAGGGCGTAGCTTCTTTGGCGTGGCAGTTGAATCGGAGAAGCAGTCCGCGGTCGACGACTTCACGACCGTCGAGCTCGCGCTCGCGACTCGCAACCACGGCTTCCCGCTCGAGTCGCTCCGCTACGACCTGACGCCGATCGGGCTCCACTACCTCCTGATCCACTTCGACATTCCGCTCGTCGACCCCGCCACCTGGCGGCTCGAGATCGGAGGCGAGGTCGACCGCCGGCTGTCGCTCTCGCTCGACGAGCTCAAGGAGCGGCCGAGAGCCACCGTCGCCTGCACGCTCGAGTGCGCCGGCAACGGCCGCGCCCGCCTCACGCCGCGCCCTCTCAGCCAGCCGTGGCTCGAAGAGGCGATCGGCAACGCCGAGTGGACGGGCACGCCGCTCGCGCCTCTGCTCGAAGAGGCCGGAATCGGAGCCGACGCCGTCGAGATCCTGTTCACGGGCCTAGACCGGGGCGTCCAGGGCGAGGTCGAGCACGCGTACGAGCGCAGCCTCCCGGTCGACGAAGCGCTCCGGCCGGAGATGCTCCTCGCCTACGAGATCAACGGCCAGCCGCTCCCACCGCAGCACGGCTTCCCGCTCCGCCTGATCGTCCCCGGCTGGTACGGCATGACCCACGTCAAGTGGCTCGAGCGGATCACCGCGATCACCGAGCCGTTCGAGGGCTTCCAGCAGGCCAAGCAGTACCGCATCAAGCGAACCGAGGACGACCCCGGCGAGCCGGTGACGAGGATCCACCCGCGCTCGCTGCTCGTCCCGCCCGGCATCCCGGACTTCCCGGAGCGCCACCGGTTCCTCGAGCCCGGCCCCTGCCTGCTCGAGGGCCGAGCCTGGTCGGGCTGGGCGCCGATCGCGCGCGTCGAGGTCAGCGTCGACGGCGGCGAGACCTGGCACGACGCAGAGCTCGGCGAGCCGACCGGCGACTACGGGTGGCGACGCTGGTCGTTCCAGTGGGACGCCGAGCCCGGCGAGCACGAGCTCTGCTCACGGGCGACCGACGGCGCGGGCAACACCCAGCCCGACGAGGCCGAGTGGAACACGGGCGGCTACGTGAACAACGCGCTGCAGCGCGTGCCGGTCACCGTGCAGTGAGCTGAACGCGGCCTTCGGTGATCTGACCGACTTCCTCGGCCGGGACGTACTGCGCCTCGGCGAGGATCCCTGCCGTCACCTGCAAGCCGTCGAAGATGTCCCGCTCCGGGTCGCCGACCACCTCGTGCACCTTGCCGACGCTCTCGCCGTCCGCGCCGACGACCTCCCAGCCCGGCTCGATCAGGAACCAGGAGACCGGATCGCTCACACCGAGCGCCCTTCGACGTACCAGACCGGCCCCTGCGTCGCGACGGGGTGCGTGTCGGAGAGCACGCGCAGGATGTCGAGCTCGCCGCGGAGCTCTTCCGCGTCGACCCGCTCGAGGCAGCGCCGGGTCATCGCCGCGGACGCCCCGTAGCCGAAGCTGCTCGCGACCCTGAACCGGAAGCCGGGCGCCTCGCCGTAGCGCGCCGGGTTGACCGGCGCCATCAGCAGCGCCGCGCGCTCCAGCCAGTCGCTCGACTCGAGCTCCAGCTCGACGTAGAGGTCGCTCCAGTCGGGCGGCAGCCCGGCGACGGCCGTGTCCCACGCAGCCACGAGCTTCGGCCGGACGGCCTGCTCGGTCGACCACCGCCTCGTCGGCCCCGACGAGCTCGAGCTCGCCCCGGATCCCCTCGGCGTCGATGCCCTCGAGGAGCCTGCGAACGGTGTCCGGCGAGCGCCCTTCGCCGCGACGCGCCGCGTAGAAGCGGATTACCTTCCCGCGCCGTCCGGGATTCGCGGGCCCGAGCAGCGCGGCTGCCCGCTCGGACTGGCCCTCGTCCGCAAGCGTCAAGCCCAGGTGAGCAACGCCCCAGCCCTCGCGGAGGCTCTGCTGAAGCTCGTCCCAGTCGGCGGCGAGACTCATCCGCCCGAGCGTACACTGCAACCCCGTGGCGAAGGTCGAGAAGAAGGGGGCCGTCTCGGAGGAGCAGCTGCGCGAGTTCTTTCGGGAAATGCTGCTCATCCGCCGGTTCGAGGAGAAGGTGGAGGAGCGTTTTCGCGCGGGCGAGCTGCCCGGGTTCTTGCACGTTGCGATCGGCCAGGAGGCGTGCGCGGTCGGCGTCTGCCGCGCGCTCGAGGAGGGCGACGTGATCGCGTCCACGCACCGCGCCCACGGGCACACGCTGGCCAAGGGAACGCACCCGAACGAGGTCATGGCCGAGCTGTACGGCAAGCTCGAGGGCACGTCCCACGGCTACGGCGGCTCGATGCACCTGTACGACGTCGAGCGCGGGAACCTCGGTGCGAACGCGGTCGTCGGCGGCGGCCTGCCTGCGACCGTCGGCGCTGCGCTCGCGTTCAAGATGCGCGACGAGCCGCGCGTTGCGGTCGCGTTCTTCGGCGACGGCGCGACGAACATCGGCACGTTCCACGAGTCGCTGAACCTCGCCCAGCTGTGGCAGGTGCCGGCGGTCTTCGTCTGCGAGAACAACCACTGGGCCGAGTCGACGCCGGCGCGCCAGCAGCTGCCGATCGACGACCTGACGAAGCGCGCGGCCGCATACGGCATGGAGGCGATGCGCGTCGACGGCCAGGACGTGGAAGAGGTCTTTCAGGCGGCGCACGCCGCGCTCGACCACGCGCGAGAGGGGCGCGGCCCCGTCTTCCTGCTCCTCGAGACGTACCGGCTGACCGGCCACTACATCGGCGACCCGCAGGTCTACCGGCCGAAGGGCGAGGTCGAGGAGCTGCGCAAGACGCAGGATCCGATCACGCACCTGCGCGAGAAGCTCGGCCTCTCGGACGAGGAGTTCGAGGAGGCCGACCGCGAGGCGCACGAGCTCGTCGAGGCGTCCGTCGAGTTCGCCAAGGCGGGCACCGACCCGAAGCCCGAGGACGCGCTCAAGAACCTCTATGCCTAGGCAACGCAGACCTGTCTGGGACGGTCCCGAGCCATGGCCGAAGCGCCCGTGTCCTGGGACAGGTCCCGGGCATGGGTGGACGGGACATGCCTGAGCTGAGTTACCGAGAGGCGGTTCGCGACGCGTTCTCGCAGGCGATGCGCGCCGACGACGACGTTTTCATCATGGGCGAGGACATCGCCGAGATGGGCGGCTCGATGGGCGTCACGCAGGGCATGCTCGACGAGTTCGGGCCGGAGCGCGTGCGGAACACGCCGATCTCCGAGATGGCGCTCGTGGGCACGGGCATCGGCGCGGCGATGCAGGGCATGCGGCCGGTCGTCGAGGTCATGTACGAGGACTTCCTGACGCTCGCGACCGAGCAGCTCGTCAACCAGGCGGCGAAGCACCGGTACATGTCGGGCGGGCAGCTGAAGGTGCCGCTGACGGTGCGCACGCAGGGCGGAGCGGGCTGGTCTCCGGGCGCGCAGCACGCGCAGCAGCTCGAGGCCTGGTTCGTGCACATCCCCGGGCTCAAGGTCCTGTTCCCGTCGACGCCGACCGACGTCCGCGGCCTGCTCTGGTCGGCGATCTACGACGACAACCCGGTCGTCTTCTTCGAGCACCGGACGCTGTACGGGCTCAAGGAGGACGTGCCCGAGGAGCTGGAGCCGATCCCGATCGGCAAGGCGCGCGTGCATCGTGAGGGCGAGCGACGTGACCGTGATCGCGACCGGTCGCCTCGTCCACGAGTCGCTCGCCGCGGCCGAGCAGGCCGAGCAGGACGGCGTGTCGGTCGAGGTCGTCGACCCGCGCACGCTGCAGCCGCTCGACGAGGAGACGATCGTCGAGTCCGTGAAGAAGACGAACCGCGCGGTCGTCGCGCACGAGGCCGTCACGCGGATGGGCTTCGGCGCCGAGGTCGCGGCGGTGATCCAGCACCAGGCGTTCGACTGGCTCGACGCTCCGGTCGAGCGCGTGGGGGCGAAGTTCGTGCCGCTGCCCTTCGCGCCGGTGATGGAGGAGTTCGTCGTCCCGCACGCGGCCGACGTGCACGAGGCGATCATGCGCACCGTCGGGCGGAACGGGACATGACCGCGTTCCGCCGGCCGGGCGGGGGTCTGACCCCGTCCGAACACGGTGCTCGGGTCAACCACGCCGTTTTCCGCGGAACCACGGGGTCAGACCCCGCTAAAGAAGTGGAACAATTTGGCTACTGATGTCAGCCTTCCGCGGCTCGGGCAGGGCATGGAGGCCGGGACGATCGTCCGCTGGCTCAAGTCGGAAGGGGACACGGTCGAGAAGGGCGAGCCGCTCTACGAGCTCGACACGGACAAGGTCACGCAGGAGGTCGAAGCCGACGCGAGCGGCGTCTTGCTGAAGATCCTCGCCGGCGAGGGCGAGGAGATCGAGGTCGGCAAGCGGATCGCGGTCATCGGCGAGGAGGGCGAAGACGTGCCCGCGGACGAGGAGGCGGCCGAGGAAGTCCAGGACGACGAGCACGAGGAAGGGTCGCCTGGGCCTGCCCGCGCCGAGGAACGAGAGCGCGGGCGCGAGGCTTCGGCCGAGGAGCCGGAGCCGCAGCCCGCGGAAACCGCGCGCGCGGACGGGCGGATCAAGGCGTCCCCGCTTGCGCGACGGATCGCGCGCGAGCGCAGCATCGACCTCGCGAGCCTCAGAGGAACCGGCCCGGACGGCCGGATCGTGGCCGAGGACGTCGAGCGCGCCGCGGCAACTCCCGCGCACGCGCCGGTCGGCGCCGCACCGCTCGAGGCCGAGGTCGTCCCGCTCACGTCGCTGCGCAAGACGATCGCGCGCCGCCTGACCGAAGCCTGGCAGGCGCCCGCATTCCAGATCTCGATGTCCGCGGACATGACGCGTGCGCAGGAGCTCCACGCGCGGCTTCGCGAGCAGGGCGTGAGCGTGACGGACATCCTCACGAAGCTCGCAGCGATCGCGCTCCTTCGACATCGCGAGGTGAACGCGCACTTCGCCGACGACGAGCTGCGGATCTTCCCGAACGCCCACATCGGGCTCGCGGTCGCCACGGAGCGCGGCCTGATCGTCCCGGTCCAGCGCGAAGTCGAGCGCAAGTCGCTCGTCCAGATCGCGGCGGAACGGAAGGAGATCGTCCAGCGCACGCGCGAGGGCAAGCTCTCGCAGGAGGACCTCGACGGCGGCACGTTCACGATCTCGAACCTCGGCATGTACGGCGTCGAGATCTTCACGGCCGTCCTCAACCCGCCGCAGGCCGCGATCCTCGCGGTCGGCGCGATCGAGGAGAAGCCGGTCGTCGACGACGGCGACTTCGTCGCCCGCCCGCTGATGGCGATGACCCTGACCTGCGACCACCGGGCCGTCGACGGCGCGAAGGCCGCCGAGTTCCTGCGCGAGCTGAAGACGCTGCTCGAGGAGCCCGGCCTGGCGCTTTGACTCGCATCTGGTACCGCGTCAACGACCTCGACGCGGCGCGGGCGTTCTACACCGGCAAGCTGGGCTTCACCGAGACCGCCGCGGACGAGGACTGGGCCGAGCTCGAGCGGGGCGGGATGGAGATCGCACTCGCGGAAGGCGAGCCGTTCCTCGACGGGCCGGTCGCGAGCATCGACGTCGTCGACGTGAAGGCCGAGGCCGATCGCCTGCGCGAGGAGCAGGTCGAGATCGGCACCGTCCTCGAGCTGCACGAGGAGGTGCGCATCGTCGACGTCTACGACCCCGACGGGAACCGGCTCCAGCTCGTCGAGCAGCTCCGCGACGGCTAGATGTCGAAGTCGCTGCCGGCGAGTCGCTCGCCGCGCTGCCAGTAGCTCGCCGGGTGGCGTGAGTCCATGAGCAGGTCGACGTGGCCGAGCGCCGTGAACCCGAGCGAGTGGAAGAAGTCGATCGCGTGGGAGTTCCGCGCGACCGGGCTCGCCTTGAGCTGGTCGACGCCCTCGGCCCGGGCCGCGTCCACGGCCGTCTGCACGAGTGAGCGCCCGATCCCCTGACCGCGCGCGTCGAACGAGACGACCACAGGCTCGATCTCGCCCTGCTTCCCGCGGATGATCAGCCCGACGAAGCCGATCACCGAGCCGCCGCGCTCGGCGACCCACTTGCGCGCGCCGGCGAACTCGCCCACGTAGGCGTCGAACCCCGAGCCGGGGTCGCTTCCGCCGATCGTCGCATCGTCGTAGAGCGCGCGGTGCGACCGCGTCAGCTCGGCCCAGAGCGCGCGGCACGCGGACGCGTCCTGCTCCTCGAACGGCCGAATCGTCACCGGTCTCGACACGATTCGACACTACATAGACTCACGCCATGATCCGGCCGGGCACGCCGCAGGACGCCCGCTTCCTCCGCGACATGCTGCGGCACGCCTACTACTGGCGCACGGGCCAGGACGAGGACGAGACCGGGCTGCACCCGATGCGCTACGTCGAGAACTGGGGCCGTCCCGGCGACGCGGCCGTGATCGCGCTGGACGAGGGCTTCCCGGTCGGCGCGGCGTGGTACCGCCAGTTCAAGCAGTCGGCTCCGGGCTACGGGTTCGTCGACGAGCAGACGCCCGAGCTCGCGATCGCCGTCGTCCCCAGCCGGCGCGGCCACGGCTTCGGCGGCGAGCTGATGGACGCGCTCCTCGCCCGGGCCCGCGCCGAGGGGTACCACGCGATCAGCCTCAGCGTCGCCTCGGACAGCCCTGCGGTGCACCTCTACGAGCGCTACGGCTTCGAGAAAGTCGACGAGCGCGACGGCGCATGGACGATGCGCGCGACCTTCTAGCCCAGCGGCTCGGCGCGCAGCCGGTGCGCCGGATCTTCGGCGGCGGCTACACGCTGATGGAGCATTGGCTCGTCGAGCTGGCCGACGGAACGCGCGCGTTCGCGAAGGTCGCCGTTGACGAGCCGACAGCCGGGTTTCTCCGGGACGAGCACCGGATCTACTCGAGTATCGAGGGCTCCTTCATGCCGCGGCTCGTGCGCTGGGACGACGACGGCGTGCGCCCGATCCTGGTGCTGGAGGACCTGACCGGCGCCTACTGGCCGCCGCCCTGGCGTCCAGGGGATGTGGAGCTCGTGCGAGCGGCGCTGGCGGAGATCCATGCGCTGTCGCCACCGGACGGTCTGCAAAGGCTCGTGTGGAGCGACCTCCACACCTGGCGCGAGGTCGAGGACGACCCGACGCCGTTTCTGGGTCTCGGTCTCTGTTCCGCGGAGTGGCTCGAGCGAGCGCTGCCTGAGCTGGTCGCTGCGACCGACCGCTGCGACATCAGCGGCGAAGCCTTCGTCCACCTCGACGTGCGGAGCGACAACATCTGCATCGTCGATCAGGGGGCGAAGCTCGTCGACTGGAACTGGGCGAGTCTCGGCAACCCGCGCGTCGACTTCGCCTTCTGGCTGGCGACCGTGAGCCTCGAAGGCGGACCGGCTCCCACAGAGCTCATGCCCGACGCCGGCGATCTGACCGCGGTCGTGAGCGGCTTCTTCGCGCCGATCGCGGGACTGCCGCCACCCACCGGGGCGCCGAAGGTGCGGGCGGTGCAGCTCGCGCAGCTCGAGGTGGCGCTCCCGTGGGCCGTCGAGGTCCTCGGGCTGCCGCCCCTCGATCGATAGGATCGAGCGCATGGACTGCGACGTCGCGGTTCTCGGAGGAGGCCCCGGCGGCTACACGGCCGCGATTCGCGCCGCTCAACTGGGTGCGAAGACGGTCTGCATCGAGAAGGAGCCCGAGCTCGGCGGGACGTGCCTGCGCATCGGCTGCATCCCGACGAAGGCCTGGGTGCAGACCGCGTTCGCGATCAAGGAGGCCGAGCACACGTTCGCCAAGCTCGGCGTCCAGGTCGGCGCGCCGCAGCTCGACTTCGCGACCGCCAACGAGTGGAAGGCGGGCGTCGTCAAGCAGATGGTCAACGGCGTCGCGAGCCTCTTCAAGGCGAACGGCGTCGAGTGGGTCAAGGGCCTCGGCCGCTTCAAGGACGCGAACACGATCGCCGTCGAGGGTGGGGAGGACGTGACCTTCAAGAGCGCGATCGTCGCCACCGGCTCGTTCCCGCTGCGCCCGCCGATCGAGGGGCTCGACTCGGCGCGCTGCGTGGACTCCGAGGGCCTGCTCGGGCAGACCGAGGTGCCGCGCCGGCTCGTGGTGCTGGGCGGCGGCATCATCGGCTGCGAGTTCGCGTCGATCTTCAACCGCTTCGGCACCGAGGTGACGATCATCGAGATGCTGCCGAAGCTGATTCCGGCCGAGGACGACGATGCGGCCAAGGAGCTTGCGAAGCAGTTCGGCCGGCGCGGGATCACGCTCCACCTCGAGAAGCAGTGCACGAAGGTCGAGGAGACCGGAGATGGGCTGCGCGTGCACTTCGGCGACGGCGAGACCGTCGATGCGGATCTCATGCTCGTCGCGGTCGGGCGCGGACCGCTCGTCGAGGGGCTCGGGCTCGAGGAGATCGGCGTCGAGCTCGACCGGCGCAAGGGGATCGCCGCCGACGAGCACCGGCGGACGACCGTGCCCCACATCTACGCGGTCGGCGACTGCGCCGGGTACTGGCAGCTCGCGCACACGGCGTTCCGTGAGGGCGAGGTCGCGGCCGAGAACGCGATGGGTCACGACGCAGTGGTCGACAACCGCGGGGTGCCGCGGCCGATCTACACGGATCCCGAGATCGCGGGCGTCGGGCTGACCGAGGCCGAGGCGCGGGAGCAGTACGGCGACGACGTGGCGACCGGGATGTTCCCGTGGGTCGCGAACGCTCGCGCGGTGATGCAGAACGAGACCGTCGGCTGGGTGAAGTCGATCCACGAGACGCGGTACGGCGAGCTGCTCGGGATCGTGATGGTGGGGCCGCACGTGACCGACCTGATCGAGGCGGGGGTCGTGGCGCTCGACGCGGAGGCGACGGTGGAGACGGTCGCCGACGGGATGGCCGCGCACCCGACGCTGTCGGAGGCGGTCAAGGAAGCGGGCCTCGTCGCGCTCGGGCGGGCGATCCATCTGCCCCCGAAGCGCCGCGCCACCGCAGCGACCTAGGCGCGCACCGCTCTCGACGCGCGGGCGACCTCTCTCTCGGGCGAATCTCCCAGAACCACCACCCCCACGTCCCCACCCTGGGAGGGGATCGAGGAGCTCCACCCGCCACCCGGCTTCGAGCCTACCGTCGAACGAGTTACGCGTTTGTGCCAAATGGGAACAAGAGGAGGCACGACGGCCGAGCCCGCGCACAGCGCGGCCCACCAGCCGACATCCATGGCCAGGCGCAAACCGCAAGAACGGCGCACGAACGGCATCCAGCCGGCGGTGACCCCTTTCCTCGAAGCACGCCGCCCAGCCGCCGACCGCTCCTTCGAGCGGCTCTACCGCAAGCACGTCCACGCCGTCTACCGCTACTCCCTGGCCGTCCTCCAGAACGAGGCGGACGCCGAGGACGCCACCCAGACCACCTTCCTCAACGCGTACCGCGCGTTCGAGCGAGGCGAGCGCCCGCGCACACCCCACAACTGGCTGATCAAGATCGCGCACAACGTCTGCCGCCAGCGCTTCCGCGACTCGTCGCGCCGCCCGCGCGAGGTCGAGTTCGACGATTCGCTCGCCACCGCGCCGACCGAGAGCGCCGACGTGCCCACTGCGACCGAGCTCCGCCGCGCCCTCGGCTTCCTCGCCTTCAACCAGCGCGCGGCCCTCGTCATGCGCGAGCTCGAAGGCCGCTCGTACGCCGAGATCGCCCAGGTGCTCGACGTCTCGGTTGCCGCGGTCGAGACCCTGATGTTCCGCGCCCGCCGCGCGCTCCGCGAGCAGCTCGAGGGCGGCCTGACCTGCCACGACGCCGAGCAGACCCTCTCGCGACTGCAGAGCCGCAAGCTCTCGAGCGCTGAACGAGGCGCGCTCCGAGCCCACCTGCGCGAGTGCAAGAGCTGTGCGACGCTCGAGCGGCGCCAGCGCGCCCAGCGGGCAGCCCTCGATCGCCTGGGCGCGGTCCCGCTCCCCGCGTCGCTCGCGTCGTTCGTCGGAGGCGGAGCGACCGGAGGCGCCGCCGGCGGCGGAATCGGCATCGGGCTCAAGGTCGCGACCGTGCTCGCAGCCGGGCTCGTCGTCACGAGCACCGGGCACGAGCCGCTCAACGCACGCGCCACCGATGTGCACGCGCCGGCGGCGAATCGCCTCACCGCTCGCACGGAAACCCGGCTCTCTCGCGCCACGTCCTCGAGCACGCGCCTCGAGCGGCCAAAGGTGCGACACGCCCGCAAGCCCGCGCCCAGGAAATCTCCCACGCGCACGGTCGAGCCCGGGAAACCGAAGCCCGGCTCGATCGAGCCCGGCCCGAGCGGATCGAGCGGCCAGGCCCAGGCGCCGGCGCAAGGACCGCCGCCCCTCCACGTGCGCCTGCCGGTACAGACGCCGCCCGTCCGGGTCCCGGAGCTCCCGGTCCACCTCCCGCCGCTCCCGCCGCCGCCGGTCCAGCTCCCGCCGCCGCCGGTCGAGCTCCCGCCGCTACCTCTCCCGCCCCCGCCCCCGCAGCCCCACTAGAGGTCGGGTACGCTCGCGCCATGGGACTCGTGAACAGGCGCAATGCCCTCCTCGGCTGGGCTGTGTGGACGGCCACGAAGCGGGCGGCGAAGCAGAAGGCGAAGTCCGCGGGCCGCTCCGACGACTCGCGCGTGCCGAACAAGCGGGCCGTCGCGGCTGGAATCGCCGCCGTGGGCGGGGCCTTGTGGTTCCTGCGGCACCGATCCGGTCCGGACGACGAGAGCTGATCTTCGCTCTTTGCGACAAGTTCGTCGGCTGCGATTTTCGCGATCTCGCAAAGAGCGAGAACTTTCTTCGCGGAAGGCCTTGCACGAGTGCCCCCGACCCCATAGGTTGCCGCTTGCGCCGAGCACGGAGCGCAAGTAGATCGAAACTGAACCGCAAGGCTGTAGGCGGAAGCCCAAAGTCAGACGGTTGAGTGGACGAAAGCGCAACCGGCTCGGCGAATTTTTATGCCCGTTTCGTAAGCGGGCAAGAAATTGTGAGGGCCGCTTAAGCGGCACGAACCGCTGGAGGTCAAGGGTCCGTCTCGGGCTCCGGCCGCGGCAAGAACCGCCACGCCAGCGCCCCCGCGAGCAGCAGCAGTCCCTCGACGAGCGTGATCGTCAAACGGTTGAGCACGGTCACGCCGAGCGCCACGCCCTTCGTCGTGATCGCGAGCAGCAGCCCGTACATCGACGCCTCGCGCACTCCCAGCCCGGACGGCGTGATCAAGGACAGGACCGCGGCGATCGCCGAGACGGCCGCGACGCCGGCCAGATACGGAATGTCCGCGAGCGATGGATTCGCTCCGAGTGACCGCGTCAGGAAGAAGAGCGCCACACCGCCGACGATCCACGTCAGGCAGTAGTAGCCGAGCAGGCCGACCAGCGTCGAGTAGGGGAGAGGTGGCAGATCCGCACCGCCGAACGGGCGCAGAAGCCGGCGAATCCCCGGCGTGAAGATCCGCGGGTGCAGCCCGACCGCCGCGATCACCCCGAGCAGCAGCAGCGGCAGAACCGGCGCCTCGTCGAAACCGACCGAGATCAGGCTGACGAAGAAGACGAGCACCCCTGCGAGCCCGGAGAGCCCGGCCTCGAGCAGCATCGAGGCCAGCACGAGCGGCGTGTCGCGGACCCCGAACCGCCGCAGCGCCGCAATCCGTGCGGCCGGAATCCAGACCGTCCCGGGCACGTACTTGGCGAGGATCGACGCCATCTCGGCCTGGAGCGCCACTAGGTAGGGAATCTCGAGCCCCCAGGCCGCGAGCATCCGCTGCCACGCGACTGCGAACAGGAGGTAGTAGGCGGCGAGGATCACCATCGAGATGAAGACGTCGCGGAGGTCGGCCTCGCGGAGCAGCGGCTTCGCCTGGTGCCAGGCGTCGCGGAACGCCCAGTAGAAGAAGGCGAAGAGGATGACGAGCGCCGCGACCTGAATCGCGACGACCACCCAACGGTGGGCCTGCAGCCACTCGCGTGCCCTCTGCACTCTCCCCACGAGCAGAGTGTGACGAACTCAGTCGAGGCTGCCGCGCTTGGCCAGCCATTGCGCCGGCTGGCCGGTCGCGCGCACGATCACGTCGAAGTGGCGGTCGTAGTGGAGCAAGACGACGTCGTTGGCCTCTGCGATTCCGGCGATCAGGAGATCGGTGACGGCTGGCCCTCGATGTTGGCTCGTCGTCGCGAGCCTCTGTTGGGCTCGCAGGGCGGCTGCCTCGGCTTTCGAGTCGAGCGGTAGGTGGGTGAAGCCGTCGAGGTCCCGAGCGAGGTCGTCATAGTCGTTCTTTCTCGTCGAGTACAGGAGCTCGAGCCTGACCGGGAACACAGAGCAGAAGTCGTCCACTTTCGACGAGCGCTGACCAGCGGTCGGAAACCCGCCCGCTCCGATTCCAGGCGCTCGTGTCCGCGAGGTAGTACGCCACTAGCGACTTCGCAGCTGACGAAGCTCCGCTGGATCGGGCCCGAGACCGCCTTGCGTGCGGATCCGATCCATGACGCGGCGGCGCTTGTCGAGCCTCAGGACTTCCTCGAGTGCCGCGTCGACCGTTTCGGCGAGCGTTTTCGTGCCCAGGATCTCGCGCGCTTCAGCGACTTTGACCCGGTCGATGACCAATGAAGTCTTGTCCACTTGAGATATCTCCTTTCGTCTCTATAGATATCTTAGGCGCGGCCGCGAAGACGCGTGACTCTTGGAGCAGTCTCGGCACACGCCTGGCGCCGTCGACTGCTTTGATAGTCACGGTGCAGAAGGCCGGCAAGCCCACGGTTCGGCAGGTGTATGCGCTTGCAGCGGCGCTCTGCGAGCGGATGGGAGAAGAGTTCCCTGAGTCGCGCGGGGCCGCCTCCGAGCTCATCGAGCGGCTGCGTGTGGAGAACGGCCATCCCGCGCCGCGGCTCGAGGACGCACCCCTGCGCTCTTGATCGTCTCGCTCCACGTGGCAACGGGCGCTGCTGCCGGCGCCCTCACGCGTTCGCGGCTCGCCGCGGCGCTCCTCGGGCCCGTCCTGCACGCGGCCGGTGACGCGATCCCGCACCAGGACATTCCGTCGCGGCGCTTCGAGGTAGTGAGCGGAGTCGCGTGCGCGCTCGCGGTCGCAGTGCGCCACGGCCCGACGAGCCCCGAGACGATCGGCGCCCTCGCAGCCTCGGCGCCCGACCTCGAGCACGTCCTCCCGCGGCTCGGCGAGCGCGACCTCTTCCCGAGCCACCGGATCCCGGGCTGGCACCGAGAAGGCGGAATCCCCGCCTGGGCTCAGCTCGTCGCCGCGGGAACGATTCTGGCGCTGGTCCTCAGACGCGGATGACCGCGAACAGGTTTCGCTCGACAGTCCGACCCGACGGGTCGAACGCCGCGTGCGTCCCGAGGTGCTCGACGCGCGAGCCCTCGCAGGTCTCGCGCGAGATAGCCGGCGAGCCAGGAGCGGGAGTCGGGCGTCATCTCGGGCAGGCCGTACTCGGGCGTCATCTCGGTCTCGCCCGTGTCGAAGAAGAGCACCTTGCCGGTCCGGCTCCAGATCGTCGCCATCATCCCGGTCGTGGCCTCGAGCCCGTAGTAGCGCACGAAGTGGTGCCAGATCGAGAGGCAGAGCGTGCAGTCCGAGGCGGGAACGGCGACGACGTTGCCCGGCGTGAGGGCCAGCGCGAGCACGCCGACGTCCTCGAGCCCGCTCCGGCGAACCGCGAACGCGGCGGTGCGCGCCACGGCCGGATCGCCCTCGAGCGCGATCGTCGTGATTCCGGCCTCGCCGAGCATGATCGAGAAGTAGCCCTCGCAGGCGCCGATGTCGACCGCGGTCTCGACGGCCTGCTCGCGCACGACCGGGAAGATCGCCTCCCAGCGCGACTCGGAGCCGCCGCCGCGCGTCGCCCGAATCCGGGGCAGCGAGGCAACGGGCTGGTAGATGCCGTGCGGGAACGTGTCGATGCGGAACCGGATGTGGTCGAGCACCGAGTCGACGCCCTCCCTCGTCACGAGCCGCTTCGCCACGCGCTTGAGCCCTGGCGAGCGATGCGCCCGCGCGTCGGTCTGCTCCGGCTCGGCCTGCGCGGCCCGCGGCGTCCGCTCGAGGACGCGGGCGAGCACGACGCCGACGAGCAGGCCACCGAGCATCGCCACGATCGGGTCCTCGTCGACGAGCGGCACCCAGAGCCGCGAGAGCACGATCACGGCCAGCGGCAGGAGCAGCGCGGAGAAGCGCTTGACCACGAGGCCGACGAGCACCGATGGCGCGAAGCACGCGACGACGAGCAGCTTCGGCTCGTTCCACTCCTGGACGAGGATCACCGTCAGGCTGGCGACGTAGATCAGCGCCGCTCCGACCGGGATCAGGAACGGCGACGGGTGCAGGGCTCGGGCGACGATGTATCGAGAATAGCTCCCGATTGCGCCAAAACGTGCATGGGAGCGGTCGAACGGCTGTCTCTCTGCGATTCTCAGACGCATGTCGCGAGGCCTCGTCGCCGCACTGCTGCTGGGCGTGCTCGCGCTCGCCGCGTTCGCCTACCTCACGCGAGGCGGCTCGAAGGAGAACGCCGTCGTGGCCAGCGTGATCGACGGCGACACGATCGAGCTCGTCGGCGGCCAGCGCGTCCGGCTCGTCCAGATCGACACGCCGGAGAAGCACGTCGAGTGCTACGGCGACCAGGCGAGCGCGCTCACGCGGCGGCTGATCCCGGCCGGCACGCACGTGCGCATCGAGCAGGACCCGAAGCTCGACCAGGTCGACCAGTACCGCCGCAAGCTCGCGTACGTCTGGAAGGGCGACGAGGACGTGAACCTGACACTCGTCCGCGACGGCGCCGCGGGCGTCTGGTTCTTCGACGGCCGGCGGGGCCGCTACGCCGAGGAGCTGCTTCGCGCCGGAGGAGAGGCCAAGTCCGCCGGCAAGGGCCTCTGGGGCGCGTGCCCGCTCGCGGGCTTCAACCCGATGAGGTCGATGTCGAGTGGTCCCGCAGGAGGATGAGGCTGACCGCGATCAGCCACAGCGGGAAGACGTAGACGAGCGCGATCCAGGCGATCGGCACGATCAGGAGCCAGACCGCGAGGCCGATGCTCGCCCAGCCGAGCCAGGCCGGAAACGCGCCCGTCCCGAGGGAGGTCAGGCCCGTGGCCAGGAGGAACACCGCGCCGGACAGCCCCGCCGCGTAGTAGAAGCCCGCCGAGAGCCCGAGGTAGACCTGCGCCGCGTCCGGCGAGAGGTGCACGTTGTTCATCGCCCCGGCCGCGTGCGCTGCCGACACGAGGAGCAGCGAGATCGCCATCGCGATTCCGGCGGCGTACGCGATCGAGCTCAACCGCCGCGTCCCTCCCTCGGCCGGCCCGAGCTGGGCGCGGATCAGCCCGAGGAACCAGAGGAAGAAGAGCGTCCCGAGCGCGAAGAGCGTCGTGCCCGCGAGGATCGTGCCGGTGTGATCCTGGAAGAACTGGAGCGCACGGGCGCCCGAGGCGTCCGAGTGCGGCTGGTGGGCAGGGCCCTGCAGGACGACGACACCGGCTACCCAGAGGATCACGGCCGCAATGCCGTCGAGGGGCGCGAGGCGTTCCTCGAGGCGGTTCACGTCGCAATTCTCCTACCCCGAAGCATGCGGCTTGCAACCAGCGACGCCGCTAGGCCGCACCCGCCGGCTGTGACGACGGCTGCGCGCGCACCCGCAGTGGCCACGAGGAGGCCGCCGACGAGCATCGCCGCGCTGTACGCCGCGTGCGCCGCGCCGTCCTGGGCCGCGAAGACGCGACTGCGGCGGGCGTCGTCCGTGCGGGCCTGGACGAGCGTCGTGTCGGCCACGTCTCCGAGCCCGCGCCCCGCGCCCGCGATCGCCATCCCGGCCAGCGCGACTGCCAGCACCGGTGCGAGCCCGGCGAGCAGGAGACCGAGGCCCGAGACGGCGAACGTGACCGTGACGATCAGCGGCGCGCGGCTCGCGCTCAGCATCCGCGCGGCGATCGCGGCGCCGAGGAGCCCGCCTCCGCCGAGCAGCGCCTCCAGCGCGCCGTAGCCCTCGGTGCCGCCGCCGAGATGGATCGAGAGCGGGTAGTTCGCGACGTTCACCATCCCCATCCCGAGCAGCGAGACGATCGACGCCGCGATCAGCACGCGCAGCACCGGCTCGCGCACGATCAGCCGCACGCCGGCCCACACTCCCGGCTCCGACTCCGTCCCGCCGCCGAGCCCGAACGGCCGCCGGATCGAGACGACGAGCGCGGCCGAGACGACGAAGCTCGCCGCGTCGACCGCGAGCAGCTGCGGAGCCGACGCGCCCGCGCCGAGGAGCAGCCCGCCGAGGAGCGGCCCGAGCAGGTACGAGGCCGAGGCCGTGGCGGCCACGAGCGCGTTCGCACGCGGGAGCAACTCCGCCGGCACGAGGTTCGGCATCGCCGAGGCGGACGACGGCTCGAACGGGCTCTGCACGACCGCGAGCAGCCCGAAGAGCAGCACGAGCGCGAGCGCGGAGTCGATCGTCAGCGCCATCGCCCCGGCAACGACGGCCGCCGTGAGATCGGAGCCGACCATCACGCGCCGCCGCTCGAACCGGTCCCCGATCCACCCCGCGGCGGGCGCGCCGACCACCGAGCCGACGACGCCGAAGAACAGCGCCGCCGAGACCCAGAGCGCCGACCCGGTCTCGTTGTAGATCGCCGAGATCAGCGCGATGTACGCCGCCGAGCCCGCGGTCAGCGACGCGAGCCGGCTGAGCGCGAGCCGGCGCGCAGCGCTCATCGAGGCCGCATTCAGGCGGTTGCGGTGATCACGATCCCACCGCGCGACTTCTGTCTCAGTGTGACGCGAACCTTGTCGGGCGGAAGCTGGAGCGCCTGCGCCGCGTCGTCGCGGATGCGGACGGCCAGCGTCTCGCCGAACTGCTCCTCGTTGCGGAAGCCGTTCAGGTACAGCTTGAGCGACTTCGACTCGATGCAGAGCGGACCGGGCCAGTACTCGAGCTTCGCGACGTAGAGGTCGGGCTGAGCATTGACCGGCCCGAGGGCGGTCAGCTCATCCGACGTCATCTCGACGTGCGAGACGCCGGGGTTCGGGAAAGTCTCGATCCCGGCGAACGCCTCGGAGCCCGGTTTGCCGAGCGCGACGAAGTCGGTCTCGCGCGTGGAGCCTTCCATGGCGTAACTGTAAGGCCTGGCCCAAAAAGGTCAGGACGCTGCGAAGTCGACGTCCTTCGCTTCGACCGTGCCGGCCGTCCGCCCCGGAGCCTCATGGTTGCCCCAGTAGAGATTCGTGTGCGCGATGACGAGCTCCGGCGGCGGCGCGCCCCAGGTCGAGAGATCCTCGGTCGTGTGCGCATCGCTGACGAGCGTCGCGTCATAGCCGCGAACGAGTGCGCCGTGCAGCGTGGAGCGCACGCATTCGTCCGTCTGCGCGCCGACGACGACGAGGCGCCCGACGGCGAGGTCGGCGAGCACGGGCTCGAGCGTCGACTCCTCGAACGAGTCCGGATATCGCTTCTGAACGAGCGGCTCGCTCTCGTCCGGGCTCAGCTCCGGGACGATCTTCCATTGCTCGCTTCCCTGCGCGAGGTTGTCGCTCGAGTGCTGCACCCAGACGACCGGAACCTCCGCCGCGCGAGCTTTCTCGACGACGGCGCCGACATTCGCGACGACCGTGTCCCGGTCGTAGGCCTCGCCCACGACGCCGTTCTGCACGTCGATCACGAGCAGTGCAGTGTTCGGGCGGTTCTCGAGTGTCGTCATGGCTCCCCCTGGTCGCGTATCTCGGACAGCCGGACGTTATCCGTTCAGGCCGTGCGCAAGGCCTCGATCGTCGCCGTCTCGATCAGCCCGGAGACCGCCTGCGCCAGACCGCGGTCGGACGTGACGAAGGCGTCCGCCTGGAGCCGCGTCAGCGCCACGAACTCGGCGTCGTACGTCGTCTCCCACCCGAGCTCCTCCGCGACCTTCCACGCCGTCCGCTGGAGCACCTTGTCGCCGAGGAAGCGAACCTTCAGCGAGTTGATCCGAGTCACCCGCTCGATCCCCTCGGCGGCCGAGATCTCACCCCGGCGGGCCGCCTCGTACAGCGCCGCCAGCGCCTGCGAGCGGACGAGCGTCGGCGCGACGAGCTTGTGCTCGGCGGCGACCTCGATCTCGCCGGCTGCAATCCCGAGCAATGTGTCGCAGTCGACGACGAACCGGGTCACTTACCAGGGTGCGACCGTCGTGCCGCCCCATTCCTCGGGCTCGACGTCGCGCACCGTCTGGCTCAGTTCCCAGCGATGACCGCCCAGGTCCTCGATGAAGCACGAACGCTCGCCGTATTCCCATGTTCGTGGTTCCTGGAGGACGCGGGCGCCGAAATCGCGGGCCCGAGCGAAAGCTTCGTCGACGTCCGGCACGCGCACCTTGAGGACGTGCGTGACGACGCCCGCACCCGGCGCCACGTGATCGCCATGGACGTCGGCGACGACGACTGCGCCGTCCGATCCAACACGCAACTGAGCGCGGTGCGCGTCTCCGATCCGCACCCGCTCCGCGAATCCGAAGGCGGACTCCAACCACTCCACGGCGGCTCGCACGTCCGGGTAGACCAGCACCGGAGTGACGGTGGCGGGGGGTGCAGAACGATTCGTCAACACCGCTGAGAGCGTAGCGAACGGCTGCTCAGCCGATTGCGCCCCTCAGCCGTTCGAGCCCGGTCTCGAGCACCTCGTCCGTGACCGCGAGCGACAGCCGAGCCCAGCCCGCGCCGCGCGGGCCGAAGCCCTCGCCCGGGCGCAACCGCGACGCGGTGCTCGAGCAGCCGCTCCGGCGTGAGGCCGTCGGGCAGCTCCCACCAGAGGTAGAACGAGCCCTCGGACGTGATGTGGGGGAGAACCTCGCGCACGCGCTCGCGGCGGCGGCGGTACGTCTCGACGCGCTCGGCGACCGAGTCCTGCGGCCCGGTCAGCGCCGCGATCCCCGCCTGCTGCACGCGGCGAGAAGATCCCGACGCGCGCGTGGTCGGCGAGCAGGTCGAGCCGAGCCACGATCTCCGCGTTGCCGACGACGAACCCGAGCCGCCAGCCGGCCATCCCGTAGGTCTTCGACATCGAGAACATCTCGACGCCGACCTCCTTCGCGCCCGGCTCGGCGAGGAAGCTCTGCGGGCCGCCGCCCGTCGAAGACGATGTCCCCGTACGCGAAGTCGTGGATGACGAGCGCGCCGGTCTGGTTCCCGTACTCGACCGCGGCCGCGAAGGTCCCGTCGGGCACGCAGACCGCGCACGGGTTGGACGGGAAGTTGAGGAAGACCGCGGCAATGTCGTCGCGCGGCGCAGCGTCGAAGTCGGGAGCCCAGCCGGCCTCGCGATCGAGCGGCACGTACCCGGTCGCGGCGCCCGGCCAGCGCAGGCCCGGACGGGTAGTCGGGGTAGTAGGGGTCGGGGAGGACGATCGTCTGCCCACGCTCGGCCGTGACGAGCGCGAGCTCGCAGATCGCCGTCTTCGTCCCGGGCATGATCGTGACCTCGGTGTCCGGGTCGAGCTCGACGCCGTAGACGTCGGAGTAGCGAGCCGCGATCGCCTCCCGCAGCGCGGGCAACCCCCGAAACGGCGGGTACCCGTGAGCCGACGGCTGGTTCGTCGCCTCGGCGAGCGCGTCGATCACGTGCTGCGGCGGCCCGACCTCGGGGTTCCCGCGCCCGAGGTCGACGAGCGGCTCCCCGTCGAGCGCGGCGTGCTCGGAGACCTTCGCCAGGAGCGCGGTGAAGTACTGCTGCGGGAGCCGGTCGAGCCGGTGGGGCGGAGGCCGCACGGCCCGATCGTATGACTCCGGCGCGACGTTTCCGCGTTACAAGTTGCAAATCGTGCGTGGAGCCACTAACCTCGGCGCCCCTGTGGCTCGAACAAAGGAGGATCGATGAGTGATCGTCCAGCGGAAGAGCAGGCAGTAGCCCAGCCGTCCGTCGGCGACAAGGTGAACGCGATCATCGCGGCGGCCGAGTCGGCCGCCCAGGAAATCACCGACAAGGCGCGCCTCGAGGCGCACAACATCCTGCGGATGGCGGAGCAGCAGGCGTCGGAGCGGATCACGGAGCTGACCAGCGAGGCGGC